>NZ_JCAFRG010000009.1:0-202455 GCF_059367845.1 Stenotrophomonas sp. YJH_SMC_20 | reverse complement strand
TTCAACATCCTGGCCAGAAAGCTGGCCAGGATCGCTTGGGGCGTCTTCAAGAGCGGCCGGGACTTTGACCCGGCCATGCTGAAAGTGGGTCAAGCCTGCTTCCAGCAGGCTTGACCACGAACATAGGATCTCGGCTCTACAACGCACAACGAAGAAGGGCGGCCTCTCGGCCGCCCTTCCATCGTTTTATTTCTTCTCGATGGCCGACTCGACCACCATGTCCAGCACGTACGCCTGCGACGGCGCATCGGCCGGCGGGTTCTTCACCTCGTAGCGCTTCACGCGCACCACGTTGCGCACGCCGTCTTCGTGGGTGTAGCCCTCGATGGTGCCGTAGAAGTTCTCGAACTTGCCCGGCTCGCCCTGCTTCAGGCCCTTGTCGTCGAACTTCACTTCACGCACCTGCAGGCACTGGTAGTCCGGGATCAGCGGGTGCGAGCACTTCTCGGTCTTCGCGGCCACTTCCAGGAACACGGTTTCGCCGGCGCCGCCGTAACGGGTTTCAGCGGTCGGTTCCGGGTTGAAGACCAGCGTGTCGCCCTTGGCGGTGGTCAGGGTCAGCCTGCCATCAGCGTCCTGCTCGGCCTTCAGTTCGCCCTGCAGCCGGCTCGACACGGCCTCGTCCAGCGCCATCAGCGCCTTGTCGGTGCAGGCCATCATGGTCGAGGCCATCGCGCTGACGGCCAGCTTGCCAGCGTCGAAGGTATAACCACCGCCCATGCGGTTGCAGGTGTTGCTGACCGACAGGCGGCCGTCAGCGAAGTCGAGGGTGACCGGCTTGTCCTGGCGGGCGAACAGCGCGTCGATGCGCTTGCCGTCGGCGCCGGTGGCCTGCTGCAGCAGCCAGTGCTGGCTCTGCAGGCGCTGCGCGTCCAGATGCGCCAGCGTCTGCTGGTCCGCTGCCTTGGCCGCGGCCGGGGCCACGTCATCGCCGCCGGTGCCGGCCGGGGCCGGGGTCTGGCTGCACGCGGCCATCAGGGCCAGCGGGAGGAGCAGGGTGAGCTTGCGGTTCATGGTGATTCTCCTTGGGGAACCGTGGGGGAAACGGGGTGGGGCTGGCATTGGGGTTACCGTGCCCCGGTGCTGTTCAGCTGCCGGAGGGCAACCACAGCAGCAGCGCCGCGCCCAGCGCGATGCGGTAGAGGGCGAAGGCCGTGAACCTGTGCGACTTGATGTAGCCCATCAGCCACTTCACTACGACGAAGCCGGTGACGGCCGCGGCAAGGAAGGCCACGCCCACCTCGGTCCAGTTCTCGCTGCCCAGCTGCCCGTCCCTGGCCAGTTCCAGGAAAGTGTAGGCACTGGCGGCGAACATGGTGGGAATGCCGACCAGGAACACGAATTCGGCCGCCGCCGCGCGGCGGCTCAGGCCCAGCAGCATGGCCAGGAAGATCGCCGAGGCTGAGCGCGAGGTACCGGGGAATACGCCTGCCACCACCTGCGCCAGGCCGACGCCGATCGCCACGGTCCAGGTCACTTGGTCGCGGTCAGGCAGGCGCGCGGTGTAGGCCTCCACCAGCAGCATCCAGACACCGCCGATGATCAGCGCCCAGGCCACAGGACTGACCGTCTCCGGCAGCGACCAGCCGGCTTTGCGTACCACCAGGCCGACCACGGCGGTGACCAGGAACGCAGCCCCCAGCTTGAATACATACTCCCGGTTCTCACGCTGGTTGAAGCCGGTGGCCAGCTGCAGCAGGCGCTGGCGGAACACCAGCACCACCGCGACGATCGCGCCGGCCTGGATGACGATGTTGAAGAAGTCCGAGCGGGCACCCAGCCAGTGCTGGGCAATGAGCAGATGGCCGGTGCTGGAGATCGGCAGGAATTCGGTCAAGCCTTCGAGGATGCCCAGCAGCAGGGCGGAGAGCAGGTCGGACATGGACGGTGCGGGCACGCGCGGCAGGAAGGAAGAAGGTCGAGAGGATAGACGATCCCTGCTGCACCAAACGGGTGCGCCTGCTGCCGACTGCACCTGTTTGGTGCGCGCTGTTCCGCACCGGTGCGGGGCGGGCTCAGGTAAATCAACGACTTGCGGGTCGCAAAAAGTTGGCACGGTCATTGCTGTACCTCAGCAGGCATTCATCCCCATCCGAGGTCGTACCGATGTCCGTGGAAAACGTTGAGAAGCTGATCAAGGACAACCAGATCGAATTCGTCGATCTGCGTTTCGTGGACATGCGTGGCGTCGAGCAGCACGTCACCTTCCCGGTCAGCATCGTCGAGCCGTCGCTGTTCGAAGAAGGCAAGATGTTCGACGGCAGCTCGATCGCCGGCTGGAAGGGCATCAACGAATCGGACATGGTGCTGCTGCCGGACCCGTCCAGCGCCTACGTCGATCCGTTCTACGCCGATCCGACCCTGGTGATCAGCTGTGACATCCTCGATCCGGCCACCATGCAGGCCTATGGCCGCTGCCCGCGCGGCATCGCCAAGCGTGCCGAGGCCTACCTGAAGTCCTCCGGCATCGCCGAAACCGCGTTCTTCGGCCCGGAGCCGGAATTCTTCATCTTCGACTCGGTCCGTTTCGCCAACGAAATGGGCAACACCTTCTTCAAGGTCGACTCGGAAGAAGCGGCATGGAACAGCGGCGCCAAGTATGACGGCGCCAACAGCGGCTACCGTCCCGGCGTGAAGGGCGGCTACTTCCCGGTTCCGCCGACCGACACCCTGCACGACCTGCGCGCCGAGATGTGCAAGACCCTGGAACAGGTCGGCATCGAAGTGGAAGTACAGCACCACGAAGTGGCCACTGCCGGCCAGTGCGAGATCGGCACCAAGTTCAGCACCCTGGTGCAGAAGGCCGACGAGCTGCTGCGCATGAAGTACGTCATCAAGAACGTCGCGCACCGCAACGGCAAGACCGTCACCTTCATGCCCAAGCCGATCGTCGGCGACAACGGCAGCGGCATGCATGTGCACCAGTCGCTGTCCAAGGGCGGCACCAACCTGTTCTCCGGTGACGGCTACGGTGGCCTGAGCCAGCTGGCGCTGTGGTACATCGGCGGCATCTTCAAGCACGCCAAGGCCATCAATGCCTTCGCCAACTCGGGCACCAACAGCTACAAGCGCCTGGTGCCGGGCTTCGAAGCGCCGGTGATGCTGGCCTACTCGGCCCGCAACCGTTCGGCCTCGTGCCGCATTCCGTGGGTGTCCAATCCGAAGGCGCGCCGCATCGAAATGCGCTTCCCCGACCCGATCCAGTCCGGCTACCTGACCTTCACCGCGCTGATGATGGCCGGCCTGGACGGCATCAAGAACCAGATCGACCCGGGTGCACCGAGCGACAAGGACCTGTACGACCTGCCGCCGGAGGAAGAGAAGCTGATCCCGCAGGTCTGCTCCTCGCTGGACCAGGCGCTGGAAGCGCTGGACAAGGACCGCGAGTTCCTCAAGGCCGGCGGCGTGATGAGCGATGACTTCATCGACGGCTACATCGCGCTGAAGATGCAGGAAGTGACCAAGTTCCGCGCGGCCACCCACCCGCTGGAATACCAGCTGTACTACGCGAGCTGACCGGGCGCGATGGCGGTGGGTTCCCCCTCCCACCCGCCGCCATCGCTTCCGTTCTCGCGGCTGGGGAGCCGCAGGGCGGGCGCAGGCCCGCCGTTGTAGAGCGGACTGTCAGTCCGCTGCATTGGAACGCGAGCCATTGGCCCGCTTATCCAGGGGCAAGAGAGAGACCGGATACGCGACCAGGGCCGCCCTCCCTCCCGCGTCGGTCGTGCAAGGAGAGAGGCACGGCCGTCCCGGCCCTGTACGTGTCCGGTGCAACAGCCACGGTCATCATCCTGATGACCCGTGGTTGCCTGATGCCAACGCGCGCTGGCGCGCTGGCCCCATCCACCCTCGGGACATGCGCATGAAACTGATCTCCGCCATCATCCGACCGTTCAAGCTCGACGAGGTCCGCGAGGCCCTGTCCGATGCAGGCGTGTCGGGCATCACCGTGACCGAAGTGAAAGGTTTCGGTCGCCAGAAGGGCCACACCGAGCTGTATCGCGGTGCCGAGTACGTTGTCGACTTCCTGCCCAAGATCAAGATCGAAACCGTCGTCACCGACGAACGTGCCGACGCGGTGATCGAAGCGATCCAGTCGTCTGCCGGCACCGGCAAGATCGGTGACGGCAAGATCTTCGTGACCGCTGTCGAGCAGGTCATCCGCATCCGCACCGGCGAAATCGGCGCCGACGCGCTGTAAGCCCCCTTCCGGAGACTCCCCCATGAAGATGCGCCTTCTCACCGGGTGGCAAGCCCGGTTCCATCTGGTGTGCCTGTTGATGCTGCTCAGCGCGCTGGCCGCTGGTGCCTGGCCGGGCAGCGCCCACGCCCAGGCACAGGTGTCGCCGCTGCCGAGCGAAACCGTGGCGGTCGAGCCGCTGCACGATCCGGCCGCCACCGCCACCGCCGCCGCGCCGGCCGTGGCCGAAGCGGCCGCTGCCTATGATCGTGGCGACGTCGCCTGGATGCTCACCTCCACCCTGCTGGTGCTGTTGATGGTGGTTCCAGGCCTTGCCCTGTTCTACGGCGGCCTGGTGCGTTCGAAGAACGTGCTGTCGGTGCTCAGCCAGATCCTGGTGGTGTTCTCGCTGGTGCTGCTGCTGTGGGTGGCCTATGGCTACAGTGCGGTGTTCAGCGCCGGCAATCCGTTCTTCGGCTCGTTCACCGAATTCGCCTTCCTCAAGGGCTTCACTCCGGAGTCGGTGGGCAATACGCCGATCAAGGGCCTGCCGGATTACCTGTTCGTCGCCTTCCAGTCGACCTTCGCCGGCATCACCACCGCGCTGATCGTCGGTGCCTTCGCCGAGCGCATCAAGTTCCGTGCGGTACTGCTGTTCTCGGCACTGTGGTTCACCCTCAGCTACATCCCGATGGCGCACATCGTCTGGGGCGGCGGCTACCTGGGTGAACTGGGCGCGATCGACTTCGCCGGTGGCACCGTGGTCCACATCAATGCGGGCGTGGCCGGCCTGGTCGGCGCGTGGCTCGTCGGCAAGCGCCTGGGCTACGGCCAGACCGCGCTGAAGCCGCACAACGTACCGTTTACCTACATCGGCGCCATGCTGCTGTGGGTAGGCTGGTTCGGCTTCAACGCCGGTTCCGCCGCCGCGGCCGATACGGTGGCCTCGCTGGCCTTCCTCAATACCGTGCTGGCCACCGCCGCCGCCGTGCTCGGCTGGACCCTGGTGGAAGCGATCGGCAAGGGCAAGCCGTCGGCGCTGGGTGCAGCCTCGGGTGCGGTGGCCGGCCTGGTCGGCATCACCCCGGCCTGTGGCACGGTCGGCCCGCTTGGCGCGATCGTGATCGGCTTCGTCGCCGGCGTGATCTGCGTGTGGGGCGTGACCGGCCTCAAGCGCCTGCTGAAGGTGGACGACACCGCCGACGTGTTCGGTGTGCATGGTGTCGGCGGCATCGTCGGCGCGATCCTCACCGGCGTGTTCAGCGCGCAGTCGCTGGGCGGCACCAAGGCCGATCTGGATATCGGCCACCAGGTGTGGGTGCAGGTGGTCAGCGTCGGCCTGACCGTGCTGTGGTCGGCGGTGGTGACCGCGGTCATCCTGCTGCTGGTAAAGGTCGTGGTGGGCCTGCGCGTGACCGAAGAAGCAGAGCGCACTGGCCTGGATGTGACTTCGCACGGCGAGTCTGCCTACGAGGCCTGAGGTAGCGGCGTACTGACGTGGTGGGTGCCGACCGTTGGTCGGCACTTCCCTGTCCTGGTTCTGGTAGGTGCCAAGCTTGCTTGGCACAGGGTCCGGGTCTGCTCTGGTGGGTGCCGACCGTTGGCTGGCACGGCCGGAGTGGCGCATCCACGCATGGCGTGGATCTACCGAATCTTTCTTGTGACATGCACCCTCGCGCCAGATCGCGCACAATCAGGCCATGCCTCCGATCCGCACCACACTGATGCTCTCGGCCTGCCTGTTGCTGGCCGCCTGCGCTTCCACGCCACGGGAAACGCGCAACCCGCTCGCCACCTGGGTGCCTTCGCCCAACCAGAACGCGCGCACGCCGGTCATCATCGTCATCCACCACACCGAGCAGAAATCGGTGCAGCAGAGCCTGCATACGCTGCGTACCGCCAACAGCGGTGGACCGGTCAGCGCGCACTACCTGATCGGCGCCGATGGCCATCGCTACCAGCTCGTCGCCGATGAGCGCCGTGCCTGGCATGCCGGCGCCGGGCGATGGGGCACCATCACCGATCTCAACTCGGCCTCGATCGGCATCGAGCTCGACAACGATGGCCGCAGCCCGTTCAGTGCGGCGCAGATCGAATCGCTGATCGTGCTGCTGCGTGACCTAACCACCCGCCTGAACATCCCGCCGCGCCAGGTGATCGCCCACGCCGACCTGGCACCGACGCGCAAGCAGGATCCGAGCCGCTTCTTCCCGTGGCAACAGCTGGCCGAGGCCGGCTTCGGCGTGTGGCCGCGCGCGGCCGACGGCGCGGCACCGGAAGGCTTCGACGCGTGGAATGCGCTGGCCCGCTTCGGCTATCCACTGGACAACCGAGAAGCCACCGTCGCCGCCTTCCACCGCCGTTTCCGTGGCCGCGACGACCTGCCCAAGACGCTGGATGCCGAGGACGCCCGCATCCTGCATTCGTTGCTGCTGCAGATGCCGTGACTCCGCGCATGAACGCTTGACCCCGCGCCGGGTTGCCGCCCAGCGGCCGGCCCGCCACCATGGCGGCATGATCGATTCCGCTACCTTCTTCAAGCGCAAGCACTGGACCCTGTTGGCAGCGGCGGTGCTCGCCGGTTGCGCCACCACCGCTCCCCGCACGGGTTCCGAAGCGCCCACGGCGACCTCACCGCCGGCGGCCACCTACGCCAAGGTCGACTGGAAAGCCCTGCCAGCGGTCTCAAACAGCGATCTGCAGGCCGGCTTCGTTGCCTGGCGCAGCAGCTGCACCCGCCTGAAGAACGACGCTGCCTGGGCCAAGCCCTGTGCCACCGCCGCAGCCGTGTCAGACAAGGACCCGGCCGCGATCCGCCAGTTCCTGCAGCGCGACCTCGATGCCTATGCGCTGCGTGCCGGTGGCCATCAGGCCGACGGATTGATCACCGGTTACTACGAGCCGATCTACCCCGGCAGCCTTACCCGTACCGATAAGGCCACGGTGCCGGTGTACGGCACGCCGGATGATCTGATCGTGGTGCAGCTGGACAGCCTCTACCCGGAACTGAAGGGCAAGCGCCTGCGCGGGCGGGTTGAGGGCAAGGTGCTCAAGCCCTATGACGATGCCGGCACCATCGCCGCCAAAGGCGTAAAGGCGCCGGTGCTGGCCTGGCTGACCGACCCGATGGACCTGCAGCTGCTGCAGATCCAAGGGTCCGGCCGCGTGCGCCTGGCTGATGGCACGCAGGTGCGGCTGGCCTATGCCGAGCAGAACGGCCACCCCTATCGCGCGATCGGTCGCTGGCTGGTGGACCAGGGCCAGCTGAAGAAGGAAGACGTCACCATGGACGCGATCCGCGCCTGGGCCCGGGCCCATCCCGCGCGCGTGCCGGAACTGCTGCGCAGCAACCCCAGCTACGTGTTCTTCGTGCGCACTCCGGACAGCCCGGAAGGTCCGCGTGGTTCACTGAACGTACCGCTCACCGCCGGCTACAGCGTGGCGGTGGATCGCACCGTGGTACCGCTGGGCAGCCTGCTGTGGCTGTCCACCGCGCGCCCGGACGGCAGCCCGGTGGTGCGCCCGGTGGCCGCGCAGGACACTGGCGGTGCCATCGCCGGCGAAGTGCGCGCCGACCTGTACTGGGGCAGCGGCGAAGCCGCCGGCAAGCTGGCCGGCGACATGAAGCAGAAGGGCAACATCTGGATGTTGTGGCCGAAGGGCGTGGCGTTGCCAGCGCCGGCCCGCTGAAGCGCCCACCTGCGCGCTGCGAGGTCGGGCGATAATGGCGCCATTCCGCACTTTCCGGCCGCGCCAGCGGCCAGGGCTCCTGCAATGACCTACGCAAAGCACAACGCAAAACCCGGCGCGAAGTCCGCCGCAAAGAAGTACTACAAGCACTGGGCCGAATCGGGCCTGGGCAAGGGCAACGTGCTGATGGAAGCGCGCGGCGAGAAGATCGTGCGGCAGGTGGAAATCTACGGCACCAGGATGGTCTGGGCCGACGAGCATGCCCACAGCGACGACCGCTTCCTGCTGGCCGACCAGCCGGTGTCGTTCCTGGATTTCGACGAGGACGACGAAATCTCCGCGCGTGAATTCGAAGCCGCCTGGAAGAAGGCACGGGAAGCCACCGGCTACCCGGTGTAATCCCCCCGGCTCCCGCCCTTGTAGCGCCGAGCTTTGCTCGACGCAGCAAAAGCGGGCACGTGAAATGTTATATGATTACATTTCGCCGCAACCGCCCCTTCCCATGAAGACTCCCACCCTTGTGGCCGCCTTGGCGGCCGCGCCGTTCGCCCCTGAAGCTTTCGCACAGTCCGCCGATGCCGCGCTCACTCTCGGCAAGGTGCAGGTGCACCAGCACGGCGAAGGCCAGCTCAGTGCGCACCAGGTACTGACTTCGGTGGACGTGCTCGGCCCGGACCAGATCGAAGACCGCAACGTCTCGCACAGCTGGGAGCTGCTGGGGCAGATGCCCGGCATCCAGCTCACCGAAACGCGGCAGGGTGCCGAATCGGGCAAGGTCAGCTTCCGCGCCTTCAACGGCGAGGGCTACCTCAACGCGATCAAGACCCTCATTGACGGCATCCCCAGCAACGTCAACAGCGGCAACCAGCGCTTCATCGACATGCTGTTCCCGCTGGACATCAGCTACATCGAAGTGGTGCGCGGTACCAACGACCCGCGCTACGGCCTGCACAACATCGGCGGCAACGTGAACTTCGGTACGCGCCAGGGTGGCACCTACACCGACGTGCGGCTGGCCTACGGCAGCTACAACACCCGCGATGCGCAGCTGGCGATCGGCCGCGAAAGCGATGGCTTCGCGCAGAACTACTTCGTCGGCACCCAGGCCAGCGACGGCTACCGCGATCACGATGCCTCGAAGAAGTATTCGCTGGGCGGCAAGTGGTTCCATGGCTCGCTGGACGACGGCCTGCGCGTGGGCCTGACCGCACGCGCCTACCACCACGAGGCGGACGAACCCGGCTTCATGACGGCCGACGAACTGCGTACGCACCGTCGCGGCAGCGACCTGCGCAACGGCAACGATGGCGATGACCGCGACATGCGCCAGATCGCCGCGCACGTGGATCTGAAGCTGTCCGACACGATTACCTTCGGCACGCGGCTGTACTACAACCGCTACGAAGACGATCGCCGCGTGACCTTCAGCGACCTGCCCACCGGCAACCTGCCGCGCCAGCGCCGCGTGTGGGATGAGCGCCAGACCGGCCTGCTCAGCACGCTCACCTGGCAGGCCAGCCCCGCGCTTACCGTCGAAGGCGGCCTGAACTACGAGCAGCAGGACAACGGCTACCTCCGCGAGCGCTACGCCTACGCCGAACCCACCGATTTCAGCCAGGCACCGGCGCGCGTGCAGAACAACGACCGCCACAGCTTCGACAACTGGGGTGCCTACGTGCAGGCCATCTACCAGCCCGGCGAGGCGTGGAAGATCGTGCCGGCCTACCGTATCGACCGCTTCAGTGGTAGCACGCACCTGATGAGCTGCATCAGCGGCCGCCTGCAGGACTACGGCACGATCGGCCAGCCCAAGCTGAGCGTCATCCACAGCCTGGGCCAGACCACCCACGTCTACGCGAACTGGGGCCGCACCTTCCAGGTACTGACCGGGTCCACCGCACCGGCCTACCTCACCCCGGGGCAGGCGCCGATGCAGCCGTCCACCAACACCGGCATGGAGCTGGGCCTGAAATTCCAGCCGTTTGCCGGCAGTCAGGCACGCCTGGCGGTGTGGCAGCAGGATGCAGAGAACGAGGTATCCAACATGCCGGCTACCGGTACGACGGTCACCTTGGGCAAGACCCGCCGGCGCGGCGTGGATGCGCAGTTGAGCCTGCAACTGGGCGACGACTGGACGGTGTGGGCGTCGCACGCCTACCAGGAAGCGAAGATCACCCGCGACGACCGCGATGCCGGCGTTTCCCTGCAGGGACGCCAAGTGGCTGCCACCCCGCGCCACATCAGCAATCTGGGCGTGGATTACCGCGCCAGTGATGCGCTGCGGCTGGGCCTGCAGGCGCGTGCACAGGGCGATTACTACCTGGAAGAGCGCAACGTAGCCGGCAAGTTCGGTGGCTTCGCCGTGCTCGACCTCAGTGCTGCCTACCAGCTCACCCCGCGATTCAGCGTGGACCTGCAGCTGAAGAACGCCACCAATCGCCAGTACGCCTACGCCTGGTACGACAGCTTCTTCTGGGACAGCGCCCGCCCGATGTTTTCGCCGGCCCCGGGACGCAGTGTGTTCGTCGGCCTCAACATGAAGCTGTAACCGGCCACGCATCTGGTAGTGGTCGAGCTCGCTCGACCTGCGGCAGGGGCCGGAGCCCTTTTCTGGCGGAACGTGCTCTGACCCCGAACCCCGCATTTTGCACTACATTGGTGCAATGTCCGACCCCGCACCCCCGCCGTCCCTCGATGCCCTGGGCACGCCGCTGGCCTGGGCCGGGGCCGATGGCCGCATCATCGGCTGCAATCCGGCCTTCGGCCGCTGGCTGGGTGTCAGCGGGCGCCGCCTGCTGGGCCAGCCGCTGGCTGCACTGGAAGTGCAGGGCGAAGCGCTGGCCCACTTCCTGGCACGCGATGAGCGCGACAGCCTGCGCCTGAACCGGTTGGCGCTGGCGGTGCCCGGCGAGGCGCCGCGCTTCGCCGAGGGCTGGATGAGCCGCCGCGACGATGGCGGCTGGTTGCTGGAGGCACATCCGGTCGACGAATTCCCTGGGCTGGACCCGACGCAGGCCCTGCCCAGCGCGCTCAGCGCGGCGCTGAAGGGCCTGGCCCACGAGCTGCGCAACCCGCTGGCCGGGTTGAAGGGTGCGGCCCAGCTGCTGGCCCGCCGCGCGGCCCAGCGCGAGGCCAGCGAGCGCGAACTGATCGAACTGATCGGCTCGGAGATCGAGCGCCTCAACGGCCTGCTCGACCAGCTGCTGTCGCCGGCCCCGGCCGCACCGCACGCCGAACTGAACATCCATGCCGCGCTGGAACGCGTGCTGCGCCTGGCTGAGAACGAGGCCGGCTGGGCAGTGCGCCTGCAGCGCGACTACGACCCCAGCATTCCCGAATTCCGTGGCGACGCCGACCGTCTTACCCAGGCGGTGTGGAACCTGGTGCGAAACGCAATCCAGGCCGGTGCCGGCAGCATCACCCTGCGCACCCGCGTGGAGCATGGCGCGCGCATCGCCGAGCAGCTGCACACGCTGGCGTTGCGCCTGGAAATTGCCGACGACGGCCGTGGTGTACCCGAGGAACTGGCCGAGCACCTGTTCCTGCCGCTGGTCAGTGGCCGCGCCGAAGGCACTGGCCTGGGCCTGGCGCTGGCCCAGCAGGTGGCGCGCGAGCACCGCGGCACGCTGACCTACCGCTCGCGCCCGGGCCATACCGTGTTCACCCTGCTGCTGCCGATTGTCAGTGGCGCCGCCCCGGCCGAGGAGGCCCCGCGCGATGTCTGAGTCTTCTTCGTCCCCGCAGCGCATCTGGGTGGTCGATGACGATCGTGCCGTGCGCTTCGTGCTGTGCACCGCGCTGCGCGAGGCGGGCTACCAGGTCGTCGATTTCGACAGCGCTGCGGCAGCCCTGCAGGCCCTGGGCGAAGGCGCGCCGCCGGCGCTGCTGTTCACCGATGTGCGCATGCCTGGCGACGATGGCCTGGTGCTGCTGGACAAGCTCAAGGCCGCGTTGCCGCAGCTGCCGGTGGTCGTGATGTCGGCCTATACCGATGTGGCCAGCACGGCCGGTGCGTTCCGCGGCGGCGCGCATGAATTCCTGTCCAAGCCGTTCGACCTGGACGATGCCGTGGCGCTGGCGCAGCGCGTGCTGCCGGCGGTGGCGCCGGCACTGGCAGCGCCCACGCCTGCGCCGGAAGCGCATGGCGACCAACCGCCGCAACTGGTGGGTGAGACGCCACCGATGCGCGCGCTGTTCCGCGCCATCGGTCGCCTGGCGCAGGCGCCGCTGGCGGTGCTGATCACCGGCGAGACCGGCACCGGCAAGGAGCTGGTGGCCAATGCACTGCATCGCGAATCGCCGCGTGCGCATGGGCCGTTCGTCGCGCTCAATACCGCTGCAATCCCGTCCGAGCTGCTGGAAAGCGAGTTGTTCGGCCACGAGGCCGGTGCCTTCACCGGTGCGCAGCGCCGCCATATCGGCCGCTTCGAGCAGGCCAACGGTGGCACGCTGTTCCTTGACGAGATCGGCGACATGCCGCTGCCGTTGCAGACCCGGTTGCTGCGCGTGCTGGCGCAGGGCGAGTTCTTCCGCGTCGGTGGCCGCGAACTGATCCGCGTCGATGTGCGCGTGGTGGCCGCCACCCACCAGGACCTGGAAGGGCTGGTCGCGCAGGGGAAGTTCCGCGCGGACCTGCTGCACCGCCTCGACGTGGTGCGCCTGCAGTTGCCGCCGCTGCGCGAGCGCCGTGAAGATATCGCGCAACTGGCCAGCACCTTCCTGGCTGCCGCCGCACGCAGGCTGGACACGCCACCGAAGCGCCTCACCGCCGCGGCGCTGCAGGCGCTGCGCGAACACGACTGGCCCGGCAACGTGCGCGAACTGGAAAACGTGTGCTGGCGGATGGCCGCGCTGGCCGCCGCTGACACCATCGGCGTTGCCGACGTCGATACCGCGCTGAACCGTACGCGGGGCCGTCGCGGCAGCATCAGCGGTGCCGATCCAGGCCAGTGGGAAGTGCTGCTGGCCGAATGGGCGCGCCGCCAGCTGGCCGAAGGTGTGGAAGGGCTGCATGCGCAGGTGCGCGAGCGGGTCGACCATGCGCTGCTGGAAGCGGCGCTTCAGATTACCCATGGCCGCCGCGCCGAGGCCGCTGCCCGCCTGGGCCTGGGCCGCAATACGCTTACCCGCAAGCTGGGCGCCGGGCGCCGCCGCGGGGGCCATTGAACGGTCCCTGCACGCGATCCTCGCGCCCGCTTGCCGAACCGTTGATCGTTCATGGACGATGCAATGCTTAGTGTCACCTGCAAGGAGTCTTCGATGCGTCTGTCCTTTGCCATCCTGCCGTTGTCCGCCGCCGTGCTGCTGTCTGCCTGTGGCAGTGCGCCGAAGAAGGCCGAACCCACGTCGCCACCGCCGACCGTGGTCAGTGCTGCGAAGCAGGGCGAGGCCAATCTCGCGCCGGCCTCGGCCAGCATCGTCAGTGGCCGCATCGCACTGATGGTGGAGCCTGGTGGCATCCACATCACCGGCCTGGTCGGTGGCCTGCAGCCGATGCAGCAGGCCGGCTTCCACATCCATGAGCGCGGCGACTGCAGTGCGGTGGATGCCAGCAGTGCCGGCAATCACTTCAATCCCGGTGGCGCTGCGCATGGCCGCGCCGGCACCGGCAAGCACCACCTGGGCGACATGGACAATCTGCGTGCCGATGCCCAGGGCCGCGCCAACGTCGATATCCACCTCAAGGGGGTTACCCTTGGCGGAGGCGCCGCCACCGATATCGCCGGACGCGCACTGGTCGTGCATGCCAACGCCGACGACTATCGCAGCCAGCCCGCCGGCAATGCCGGCGTCCGCATCGCCTGTGGCGTGATCCGGGTCGTCCGCTGATCACTGCAGGCATCATCGAGGGAGAGATTCCAATGCGTCTGATCCACACTTCGCTGTTTGCGGCCATCGCCGCGCTGGGCCTGGCGGCCTGCAACCAGCAGCCCGCCGCGCCGCAGACTGAAACCCCGCCGGCCGCGCCGGCTGACGGCGCCACCACCGAGCCGGCTGCGGCCCCGGCACCGGCGGCTGCACCGACGGGCGATGCTTCGGCAACGGCCGAACTGGCACCGACCCAGGGCAACGAGACCAAGGGCAGCGTCACCTTCAAGGTGGTTGATGGCAAGGTGCACGTGACCGGCCAGATCAGCGGCCTGAAGCCGGGCAGCGAGCACGGCTTCCACATCCACGAGAAGGGCGACTGCAGCGCCCCGGACGGCATGAGCGCCGGTGGCCACTTCAACCCGGGCAAGCAGGATCACGGCAGCGTGTCCGCTGATCCGCACCACGGTGGCGACATGCCCAACATCAAGGCCGACGACAAGGGCGTGGCCACCATCGACGGCCCGGTGTCGAGCAACGTCAACATCGGCAAGGGTGATGACTTCGACATCATCGGCCGTGGCCTGATCGTCCACGCCGACGCGGACGACTACAAGACCCAGCCGACCGGCAACGCCGGCGCGCGCCTGGCATGTGCGGTGATCCAGAAGGCCCCGTAAGGGCGATCCTGCTGGGAACGGAAAACGCCGGCGCAAGCCGGCGCTTTTCTTTGCATCGCTTCCTGTAGAGCCGAGCCCATGCTCGGCTGCTCTTCGGTGGACCTGAGCCGAGCATGGGCTCGGCGCTACAGCAATACGCACGGCGGTCGCGCCCCGGCGAAACGCAATTGCACGGTAGCGCCGGGCCATGCCCGGCGGTGCGCATCCGCAGATCAGCGCGCCAGCAGCTCGCGCGCGTCCTGCCCGGCCTCGCAGTGCACGAACAGCACCGGCACGCCGTGTGCCTCCAGCACCGCAGCCATCTGCCGCTGGCGCATCAGGAACTGTTCGTAGATGCCCTTCAGGCGGTCGCAATCGTTCTTGCTGTGGTTGTAGTGCGCGCACCAACCGGCCGGGTCGAACAGTGCCATGCGTGCTTCGCCGTGCGTATAGCGCAGCAGCGGCTCGGGCGCGGCATTGAGCCACTCGTCCTCGCCCGGCGCCATGATCGCGGTCTCGATCAGCGGCCACAGCGCGGCCAGGCCCTGGTTGTCGTACTGCATCGACATCATCGCGGCCAGATCGTTCACGGTGAAGTAGCGTGCGTGTTCGATCCGCGCACCGAAGCTGTTCTGCGCCATCAGCGCGGTGTCGGCATGCGCCATGCCGTTGGCGAGCAAGGTGTCTTCCAGCGCATGCGCGACCGCGTTGGTGGTGGCCACATCGCTGCCGGTCAGCAGGAACGGCACCACGCGCAGGCCACCGCCAACCAGGCTGGCATCGGCCTGGAACGGCAGCGGCACATCACCCTCGGCATCGGTACCGAAGGCCAGCAGGCGCGGGCCCTGGTTGCGGCCCGGAGCACGCATCTGCAGTTCTTCCAGGCGGCGATGGATCGGCCAGCCCGGGCGCAGCACTTCGGCCGGGTCGAAATGGGCGGCGGCGAACACCAGGTCCAGCTCGGCTACCTGTGGCACCAGCTTGGACAGGTCACGGCCGACGCGTTCGGCCAGTTCACCGGCCTGTTCTGCGCTGAGCACCGCCTGGCGGGGGATTTCACCGCCGGCCAGTTCCAGGGCCAGCACGCCAAGGGCATTCATCGCGGGGTCGGGTTTGCTCATGGTTCCACGGTTGGCCCATCACAGGGCGGCAGCTACACTTGGCTCCATTATGCCTGCTCCGCCGTGCAGGCCATGTTGCAGACACCCTCATCCATGCCAGGTATCTCCATGCCCAACGCTCGTCCCGTCGCCATCCTCGGTGGCGTCCGCATTCCGTTCTGTCGCCAGAACACCGCGTATTCGGATGTCGGCAACCTCGGCATGTCGGTCCGTACGCTGGGTGCGCTGGTCGAACGGTTCGGCCTGCATGGCCAGCAGCTGGGTGAAGTGGCAATGGGTGCGGTGATCAAGCACTCCAGCGACTGGAACCTGGGCCGCGAAGCCACGCTGTCCTCCGGCCTGTCGCCGCTGACCCCGGGCATCACCCTGCAGCGCGCCTGCGGTACCTCGCTGGACAGCATCATCACCGTGGCCAACAAGATCGCGCTGGGCCAGATTGAATCGGGCATCGGTGGTGGTTCGGACACCACCTCCGACGTGCCGATCGTCTACGGCAAGAAGCTGCGTGCACGCCTGCTGGCCGCCAACCGCGCCAAGAGCACCGGCGACAAGATCCGCGCACTCACCGCTGGCTTCAAGTTCTCCGAGCTCAAGCCCGAGTTCCCGGGCGTGGCCGAGCCGCGCACCGGCAAGAGCATGGGCGACCACTGCGAGGACATGGCCAAGGAGTGGAACATCTCGCGCGACTCGCAGGACGAGTGGGCGGTGTCCTCGCACAAGAAGCTGGCTGCCGCCTATGAGCGCGGATTCTTCAACGACCTGATCGCACCGTTCCGTGGCGTCGAGCGTGACAACATCCTGCGCCCGGATACCTCGCTGGAAAAGCTGGCGACGCTGAAGCCGGCGTTCGACAAGGTCTCCGGCCGTGGCACGCTCACCGCCGCCAACTCCACCCCGCTGACCGACGGTGCCGCTGCGGTACTGCTGGCCAGCGAAGAGTGGGCACGTGCGCACGGCCATGAGCCGCAGGCCTATCTGCGCGATGCGCATGTCTCTGCGGTGGACTTCGTGCATGGCGAAGGCCTGCTGATGGCACCGACCGTGGCCGTGCCGGAGATGCTCAAGCGCAATGGCCTGACCCTGCAGGACTTCGACATCTACGAGATCCACGAGGCCTTCGCCGCGCAGGTGCTGTGCACCCTGCGTGCGTGGGAGAGCGAGGATTACTGCCGCAACCGCCTGGGCCTGGATGCACCGCTGGGTCGCATCGACCCGGACAAGATCAACCTGCTGGGTTCGTCGCTGGCCACCGGTCATCCGTTCGCCGCCACCGGCGCACGCGTGATCGCTACCGCCGCCAAGCAGCTGGCCGAACGCGGCGGTGGCCGCGCGCTGGTGTCGATCTGCACCGCCGGCGGCATGGGCGTGGTGGCGATCGTCGAACGCTGATCGCTGCGACTACCGGGTTCCACATATGAAAACGCCGCCCGGTGGGCGGCGTTCTTTTTCTCCGGTGTGTGCCGACCGTTGGTCGGCACGCTTCACGGCAACCGCGGGTTGCCGAATTCGTCGCGCTCTTCGTTGGCGTCATATACCGGGGGCTGGACCGCGATCGGCTGCTCTTCCACCGTGGCACGCAGCGGCGCTTCGCTGCCGCGTACCAGTTCCACGCTGTCCTCGCCGCGCTGCAGGCGCAGCGCATTGGCCAGGCACTGTGCCGCCAGCGCGTGTTCGCCACGCTGCGCGAACAGTTCACCCAGTGCCTCCCACGCTGGGGCACCGGCGCCGGCGGCGATGGCCTCGTGCAGGAACGTATCGGCGGCATCCCACTGCTGCTGGGCCAGGGCCACGCGGCCCTGCGCCAGATGCAGTGCGGCCGAGCCATCATGCACATTGCGCCAGCGCGCCAGGTTGGCCTGGCGGGTGGCCAGGCGCTCGGCCGGCAGGCGGCCGTACAGCGCCACCAGTTCGTCGTCCCAGCGCTGGTCCAGCGCCTGTTCCAGCGCCAGCAGCGCCGGCTCGTCCCAGTTCAGGGCCACCGCGCGGCTGGCATACGCGCCGACCACGTCCGGGGTCGGGCGCAGCGCCTTCGGCGTGGCTTCCCACTGCGCGGCCAGCGCGTTGACGTCGGCCGCTTCCAGCAGCGCCTGTGCGGCCAGGCGGGCTTCCAGTTCGCTGTTGGCGTCGGCCGGCAGCACCTTGCTCTGGCGCAGTGCACCCAGCTGGCCATACGCCTCGTGGGCGCGGCCGGCCTGTGCCAGCGCTTCGGTACGCAGCCACAGGCCGCGCGGCGGCAGCGGCTGGATCGCGGCTACGTCCAATGCGTTGATCGCATCCACCGGCAGGTCGCGCGCCAACAGCTGTTCGGCGCGCAGCAGCGCCTGCAGCGTGGCATCGCTTTCGCCCAGGCGCTGCAGCAGTGCTTCACCGGCGGGGCCGTCGGCGCGCGCCTGTGCGCTGCGCACCGCATTGGCCAGCGCCACCGCGCTCACCTCCGGGTCCTTGGCCGCACCGTCCAGCAGTTTCTCGGCACGCTGCCACTGGCCATGCTCGTAGGCCTGCAGGCCGTCGATCAGGCGCACCCTGCCCTGCTTGCGGCGGTAGCGGCCCCAGGCACGGAACGGTGCAGCGATCAGGCTCCACAGCAGCCACAGCACCAGGACCGTGATCACCGCCAGCAGCGCTACCTTCGGCAGGTTGCTGTGATAGTCGTAGCCGCCGTAGCGCAGGGTCACCTCGCCGAAGCGGTTCAGGTCATCGGCGCCGAGCCATTGCGCGGCGACCACGCCGATGGCCACGGCCAGCAACAGCACGACCAGGGATTGCAGGGGTTTCATGCGGGCTTACCTCCGGTCGGTCTGGGTGCGCAGTTGTTGCAGGGTGCTGCCAAGGACAGCGTCGTTGGCCTGCAGTGGAAGTTCGCGCAAGGCCTTCAGTTCAGCACGTTGCGCGCGCAGGGCCGGTGAATCCGGCCAGCGTCGCTGTGCCCAGTGTTCCACCCGGTCCAGGGCGGAGTTGCGGCCCGCGCGGTCGCCACGCTCGATGGCGGCACGTGCCAGCGTCAGTTCCAGCTGCAGTGCATCGTCGGCGTTGCGCTGTTCGGCGGCCGTCAGTGGGCCGTTCTGGCGGCTGGGGGTGATGTCCACGAACGGGGCCAGGGTGGCCTGCCACCACGGCTTGGCAGCATTGCCGCCGGTCGTGCCGGTGATCTGTGACGGTAGGCCCTGCAGCGCCCGGGCCACAGCATCCAGACGCTGCAGCGACTGCACGCGCGGGCCGCTGCCGAGCGCGTCCAGTGCCTCGCGCTCCTGCACCAGCGCCTGGCGCAGGTTCAGGCCATCAGCGTCGGGCAGTTCGGCCAGTGCGGTGGCCGCCTGTGCGTACAGGCGGCGTGCGCCCTCCACGTCGTCGGCATAATTCAGCCGTTGCGCCGCCTGGGTCAGCAGCAGTTCGGCCTCATCGCGCTGTACCGCCTGGCGGCCCTGGTTGGCGCTGTCGGCCAGCTTGGCCAGGTTCTCTTCCAGCAACGCGCTGCGCTGGGAGAGGCCCAGGATCTCGTCGCGCAGCACGCGGTTGGTGGTGGCCGCGTCCTGCAGGCGCTGGCTGGTTGCGCGCTGGTCACGACGCAGCGCATCCAGCGTGGCCTCCAGGCCCTTCAGCTGGACGGCCGTGGTCTGTGCCTGCGCTTCCTGCTCATGCTGTTGCTGCTGCCAGACGTACCAGCCGGCATAGCCGCCCGCGCCAAGCACGACCGCAGCGGCCAGCGGCAGCAACCAGCGCACGGGTCTACGGGGCGGGGAAACGGGCGGAGTCTCGTTCATGGGGCTTCCTTGTCGGCAACGTCGCCGGTCAGGGTCCGGCAGGCCGCATGGTGCACAGCATCACTGTTGCCGACCACAGCGGCAAGCGTGATCCACGTCCCTGTTCAGTTCGCTGCCGGGACGGTGAGCGTGGCGTGTGCAGCGGCCACCAGCTGCGCAGCAGCGGGGCCGGCGCTGCGTGAGATGTGCCGCAGGCCGAGCGACCGCGCCTGTTCGCCGAGGCGGTCGCTGGCAACCACCACGCGGGCAGACGCCCGCAGGCGCTGCTGCCAAGTCGGCGGAAGCTGCTGCCAGAAATGCAGCAGCGCCTCGCCACTGCTGACCGCCAGCACCCACGGCTGCGCTGAATGCGCCAATCGCGCCAGCGTGCGGGGCGAAAGCCGCAGCAGGCGACGCTGGTAGACATCGGCACGTTCGATCGCGGCGCCGGCGGTCTGCAGGTGTGCAGCAATCAGGCCGCGTCCGCCGGGCGCGGTGACCAGTCCGATGCGCAGGCCGCGGACGTCCGCCAGCACCGGCAGCGCCAGCAGCCCCTCGCTGTCCATCCGCTGCGGCGCATGCACCCCGGCGACGCCGTGCTCCCGCAGCGCGCGCGCGGTGCCTTCGCCCACGGTCAGCCACGGGCTGCGTTGCGCCTTGGCCAGCGGCAGCAGGGTGGCGGCCGCGGTAACCGCGGCCGGGCTGGTGAACACCACCCGGTCGCAGTTCAGCGCGCGTTTCAGCTGACGCACCACTGGCATGCCGTTCAAGCGCTGCAGGCGCCAGGGCGGCAGGGCCACCACATGCCCGCCCAGCCCAGCAACGGCGCGGCGCAGCGCGGAATTCTGGCCCTGCGGTCGCAGCGAAATGAAGGTCCAGCCCGGCTCGGAACCGGCGGCGCCAGTGGGTATCGTATGGTCGGCCATTGCCTGCATTATGCGGGCCCTTCGTTGTCGTGGTCGCTGCTCCGATGTCCGTTGATGCTCTGACTTCCTCGCTGGCCGCCCTGCAGGACGTGCTGGACTGCATGCCGGCGGTGCGCGCCATGCAGATCCAGCTCGATGGCTATGCCGATGGCGTGCTGCGCATCACCGCGCCGCTGGCCGCCAACGTCAACGACAAGGGCAACGCCTTCGGTGGCAGCCTGGCCTCGGTGCTGACCCTGTCCGGCTGGGCATTGGTCAGCCTGCGCCTGCGCCTGGCCGGCCACGATGCCGAGGTCTACGTGGCCGACAGCAACCTGCGCTACCTGGCCCCGGTCTACGAAGACCTGCATGCCCATGCCGAAGCGGCCGAAGCCAGCGGCTGGGATGCCTTCCTGAATACCTTCCGCCAGCGCCGCAAGGCCCGCATCAGCATCATCGCCACCCAGCCCGGCGCCGATGGCAAGCCGGCCGCCGAGTTCAGCGGTCGCTTCGTTGCCTTCGCCAAAGGGTAGGATGGCAGGCTGACGTCCTGGGGAAACCACCGATGCGCCGCCTCATCCAGTTCCTGATGTGTTCCCTGCTGCTGGTCAGCGCCGTGGCTTCGGCCGACGACCTCAGCCGCAAGCAGCGCAAGTTGCTGGAAGAGACCCAGATCGCCTACGGCGCCACCATCCGCTGGGGCAGCATGGACGATGCGATCGGCTATCTGGACCCCAAGCTGCGCAAGGAAAAGCCGCCGACCGAGTTCGAGCTCAACCGCTACGCACAGCTGCGCGTGTCGTCCTATCGCGAGCGCAGCAGCGCCGCGCTGGATGGCGGCCTGGTCGAGCGCCGTGTCGAAATCGGGGTGATCAACCAGAACACCCAGGCCGAGCGCACCGTGGTCGTGGTCGAGCGCTGGCGCTGGGACCCGGAGGCCAAGCGGTGGTGGCAGACAGCCGGCCTGCCGGACCTGTGGAAGGGGCAGTGACGGGCCGCGTCCGGCTTGTGCGACAATCGGCGCCCGCTTAATCGACCCGTGACCTGAGTGAATTACGAAGAGTTGCTGGCCTTTGCAGGCCGAAACCCGATGCTGTCCGCGGCCCTGGTCGGCCTGACCGTGGCCATCATCGTCACCGAGATCCGCCGCCTGTTCCGGGGCTTCAAGGGCATCAAGCCCGCCGAACTGACCCAGCTGATCAACGCGGGCGGCACGGTGGTGGTCGACCTGTCGGCCAGCGGTGACTTCGAGAAGGGCCACATTGCCGGCAGCCGCAACGCCCAGGCCAGTGCCTTCGGCCCGGAGCACAAGCTGGTGGCCAACGCCAGGCAGTCGCCGGTGGTGCTGGTGTGCCGCAGCGGCAACGCCTCGGAAACCGCCGCCAAGGCGCTGAAGAAGGCCGGCTTCGAGAAGGTCTACGTGCTCGACGGCGGCATTCCTGCCTGGCAGCAGGCCGAGCTGCCGCTGGTCAAGGGCCGCAACTGATTGCCGCAGGTGGCGGATCCGGCCTTGTATGGGCCTGATCCCGCCCCCATCGCAGTAATTCGACCATCGTTTTCATTGCATTCATTGGAGTTACTGGAAATGTCCGAAGAGATCACCAACGGCGCTGCTGCGCCGGTCGATGCCGCCACCGGCCCCGCTTTCACCGTCGAGAAGATCTACGTCAAGGACGTCTCCTTCGAGTCGCCGAACGCCCCGACCATCTTCAATGACCAGGTGCAGCCGGAGCTGCAGCTGAACCTGAACCAGCAGGTGCAGCGCCTGGGTGAGAACGCCTTCGAAGTCGTGCTGGCCGTGACCCTCACCTGCCAGGCCGGTGAGCGCACCGCCTACGTGGCCGAAGTGAAGCAGGCCGGCGTGTTCGGCCTGGTCGGCCTGGACCCGCAGTCGATCGACGTGCTGCTCGGCACCCAGTGCCCGAACATCCTGTTCCCGTACGTGCGCCAGCTGATCAGCGACCTGATCCAGGCCGGCGGCTTCCCGCCGTTCTTCCTGCAGCCGATCAACTTCGAAGGCCTGTACGCAGAAACCCTGCGCCAGCGCCAGGAGCAGGGCGACGCACCGTCGCTGGCTGACTCCGAGCCGGCCGGCAACGCCTGATTCCTGCCGCGACGTCACGGATGAGCACTCCCGCTGACAAGATCGCCGTGCTGGGCGCCGGTTCCTGGGGAACCGCGCTGGCCAGCCTGCTCGCACGGCACGGTCACCCGACCGTGCTGTGGGGGCGCGATGCTGCCGTGGTCGACGCCATCGACCAGCGCCACGAGAACCCGCGTTACCTGCCGGGCATCCCGCTGCCGGACAGCCTGCGTGCCACTACCGACCTGGCGTCGGCGGTGGAGGGCGCGGCCTGGATCCTGGTGGTGACCCCCTCGCATGCCTTCGGCGAAACCGTGCGCGCGCTGGCGCCGCTGCGCCCGGCCGGTGCCGGCGTGGCCTGGGCCACCAAGGGCTTTGAGCCCGGTTCGGGCCGCTTCCTGCACGAAGTGGCGCGCGAAGTGCTGGGCGAGGACGTGCCGCTGGCCGTGGTCACCGGCCCGTCGTTCGCCAAGGAAGTGACCCAGGGCTTGCCGACCGCGATCACCGTGCACGGCGACGTGCCCGAGTTCGCGCAGACGGTGGCCGAGGCGATGCATGGCCCGGCGTTCCGCGCCTACACCGGCGACGACATGGTCGGTGCCGAGTTGGGCGGCGCGATGAAGAACGTGCTGGCGGTGGCCACCGGCGTGGCCGATGGCATGCAGTTGGGCCTGAACGCCCGTGCCGGCCTGATCACCCGCGGCCTCAACGAAATGCTGCGCCTGGCCGCTGCGATCGGCGCCAAGCCGGAAACGCTGATGGGCCTGGCCGGCCTGGGCGATCTGGTGCTGACCTGCACCGGCGACCTGTCGCGCAACCGCCGCCTGGGCCTGGCCCTGGGCCGCGGCCAGACGCTGCAGGATGCCGTGCGCGAGATCGGCCAGGTGGTCGAGTCGGTGCAGACTGCCGACGAAGTGATGCGACAGGCGCGCCGCCATGGCATCGACCTGCCGATCTCCGACGGTGTGCGTGCCGTGCTGCATGGCGAGCAGACCCCGGAAGAAGGTCTGCGCGCACTGCTGGCGCGGGAACAGAAACCGGAGTATCCGGACACGCTGTTCAAGTGAATCGAAAAACCCCGGCCAGGTGCCGGGGTTTTTTCTTGTGCGCCTCATCCACGCATGGCGTGGATCCAGGACGGATCCCGCTTCTGGTAGCGGCCAACCTTGGTTGGCGCCCGGTAGCGCCGGGCCATGCCCGGCGGCATTCATCACCGCGCCCGCGGCGGCGCGTTGCTGTTGTCCATGTCCGAAAAGATCAGCCACGGCCCATCACGCTCACGCTTCAGCGTGAGCGTGAACTTGCCGGTATCGCCCACGTTGTTGCCGTAGCTGTACGCACCGATGATGTAACCCGTGTTCCCTTCCACCGCATACGCCAAGGCACGCAACCGCAACGGACTGCCGCCCTGTCCGGCATATGCAGCCTCGATCGCAGTGCGCCCGCGCACGGGTGGCTGGTTGCTCTGCAGCACAAAGCCATCCTCGGCGAAGAGCGCAGCCAGTGCCCTGGCATCACCCCCCGCGCCACGCCTGCTCGTAGTTGCGCAGCACACGGTCCAGCGGTGCGGGCAGGGCTGCGTCCGGGAGAGGCTGCGCAGACTTCGCGTTTTCTGCATCGTGGGCAATTGCCGGCAATGCCAGCAGCAGGGCACTGCAGAAGATCATGGCGAGTCGTGTGCGGCGCATGCGTCCAGGCCCTGGCGATGATGGGAAGGCTTCAGACGCATCCTAGCGCGCCGCTGGTTAGAATCACGCGGCCGCCGATTCGGTGGACGCGGCGCAGATCAGACAAGGACACGCGATGAAGATGCGAATCACAGGGATGGCGATGATGGCCGCGCTGCTGGCAGCCTGCGGACAGGCGCCGGAGAAGACTGGCGAGGCCGCGCCTGCTGCGGCGCCAGCACCAACCACCGAAGCTCCGGCCGCCACGGCCACGGTGGTCGAGAAGGAACCGTCAATCGAAGACAGCGTGGACCCCGCGGTGTGGGACAGCGAGGGCGAACCGGAAGACCCGGGCGCCGGCGGCGAACTGACCTGCGCGGACAATCCGCTGGCGACCCACTTCTTCACCCTGGTCGGCGGCAGTACCGTGGACGACTGCGGCCGCAAGGACCCGAAGGTGCTGGCCGCGTTCGATGCGCTGATGAAGGGCACGCAGGACGCCGAATCCACTGACAAGGATATGCCGTCGCTGCGCAAGCGCCTGTTGAGCGGACCCAGCGGCCCTGGCGAGCTGGTAGTGCTGCAGGGCGAGCCGTGGTGGTTCTACACCGCCTGCCAGGCCCACGACTGCCCCGGCACCGCGTTGGCGATGCTGTACTCACCCACGCAGGCGAAGATGGTCGGCCGTCTTACCGCGCGCTGCCGTGTGTGGTGGCTGGGCGAGCCGACGGCGGAACAGCGTGAGCAGATCGAACAGCGCCAGCCACTGCAGGATGCCGCGTTGAAGGAAGACAGCGCGCTCTGCGAGTGATGTGGCGCCGGCGTCACCCGTCCGGCTGCATGCGCGCGCTGGCCTGTGCGTTCATCGTCAGGCACGCCATGATCAGCCCTTCCATCACCCGGTCGCCCACGTACTTGGCCTCCGTGCCGTTCTGGCGCACGCGTTCGGCCGCCAGCAGCAGCTCCAGCGTCACACGCTGGCCGGCCAGTGCGCAGTCCGCATCGGCCAGCGCCATGCAACGGCCCGGCATCTGGTGACGCTCCGGCCAGGGTTGGCCATCGGCGGCCGCGCCTTTGCCGATGCGGTGAAGCGTGGCGATGAAGGCGTTCGGGTCGGTCGCAGCCGCGTGCTCTGAGGGCTCACCGCCAGTGGCGGACGAGCGATGCGGATGCAGGCGGGGGAAGTCCGGTGAGGTCATGGCAGTGCTCCGTGCAGGACAGACGGTAGCCGCCACGCAAAGGTGGCGGGCGGAGACGTGGCTCGAAAACCGGGAGATCACGAACAAGACCGGCAGGCGCAAGGCCTCCACGCTCCGCCCGCCATAGCCGGCAGACGGAATGCCAGCCGGCGCCACGCGGGGTGACGCCGGCTGGCAAGCGCAAACAACGTTCGTGATCTAACGGGTTTTCGAGGCCCGGCCACCCATTTTCCGGCGGCCCGCCATCTGTACCGCCGTCGCTGCGCAACGCCAATCAGAAGAGTTGCATTCAACGCTGGATCAAAGACGCTTTTGGCATTTTTGCATGCTGTTAAGCCGTCGCAGACGCAGGCGCCGCAACGTCCGTAGCGGCATGGGGAATATGCGACCTGGGTCGAAGTTGATGACGTGGCGTACGGGTACCCCACCAGGCCGATGACGACAGTGCGGGGCGAAGGACGTAAATAGACTTCGACGCACCCCGGTCTGTCAGTGCTCTTCGCGTCTCTCGTACCAGGCTTGAGTACGGTTCACGATCCGCACCACAGACAACATGACCGGCACCTCGATCAGCACACCAACTACCGTCGCCAGCGCAGCCCCCGAATGCACGCCGAACAGCCCCACCGCGGTGGCAACCGCCAATTCGAAGAAGTTGCTGGCACCAATCAGTGCTGAAGGGCCGGCCACGCAATGCGCCACGCCCAGGCGACGATTGAGCAGGTAGCCCAGGCCGGAAGTGAAATAGACCTGGATCAGGATCGGCACCGCAATCAGTGCGATCACCAGCGGTTGCTTCACGATCTGCTGGCCCTGGAAGCCGAACAGCAGCACCAGTGTGAGCAGCAGCGCGCACAACGAGACGGGCCCCAGATGGCGAAGCACCCGCTGCAACGCCGCCTCGCCACGATGCATCAGGATCCAGCGCCGCAGCAACGCAGCCAGCAGCACCGGCACCACGATGTAGAGGCCAACGGACAGCAGCAGGGTATCCCACGGCACGGTGATCGCCGACAGGCCCAGCAGCAGTGCAACCACCGGCGCGTAGGCCACCACCATGATCGCGTCGTTCAACGCCACCTGGCTCAGGGTGAAGTTGGCATCGCCACGGCACAGGTTGCTCCAGACGAACACCATGGCGGTGCAGGGCGCGGCCGCCAGCAGGATCAGCCCGGCGATGTAGCTGTCGATCTGTGCTGCGGGCAACCAGTCGGCGAAGGCATGGCGCAGGAACAGCCAGCCCAGCAGCGCCATTGAGAACGGCTTCACCGCCCAGTTGATGAACAGCGTCACGCCGATGCCCTTCCAGTGCTGCTGCAACTGGCGCATCGCAGTGAAGTCGACCTTCAGCAGCATCGGGATGATCATCAGCCAGATCAGTACCGCAACCGGCAGGTTGACCTTGGCGATCTCTGCGGATGCCAGCGCGGCAAAAGCACCGGGTAGGAAGTGGCCCAGCAGCGTGCCGACCGCAATGCAAAGCCCGACCCAAAGCGTCAGGTGGCGTTCGAACAGATTCATGCGGGAAGTCACGGCATGCTGTCGGTCGGCTGCAACTGTCCAATCTGATCCAGCGCGTGCTGCAGCGCTTCGCGGTCGGACCACAATGAGTCAGGCAAGGCGAGCAATGCACGCAGTCGCAGCTTCACGATGGCATGGGCCTGCGCGAATGCCGCGACCTTGTCGGCATCGCTACCCGCTACGGCCGCCGGATCGGGCAGGCCCCAGTGGCCGCGGATGAAATCACCGAACACCACCGGGCAGGCCTCCGCTGCGGCTGAGTCGCATACGGTGATTACCAGGTCCATCGGGGCTGCACCCACGAACTCATCCCACGACTTGCTGCGCAGCCCTTCAATGGGCATTCCTTCGGCCTGCAACTGGGCCAGCGCGAAGGGGTTGATCTGGCCAGTGGGCTGGCTGCCCGCACTGAATGCGCTGAAGCGATCGCCGCCCCAGGCGCGCAGGGTGGCTTCAGCAAGCACGCTGCGGGCGCTGTTGCCGGTGCAGAGGAACAGGACATTACGGGTCATGTGGCTTCCGTGGTCAGTGAGTGGCTTGGACATGCAAAGCGCGCTGCCCGGACAGAGACGGGTGAACTCGGCAGAGCTGCGGATCGCCTCCGCTATCTGCGCGCGATCGCATCCGGCATAGCCGTGCCGCGCGAACCACGAGCCTGCCGATGTTGTCAGCAGCACCAGTTCCCTGACCTGCATACGGTGGGCCATCTCTTCGGCCGCTGCCAGCAATGCGCGTCCAAGGCCGGTGCCGCGTCGGTCATCAGACACCACCAGGGAGCGGAGCAGCGCCGAGGCGCCGAAAACCTGCAATCCAACGGCGCCCACGGGGACGCCGTCGAGGTCTGCGACGAGAAACACGACCTCGCTGCTTTCCAGATCGGCCACGGGCAACTGCGCCCGCTGCAGAAGGTCTCGGATGCAGGACAGGTCGTCGCGCGTGCCGGCACGAATCACGGGGTCTGGCTTCATCTCAGCACCTGCAGGCCGGTTCGCTTGCCGCGCACTGCTGGTCCGGCGAACCCGCGCAGCAATTGTGCGTCAGGTACTGGATCAAGCCGTTCATCGCATCGAAGTTGGCGCGATAGCAGACATGGCGGCCCTGGCTTTCGCTCTCCACCAGCCCGGCCTGCACCAGCTCCTTCAGGTGGAAGCTGAGCGTGGCTGGGGGCACCTGCAGGGCCGTGGCGATGTCGCCCGCCATGCGCCCTGCCGGGCCAGCCTCCACCAGCAGGCGGAAAGAAGCCAGGCGGGTGGCATGACCGAGCGCGGTGAGGGCGGTGATTGCATTTAACGTTTCCATATTTCTAGAATAATCGAATGAATAAGCCAATCACAAGCCCTGACCTGCCCAATCTGGTGGAATCGTCATTGCCCCAGCCCAATCATCACAAGCTCGCCGCGGCAGATCTGGGGCCGCCACGCATTCTCCTGCTCTACGGCTCGCTGCGGCCGCAGTCCTTCAGCCGCAAGCTGGCGCTCGAAGCCGAGCGATTGCTGCGCCATCTGGGGTGCGAAACCCGCATGTTCGATCCGCATGCGCTGCCCATGCTGGACAGCGTGGACACGAGCCACCCTGAAGTGCAGCGGTTGCGTGCGTGGTCGCAGTGGTCGGAAGGCCAGGTCTGGGTCAGCCCCGAGCGGCACGGCACGGTCACCGGCGTGTTCAAGAACCAGATCGACTGGTTGCCGCTGGAAGATGGCAGCGTGCGGCCCACGCAGGGCAGGACGCTGGCGGTGATGCAGGTGAGCGGCGGCTCGCAGTCGTTCAACACCGTCAACACGTTGCGCGTGCTCGGTCGCTGGATGCGCATGCTGACTATCCCCAACCAGTCATCGGTGGCCAAGGTCTGGCAGGAATTCGATGACGACGGCCGGATGAAACCCTCGCCGTACTACGACCGGGTGGTGGACGTGATGGAAGAGCTGGTGAAGTTCACGCTGCTGACGCGTGGCCGGTCGGACTACCTGGTGGACCGCTACAGCGAGAGGAAGGGCGACGCGCTCGCGGCCGCATTGGCGCAGGCTGCTGGCGCTACCGCCTCCTGAGTTCCGCTACGCAAACGCGCTCTATTTGCTCGCGCGCCGCGCGCCCTTCTCGTCTTCTTCCTTCGCATTCCCACGGCTCTGTGCGAACTCCGGGAAGGTCTTCGCGATCGAATCCTTGTCCGGCAGGATGTAGAACACACCGCCCTTCTCGAACGTGGAGTGCACGATCTGCTCGTAGAACGCAGGCGAAACGTTGATGCAACCGTGGGTGACGCGGTTGTCGTCCGGCGTGGGCGATGCCAGTCGTTCGGCACGCTTTTCCTTCGGGCTGCCCGGCGGCAGCGGGTGCATTGAAACCGCGGAATCGTAGTCCACCCACAGCACGCGTCCGGCATCGTCGGACGGGCCGTAACCGCCAATGAAGCGGCCGGCAGGCGTGGTGCGGTCGTGGCCGGGAATTGCGCTCAGTGCGAGCTTGGCGACGCCCGGTACGGAGTGGTCGCCGATCGCCGACCCAAACAGCGCCGGTGCTGCGCCGCGCAGCTTGCCGTCACCGCCGAAGACCAGAACCTGCGCCGCCGCCTTGTCCATGACCGCAAACGGATAGCCCTGGTTGTCCTTGCTGGCGACCACCCAGCCGGCCAGCTCGATCACTGTTTCGGACACGCTCTGGTCGGGCGGAAGTTCATCAACGGCGGCAATGCGTTGTTCAGGCGCTTCCTTGTCCTTGCCCTTGGCGCTGGCTGCGCCGCTGCACGCAACGGCCAGTGCCAACGCCAGTGCGGCATGGAAGACGCGGCGTGCAGGGGAGGAGGAGGTACGAATGGGACGGCTCCTTGCAATGCAATTCTGGGTGGAAGGATGCCAGTGGCCGGCGAAGGCCACTGGTTCCCGATACAGAGGTGGATCAATTCAAAGGGTGAGAGAGCTATCAGCCGCGCGGCTTGCGACCGGCCGGTGCCCTTTCAAGCTGCTGTACGCGGCCTTCGATCTGGTCCAGACGCTGGTTGGCCTGCTGCGCCGACTGGTTGGCGGACTCGGCACTCTGGGCAGCGCCCTGCACCTTTACGTCGAGCTGATCGAGGCGCGAGTTGATGGTTGCGAACTCGTCCTTGTAGGTGGCGCAAGCGCCGAGGCTTACGGTGGCCACGATGGCGACGGTGATGGCGCGTGCTGCGTTGATGTGCTGCTTGGTCAGTTTCATTTCCAACTCCCTCCTTCGTCTGGGGAAGCTGGAATATAGCGGCGTTTGTTCCCGGCGCTAGCCCGTGCTTTCAGCTGGAATTGGAAGACGTGGAAGCGCTGTGAAGACGTTCGATCAACAAAACTTAACAAGCAGGATCACGCGGGCGGACGTGCATCGGCCGGCTTGCCTTGTGCCTGTTCAGAAGCACGTATTCATCAGCATGAAGCGGATTTCATCGAAGTGCCGTCGGCACCGCCTCGATGCCAGCGCACGCGGGCCGCCACCGGCTGGCTTCCAGCAGCGCCTGATAGAGCAGGGTGGGCTGCTCGACTTCCACGCGTGCACTTGGCTGTTGCACGTGCACGTACTCGTGGGCAATCAGGTGTACGAAACGGTCACCGACATCGGCCTGCATCCAGGCGGCGTCGCACAGCGCTTGCAGTCCAATGACCACGCCTGCTTCGGCGGTCACGCCACCACTGTTGCAGCGGCCCACCAGTACGGTGACCGGGGAAAGCGCCGCAGACGGCAACAAGGTGCCCAGCTGATCGACGGCAGCGGCGACGCGCATGCGGATCGATGGCAATGCTGTCGCGCAGGTTCTCGCTTTCGCAAACAATGCCGGCGTGTCCTGGATGGCCCTGGCCAGCCGCTCCATCGAGCCGATACGGCTGTCGGTGAAGCTGCGCAGAGCGTCTGTGCCAGCATCCAGATAGCCGCGCTGCAGATCGTCGGCACTCGGCTTTCCAGCGCTGGCATCCAGCACATGGAAGAAACGCGTGACATCGTCCGTCTGAATCACGATGCGCGCAGGAGGCTGGCTGCGCTCGGCCGCCTGCAGCATCATCGCAAGGATGATGAGCAGCAGCTCGCGCACCCTACGACGGGCACGTCCCCGCAACAGCGGTGACGCGGCGGATGTGTGCGGCATGCGGAGTTCCCTGAACGTCGCCCATATTTATATACCAGTCAGTTCAATATTCAGGGTTGATTAGACCCCCTAACGGATAATTCACACCTGTCGATCGCCTCCTCTCTCTCCCCCTCCCGGGAGGCGGCCGACGAAACCAAAATAATTAAAGGTGTGTCCCGATGAACAAGAATTCGCTGCTTGCCCTGGGTCTTCTGGCTGCCCTGCCGTTCGCTGCATCGGCAACCGATGGCCTGTCGTACAACTACGTTGAAGGCGGCTACGTGAACACCGATGCCAAGGGCGGCGACGCCGATGGCTGGAAGGTGAAGGGTTCCGTTGCGGTGCACCCGAACTTCCACGTCTTTGGCGACTACAGCGCCCAGGAAACCGACAAGTTCAAGAATGACGTCGACCAGTGGCGCCTGGGTGTCGGCTACAACTACGGCATCGCACCGAACACCGACCTGGTGGCCCGTGTTGCGTACCAGAAGTACGACGAGAAGCGCGGCCTGGACTTCAACGGTTACTCCACCGAAGTGGGCGTGCGCACCGCGTTCAACCCGTACGTGGAAGGCTACGTGATGGCCGGCTACGAAGATTTCAGCAAGAAGCACGGTTACAACCCGGACGGCGAGTTCTACGGCCGTGTCGGCGCCACCGCCAAGTTCAACCAGAACTGGGGCCTGAGCGGCGAAGTGAAGCTGGCCAAGGCCGGCGACCGCGAGTGGTTCGTGGGCCCGCGCTTCACCTGGTAACAAACGCCTGTCGTTAGTGCGTGTTGTGCTGGCGTGTGACTCTCTCTCTCTCTCCCACACGCCAACCGAAGCCCGGCCTCGCGCCGGGCTTCACTTTTATGGGCCCTGTAGCGCGACAATGCGGCATGGGCGACTCTTCTTCCCTCGCATGCACTGGCACGGCCTACCAGGAGCATCTGGCACCCGCGCCGCTGCGTGGCCACTTTGGACAGCTGTGGCAGAGCCAGCTTCCTGCCGATGCCGATGGGCACGTCACCGTACTGCCTGACGGTTGCGTGGACATTCTCTGGCGCGACGGCGTGCTGTTCGTGGTCGGGCCGGACCGCGTGGCCGCGCACCCGGGGCTGGCACCCGGTGCGCAGGTGCTGGGCGCACGTTTCCGTCCCGGCCAGGCACTGGCCGCGCTGGGCCTGCCCCTGGCCGGGATCATCGGCCAGGCCGTGCCCCTGGCTGACCTGAAGGGCGCGTGGGCGAGCAAGGCGGGGGCCTCCATTGGTGACACCGCGCCTGAACAGCGCCTGCAGCGGATGGCGCACTGCCTGCAACAGCATATGGGTGCGTCCGCGCTCGATACCCCGGCGCAGCGTGCACATGCCCTGTTCCAGGCGCTCGCCATTGGTGACGCCACGCTGGATACGCTGGCGGCACGCCTGAGCCTGAGTCCGCGCAGCCTGCGGCGCTTCAGCCAGTCGCAGTTCGGCTACGGCGCCAAGACGCTGGAACGGATCCTGCGGCTGCAACGTTTTCTGCGCCACAGCCGCGCGCTGCCGCAGCACTCCCTGGCGATGCTGGCCGCCGAGGCCGGCTATGCCGACCAGGCGCACCTCAGCCGCGAGGCGCGCGAACTGGCTGGCGTGACCGCCAGCGAACTGCGCCTGGAGTGGGGGCAATGATGGCCGTTTTGTTCAAGACCACGGTGCTGCATTGATCGATGCTGGGCTCCCAACACGGAGCCACGCCATGAGCCACGCCGCATCCCGCGATGCCGAACGCCGCATCGACAACATCGAATTCAACGTCGCCGACATTGCCCGCAGCAAACGCTTCTACGGCGAGGTGTTCGGTTGGCACTTCACCGACTATGGCCCGGCCTACACCGAATTCGACGATGGCCGCCTGAAGGGCGGCTTCGTGGCCGACGTGCCGGTGCGTGCCCACGGCGGGCCGCTGGTGATCGTGTATTGGGCGGACCTGTCCGACGCGCAGCAGCGCGTAGTCGCTGCCGGTGGCGAGGTGGTGCGGGCGGTGTTCGCATTCCCCGGCGGCCGCCGCTTCCACTTCCGCGACCTGGATGGCTACGAGCTGGCGGTCTGGAGTGATGTGGATTGAGGTCTTCGTACCTTCGCTGGTGGACGGAACGAGAACCGCTCCGTCCCCGGTCAGGCGGTTCCGCTATGATCGCCCGCACATCGCCACACGCGACGCGCCCGCCTCAAGCCCGCAGGAATACCGTGAACACCCAGCCCGCCCAGATCACCGCCGTCAACCACACGCTCGACAATGAGCCGCAGCAGATCACCGCGCCACTGACCCATTCGGCGGCGTTCCTGGTGCTGAAGGTGAAGGATGATGAGGCGTCGATCGCCAGGGCGCGCGAGGTGTTGGCCAGCACCGACGACCTGATCAAGAACACCGCCATCCGCGAGATCGAGCGCACCTTCACCTGCAACGTGGCCATTGGTCACCGCGTGTGGAAGCCGCTGGTGGGCACCACGCCGCCGCGTGAGCTGCAGCCGTTCCGCGAGATCAAGGGCGCGACCCACACCGCCGTGTCCACGCCGGGTGACCTGCTGTACCACATCCGTGCACGCACGATGGACCTGATCGTGGCGTTCGAGCGCAACCTGCTGATGGCCTTCGACGATGCGGTGGAAGCGGTCGATGACGTGGCTGGCTTCCGCTATTTCGATGGCCGCGACCTGCTCGATTTCGTCGACGGCACCGCCAACCCGGAAGGGCTGTCGCTGCCGGAAGCCACGATCGTGGGTGAGGAAGACCCGGAGCATGCCGGCGGCAGCTACGTGGTGGTGCAGAAGTACCTGCACAATCTCGATGCCTGGCGCGCGCAGAAGACCGAGGCGCAGGAGGCGATCATCGGCCGCACCAAGCACGACAACATCGAGCTGGACGATGCACCGGCCGATGCGCAGAAATCGCACAAGACCCTGTGCACCATCGAGGACGCCGACGGCGAGCATGAGATCCTGCGCGACAACATGCCGTTCGCCAACCCGGGCCGCGGCGAATACGGCACCTACTTCATCGGCTACACGCGCCGCCTGTGGGTGATCGAGAAGATGCTCGAGCGCATGTTCATCGGCAATCCCGCGCCACTGCACGACCGCATCCTTGATTTCTCCACCGCCACCACCGGCGTGACCTTCTTCGCGCCCTCGCGCAAAGTGCTGGCCGATCTGGGCGACTGATCGCGGCTCTCGTCCTTGCGCATGCTACTGGCCGCTCTGTTCCAGTAGATCCACGCCACGCGTGGATGGTACGCACGTTGCCCGTAGCAGCCACGCATGGCGTGGCTCTACTGTGCCGCCATCTGCCTGTCATCTGCCGCCCCGACCATCTGCTGTTGGATGCGAGTGCAGGAGGCAGGCGATGGCGATGGCAAGGAACACAATCGGTGCACGCCGCTGGTGGCGGCCACTTGCCGCGTTGTTCGGGGCATTGGCACTGGGGAGTGCCAGCGTTTCCGCGCAGGAAGCCCCTGCGCATTGGATGGCCTACGCCGCTGCGGTCGGTGGCCAGCTGCAGCAGCGCCTGCAGCAGGAGCAGGACCCGCAGGCGCAGCGCGTGCTGGAATGGCTGCAGGCACATCCGGACGCACCGACGCCGCTGCCGGTGAGCGTGTGGATCGCGGCGGATGGCCGCATCTCGAAGCTGGAATTCGACAGCCTGGGTGACGCCCAGGTCGACGCAGACCTGCGCGCGACGCTGCAGGGCGCGCCGTTGCAGGCAGCCCCGCCGGCCGACATGCGCCAGCCGCTGCGGTTGGGCCTGTTGCTGGAGCCGAAGTAGATCCACGCCATGCGTGGATGTGGTGAGTAGATGCCGACCTTGGTCGGCAGGCGCGCGCCAACCCGGGTTGGCGACTACCGGTAGCCCGCCACGCATGGCGTGGCTCTACTGCGTTGCCACCTGTGGCTCGCGCGCGGCGGCGCTCCATGCGCGCAGGCCGAACACGGCCAGGCCGAGGAAGAACACGTACAGCGCGGCGGTCACGTGCAGCGACTTGAACAGGTACGCACCCACGTAGACCACGTCCACCGCGATCCACACCCACCAGCAGGCCACGTGGCGGCGCGCCTGCCACCACTGCCCGACCAGGCTCAGGCCGGTCAGCAGCGCGTCCAGCCACGGCAGGGCGGCATCAGTGAAGCTGTGCATGGCTGCACCCAGCGCCACGCCACCACACAGGCCGATGGCCAGGTCGCGCAGCAGCTTGCCGCGCGCCAGCGGCACGATGCGGATGCTGCCCTCATCGGCGGCATGCTGCCGCCAGTTGAGCCAGCCGTAGACCAGGAAGCCACCGAAGGCGACCTGCAGCAGGGTATCCGAGTACAGCTTGGCCTCGGCGAACACCAGCCCGTACAGCGTCACCGACAGCAGGCCCACCGGCCACGCCACCAGCCGGCGCCGGGCCATCAGCCAGACGCCAAGGATGCTGCACAGTGCGGCGGTCCACTCGAGCATCACGCCGCTCACAGCGCGAACGTCACCGACAGGCGGGCCTGTCGCGGTGCACCGGGGAACAGGTAGTAGTCACCGCCGCTGCTGCCGGTATCGCGCCAGTAGAAGCGGTTGAACACATTGTCCACCGACAGGTTCCAGGTCACCGCACGCTCGTGCAGGCGATGCTGGAAGCGCAGGCCGGCATCGAACACCGAGTAGTCCGGTGCGCGCACGCCGCCGTCGGCACGTGCGACGTTGGCACCGGCATAACGCCAGCCGCCAGTGACATCCAGGCCCTGCACGAACGGCAGCGCATAGGCCACATGCACGCTGGCCCGCACCTTCGGCACATTCACCAGCTGATGGCCTTCATAAGCCGGCGTGCCGGTGTCGCGCGCACGCGCCTGCAGCACGCTGGCACTGGCCACGATCTGCAGCGCATCGGTCAGCTGGCCGTTGGCGGTCAGCTCCAGGCCGGTGTGGGTCTGCGTGCCTTCTTCGATGAAGGTGTAGCCGACGTCGCTGTTGTCCGGCTTGGCGTACTGGTACGGCTGCGAAATGCGGAATACCGCCGCGCCCAGCGTCAGTGCTTCGACCGGCACGTACTTCACGCCCACTTCCAGCTGCCGCGACTGCACCGACGGCAGGAAGGTGTCGGCGTTGCTGGTCCAGAACGGCGCTTCCTGGCCCAACGAAATGCCGCGCACGTAGCTGGCATAGGCATTGAGCTGGTCGGTGGCCTTCCACACCACGGCGGTCTGCGGCAGGAAGCGCGACAGGCGGCTGTGCCGCTGTGGGGTGCCACGCTTGTCGTAGGCACGCTCGTCCAGGCGCACGAAGCGGCCACCCGCCAGCCACTGCCAGTCATCGCCGAAGCTCATCCGGTCCAGCGCGAAGAACGCGGTCTGGCGGCTGTCCAGGCGACGTGCGGACGGGCCCGGCATCTTCGGCGACGGCGCGAACACCGGCACCGGTGCCTCGTGGATGTTGGTGGTGCCGACGTACTCGTTGACGCTCGGGCGCCTGTCCACGGTGCGGCGGAAGTAGTCGGCGCCGAGGGTCAGCTCATGGCCGACGCTGGCGGTCTCGAAACGGCCACGCAGCTCGGCACGGGCCTGCTGGTTGCGGCGGGTATCGTCCGGGCTGCGGTAGTCGTAGACGTCGTAGTCGCCGTTGGGCGCGAAGTAGTTGCCCGGCACGCTGCCATCGGCGCATTGCACGGCGTAGTAGCAGCCGTAGGCGAAGGCGACGTTGTCATCGATTACCGAGCGGCTGTGGCCGACCGAGACGCGCGACTGCCAGGCCTCGTTGAAGTCGTAGGTGTGCAGGGCGGTGATGTTGGTGCTGGCGATATCCACCGGACGCTGCCACGGCTGGTAGCCGAGCAGGTGCTCGCGGTCGACGCCGCGCGGCAGGTCGCGTGCGCCCAGCAGCTGGTAACCGGACACCGAACGCTGCGAACTGGTCTGGTAATTGGCGTCCACCTCCAGCTTGCCGCGTTCGCCGATCAGCCAGTCGGCCGCCAGCGAGTAGAAATTGCGGCGGCCATCGGCGTGCTCGACATAGGAATTGCTGGAATCCCACGCGGCATTCAGGCGCAGGCCGAAGCGCGGGGTGATCCAGTGGCCGACATCGACGGCGACGTAGCGCGAGCCTTCCGAATCGGTGCCGAGCGTGGCGGTGCGCACTTCGGCCGGGCGCTTGCCGATGTAGTTGATGATGCCACCCGGTGCCATCACGCCTGCGGCCAGGCCGGCTTCACCCTTGAGGATCTCAACCGACTGCACGTTCTCCAGCGCCAGGCGCTGTTCGCCGGCGATGGACAGGCCGTTGAAGCGGTAGCCGGTGGCGGCGTCCAGCGCGAAGCCACGGATGGCGATGTTCTGGTAGTAGCCCACAGGTGCATACGCATCACCCAGCGAGGCATCGTTGCTGGCCAGCTCGGACAGCGAACGCACCTGGCGACGGTCGAGGTAATCGGGCTCAAGCACGTTCACCGAGGCCGGCGTGTCCTTCCAGCTGCCGCCACCGAAGGCGTTCACGCGCGAGGTATCGGCCTTCGGTTTGCCGGCCTGCACGCGTACCGCTGCCAGTTCGGTGGGCGAGCGCTCGGCGCCGGTGGCAGCCGCATCGGGGGACGCCTCGGCCTCGCTGGCGTGCAGCGGCAGCGCGGCGCAGAGGGCGAGGGAGAGCAGGGTGGGGCGAAGGCAGCGGTTCATTCGATTCGTCTTCGGACAACAAGGGAGACGAAGCGACGGCGCGCAGGTGCACCGGCCCATGACGGGGGTGTGGCTGCGGCTCAAAGCTCCCTACGCCGGTGCAAACCGGATCAGGTTCCAAGGGACTCTCTCAGCCTGGCAGATCCAGGCACCCCCGCTTCAGGTGACCATTTCACTACAAATGGTACGGATTTGCGAGCCGGCGCCCTTCAGGCTGCCGCGTGCAGGGCCTGCAGCAGTGCCTGTCCCGGCGCGCTGTGGAACCACGCCGGGTGCCCCAGCATGAAGGGCTGCCACGCCACGTCGGCATTCGCGGTCGAGCCGGTGACACCTTCGAAGTACTCCACTTCGGACAGTGCGAAGTCGAAATGGACCATCGGCAGCAGGTCGGCCAGCAGGTGCACGCGTGCCGCCGACAGCGGCAGTACCTGGCGGTAGCCGTCGAGCAGGGCCAGCGCGATATCGATGCGCACCGCCTCCATGCCGCGCTCCAGCTCCAGCCACGCCACCGCGTTGCGCTCGATCGCGGTGGCGAGGTCGAACAGTGCGCTGGTAGGCGACGCCAGGCCGAAGTCCAGCACGGTACTGATCTGCCCATCGCGCCACAGCAGATTGGACACATGCCAGTCGTTGTGTGCCCACAGCCGGGGCTCGTCGCGCAGGCGTTCGGCCAGGCCGGCATGCCACGGCAGCACGTCACGCTGCAGCTGCGCCTCCCACGGAATGCGCGCGAGATAGCGGGCCAGCGCGGGGCGCTCGTGCAGCCCTGCCTTGATGGCCGCGACCGGATCGTCGCTGCGGATCAGATCATCGCGCGCGACCAGCACATGGGTACTGCGCTGGGGCGCGTGGTAGCTGGCGGCGGCACGGTGCAGCTGCGCGAGTGCGCGCCCGGCTTCGCGGGCCTGTGCAACGTCGGTCAGCAGCGACCACGATACGGCATTACGGTACAGATCCTCGCCGACGCCAACCGCATGCAGCTCGAAGGTCCATTCGCCATGCTCGACGGCGCTGTGGTCATCGGCCGCTGGCAGCACCTGCACCACCGGCACGCCCGCTGCGGCGAGATGGGCGATGAAGTGGTGTTCTTCTTCCAGGCAGGCCGCACTGCGCACGCTGTGGTGGTGGCGCTTGATGAACAGCGCGCCGTCCACGCCGTCGACGATGGCGGCGGCCGACAGCGGTCGGGGGCTGTGCCAGCGCGGTTGGCTGTGCTCGCCCAGCTGCGGGTAACGCTGGCGCAGCCACGCGATGTCCGCCGCGCTGATCGGTGGCCAGTCGGCAGCGACCTCGTCGTTGTTGAGGCCCTGCACGCGGTGGGAAGAAGAATTCATGCCGCAGCCCCGGTGGGGAAAGTCACATCCAAGGCTGCGCATTCAACGCCATGCACGCGGCCAACGCAAACGGGCGGGTCATCGACCCGCCCGTCCGTGCATCAGCTGCGGTGATGCCGCCGCGCTGCCTACCAGCCGCGATGGCGGCCGCGGTCGTGGTAGTAGCGGTTGTCGTAGTAGCGCTCGCGCTGCCAGCGACGGTCGTCACCGCGGTCGTAGTAGCCGCTGCGGTAGTAGCCACGGTCGTAACGGCGATTGTAGCGGTCGTCGTAACGGCGATTGTCGTAGTAACGACGGTCGCGGCGGTCGGAGGTGGTCAGGTTGCCGATCGCGCCGCCGGCCACGGCGCCGCCCACGGTGGCGGCAGGATCACCGTTGGAGAGCAGGTTGCCGGCCACGCCACCGACCACGGCGCCGACCAGGGTGCGCTTGTCCTTCCTCGACATCGCGCTGGCATCGCTGACCACGGCGACACCGGCCACCAGTGCCAGAGCCATCGCCAGACCACGGAAGCTGAGTGTGGAAGTACTGAGCATGTTCGTTCTCCTGTGAGGTGCATGCCACGCTGGGCAGGGAGGGCGCGGGGCGCCCCGGCTGCCGTGATGTCCACGCTGGCGTTCCAACATTGCCGGAACATTGCCTGGTGCACCGAGCGGCTTGCGCATTCATCTAGCGGCAGGCGGCATGAAGCAAGGCTGAAAGCGGCCTCGGCCGCTCAGCTGGCAGAAAGGGAAAAGGCCACGCGGACGTGGCCCTCCCTTCTCTCCCAAGGCGCTGCGGGCTTAGACGCCCATCGCCTTCTGTGCCTGCCGGGCCTGCTCCTGCTGGGCATCCTGCTGCTGGTGCAGCACGTTTGGGGCGCCCTGCACGGCACCACTGCTGAGCGCCAGGCTCTGCTCGCTGGCGGCACGGGTCTCCACCGCCACGCGGCTGGCCGCCGGGTCGCCAATCGCGCCCTGCACGGCGAACAGGCGCTCACCGTTCGGGCTCGGCACCACCGTGTCGATGCGTTGCAGGCCGGCGGCATGCGCCTCCTTGGTCAGGGCCGCGGCGGCGCTTTCCAGCGCGTGGCGATCCTTGAAGGTACCTGCCGGCAGCCGCTCCAGGCCTTCGGTGGCCTGCAGGTACATCGGATTGCGTGGGTGCCGCTCGTCGTTCAGCAAGGGCCGTTCGCGTGCTTCCTTGATCGCTTCCAGCGTCTTCGGACCGACGATGCCGTCGACGACCAGGCCGTTGTCCTTCTGCAGCTGGCGCACTGCCGCGTCGGTGTTGCGGCCGAAGCGGCCATCCTCGACCAGTGGCTTGCCGTCGGCGCCGACGTAGCCCAGGTGGCCCAGCTGCTCCTGCACCTTGCGCACGCCCTCGCTGTGTGCGCCCTGCTTGTACAGTTCGGCGTGCGGCGTGGCGGCCGCCTTGTGCTCGGCGTTGGCCTTGCCCTGGGTCTGCTCGTGCGACTGGGTGCGGTTTTCCAGCAGGTCACGGGCCTTGGACAATGGATCGGACGCGAACAGCTTCCAGTGCGGGTGGTCCTTCACCTGCTTGAGGTAGTCCTCCACCGGCATGGTGTGCACGCCCTTGCTGCCGGTGGACTGGCTGATCAGCAGCTTGTCGGTGTTCGGGTCGCGCACCACCATCACGATGTGGTCGATGCCGTTCCAGTGTTCATGGCGGGTCCTGGCCGTATCCAGGCCGATGATCATGCCTTCCTTCAGCGCACCGGGCTTGAGGATCGCGTCGCGGTCAAGCAGCACGCCGGACTGGTCGAATGCCTTGCGCACGATGCCGCCGGAACCCAGGTTGCCCAGGTCGATGCGATCGGCCTTGCTGAACACCGCATGCCCGGCCTTCTGGTTGATCTCGTCCATGGTCCGGTTCTGCAGCGTGCCGACCCAGCCGGAGCAATCGATGTAACCCTGGTCCACGTTCTTGCCGGTCTTGCCCGGTACGTACAGCGCGTGGCCCGGAATGTTGATGGCGTACTTCACATCGTCGTACTTCACGCCGGCCTCGTAGGCGGCCTGCAGTTCGATGCCCGGTTTCGGCGCGGCAGCGGCTGTTGCGGTTGCCGCCAGCGTGGCAGCACCGGCCGCCACGGCTGCGCTGGCCTGTGCAGGCGCGGCCGGGGCCTGGCCCTGGCCCTGCGCCACCGCCTGCGGTTCGATGTTCTTTTCCGGGATGCTGATCGCTGCGTACTTGTGGATGTAGTAGCTGGAGAAGGCCCGTGCCAGGTCGCCATCGTTCATGCCGCGCATTTCGGCCAGGCTGTGGCCGGTCAGCGCCTTCGCGTCCGACCCGATCTGGTTCAGCACGTTGCGGCGCATGTTGATCTCGTCGCCGTGGCTGTTGCGGACCACGCCGAAGGTGCCGGTGGCAATGGCGGTCTGCACCGAGCCATAGCCGGCACTGCCCTGCTGGTGGGCCAGGTACAGGTCCAGCCCGGTCGGCGTACTGCCGCCGGACAGGTACGGGTGGCCGGTGCGCTCGTTGCGGCGTGCCATCGAGTCCAGGTTGTCCTGGTACATCTGCGCGGCCGCTTCGGTGTTGCGGGTGGGGTCGAACTCGTGGCCGGTCAGGTGGTACTGGCGTGCGGACCCGGGCACGAACTGGAACAGGCCCTTGGCGCCGGATGACGCGTTGTGGGCGCGCTCGTTGAACGTGCCACCGGTCTCGATGTACGCGAAGCGCATGAAGTCGTCGACCGGAATGCTCTTCTGCCTGGCGACCTGCTCGACGATGTCCAGGACTTCCTTTCTGCTGTAGTCATGCTGTGCCATGACGTTTTTCCTCGGGGTTGATGGAGCGGCGCATGCCGCGAATCGCCAACCGGACTCATCCGTGAGTCAAGAACATGTCGGTCAACAGGGAACCCGCGCGTGGCGGGTGCTTTCAGCGCGCGAGGTACTGCTGGGTCGCGCTGTCGAAGGTGTAGTGCACGGTGTCACCGGCACCCAAGGTGCGGGTCCTGCCGGGGTCTTCGAGGGTGGTGCCCTTGAAGGTCACGGTCAGTCGCGGCAGGCCGTTGCCATCGGCAGCGAAGGCCAGTTCGCCGTCGCTGCCGGTGCAGGGCATCACGTTGCCTTCGTCGCAGGCGGCGCTGTTGTCTTCGCCTGTGCGCACCGTACCGACATAGCGCCAGACCTTGCTGTCCACGTCGTCTTCGCTGCGCCTGGGGTTGAACAGCAGCAGCGCATAGCCGGTGCTGCTGACGCCGCGGTCGAAGCTGCTGGTCGGCACCGCCAGCAGCAGGCGGCCGTCGGCGGTGCGATGTTCAAGCGGCTTGCGCCGGGTATCGACGTCGTCGGCCTTGTCGTACGCGCCCAGTGCGCCGATGGTCCATTCCTGGCCACGGAACTTCCACGGCTTCTTCGCGTCGGTGCCGGCCAGCACGAAGGTGGCCTCGGCGAGGTTGGCGCGGTCGTCCGGACCGGCCTGCGTCTGCTCGCCAGGCTTGCCGTAGTGCTCGCGGGTATCCCAGGAGAAACCCGTGTAGTACGTAGTGCCATCGAGAGTGAAGGTGTGGCCGAACCAGAAGGTCGCCACGCTGCCGTTCTGGACCTCATAGGAGGTCGCGCCATCGCCATCCACTTGATAGGTGAAATACATCACGGTCGGCGCGTCGGGCGGGGTAACGGCGGTGTCGGGAGAGGTGTTCTGCATCGTGGCAACATCCTGTCGGGGCGCATTGGCAGCCTGCGCAGGGGCGCCGGGCTGGGAGGACGAGGGGACCGGATCGGCGGCGCTGCAGGCGGCAGCGGAAAGAGAGACGAGCAGGCACGCCGCGAATGCGCGCAGAGGCCGCAACGGCAGGGTCCAGCGTAGCTTGGGGGGATGTTGCATGCGCCTCTCCATGGTCAGCGTTGCCGGGCCAGACGGCCGGCAGGGAACCGCGCCACGTCCACCAGGGACGGGAGCGAGGACATGAGCCGGTCGATTCCTTCGACCTCGCATTGGGAACTCATGCCCCACCATCTTGGCACAGATCGGCGGCCCGTCAAAGAGGGCAGTGCCAGATGCCCTTCCTGTGCGATCTGGCTCTCAGATCTTGCCGTCGCGCAGGTAATCGAACAGCTCGGCGTCGCCCTTCAGGCCCAGTTTGAGCATGGCATCACCTTTCTGCCGGCTGATGGTGCTGACGCTCTTGTGCAGCTGAAGCGAGATTTCCTTCACGGTCATGCCGGTGCCGAGCAGCCGCAGCACCTCCACCTCGCGTGGCGACAGCGGCTTGCCGTCACCCTCGCGCATGCGCCAGCTGCCGGCAGCCTCGACCCGCTCGCGCAGGCTGCGGCTGATGTAGGGCTGGCCGCGGTAGACCGACTGGATGGCCTGCGGCAGCTCGTCCATCGACGAACTCTTGTCGACCAGGCCGAGCACGCCGCTGTCGAGCACCATGCGCAGGATCGCCAGATTGCTGGAGACGCTGAGCATCAGCACCGGCAGGTCTGGATGACGGCGGCGGATCATGCCGATCATGGCGAAGCCGTCGGCCTGCGGGCTGCCCGGCATGGAGTAGTCGGTCACCAGCAGGTCGCAGGGCTGGCTGCCGAGCAGGGCCATCAGCGCCTGCGCGCTGTCGGCTTCGCCGACCACGCGGCCCACCCCGCTCGATTCGATGACGGCGCGGGTACCGATACGGACCACCGGGTGGTCGTCTGCGATGATGATGCGCAAGCTCATGCTCTAGTATGGCCACCGGGCTGGCTGGGCCGCGACCATCGCGGTCCCTGGCAGGATTCTAGGAGATCGACGCCGATGCGTAGCTGGGCTGTTCGCGGGCTGGTCCTGCTGCTGGTCGTACTGGCGCTGCCGGCAGCGTTGGCGCAGGCGGTGCCCGGGCCGTTGCCGCTCAGCCCCCTGCAGCGCGAGTACCTGGCCGCCCATCCGAGCATCGTCGTGGGTCAGTATGACAGTGGCTGGCCACCGTTCGAGTCCCTCCGTGATGGCCAACAGGTTGGCCTGGGTCCGGATTATCTGTCGCTTCTTGCCCGTCAGTTGGGCGTGAAGGTGGAGGCAAGGCGCTACTCCGACTGGACATCCGTGCTGGATGCGGCATGTCGTGGCGAGATTGATGTGGTGATGAACGTCGGGCTCAGTGCCGACCGCACCCGCTGCATGGTCTACACCGCCGCCTATGGCGAGGCCCCGCTGGCCCTGGTGGGGCGCCCGGATGACCTGCGTGCCTCCGACAATCCCGATCTGGACGGACTGCGGGTGGTGATCGAGCAGGACTTCCTGACCGGGCCCCAGGTGCGCGCCCGCTTTCCGCATGCGCGCCAGCTTGTCGCAAACAACTCGTTGGCGGCCTTGGAGATGGTCAGAGACGACAAGGCCGACGTTTACATCGGCAATGCCTATGTGGCCACCGAACTGATCGCCCGCGAGGACCTGCAGGGCGTCGTGCTGCTGCGCCCCAGCGATCTCCCGCCGGAGCGACTGCACTTCGGCATTCCCAACGGCAAGCAGCCACTGGCTGAAGCGCTGGACCTGGCGCTGGCCGCGACCAGCCAGGCCCAGCGCGATGCGCTGGCGCAGCGCTGGCTGCCACCTCCGCGGTGGTCGGCATCGGCACAGCTGGCGCTGAGCCAGGCCGAGAAGCGGGTACTGGAGCAACCGTTGAGGATCGGCTTCGCGCCGAACGCGGCGCCACTGTCGTTCGCCGGCCAGGATGGCAACCCCAGCGGCCTGGCCAGCGAATACCTGCGCCGCCTGCTGCAGGCCGGCGCCAACCTGCAGGTGGAAAACAGCCATGACTGGTACGAAGTGCGCGAGAAGGCGCGCCGCGGCGAGCTGCAGGCGGTAATGGGCATTCCGGCCGATTCGCGCTACCTGGGCCCGGACTGGGTGTTCAGCCAGCCCTTCATCAGCGTGCCGAACGTGATCGTCAGCCGGCGCGACAGCCCGGCGCTGCTGGGCCTGTCAGACCTGCAGGGCAAGCGGGTGCTGCTGTCCGATCCGGAGCGCGTGCGTGGTTATGTGCTGCAGCAGGCACCGCAGGCCCGGGTCATCGCAGCGCGCAGCGCGGAACAGGCCCTGCAGCGCCTGATCAATGGCGACGCCGACGCCTATATAGGCAATCTGGCCGTGGTGGACCACCTGCTGCGCAACCGCTTCCCGGGGCGCCTGCAGGTGGCCGCACCGGCCGGCTTCAACGATCAGCTGGTGCTGGCTGTCGAGCGTCGCCATGCCGCCCTGGCCACCACCTTCGACCGCCTGCTGCTGCAGATGACCCCACGCAAGCGCGAAGCCCTGCGCGGCGACTGGCTGGCCGTCGAATACCGCAACGGCCTCGAGTGGACCCGCGTGGCGCGCTGGGGCGTGCCGCTGCTGCTGGTGCTGCTTACCGCGCTGCTGGTGCACGCCATCGGGCATTGGCGGCTGCGCCGTGAGGTAGCCGGGCGTCGCCATCTGGAACAGCGCCTGGCCGAAGTCACCGACAACCTGCCCGCCGTGGTCTATCAGGCACGCCGTGCGGCTGACGGAACCCTCAGTTTCCCGTTCATTGCCGGTGACCTGCAGGCGTTGTTCGGGATCAGCCGGCAGCAGGCCGAACAGGATGCAACCTGCCTGCTGGAGCGCATCGAAGAAGATGACCGCGAGCACATCCTGCATGCGGTCGAGCAGGCGGCGCGGCAGTTCGCGCCGCTCATTCTCGAGTTCCGGCTGCGTCCTGAAGGCACCGGCGCGCGCTGGGTGCGCAGCCAGGCCCATCCCTATGCTGCGGAAGCGGGCGCGGTGATCTGGAGTGGTTACTGGGTGAACGTCAGCGAGGCGCGTGCGCAGGCCGAGGCCCTGACTGCGGCCAAGGCAGAGGCCGAACAGGCCGCGGAGGCGAAGTCGCGTTTCCTGGCAACCATGAGCCATGAGATCCGCACGCCGATGAGCGGCGTGCTGGGCATGCTTGAGGTGCTGGCCCATTCGCCGCTGGATGCCGAGCAGCAGCGCATTCTCGACGTGATCGAGGATTCCGCGCAGATGCTGCGGCAGATCCTCGACGATATTCTCGATTACTCGCGGCTGGAGGCCGGCGCACTGCGCCTGGAACCGGTGCCGCAGCCGCTGCGGCCCTTGCTGGAGAGCGTGTGCCGGTTGCTGTCGGCGCAGGCCAGTGCACGTGGGCTGGACCTGCACGTGCAGATCGACCCACAGCTGGCAGCGGCGCACGAAGTGGATGGCGTGCGCCTGCGCCAGATCGTGTTCAACCTGCTCAGCAACGCCATCAAGTTCACCGTGCGCGGCGAAGTGCGGTTGCAGCTGGAAGTGCTGGGGCCGACCGCCGAAGACGGCAGCCAGCCGCTGTGCCTGAGCGTCACCGACACCGGCATCGGAATCGCGCCGGAACAGTTGCAGCACCTGTTTGCGCCGTTCACCCAGGCCGGTGCATACATCCAGCGTGACCATGGTGGTACCGGCTTGGGCCTGAGCATCTGCCAGCGCCTGGTGCAGATGATGGACGGCGAACTGGAGCTGCACAGCACGCTGGGCGAGGGTACCCGCGCCGAGGTGCGGCTGTCGCTGGTGGAAGCCGGCCGTGGCGATGTTGAAGCGCTTGCCGCCGAGGAGGAACAGGCGGCGCTGCTGCCGCCGGCGTTGCGCGAGGCACGCGTGCTGGTGATCGAAGATCATCCGACCAACCAGGCGATGATGGCCTGGCGCCTGCAGCAGCTGGGTGTGCCGCATGTGCTGGTCGGCGATGGCCAGCAGGGGCTGGACCGGTTGGCGTCGGAGCCGTTCGATCTGGTCATCACCGATTGCCGGATGCCGGTGCTGGATGGCTTCGCCTTCACCCGCCTGCTGCGCGAACGCGAGGGTCGCAACGGCCAGCCGCGGCTGACCGTACTGGCGCTCACCGCCAGCGTACTGGACGACGATGCACGGCGCTGCCGCGAGGCCGGCATGGACGAAGTACTGTCCAAGCCGCTGTCGCTGGCAACCCTGCGCGCCGCGCTGCTGCGCTGGTTGCCGCAGGCGCAGGGACTATCGGTTGTGGAGCCGCAGGCCGGACCCGCTGCCGACGATGGCGGGACGCTGCCTGATCTGGCCAGCCTGCAGCGGCGGTTCGGCTCACGCGTGGTGGCCGAGCAGCTGCGCGACAGCCTGTTGCAGGCCAGCGAGGGCGATCTGGCGACCGTGCAATGCGCCGTGCAGGCCGGCGACCGCGAAACCGCGGCGCTGCACCTGCATCGCCTGGCCGGCGGCATGGGTGCGGTTGGGGCGACGGTGCTGGCCGGGCAGGCCAACGCACTGGTCGAGCGCCTGCAGGATGCGGGCGAGACCGATCCGGCACCGGTGTTCGCCGCTGTAACGGCGTTCGTGGCACGGCTGCAGCACCAGCTGCAGCGATTGGCTCACTGAGCCGACTGCTGTTGCAGGTAGGCGATCACCAGCGCGCGGCGTTCGGCGCTGGGAAAGGCGTTGTACATGCGGGTGCCGGGCACCACGTGGGTGGGCGACTGCAGGAACGCATCCAGGGTCTGCGCGCTCCAGGTGATGTCGGCGCGGCGCATGCCCTCGGAATAGCCGTAGTCGGGCAAGCTGCCGGCGCGGCGGCCGATCACGCCATGCAGGTTCGGCCCGAAGCGGTGGATGCCGCCGGGCTGCACGGTGTGGCAACCGGCGCACAGTTCGAACGCGCGCTGCATGGCCTGCTGCCGGGCCTGTTCGGGCGTGGCGGGCGCAGCAGGCGGGCGCTGGCAGGCCGTGGCGAGCAGGGACACGGCAATGGCAATGAGCAGGCGGTCGGCGCGCATGGGCGGCAGGATAGCGGTGCGGTCGAGCCGCCGGGCTGCGACACGCGGTCGCAGCCCGGGGCGATCACATGCCCGAGTAGTTCGGGCCGCCGCCGCCCTGCGGGGTCACCCACACGATGTTCTGGGTGGGGTCCTTGATGTCGCAGGTCTTGCAGTGCACGCAGTTCTGCGCGTTGATCTGCAGGCGCGCGCTGTCGGCTTCGCCGACGAACTCGTACACGCCGGCCGGGCAGTAGCGCGCTTCCGGACCGGCGTACTCGGCCAGGTTCACCTTCACCGGAATGCTCGGGTCCTTCAGCGTGAGGTGGCTGGGCTGGTTCTCGTCGTGGTTGGTGCTGCTCAGGAACACCGAGCTGAGGCGGTCGAAGGTCAGCACGCCATCCGGCTTCGGGTAGGCAATGCGGGTGTGCTTGGCCGCCGGCTCCAGGCAGGCATGATCCGGCTGGGTGCGATGCAGGGTCCACGGCGGGTTGCGCACGCCCAGTTTGGGCAGCAGCCACTGCTCCACGCCGGTCATCAGCGTGGCCACGGTCTGGCCCTTCTTGAACCACTGCTTGAAGTTCTTGGCCTGCTGCAGTTCGGTGAACAGCCAGCTGGCTTCGAACGCCTTCGGGTAGGCGCTCAGTTCATCGTGCTGGCGATCAGCAGCCAGCGCGTCGAACGCGGCGTCGGCGCACAGCATGCCGGTCTTGATCGCGGCGTGGCTGCCCTTGATGCGGCTGGCGTTGAGGTAACCGGCCTCGCAGCCGACCAGCGCGCCCCCGGGGAACACCGTCTTGGGCAGCGACAGCAGGCCACCGGCGGTGATTGCACGGGCGCCGTAACCGATGCGGGTGCCGCCCTCCAGGTGCTTGCGGATGGAGGGATGGGTCTTGAAACGCTGGAACTCCTCGAACGGGCTCAGCCACGGGTTCCTGTAGTCCAGGCCGACCACGTAGCCGATGGCGACCTTGCCGCCGTCGGCGTGGTACAGAAACGCGCCGCCGTAGGTGTCGCTGTCCAGCGGCCAGCCAGCCGCATGCACCACCAGGCCCGGCTCATGCCTGGCCGGGTCGATCTGCCACAGCTCCTTGATGCCGATCCCGTAGGCCTGCGGGTCCTTGCCTTCGTCCAGTTTGTAGCGGGCGATCAGCTGGCGGCCGAGGTGGCCGCGCGCGCCTTCGGCGAAGACCGTGTACCTGGCGTGCAGCGCCATGCCGCGCTCGAAGGCCGGGCCGATGCTGCCGTCCTTCTCGATGCCCATGTCGCCGGTGGCCACGCCGATCACTTCACCGTTGTCGCCGAACAGCACTTCGGCGGCGGCAAAGCCCGGGAAGATCGCCACTTCCAGCGCCTCGGCCTGCTGCGCCAGCCAGCGGGTCACTTCGCCCAGGCTGATGATGTAGTTGCCTTCGTTGTGGAAGCACTCCGGCAGCAGCGCGTTGGGCGTGCTGCGTGCGCCGGTCTCGCTGAGGAACAGGAATTCGTCGCGGGTGACCTTCTGCTTCAGCGGTGCGCCGCGTTCGGCCCAGTCCGGGAACAGTTCGGTCAGTGCGCGTGGGTCCATCACCGCACCGGAGAGCACGTGCGCGCCCGGTTCGGAGCCCTTTTCCAGCACGCACACCGACAGCTCGCGACCGGCTTCGATCGCGCGCTGGCGCAGGCGGATCGCGGTGGCCAGGCCGGCAGGACCGGCGCCGACGATCACCACGTCGAACTCCATTACTTCACGCGGGGGCAGGGCGTTGGCTTCAGCGCTCATCGATTGCATGACTCGTGGGTAGGGCCGGCATCGGGGCCACCGGCGGTGCCTGGGAATCGCGCGTGCGGCCACGGGCGAAACGGTTGTTTGAATGTGTCAGGGTACCGGGACGCGCGTGATCGAGCTAGATAGACGCCGTTCACCGCACGATTGCTGCAGCGCAGCGTAGTGCCTCAGCCCTGGTGGTGGGCCAACCCTGGTCGGCACGCGCTGCCCGGATGACCGACAATGGCCGGGTCCTGACTGCGTGTGAGTGCCATGGCTTTGCATCCGTACGATCTGTTCGATGTCCGTTCCCTGCTCAATGAGGAAGAGCGTGCGGTGCAGGAGAGTGTCGCCCGCTTCACCGACGAGCGCGTGCTGCCGATCATCGGCGATGCCTTCGACCAGGCCCGTTTTCCGTCTGAACTGGTGCCGGAGATCGCCTCGTTGGGCCTGCTCGGCGCGACCCTGCCGGCGCAGTACGGCGGTGGCGACCTCGGTGCGGTCAGCTACGGCCTGATCTGCCAGGAGCTGGAGCGCGGCGATTCCGGCCTGCGCAGCTTCGTCTCGGTGCAGAGCTCGCTGTGCATGTACCCGATCTACGCCTATGGCAGCGAGGAACAGCGCCAGCAGTGGCTGCCGGCGATGGCGCGCGGCGAACTGATCGGCTGCTTCGGCCTGACCGAGGCGCACGGCGGGTCCGACCCGGCCAGCATGAAGACCCGCGCGGTGCGGGACGGCAGCGACTGGCGCATCAGCGGCAGCAAGATGTGGATCACCAGCGGCCCGGTGGCCGACCTGGCCATCGTCTGGGCGCAGACCGAGGACGGGATCCAGGGCTTCGTGCTGGAGAAGGGCATGGCCGGCTTCAGCACCCAGGAAATCAAGCACAAGATGAGCCTGCGTGCCTCGCTCACTGGCGCGCTGTACTTCGATGACGTGCGCGTGCCCGACAGTCACCGCCTGCCCAACGTGAAGGGCCTGAAGGGACCGCTGGGCTGCCTGACCCAGGCCCGTTATGGCATCAGCTGGGGCCCGATCGGCGCGGCCATCGCCTGCCTGGATGAGGCGCTGGGCTACGCCAAGGAGCGCGTGCTGTTCGGCCGCCCGTTGGCGGCCACGCAGAGCGCGCAGATCAAGCTGGCCGAGATGGCCCGCCGCATCACCACCGCACAGCTGCTGGCCCTGCAACTGGGCCGGCTGAAGGAAGCCGGCCAGCTGCAGCCGCAGCAGGTCAGCCTGGCCAAGTGGAACAACTGCCGCATGGCCATCGACATCGCCCGCGAGTGTCGCGATCTGCTCGGTGGGGCTGGCATCACCACCGAGCATGTGGCGATCCGGCATGCGTTGAACCTGGAATCGGTGATCACCTATGAAGGCACCGAGACCGTGCACCAGCTGGTGATCGGCCGCGAACTGACCGGCATCAACGCGTTCTGAGTGCACCGGTAGTGCCGGCCGCTGGCCGGCATTGTCCAGTAGCGTATTCGCAGGCGAGCGATCGGTGTGCCGAACCGCGCACCGGACCGCGATGGGTTCAAGGACAGCCTGTACCGCGCGGCTGTCGGGTCCGCCTTGAAGCGAGCCGAGCACCGCAGGTCCGGCGGGGGCGAAGAGGCGCGGGTGTCTGAGCGCAGCGAGTTCCGCGCCGTCCCCCGGCGGGCAGAGGGGCGCAGGGTACCGGTGCGCAGCACCGGCTCGCGGATGGCGGCGCGTTTCTTTTGGTTACTTTTCTTTCCGCGCGGAAAGAAAAGTAACGCCCATGAACGCATGCGCCCGCCACAGCAACAATCAGGCAGAAGAGAGGCGCGTGGCGCTACGCGCCGCCGGCAAACCCATGCTGCCGCCACGCCTCGTACATCACCACCGCAACGGTGTTGGAAAGATTGAGGCTGCGGTTGCCCGGCCGCATCGGCAGGCGCAGGCGGCGGCCGTCGGGCAGGGCATCGAGCACGTCCTGCGGCAGGCCACGGCTTTCCGGCCCGAACAGGAATGCATCGCCCTCTTCAAAGGCCACGCTGTCGTAGCGCACGCTGGCGCGGGTACTGAGTGCGAACAACCGATTCGGTGCGATCCGCGCCAGCGCGGTGTCCAGGTCGGGGTGCACCTGCAGGCGTGAATACTCGTGGTAGTCCAGCCCGGCGCGCTTGAGCTGCTTGTCTTCCAGTGCGAAGCCAAGCGGCTCGACCAGGTGCAGCTGCGCGCCGGTGTTGGCACAGAGCCGGATCACATTGCCGGTGTTGGGCGGGATTTCCGGTTGGAACAGGATCACGTGGAACTGGGGCGCGGCATTCATCGGCGCAGTGTACCTGCGACGGCGGCCGCCTTTACGGCGCACGCCCTGCGCGAGGCAGGGCGGCACCGGTTACGGGCGCAGCAGGACCTGGGCGGTTTCGGTGGCCAGGGCCTGCAGGTCGGCGGCGCTCGGACGCACCTGCAGGGCCGGCAGGTTGACGATGACCGAGTTGGCGACGTTGGTGGCGGCGGCAGCCAGGGTCGCGGCGTAGCGCTGGGCTTCCAGCTCGGCGGCCAGGGCGACGCGCTGTTCCAGGTTCGGGCGCACTTCCACCGAGGCCAGGGTGGTGATCGGCATCGCGGCCGCAACCGGGGCGGCGACGTAGCCGTTGCGCTCGGCCAGCTGGTCGGCGCTCGGGCGCACTTCCACGGTGGCCAGGGTCGGGATGCCGCTGGCCTGTTCCCAGGCCTGCTGGGCCAGCTGGTCGGCGGCAGGGCGGACCTGCACGGTGGACAGCGTCTTGATGGATTCGGAGGCCTGCACCGACGAAACAACCGCGGTGCCGGCAATCAGGGCGATGGCGATGGCAATGGTCTTGGCGTTCATGACGGGGCCTGTTTAGTGTTGGTGATCAGTGGTGTGGTAGTAAGGTAGTACACCAATTCTGGGCTTGCAAGGAAAATTTTCGATTTCCTGCATTTGTTCAGTCTTCAGTCAGCTTTCGTCTGAAGCCCTTCCTGGCGCAGGAACTACCAAGCAATCCGCGTGCCAACTTTTAGTTGTTGATTTAGAAGGGGTTTGTTCGGGTAGAGAAGTGTCCGGTGGGCGGACACCTGTCCATTCCTCGGGCCGCGGACACTGTCCGGACGTTGCCTGCGGGCGCTTGTGACCGCCCCTCCCGGGCCGCAAAGCAGGGGTGGAGGGGCAAGGAGGCAAACACCCCCAGTGACTGCTGGCCGATTCCGGCCGCTGTGCGCGCAGGCTAGGATCGGGGTTCACCTTCGTGACCAAGGATCCGGATATGTCTCTCGCCCTTCGCCCGCGCGCTGCACTGCTGGCTGTCGCCCTCAGCACCGCCCTGGGCACGCTTGTGCCTTCCCATGCGCTGGCGGCCAAGCCGGCCGCACCGGCCAAGGTCGATATCCCGTACGAGCAGTTCACCCTGCCCAACGGCCTGCGCGTGATCGTGCACACCGATCGCAAGGCGCCGATCGTCGCGGTCAACGTCTGGTACCACGTGGGCAGCAAGGACGAGCCGGCCGGCCGTACCGGCTTCGCGCACCTGTTCGAACACCTGATGTTCCAGGGCAGCGAAAACCACGACGGCGAATTCTTCGAGCCGTTCAAGCAGGTGGGTGCCACCAACCAGAACGGCACCACCAACACCGACCGCACCAATTACTTCGAGAACGTGCCGACCACCGCGCTGGACATGGCACTGTGGATGGAATCGGACCGCATGGGCCATCTGGTCGGTGCGATCGACCAGGCGGCGCTGGACGAGCAGCGTGGCGTGGTGCAGAACGAGAAGCGCCAAGGCGAGAACCAGCCCTACGGCCAGGCCTGGGACCAGCTCAACAAGGCGCTGTATCCGGTGGGCCACCCGTACCACCACGGCGTGATCGGTTCGATGAACGATCTGAACGCGGCGTCGCTGGACGACGTGAAGACCTGGTTCCGCACCTGGTACGGCCCGAACAACGCGGTGCTGGTGCTGGCCGGCGACATCGACCTGGCCACCGCCAAGGAAAAGGTCTCCAGGTACTTCGGCAGCATCCCGGCCGGCCCGACCATGGCGCAGCCGGCGGTGAACGTGGCCAAGCGCAGCGCCGATACGCGCGAGACGATGACCGACAAGGTGCCGCAGGCGCGTATCTACCGCGCCTGGAACGTGCCGCAGGTCGGCACCACCGAGGTCGATCAGCTGCAGCTGTTCGCGCAGGTGCTGGGCGGTGCCAAGTCCTCGCGCCTGAGCCAGCGCCTGCAGCACCAGGACAAGCTGGTGGACAGCATTGCTGCCGGACTCTCCACGTCACAGCTGGGCTCCAACTTCGTGATCATGGCCACGGTCAAGCAGGGCCAGGACCCGGCCAAGGTCGAGAAGATCATCGACGAGGAGTTGGACCGGCTGATCAAGCAGGGCCCGACCGCCGCGGAACTGGAGCGCGCCAAGACCGGCGCCCGCGCCGGCTTCATCCGCGGCATCGAGCGCATCGGTGGCTTCGGCGGCAAGGCCGACGCCCTTGCAGAATGTGCGGTGTTCACCGGCGACCCGGGCTGCTTCCGCACCTCGCTGGCCAACATCGAGAAGGCCAGTGCCGCCGATCTGAGCCGGCTCGGCGCGCAGTGGCTGGACAAGGGCAGCCACACCCTGGTGATCGCACCGGGTGAGCGCGTGGCGCTGAAGGAAGATCCGAGCCAGGCGCCGAAGCCGTTCACCGTGCCAGCGGTGGACCCGAAGTACAGCACGCTGCCGGAGCAGGTCGACCGCAAGGCCGGCGTGCCGCAGACCCGCGAGTTCCCGCAGTTGAAGTTCCCGGCGCTGCAGCGCGCGACACTGAAGAACGGTACCCAGGTGATCCTGGCCGAGCGCCATGAGATTCCGGTGGTGCAGTTCAGCTACCAGTTCCCGGGCGGCTTCAGTGCCGACCAGGGCCGCAAACCGGGCACCGCCAACTTCACCATGAGCCTGATGACCGAAGGTGCCGGCAAGCTCGGCTCGCTGGCCTTCGCCGATGCGGCGGATGCGCTGGGCGCCAGCCTGGATGCCTCGGCCGGCCTGGACTCGATGAGCGTGGACCTGTCGGCGCTGAAGGAAAACCTGGTGCCGTCGCTGGCGCTGTACCGCGACCTGCTGCGCGAACCGCGCTTCGAGCAGGGCGAGATCGACCGGGTCAAGGCGAGCTGGATCGCGGGCATCCAGCAGGAGAAGGTCAACCCGGGTGCGGTGGCGATGCGCGTGCTGCCCCCGCTGCTGTACGGCAAGGGCCACCCGTATGCCATTCCGTTCACCGGCAGTGGCGACGAGGCGGCGATCAACGGCCTGACCCGCGAGGACCTGGTCGACTTCCATCACGACTGGCTGCGCCCGCAGAACGGCACCCTGATCGTGGTCGGCGACACCACCCTGGCCGAGATCGTGCCGCTGCTGGACAAGCAGCTGGGCGACTGGAAGGCTGCCGGCGATGCCCCGCAGGTGAAGGCGGCCACCGACGTGGCGCTGCCGAAGGGCCCGCGCGTGTTCCTGATCGACCAGCCGGGCGCGGTGCAGGCCAACCTGTTCGCCGGCCAGGTGGTGGCACCTTCCAGCGCCACCAGCTCGACCCGCTTCGACATCGCCAACGGTGTGATCGGCGGCGACTTCACCTCGCGCCTGAACATGAACCTGCGTGAAGACAAGCACTGGTCGTACGGTGCGCGCAGCAGCGCGGTCAATTCGGTGGGCCAGCGCCCGTGGATGGCCAGCGCGCCGGTGCAGATCGACAAGACCGGCCCGGCACTGGCGGAAATGCGCAAGGAAATCGCCGCGTTCGCCGATGGCAGCAAGCCGGCCACCGCTGCCGAGGTCAACCGCATCCGCAATATCCAGACCCTGAGCCTGCCCGGTGCCTACGAGACCGCCAGCGCGGTGGCCTCGACCATCGGCTCGATCGTGCAGTTCAAGCGCCCGGACGACTACGTGCTGCGTCGCAAGGCCGAGATCGAGGCGATGACCCCGGCGCAGGTGCAGCAGGCCGCCGCCGAGATCAAGCCGCAGGCGCTGACCTGGGTGGTGGTGGGTGATCTCAAGCAGACCGAAGCGGCCGTGCGTGCGCTGAACCTGGGCGAGGTGACCGTAATCGATGCCGAAGGCAACCCGGTCAAGAAATAAGGGATGTGCCTGCCCGCCACGGCGGGCAGGTCTCCCGTGGTAGCGCCGGGCCATGCCCGGCGGCTTTCCGGCGGCCAGCCATGCCGCGCTGTGCGCTCGCCGGGCATGGCCCGGCGCTACCTGGGCTCCGCCACGGCTACCCCCGATTCAGGCTGTTCAGGCAGAATCCCCCCATACCCTTCCAGGATCTGCCCATGCGCGTTCTGCTGCTTTCCTCCCTGCTGCTCACCGTCACCGCCTGTACCTGGGTGCCGATCGAACCGGCCGGCAAGGCGACCCGCGTACTGCCGGCAGGCCCCGTTCCCGCTGGCTGCATCGCCAGGGGCGAAGTGGTCGTCACCGTGAAGAGCAAGGTCGGCTTCTACAACCGCAACCCGCTGCGCGTGCAGGAAGAGCTGGAAACGCTGGCCCGCAACGAGGCCCCGAGCGCAGGTGCCAATGCCGTGCAGGCCGCTGCGGCCCCGGCCGATGGCAGCCAGCGCTTCGCCGCGTTCCAGTGCCCACCGCGCTGAACGCTTCACCATACGGCCAGCGCTGAATTCGTAAAGATGCGGTGAAGGCCCCCGGGGTTATAGAATAGCGCCCCCTTTTGCCTGAGCCTTGGCGCTAACCTCGATGCTCTTCAAGAATGTCTCGATCGCCGGCCTGGCACACGTCGACGCACCGCATACGCTGACCACCAGGGAAATCAACGAACGCCTGCAGCCGACGTTGGATCGCCTGGGCATCCGCACCGACGTGCTCGGCGATATCGCCGGCATCCACGCGCGCCGCCTGTGGGACAACGGCATGCTGGCGTCCGACGCTGCCACCATGGCCGGCCGCAAGGCGCTGGAAGACGCTGGAATCGATGCGACGCAGGTGGGCCTGCTGGTCAATACCTCGGTCAGCCGCGACTACCTGGAGCCGTCCACCGCCTCCATCGTGTCGGGCAACCTCGGCGTCAGCGACGAATGCATGACCTTCGACGTCGCCAACGCCTGCCTGGCCTTCATCAACGGCATGGATATCGCCGCGCGCATGATCGAGCGCGGTGACATCGACTACGCGCTGGTGGTGGATGGCGAGACCGCCAACCTGGTGTACGAGAAGACGTTGGAGCGCATGACCGCTCCGGACGTCACCGCCGACGACTTCCGCAACGAACTGGCGGCCCTGACCACCGGTTCGGGTGCTGCCGCGATGGTGATGGCGCGCTCGGAGCTGGTGCCGGACGCGCCGCGCTACAAGGGTGGCGTCACCCGCTCGGCGACCGAGTGGAACCAGCTGTGCCTGGGCAACCTGGACCGCATGGTCACCGACACCCGCCTGCTGCTGATCGAAGGCATCAAGCTGGCACAGAAGACCTTCACCGCCGCCAAGATCGCACTCGGCTGGGCCGTGGAAGAGCTGGACCAGTTCGTGATCCACCAGGTGAGCCAGCCGCACACCGCTGCGTTCATCAAGAACTTCGGCATCGACCCGAAGAAGGTCATGACCATCTTCGGCGAGCACGGCAACATCGGGCCGGCCTCGGTGCCGATCGTGCTGAGCAAGCTCAAGCAGCTGGGCAAGCTGAAGAAGGGTGATCGCATCGCGCTTCTGGGCATTGGTTCCGGCCTGAACTGTTCGATGGCTGAAGTGGTCTGGTAAGCAGCCCGCTGCCCGACCTCCTGTAGAGCCGAGCCATGCTCGGCTCACGCGCACAGCGCGGTTCTTCCGCGGCCTGACCGGAGAGCCGCCGAGCATGGCTCGGCGCTACACCGCGCCGCGATTCTTCCAAGGTGCTCCGCATGCGCGATCTTCCCGGTTACCCCGCCCACCCGCAGCGCTTCGAAGTGCGCCCGGGCCTGTCGATGAACTATCTCGACGAAGGCCCGCGCGACGGCGAGGTAGTGGTGATGGTGCACGGCAATCCGTCGTGGAGCTATTACTGGCGCACGCTGGTGGCCGGCCTGTCGGACACCTACCGCTGCATCGTGCCGGACCATATCGGCATGGGCCTGTCGGACAAGCCTGATGACAGCCGCTACGAGTACACGCTGCAGTCGCGCGTGGACGACCTCGATGCGCTGCTCAAGCACCTGGGCATCACCGGACCGGTGACCCTGGCCGTGCACGACTGGGGCGGCATGATCGGTTTCGGCTGGGCGCTGTCGCACCACGACCAGGTCAAGCGCCTGGTGGTGCTCAACACCGCCGCGTTCCCGATGCCGGCGGCGAAGAAGATGCCGTGGCAGATCGCGCTGGGCCGTCACTGGAAGATCGGCGAGTGGATCATCCGCAGCTTCAACGCGTTCTCCTCCGGTGCCTCGTGGCTGGGCGTGGAGCGGAAGATGCCGGCCGACGTGCGCCGCGCCTACGTGTCGCCGTACAACAGCTGGGCCAACCGCATCAGCACCATCCGTTTCATGCAGGACATCCCGCTGTCGCCGGCCGACAAGGCCTGGTCGCTGCTGGAACGCGCCGGCAAGGCGCTGCCGTCGTTCGCCGACAGTCCCGCCTTTCTCGGCTGGGGCCTGCGCGACTTCGTGTTCGACCATCATTTCCTGAAGGGCTTCCAGGCCGCGCTGCCGAAGGCCCAGGTACATGCGTTCGAGGACGCCGGGCATTACGTGCTGGAGGACAAGCACGAGGTGCTGGTGCCGGAAATCCGCGCGTTCCTGGACGCCAACCCGATCTGATCGGTGTGCCGACCAACGGTCGGCATCCACCCCTTCCTCTTCCGGTGGGTGCCGACCGTTGGTCGGCACACCCGAAGGGTTGATGAGGTTGCCGGCCAGCGGCCGGCACTACCATTACGCGGCGACCGGCGCCTGCGGCGGCGAGGAAGGGCTGTTGCCGTTGTCGTCCGGATGGTCGTCGTCATTGTCGGCGTCATCGCGCCAGCGCCAGTCGGCCGGCGTCAACGGATCCAGGCCATAGGCGATGCGCGCCTTGTCGCACTGCGGGCTGGCCTTGCCATACTCCCACGATGCATCCACCTCGCGGCACACGCTGGGCCGGTTGGGGTGGATGGTGCAGCGTGAATACACGCCGATCTGCGCATCCAGCGCGACGCAGCGCACCGGCTTGGAATGGGTGCCGCGCATGCACAGGCGATGCGGGTCCAGCACCTCGGTAAGCTGGTGCGGCACGCCGCCGGGGGTGACCTCGTCCGATTCCATCCAGTGGAAGGCCACGCGGTATTGGGTGCAGCAGGCGCCGCAGGTCATGCAGGGATGTTGCATGGGCAAGCCGCCTCGGGCGGCAGTCGGAATCGGGAACGAGGGTGCGGATTTTCCACGAAGTCGGCCGCCGCGCAAGAAATTCCGTAAGCGGCGACAATGAACGGATGAACCGACCCTGCAACATTGCCGCGCGCCTGCCTGAACTGGCGCGTGAACGCCCCGATCAGATCGCCATCCGCTGCCCGGGCCGCCGAGGCGCCGGCAACGGCATGGCCGCCTACGACGTCACCCTCGATTACCGCCAGCTGGATGCCCGCAGCGACGCCATGGCCGCCGGTCTGGCCGGCTACGGGATCGGCCGCGGGGTGCGCACGGTGGTGATGGTGCGGCCCTCGCCGGAATTCTTCCTGCTGATGTTCGCGCTGTTCAAGCTGGGGGCGGTGCCGGTGCTGGTCGACCCGGGCATCGACAAGCGCGCCCTGAAGCAGTGCCTGGACGAGGCGCAGCCGCAGGCCTTCATCGGCATTCCACTGGCGCATGTGGCGCGGCTGGCGCTGCGCTGGGCGCCCTCGGCGACCCGCCTGGTCACTGTCGGCCGCCGCCTCGGCTGGGGCGGCACCAGCCTGGCCGCGCTGGAGCGCGCCGGCGCCAGCGCTGGGCCGATGCTGGCCGACACCGATGGCGAGGACATGGCCGCGATCCTGTTCACCAGTGGCTCCACCGGCGTGCCCAAGGGCGTGGTCTACCGCCACCGCCATTTCGTCGGCCAGATCCAGCTGCTGGGCAGTGCCTTCGGCATGGAAGCGGGCGGGGTGGACCTGCCGACCTTCCCGCCGTTTGCCTTGTTCGACCCGGCGCTGGGCCTGACCTCGGTGATCCCGGACATGGACCCGACGCGGCCGGCGCAGGCCGACCCGGCACGCCTGCACGATGCCATCCAGCGCTTCGGCGTGACCCAGCTGTTTGGTTCGCCCGCGCTGATGCGGGTGCTGGCGAAGCATGGCCGGCCGCTGCCGACGGTGACCCGGGTGACCTCGGCCGGTGCACCGGTGCCGCCGGACGTGGTCGCCACCATCCGCAGCCTGCTGCCGGCCGATGCGCAGTTCTGGACTCCCTATGGCGCCACCGAGTGCCTGCCGGTGGCAGTGGTGGAGGGTCGTGAGCTGGAGCGCACCCGCGCCGCCACCGAGGCCGGCGCTGGCACCTGCGTGGGCAGCGTGGTGGAACCGAACGAGGTCCGCATCATCGCCATCGATGACGCGCCGCTGGCCGACTGGTCGCAGGCACGTGTGCTGGCCACCGGCGAGGTGGGAGAAATCACTGTGGCCGGCCCAACCGCCACCGACAGCTACTTCAACCGCCCGCAGGCCACCGCGGCGGCGAAGATCCGCGAGACGCTGGCCGATGGCAGCACCCGCATCGTCCATCGCATGGGCGACGTGGGCTACTTTGATGCACAGGGCCGTCTGTGGTTCTGCGGCCGCAAGACCCATCGCGTGGAAACCGCGCAGGGGCCGTTGTACACCGAACAGGTCGAGCCGGTGTTCAACACCGTGCCCGGCGTGGCGCGCACGGCCCTGGTGGGTGTTGGCCCGGCCGGTGCACAGGTACCGGTGCTGTGCGTGGAACTGCAGCGCGGGCAGAGCGACAGCCCGGCCTTGCGCGAGGCCCTGCGTGCGAAAGCCGCCGCACGGTTGCCCGATGCGAACCTGCAGCACGTCCTGGTGCATCCGGCGTTCCCCGTCGATATCCGTCACAACGCCAAGATCGGCCGCGAAAAGCTCGCCGTCTGGGCCGGCGCCGAACTGGAGAAGCGCGCATGAAAATCCTGGTCACCGGCGGCGGTGGTTTCCTCGGTCAGGCGCTGTGCCGCGGGCTGGTTGAGCGTGGCCACCAGGTGCTGGCGTTCAACCGCAGCCACTACCCCGAACTGCAGGCGATGGGCGTGGGCCAGATCCGCGGTGATCTGGCCGATGCGCAGGCGGTGCTGCATGCGGTGGCCGGCGTCGATGCGGTGTTCCACAATGGTGCCAAGGCCGGCGCGTGGGGTAGCTATGACAGCTACCACCAGGCCAATGTGGTCGGCACCGACAACGTCATCGCAGCCTGCCGCGCGCACCGCATCGGCAGGCTGGTCTACACCTCCACGCCCAGCGTGACCCATCGCGCTACCCATCCGGTGGAAGGCCTCGGCGCCGACGAGGTGCCGTACGGCGAAGATTTCCAGGCGCCGTACGCGGCCACCAAGGCGATCGCCGAACAGCGCGTGCTGGCCGCCAACGATGCCGCGTTGGCGACGATGGCGTTGCGTCCGCGCCTGATCTGGGGCCCTGGCGATCAGCAGCTGGTGCCGCGCCTGGCCGAGCGTGCGCGGCAGGGCCGCCTGCGCCTGGTGGGCGATGGCAGCAACAAGGTCGATACCACCTACATCGACAATGCCGCGCTGGCGCACTTCCTCGCCTTCGAAGCGTTGGCACCGGGCGCTGCGTGCGCGGGCAAGGCCTACTTCATCTCCAATGGCGAGCCGTTGCCGATGCGCGAGCTGGTGAACAAGCTGTTGGCTGCGGTGGGTGCGCCGACGGTGGACAAGGCGATCAGCTTCAAGACCGCCTACCGCATCGGCGCTGTCTGCGAGCGGCTGTGGCCGCTGCTGCGACTGCGCGGGGAGCCGCCGCTGACCCGTTTCCTGGCCGAACAGCTGTGTACGCCACACTGGTACAGCATGGAACCGGCGCGCCGTGACTTCGGCTACGTGCCGCAAGTCAGCATCGAAGAAGGGCTGCGCAGGCTGAAGGCTTCATCTGCTGCATAGATCGCCATCACTGGTTGCACACCGCAGGATCGGGAGGATGGACCCACGCCATCCAAGGCTCGACCACCCGCGAGGAGCGCCATGCTGCACTACGCCATCATCTTCTTTGTCATCGCCATCATCGCCGCCGTTCTGGGTTTCTCCGGTATCGCCGGCGCCGCAACGAACATCGCCTGGATCCTGTTCGTGGTGTTCCTGATCCTTGCGGTGATCTCGATGTTCCGCAAGCGAGGCTAGTAGACCGCAGGGTAGTGCCGGCCGCCGGCCGGCACTGCTCTTTCCGGTGGGTGCCGATCGTTGGTCGGCACGCCCCTTTGTAGAGTCGAGCGTGCTCGACTGCTTCTCGTGAGTCGAGCATGGCTCGACGCTACACACAGCGCCGCTACACGGCGCTGTGCAATCCGCGATCGGCCTCGTGGCGCTCCAGCGCCAGTTCGATCAGGCGCGTGATCAGCGTGGTGTAGTCCACGCCGCTGGCGCCCCATAGCTTCGGGTACATGCTGATGCGGGTGAAGCCCGGCAGCGTGTTGACCTCGTTGATGACGATCCCGCCCGCTGCGGTGAGGAATACATCCACGCGCGCCATGCCCGCGCACTCCAGCGCCCGGTAGGCCTGAAGCGCGATCTGCTGGATACGCGCCTGCGTTGCGCCATCAATGTCTGCCGGCACCACCACGTCGGCGCCATCGTCGTTGATGTACTTGGTGTCGTAGGCGTAGAACTCGTCGTGTACCACTACCTCGCCGCACAGGCTGGCCTGCGGGTGCGCATTGCCCAGCACCGCGCACTCGATCTCGCGGCCGACCACCGCCGATTCCACCAGCACCTTGTGGTCGTAGCGCAGCGCCAATGCCAGCGCCTCGGCGAAGCCCGCTGCATCCTTGACCTTGCTCACCCCCACTGACGAACCCTGGTTGGCCGGCTTCACGAACAACGGCAGGCCGAGCTGCGCGATCACCGCATCGACATCGACTGCCGCCGCCTGATGGCGACGGATGCACAGCCACGGTGCCACCTGCAGCCCGGCGTCGCGCAGCAGGCGCTTGGTCACGTCCTTGTCCATCGCCACCGCCGAACCCAGTACCGGTGAACCGACGAAGGGCAGGTTGGCCATGCGCAGCAGCCCCTGCAGCGCACCGTCCTCGCCCAGTGGCCCGTGCACGATCGGCAGCACCACATCGATCTGGCCGAGCGCGCTGGCCGCATCGCACGGCTGCAGCTGCGCCTGCTCGGCGCCCGGGCGCACCGCCAGCGACGTACCGGACCGATGCAGGGCGATGCGCGACGGATCATCGGCATTGATCAGGAAGGTATCGGGTTGGCTCAGATGCCACTGACCCTGCTTGTCGATACCGACCAGCACCGGCTCGAAGCGCTCGCGATCAAGCGCATCGAGGATGTTCTTCGCCGACTGCAGGGAAACTTCGTGCTCGGATGACTTGCCACCGAAGATGATGCCGACCCGGGTCCGTGCCATGGGGAATGCGATGTCCTGTGCGTTGCGTGGCCCCATAGCATGAACCTTCATCGGCCCACCGCGTGAGGCACAGATGAACCAGAAATCCATCCACGCATGGCGTGGATCTACCGTGTCGACCAAGGTCGACACCCACCAACAGCAACACAGAACGCCGTCCCGACAGATCGCAGCAAGCTGTCGAAGGCGGGGTGGGTCCGGTTGCGGGGGCGTGAGCGCCATGGATGGCGCGACCGAGCTTACATGGACGTACTTGCAGCGTCCCCCGCAACCGGACCCACCCCGCCATCCCACGGATAGCCAGCTTTTGATGTTGCCCTGGCTGTTGCATCTGCGGGTGCCGGGCGGCAGCCCGGCCCAAGCCCCCCACCCACGCAGGTAGAATGCGCCCATGGCTCCTTCCCTGCTCAAGTCCCTCAAGCCGGTCGCTGGCCGCGCCCTGCAGATCGCCCTGAACCGCGCCCTGGCGCTGGATCCGGATACCCGCCATGCCCTGGCCAGCCTCGACGGCCGCCACATCGACCTGACCCTGGAAGCGCCGTCGCTGGCGATGCGCATCAGCGTCGACGGCGACCAGCTGCGGGTCGGTCCGGTGGACGCGCAGGAAGCCGACCTGGCCGTGCGCAGCAGCCTGGCCGGCGTGCTGGCGCAGCTGCCGCTGCTGGCCAACGCGCGGCGCGGTGACAGCAACGGCAAGGGTCGCGTGCGCGTGGCCGGCGATGCCGAACTGGCGCGACGCCTGCAGCAGCTGGCCAAGGGCTTCGACCCGGACTGGCAGCAGCCCTTCGTCAGCGTATTCGGCGAGGTACTGGGCGTGCAGGTTGCCAACACCCTGCGCAACGGCCTGCAGCACGCGCGCCAGGGCGCGATCGATCTGGCCCACAGCGCCGCCGAGTTCATCACCGAGGAATCGCGCGATGTGGTGCCGCGTGCCGAGCTGGACGCCTTCCACGATGACGTGGACGTGCTGCGCGATGACGTCGAGCGTCTGGGTGCTCGCGTGCAGCGCCTGCGGGGTGCCGCATGAAGGCCGTGCTGCGGGCCAGCCGCATCGGCCGGGTGATCCTGCGTTACCGCCTCGACGACCTGCTGCAGGGCACACCGGCCGAGCGCTGGTTGCGCCTGGCCAAGCCGTTCGTGCCGCGGGCCTCGGCCGACATCGCCGCACAGTCGCGCGGTGCACGCCTGCGCCTGGCGCTGCAGGACCTCGGCCCGATCTTCGTCAAGTTCGGCCAGATCCTGTCCACCCGCCGCGACCTGGTGCCACCGGACGTGGCCAATGAACTGACCCTGCTGCAGGACCGGGTCAAGCCGTTCGATGGCGAGACCGCGCGCCGCATCGTCGAGGACGCGCTCGGCCTGCCGGTCAGTGCGGCCTTCGCCAGCTTCGACACCGAACCGCTGGCCTCGGCCTCGATCGCACAGGTGCACGCGGCGACGCTGGCCGATGGCCGCCAGGTGGTGGTCAAGGTACTTCGCCCGGGCATCGAGAAGCAGATCGACGCCGACATCGCCCTGCTCAATTCGCTGGCCGCGCTGGTCGAGCGCACCCACCCGCGCGCCGACAAAATCCGGCCGCGCGAAGTGGTGGCCGAGGTCGAGAACACCCTGGCCGCCGAGCTGGACCTGCAGCGCGAAGGCGCCAATGCCAGCGTGCTGCGCCGCTTCTGGGAAAACAGCGACGACCTGTACGTGCCGGAAGTGATCTGGAGCCATACGGCCGAGCGCGCACTGACCCTGGAGCGCGTGTGGGGCATTCCGTCCGACGACATCGCCGCGCTGGACAAGGCCGGCATCGACCGCAAGGCGCTGGCCGCCAAGGGCGTGCGGGTGTTCTACACCCAGGTGTTCCGCGACAACTTCTTCCATGCCGATGCGCATGCCGGCAACATCTGGGTCGACACCGATCCGGCGCGTCGCGCCAACCCGCGCTTCATCGCCCTGGACTTCGGCATCATGGGCCAGCTCTCGCAGGAAGATCAGTACTACCTGGCCGAGAACTTCATGGCCATCTTCAACCGTGACTACCGCCGCATTGCCGAACTGCACGTGCAGGCGCGCTGGATGCCGGACCACGTACGCATCGACGATCTGGAAGCGGCGGTGCGATCGGTCTGCGAACCTTACTTCACCCGGCCGCTGTCGCAGATCTCGCTGGCCGAAGTGCTGATGAAGCTGTTCCGCGTGGCGCAGCGTTACCAGCTGACCCTGCAGCCCCAGCTGATCCTGCTGCAGAAGACCCTGCTGAACATCGAAGGCGTCGGCCGCCAGCTGGACCCGCAGATCGACATCTGGGCGGTGGCCAAGCCGGTGCTGGCGAAGATCCTGCGCGAGCGCTACAGCCCGCGCCGGGTGGTACGCGAGATCGGCAAGCGCCTGCCGGAAATCATGACCCATGCCCCGGACATGCCACGTCTGGTACACGCCTGGCTGACCCAGCAGGTGGAAGGCCGCCATGAACTGTCGATGCGCTCGCGCGACCTGGCCGCTCTGGACGCCAGCGTGCAGCGCCTGCAGAAGCGCGCGGTGGGGGCGATCACTGGCGTGGGCCTGCTGGCCATTGCCGCGCTCATGTACGTGCTGCAGCCGCCGGGCTGGTACTGGGGCGACCTGCCAATGTGGAGCTGGTTGTCCGGTGCGCTGGGCGCAGTGGCGCTGGCGCGCGCGTGGTGGAAGTAGGTCCCATGCTGCAAGCGCTCAAGGACGAACTGGCACGCTTCGGCGCCGACAACGACGCCCGCGAGAGCGCGCGTGGCCGCCGCATGCTCAACATCACGCCGGACACGGGTGAATTCCTGTCCGTGCTGGTCCGCTTCGGCGCCGCGCGCAGGGTGCTGGAGATCGGCACCTCCAACGGCTATTCGACGCTGTGGCTGGCCGAGGCTGCCGCCGCCATCGACGGCCACGTGATCACGCTGGAATACGCACAGGACAAGGCGGCGATGGCGCGTGACACCTTCGCGCGCAGTGGCCTGGCCGATCGCATCACGCTGGTTCACGACGATGCAGGGCCGTGGCTGGCACAGGCCGTCGATGCCAGCATTGACCTGCTGTTCCTCGATTCGGACCGCGGGCAGTACGCCGGCTGGTGGCCGCAGCTGCGCCGCGTGCTGCGGCCGGGGGGCCTGCTGGTGGTGGACAACGCCACCTCGCATGCGCAGGAAATGGAACCGCTGCGCGTGCTGCTGGACGCTGATCCGGACTTCAGCGTCAGCCTGGTGCCGGTTGGCAACGGCGAGCTGCTGGCCGTACGCAGCGCCTGACTGCAGCGTTGCCCGCGCCTGATCCGGCAGGGCCGGCCGCGCCTGATCTGGTAGTGCCGGCCGCTGGCCGGCAACCCCAGCAGCCAGACGACCCTGAGGCAGCCGGCCAGCGGCCGGCTCTACCCCATTCAGTGCCCAGCCCCGATAATCCCGCGGTGAGCACCGAACCCGATACCCGCGCCGCGGTCGAGACCGACACCGCGCCCCTGCAGTTGCTGCACCTGGATGAGCGCCTGGCCGTGGTCAACAAGCCTGCCGGGCTGATGGTCCACGACAGCAAGCTGGCCCGTGGCGAAGACGACTTCCTGGCCGACCGCCTGCGCGAGCAGCTGGGGCGGCCGATCTTCCTCGTGCACCGCCTGGACCGGGCCACCAGTGGCTGCCTGCTGCTGGCCTTCGACCGCGAGACCGCCAGCGCGCTGGGCAAGGCGTTGATGGGCGGCGAAGTGTTGAAGGACTACCTGACGGTCTGCCGGGGATGGCCGGCGGAACTGTCCTGGCGGGTGGACCATGATCTGGATGGCGGCCCGGGCAAGCCGGTGAAGAAGCCAGCGATCACCGACTTCCAGCGCCTGGCGACGGGCGAGCTGTCGGTGCCGGTCGGTGAGTTCACCCGTTCGCGTTATGCACTGCTGCGCTGCCAGCCACAGACGGGGCGCTTCCGGCAGATCCGCCGGCACCTCAAGCACCTCTCGCACCACATGATTGGCGACACCAGCCATGGCGATGGCCGCCACAACCGCATCTTCCGCATGCAGGGCGTGCACCGCATGCTGCTGCACGCCGAGCGCCTGCGCTTCCCGCATCCGGAGGGCGGCGACGTGGATGTCAGGGCACCGCTGGACGGCGGGTTCCAGAAGGCGCTGGACCTGTTTGGCTGGCAGGTGGACGACGCCTGATGCTGCTGCCGTAAGCCGAGCGTGGGCTCGGCTCTACAGCCAGCGGCCGGGCGTGGCCCGGCGCACCCCGTTATTTCTTTTCCGGCTCGTTGACGATGGCTTCCAGATCCTTCTGCAGATCCGCGAACAGCGGCTGCATGCGCGCCTGGATGGCCACCATCACGTTCTGCATCAGCGCCGGGGTCTTGTCCAGCAGGCTCTGGCCGGCCGAACTCTCGTAGAACTCGGCCATCGCCAGCACGTCTTCCTTGCTGAACGTCTTCTTGTACAGGTCCACGTACATCGGCCGCAGCTGCTGCCAGGACAGGGCCTGGCGCAGGGTCTGGCTGGTCCGCGCCTGGATCCGCTTCAGCTGTTCCTGCTGCTGGGCGTTGAGCTGGCGCTGTGCGGCCACCTGCTGGAACTGCTGCTGCTGCATCGCCTCGATCTGCGGCAGCATGGTGTCGATCATGCTCTGCGCCCGTGACGCGGACAGCAGGCGGTTGATGTCGCCATCGGTCGGTGGCGCGGCCAGGGCCGGAACGCTGGCCACGGCCAGCGCCAGCAGCAGGGCGGCGCGGCGCAGCAGGGACGGCAGGGCGGGTGTGGTGCGGGTCATGCGGGCTTCCTGCGGTACATGGGACGGCCAGCATACCCGCAGCCAAGGCGAAGGCGGCGTGTTCGGTACCTGATCGGCGGCATACGGCGCGCGATGCCGCACTCCGGCACGTGGCTGCCGCTACAATGCGCGGATGGGCAGTGGACCGGTCACCATCAGCGCGCAGCTTGAAATCCCCGACGGCGAGATCGTCGAGCGGTTCGTGCGTGCCAGCGGTGCCGGTGGCCAGAACGTCAACAAGGTCTCCACCGCGGTGGAACTACGTTTCGACGTGGCCAACTCGCCTTCGTTGCCCGAACCGTTGCGCGCACGCCTGCTGGCGCGGCGTGACCGGCGCATGACCGGCGAAGGCGTGCTGGTCATCGATGCGCAACGTTTCCGGACCCAGGATCGCAATCGCGAGGATGCGCGCGAGCGGCTGGCGGCCTTCATCCAGGCCGGGCTGAGCGTGCCCAAGCCGCGCAAGGCCACCAAGCCGACCCTCGGGTCGAAACTGCGTCGTCTGGACGCCAAACGCGGGCGCGCGCAGATCAAGCGCGGGCGCTCATCACGTGACTGGGAGTGATTGCTTGAACAACCCGACTTCGTTGCTGCCGGCCGTGCCGCCGCAGATGCCGCAGGTCAAACCCAACGCCTTCCTGCGCTGGCTGGCGCGCTGCACCCTGCGCATGGGCGGCTGGAAGGTGACCGGCACCCTGCCTGACATCCCCAGGCTGGTCTTCATCATCGCCCCGCATTCGTCCAACTGGGATGGGCTGTGGGGCATGGCGGCCAAGATCGCGCTGGGCATGAAGGTGAAGGTACTGGGCAAGGCGTCGCTGTTCTGGTGGCCGCTGGGCCCGCTGCTGCACAGGCTGGGCGTGATCCCGCTCGATCGCAGCTCGCCGCAGGGCACCGTCGGACAGGCCGTGGACCTGCTGCGCAACAACGAGAAGATGTGGTTCGCCATCACCCCCGAGGGCACCCGCAAGGCGGTGAAGGACTGGAAGGCCGGTTTCCTGAAGATCGCCCGGATGGCTGACGTGCCGATCCTTGCCGCGTACTTCCACTACCCGGAAAAGACCATCGGTATCGGCCCGCTGTTCACGCCCAGTGGTGATGACGCTGCCGACATGGCCGCGATCCGCGAGTTCTACCGGCCCTGGATCGGCAAGACCCGCGGTACGGTCTGAGCCTGCCGCAGGCCGCTGCATAGACGCCACGTCCGGCACATGCCGGGCGAGCGCGACAGGAGTAGGGTGGAGGGCTGGTATCCCGTACCGTCTGCCCAAGGAGTGTTTTACATGTCGCGTACCGTAGTCCTGGCCGCCGCCATCAGCCTGGCGTTGGCGGCCTGTTCCGGCAAGGAGTCCACCCCCGTGTCCGATGCCCAGAAGACCCCGGCCCAGCAGCCGGCCGAAGCCTCCACCAACCCTCTGCTGAGTGCGAGCACGCTGCCGTTCCAGGCGCCGCCGTTCGACAAGATCAAGGACAGCGACTACCTGCCGGCGTTCGAAGAGGGGATGCGCCAGCACCTGGCCGACGTGCGCAAGATCGCCGACAGCAGCGAGCCGGCCACCTTCGACAACACCATCGTGGCGATGGAGCGCAGCGGCGAGACGCTGAACCGCGTCTCGCGCATCTTCTTCGGCCTGGTCCAGGCCGATACCAACGATGCACGACAGAAGATCCAGGAAGAAGTGGCGCCAAAGCTGGCTGCGCACCAGGACGAGATCAATCTCGATCCGAAGCTGTTCGCTCGCGTGAAGTCGATCTATGACCAGCGCGACACGCTGGAATTGGATCCGGTGCAGAAGCGCCTGGTCGAGCACTACTACGACGGCCTGGTGCGCGCCGGTGCGCAGCTGTCCGACGCTGACAAGGCGACCCTGCGCAAGCTCAACGTGGAAGAGACCACCCTCTCCACCCAGTTCCATACCCGCCTGGTGGCCGCCACCGCCGCTGCGGCCGTCGTCGTCGACGACAAGGCCAAGCTGGCCGGCCTGGACGAGGATGCGATCAACAACGCCGCGGCCGCCGCCAAGGAACGCAAGCTGGACGGCAGGTTCCTGCTGCCGCTGCAGAACACCACCCAGCAGCCGGTGCTCGGCTCGCTGAGCGATCGCGACCAGCGCGCCGCCGTGCTGAAGGCCTCGGAGACCCGCGCCGAGCGCGGTGATGCCAACGACACCCGGCAGACCGTGCAGCGCCTGGCCCAGCTGCGTGCGCAGAAGGCCAAGCTGCTCGGCTTCGAGACCTTCGCCGACTACCAGCTGGGCGACCAGATGGCCAAGACCCCGGCTGCGGCACTCAAGCTGCTGACCGACACCGTGCCGGCCGCCACCGCCAAGGCGCGCGCCGAAGCCGGCGAGATCCAGAAGGTGATCGACGCGCAGAAGGGTGGTTTCCAGGTCGCCGCTTCGGACTGGGACTTCTACGCCGAGCAGGTGCGCAAGGCCAAGTACGATCTGGACGAATCGCAGATCAAGCTGTACTTCGAACTGGACAATGTGCTGCAGAACGGCGTCTTCTACGCCGCCACCCAGCTGTACGGCATCACCTTCAAGCCGCGTACCGACATTCCGACCTACAACCCGGACATGAAGGTGTACGAAGTGTTCGACAAGGACGGCACCTCGCTGGCGCTGTTCTACACCGACTACTTCAAGCGTGACAGCAAGTCCGGCGGCGCCTGGATGGACGTGTTCGTCGAACAGGACGGCCTGACCGGTGCCAAGCCGGTGGTCTACAACGTCTGCAACTTCACCAAGCCGGCCGCCGGCCAGCCTGCGCTGATCAGCTTCGACGACGTCACCACCATGTTCCATGAGTTCGGCCATGCGCTGCACGGCATGTTCTCGAACGTGAAGTACCCTTCGATTGCCGGCACCGCCACCTCGCGTGATTTCGTCGAGTTCCCGTCGCAGTTCAACGAGCACTGGGCGCTGGATCCGAAGGTGTTCGCCAACTACGCCAAGCACTACAAGACCGGCGAGGCGATGCCGCAGGAACTGGTCGACAAGATCCTCAAGGCGCGCAGCTTCAACCAGGGCTATGCGACCACCGAGTACCTGTCTGCCGCGCTGCTGGACCTGGCCTGGCACACCCAGAAGGCCGACGCGCCGCTGCAGGATGTCGGCGCCTTTGAAGCCAGCGCGCTGAAGAAGTTCAAGGTCGACCTGCCGCAGGTGCCGCCGCGCTACCGCACCACCTACTTCGACCACATCTGGGGTGGCGGTTACTCGGCCGGCTACTACGCCTACTTCTGGGCCGAAGTGCTCGACCATGACGCCTACCAGTGGTTCACCGAGCACGGTGGCCTGACGGCGGCCAACGGCCAGGAGTTCCGCGACAAGATCCTCTCGCGCGGCAACAGCGTGGAGCTGTCGACCCTGTACCGCGATTTCCGCGGCAAGGACCCGTCGGTGGAACCTTTGCTGAAGTTCCGCGGGCTGAAGTAAGAAATCGAAAACGGCGGGGGAAACCCCGCCGTTTTTCTTTGTGTAGAGCCGAGCCCATGCTCGGCTGGCTTTTTCTGGAGACGCAGCCGAGCATGGGCTCGGCTCTACACAAGCGGATCACGTCCCCACGTGCACCCGGTTGGCCTGCTCGGCCAACCCGAGGTGATCGAGCGCGATATCCAACGCCAGCACATAGCTCTGCGCGCCATAGCCGGCGGCGATGCCCAAGCGCTGGCCGACACCGGCCGGCAGGCAGGGCTCGGCCACCGCGCCGTCGTCGTGGACCTCCACGTAGGCATTGTGCAGGTAGGGCAGCAGGCGCTGCAGGCGCAGGCTGTTGGCGCACGCACCCGGGTCAAGCAGTGTCACTTCGCCACGGCTGTGATCGGCCACGCGCAGCGCATCCAGCAGTTCCTGCTCCGAACCGCAGGCACGGATCGCCACGCTGGTGCCGGCATCGATCGCGCGATGCACCAGCGACTTCAGGACCGGCGCCGGCAGTGGCATTGCCGTGCGGATCAAGGCGCCGGCGGCTTCCGGGCCGCGGATGATGAAGATCGACATGGCTCAGCCCTCCTGCGCCAGGCGACGGCCGACGATGGCCAGCGACAGCGGATAGCCGGCCTGCTGGCTGCGCTGGTCGACCACTACCGCGGCGGGGCCGTGCTGCAGGCGCAGCCGCGCATCCAGGCCGGGCTCGCTGGGCGACTGCAGCTCGATGTACTGCGCCGGCAGCCGTTCCAGCGCCGCCTGCAGTGCGCCACCCTCGGCCTGCCATTGCGCCTCGTCGGCCACGCCGACATCCAGCAGCACCCAGTCGGCCGAACGCGCCTGCGGCTGGCACAGGCACTGGCGCACTTCGGACAGGCTGGCGCAGTCGCTGCACAGCACGCGATGGCCGGCCAGCTGCGCCGGCAGCTGCGGGCGCGGCGCCGACGGAGACACGTGGCGGATCACCAGGAGGGTCATACAACACCTTGCGGAATGCGCCCTGCGGCGCGGTGGGCATACGATGCGCGTGCCGCCCGTAAAGGTGCGATGCCGGCGGCCGGGCCGGGGCGTAAAACCTGCGTAACCCTTCCTGTAGAGCCGAGCCTGCGCTCGGCTGGCGTGCACCGACACTCGAAGAGCAGCCGAGCGCGGGCTCGGCTCTACAACAAGCCGGCGCGGGAACCTCTCCCGCCCGAGTGTGGTCTGATGCAGCGACCACCCACCCGGAGCCTGTCATGGATGCTGTTGCCCGTCCTCCCCTTCCCGAACGCGCGCTGCTCTGGCTGAAGAAGGAAGCATTGCCGCTGCTGGTGATGCTCGGCCTGCTCGCCGCCGCCCGCGATACCCTCGCCAACCACTACGTGGTGCCCAGTGGCTCGATGCAGCCAACCCTGCAGCCCGGCGACCGGGTAGTGGTGGACATGCGTGCCTATGGCCTGCGCCTGCCGTTCACCGGCAGGGAACTGATGTCCACCGGCGTTCCGCAGCGTGGTGAAGTGGCGTTGTTCGATTCACCGGCCGACGGCACCCGGCTGATCAAGCGCGTGGCGGCGGTGGCCGGTGACCATGTGCAGCTGCACGAAGGGCACCTGAGCATCAACGGCCAGCCGCTGCAGACCGCCGACCTGCAGGACGTGGAAGCCTTCGGCGAGCGCCGAGCCCGCCTCGATCTGGGTATGGGGGGCGGTCCTGACATCGCTGACCTGGTGGTGCCGGCGGGCAAGGTGCTGGTGCTGGGAGACCACCGTGGCAACAGCTTCGACGGCCGCTTCTTCGGTTTCGTCGATGCGGACAAGGTCTACGGCCGGGCGGTGGCGGTGTATTACCGCCGGGGCGACGGTTTCGAGTGGCAGCGCCTGTAAGCTGAATTGATACTTCCTATATATCAATCCTGATCTATTAGGTTATGGATCGACTGGATCGACGGGCCTAGTCTGAGGCCCGTTCCCTCCCACGCCCGGCCGTCCCCACCGGCCCTTCGATTCCATGACTGGCGAAACTGCGGCGGCCGTTGGAGGCCGTCCCTCCACTCTCGATACCGGCACCGACACCCGCATCCAGCAGGGCACCCCGGCCTTCCGCCGCACCGCGTTGGCACTGTTCCTGGCCGGCTTCTCCACCTTCGGCCTGCTGTACACCGTGCAGCCGCTGCTGCCCGAGTTCAGCCGCCACTTCGGCGTGTCGGCCGCAGGCAGCGCGATGTCGTTGTCGCTGACCACCGGTACGCTGGCGGTGGCGATGCTGTTGGCCGGCCTGCTGTCCGATGTGGTCGGCCGTCGCCCGTTGATGATCGTTGCGCTGTTGGCGTCGGCCATGCTGTCGCTGAGCACGGCGCTGGTGGACGACTGGACCACGCTGCTGGTGCTGCGCACCCTGCTTGGCCTGGCGCTGAGCGGCGTGCCGGCAGTGGCGATGACCTACCTGGTCGAGGAAATGGACAGCCGCGCGCTGGGCCTGGCGATGGGCCTGTACATCGGCGGCAACGCCATCGGTGGCATGAGCGGGCGCCTGCTGGCAGGCATCATCGCCGACCACTGGGGCTGGCGCTGGGGCATCGGCGTGGTCTCGATCATCGCCGTGGCCAGCACCGTGCTGCTGTGGCTGCAGCTGCCGCCGTCGCGCCATTTCCATCCCCGCCGCGATGGCCTGCGCGAGTTGCCGTCGCGCTGGCGCCTGCTGTTCGCCGACCCGGGCCTGCCGTGGCTGTTCGCCACCTCGTTCGTGCTGATGGGCGTGTTCGTCACCCTCTACAACTACCTGGGCTATCACCTGCTGGCGCCGCCGTACCACCTCAGCCAGACCGTGGTCGGGCTGATCTTCAGCGTGTACCTGGTGGGCACCTTCAGTTCGGCGTGGATGGGCCAGCAGGCTACGCGGTACGGACGCGGCCGCATCCTGTCGATCTCGTTCGCGCTGATCGGCGCCGGCATCGCGCTGCTGGCGATGCCGTGGCTGAGCACGATGGCACTGGGCATCGCGCTGGTCACGTTCGGCTTCTTCGGTGGCCACTCGGTGGCCAGCAGCTGGGTCGGCAGCCGTGCCGGTATGATGCGCGCGGAAGCGTCGGCGCTGTACCTGTTCGCCTACTACCTGGGCTCCAGCGTGCTGGGCGGGGTCGGCGGCCTGGCCTACGCGGCCTGGGACTGGTGGGGCGTGTGTGCGTTCGCCGCGGTGCTGACCCTGATCGGTGGTGGCATCGTCTGGGCGCTGCAGCAGCGCGCCCCGCAGCCGGTGACCGCGTGACCCAACGCACGGTAGTGCCGGCCGCTGGCCGGCAACCACGGTGTAGCGGCTTTGCCGAGGTAGAGTCGACTGTCAGTCGACTGCTCTTCCATCAGATCGCGAAAACCCGCGCTGCGCGCGATAGTCGACTAACAGTCGACTCTACCGGCGAACGCCCCGCGCAGCAGCCCGGCGAAGTTTCGGATCAGCGGCGTCACCCGTTCGCGATGCCACGCCAGCTGCACTTCCGAATGCGCGCCAGCATCGGCCAACGCCACGAAGCGCGAGCCTTCCACCCGGATGTGATCGCACGACGACGGCAGGATCGCCGCACCCAGGCCCGCAGCGGCCAGGCTGATCAACGTCGATGCTTCACCGGCTTCCTGCACGATGCGCGGCGTGAAGCCCGCCGCCGCACACAACGCGATCATGTGGTCGTGGATGCCCGCGCCCGCGCTGCGCCGGAATGCCACGAACGGCTCCTGCGCGAAGTCGCGCAACGACACCGTGCCCTGCTTCGACAGCCTGCGCAGGGCAGGGTGGTCGGCATGCACGATCAGCGCCAGCGGATCGACGAACAGGCTGTGTGCCACCAGTTCCGGCGGCAACGCACGCTTGCGGATGATGCCCACGTCCAGTGAACCATCGAGCAGCGCGTCGATCTGCTGCAGCGTATTCATCTCGCTCAGCTGTAGCCGCACCTGCGGATACTGCTGGCGGTAATGCAGGATCGAACGCGGGATCTGTGGCGACAGCGGCGTGGCCCGGGTCAGGCCGATATGCAGTTCACCCTGCTCGCCGCGCTGCGCACGCTGCACCTCGTCCACCGCGGTTTCCACCTGCTGCACGATTGCGCGCGCGCGTTCCTGCAGCCGCTCCCCAGCAGGCGTCAGCTGCACGCGGCGATGGCTTCGCACGAACAGGCGCGCGCCGATCAGTTCCTCCAGCTGCCGGATCTGCTGGCTGAGCGGCGGCTGTGACATGCCCAGGCGCTCGGCCGCCTGGCCGAAGTGCAGCGTATCGGCAACAGCGAGGAAGTAGCGCAGGTGGCGCAGTTCGATGGACATGGGGCCAGTTTATTCATCGTCAGCCGGAAATGAATCAGAGATGGGATCCGATCCCGTGCCGACCAACGGTCGGCACCCACCAACAGCAGCTGGCACCAACAGCAGCGACCAACTGTCGAAGGCGGGGTGGGTCCGGTTGCGGGGGTGTGAGCGGCATGGATGCCGCGACCAAGCCCCCATGGACGGGTTTACAGCGTCCCCCGCAACCGGACTCACCCCGCCATCCCACGGATAGCCGGCTTTTGCTGTTGCTTCGGCTTCGGCGGGTGCAGGGCGCAGCCCTGCCGAACACCCCTCACCGCTCCGAATGCCCGCTCTGGTCGTAGTCGCGCGGGCTGAACAACTCCGGCTGGATCAGCTCGATGAACGCCCGCGCCTGCGCCGACAATGCCTTGCCGCGCCGCACGATCACCCCGTAACTGCGTTCCGGGAACCAGCGCTTCATCGACCGTGCCGCCAGCCGCTCGCGGTCGGCCTCGTTCAGGCACAGTGCCGGCACGATGGAAATGCCCATGCCCATCGCCACGTACTGCTTGATCACTTCCCATCCACCCACTTCCAGCGCCACGGTGTAGGCAATGCGGTGGCGCTGGAATACCTGGTCGACCAGGCGGTAGGTGATCTGCCGCTTCGGCGGCAGTACCAGCGGATAGCGCGCGATGTCGGCCAGCTCCAGCTCGCCGCCGCTGGCCAGCGGATGGTCGTGCGGCGCGATCAGCACCTGTTCGAAGCGGTAGGCCGGGGCGTAGGTCAGGTCGGCCGGTACATCGGTCATCGAACCGATGGCCAGGTCGGCGGCATCCTCGCGCAGCAGGTCGGTGCCGTCAGCGCTGATCGCGTTGTGCAGGGTCAGGCGCACATCCGGATGGTGCAGGCGGAAGCGTTCGACGATCTTCGGCAGCAGGTACAGGATGGTCGAGCTGTTGGCGGCGATGTTCAGCTCGCCCGCGTCCAGGCCGCGTACCTTGTCGCGGAAGCGCGCCTCCAGCCCGTCCAGGCTCTCCACCAGCGGCTGCGCCATCTCGTACAGCAGTTGGCCCTCGCGGCTGGGCACCAGGCGCCGCCCGCTGCGTTCGAACAATGGCACCCCCAGCTCCCGTTCCAGGGCCTGCAACTGCAGGCTGATCGCCGGCTGGCTGACGAAAAGTGCCTCAGCCGCCCGTGAGACCGAGCCCAGGCGCACCGTCTGGCAGAACGCACGCAACGGCTTCAGCCGGTCGGATTTGTAGGAAAAACGCGGACTTGGCGGGGTGCGTGTGCTCATCGTGTCACGAGTATTAGCACAACTTATGTAGAACATTGCAAAAACTGTTTTGCCAAATACTCAGGCCCGGCGGCACCGTGGAGCCGTTCCCCCACCGCTGGAGTCGCCTCATGTCCGCCGTCGCTTCCGCTGTTCCCACCCCCGCCGCGAAGGCTATCCCCGGCGTCGCCCTGGCGACCCGCGTGGCCGGCCAGGACACCCTGCTGCCGGCGCCGCTGCTGGCCCTGCTGGTGTCGCTGCACCGTGCGGTGGAACCGGGCCGGCAGGCGAGGCTGCAGGCCCGCCGTGAACGCCAGGCATTCTTCGACCAGGGCGGCCTGCCGGACTTCCGCGAGGACACCGCCGCCATCCGCAGCGGCGACTGGCGCGTGGCCCCGCTGCCGGCCGCGTTGCAGGACCGCCGCGTCGAGATTACCGGCCCGACCGACCCGAAGATGGTCATCAACGCGCTGAACTCCGGCGCCAAGGTGTTCATGGCCGACTTCGAGGATTCGACCTCGCCGACCTGGCGCAACCTGCTGGCCGGCCAGCAGTCGCTGGCGGCGGCGGTGCGCGGCGATCTGGAATACACCGCCCCCAATGGCAAGCACTACACGCTGCGCCCGTACGACGAGCAGGCGGTGCTGATCGTGCGCCCGCGGGGCTGGCACCTGGATGAAAAGCACGTGCGCATCGACGGCCAGTTCCTTGCCGGTGGCCTGTTCGACGCGGCGGTGTTCGCCTTCCACAACGCCCGCACCCTGCAGGCGAAGGATCGTGGCCCGTACTTTTACCTGCCCAAGCTGCAGAGCATGGAAGAGGCGGCGCTGTGGGAGACCGCGCTCTCGCATATCGAGGGCATGCTCGGCCTGCCGCACGGCCAGATCAAGGTGACCGTGCTGATCGAAACGCTGCCGGCGGTGTTCGAGATGGACGAGATCCTGCACGCGCTGCGTGATCGCATCGTCGGCCTGAACTGCGGGCGCTGGGACTACATCTTCTCGTACCTGAAGACCTTCCGCCGCCACGCCGACCGCGTGCTGCCCGAGCGCGGCCAGGTGACCATGACCCAGCCGTTCCTGAAGGCCTATTCGGAACTGCTGATCCAGACCTGCCACCGCCGCGGTGCGCATGCGATGGGTGGCATGGCCGCGCAGATCCCGATCAACAACGATGCCGCCGCCAACGAACAGGCGATGGCCCGGGTGCGCGCCGACAAGCTGCGCGAAGTCACCGCCGGCCATGACGGCACCTGGGTTGCGCACCCGGCGCTGATTCCGGTGGCGATGGCGATCTTCGACGAACACATGCCCGGTGCGAACCAGCACAGCGTGCTGCGCCAGGATGTGCGCGTCGGCCGCGACGAACTGATCGCACGGCCGCCGGGCACCGTCACCCGCGCCGGCTTCGAGGGCAACGTGGAAGTCTGCGTGCGCTATCTGGCGGCGTGGCTGGATGGCAACGGCTGCGTGCCGATCCATCACCTGATGGAGGACGCGGCCACCGCCGAGATCAGCCGCAGCCAGCTGTGGCAGTGGCTGCATACGCCGGGCCAGCAGCTGGACGATGGCACTGCGATCGATCTGGCGCTGCTGGATTCCACCCTCTCGCAGCTGCCGGCACGGCTGGGCGATACCGCCGTACTGCCCGGTGGTGCGCGCATCGGCGAGGCCATCGCCCTGCTCGGCGAACTGAGCCGCAGTGACGAACTGACCGATTTCCTGACCCTGCCGGCCTACGCGCGCATCGATTGACCGACTGCCGGCCCTCCTGCCGTTTCCCTCCCCGCTGCACGCACGAACCGAACTGGAGAAAGACATGAGCAAGCTGCCCACTGCCGAACAGATCCAGCACGACTGGGACACCAACCCGCGCTGGGAAGGCATCCAGCGCAACTACAGCGCCGCCGACGTGGTGCGCCTGCGCGGCACCGTCCACATCGAGCACTCGCTGGCCCGCCTGGGTGCGGAGAAGCTGTGGGCGTCGCTGCATGAGCGCGAGTTCGTCAACGCGCTGGGTGCATTGACCGGCAACCAGGCCATGCAGCAGGTCAAGGCGGGCCTGAAGGCGATCTACCTGTCCGGTTGGCAGGTGGCGGCCGACGCCAACCTGGCTGGGCAGATGTATCCGGACCAGTCGCTGTACCCGGCCGATTCGGTGCCGGCGGTGGTCAAGCGCATCAACAACACCCTGCTGCGTGCCGATCAGCTGCATCATGCCGAAGGCAAGGACGACATCGACTTCCTGCAGCCGATCGTGGCCGATGCCGAGGCCGGTTTTGGCGGCGTGCTCAACGCCTTCGAACTGATGAAGGCGATGATCGAGGCCGGTGCGGCCGGCGTGCACTTCGAAGACCAGCTGGCCTCGGTGAAGAAGTGCGGGCACATGGGCGGCAAGGTGCTGGTGCCGACCCGCGAGGCCATCGAGAAGCTCAACGCCGCGCGCCTGGCTGCCGACGTGCTGGGCGTGCCGACCCTGCTGGTGGCGCGCACCGATGCCGAAGCGGCTGATCTGTTGACCAGCGACATCGACGGCAACGACAAGCCGTTCACCACCGGCGAGCGCACCGTGGAAGGCTTCTACAAGACCCGCAATGGCCTGGACCAGGCGATCAGCCGCGGCCTGGCCTACGCGCCCTATGCCGATCTGGTGTGGTGCGAGACCGGCAAGCCGGACCTGGAGTTCGCCCGCAAGTTCGCCGAGGCGATCCACGCGAAGTTCCCGGGCAAGCTGCTGGCCTACAACTGCTCGCCCAGCTTCAACTGGAAGAAGAACCTGGACGACGCCACCATTGCCAAGTTCCAGCGCGAACTGGGTAGCTACGGCTACAAGTTCCAGTTCATCACCCTGGCCGGTTTCCACGCGCTGAACTACGGCATGTTCAACCTGGCCCACGGCTATGCACGCCGCCAGATGAGCGCCTTCGTGGAGCTGCAGGAAGCCGAGTTCGAAGCGGCCGAGCGCGGTTTCACGGCGGTCAAGCACCAGCGTGAAGTCGGTACCGGCTACTTTGATGCGGTGACCCAGGCGATCCAGCAGGGGCAGTCGTCGACCACCGCGCTGGCCGGCTCCACCGAGGAAGAGCAGTTCCATGGCGGGCGCAGCGAACGCGCGGCGTGATGCGGTAGTGCCGGCCGCTGGCCGGCAACCACGTGATCCTTCGGGCACCACAGGGAAGCCGGCCAGCGGCCGGCTCTACCGAAGCCTCGAAATCTGATCAGGGTGGCCAGGGAAGGGCCAGACAACGCCGGCCGGTCGGGGGACCTGCCGGCGTTGTTGTATCGGTGCAAAGGCGCGGCGGCCGGCAGGCAGCGTCAATCAGGCGCACCCCCTTGGCCGCAACTTGGCCGAAATCCTGTGAAACCCGGCATCGGATTGATCCAGCAGGGGTTTTGCCCGGACATGGGTGACCAGAACGGGCCACCACCGATCTTCACATCACACAAGAGCGCCCTGAGGCTCAAAATGAGATAGGGCGCACACTTTAAAGCGGTGCTATGCTCCGCGGCTCACCAGGGGACGCTGGCGGCGGGTGCAGGGAATGACCGGCAGGGGTGCGGCCGAGAACAGTGATATGACGACAGGTATCGCCCGGGTGGCGATGGCCGAGATCGTGCATGCGCTGTTGTCGGATGCCGAGGTGGCATTGTTTGCCAGATTCGCCCGCCCATGCAAGCTTCATGCCGGACAGTGGCTGTTCCAGCGGGGCCACCGCGGCGAGCGCATGTATGTGATCCTCGACGGCCAGATCGAACTGGACTTCGGCGAGGACCTGGTGATCAAGACACTCGGGCAGTATGAGTTCTTCGGCGAACTGGGCCTGCTGGTTGGCGACCACCTGCGCAGCGCCAGCGCGCGCGCGCTGGTCGATTGCGATGTCCTGGAGCTGGGGCCGGCCGATTTCCACCGCTTGGTCGAATCCGATCCCGGGCTGGTGGCGTACTTCCTGCGTCGCACGATCATGCGCGTGCTGACCAACGAACAGGCCCTGATCAGCCAGCTGCGGCGCCGCAACCACGATCTGGAAACCGCGCTGGACAACCTGTACATCACCACTCATCAGCTGACCCATACCCGCGAGCTGGTGCGCACCGATGAACTGACCGGGCTGCACAACCGCCGTGGCCTCACGTTGTACCTGCAGGAGTGCCGCGAGCGTGCCGAGGGGCTGCCGCAGGCGTTGCTGCTGATTGATTGTGACCGCTTCAAGCAGATCAACGACCGCCACGGCCACCAGGCCGGCGACCGCGTGCTGCAGAGCATGGGCAACATCCTGCGCTCGATGGCCGGCGAGCATGACCTGGCCTGCCGCCTTGGCGGTGATGAGTTCTGCCTCATCCTGCGCCGCGGCAACCACGAGATCGTGCAGCACGCGGCCGAGTTCATCCTCAGCGCGGTGCATGGCCTGCTCGAACGCAGCCCCGGTACGCCGCATGTCAGCCTGGTCAGCATCGGTGCGTGCCTGCTGGCGCCGGAGGCAGGCTGGAGCGAGTGGTACGCGCGCGCGGATCGCGCGCTGTACCAGGCCAAGCGCGATGGCGGCAACTGCCTGCGCTGGGCGAATGATCCGGACGGCCAATAGGGAGAGGCAGGCGATGGACGGCGACAACGGAACGTCAGCCCCGCATAGCCCACAGCTACGCGCCCTGCTGTTCACCGATCTGTGTGATTCGCTGCAACTGGTCGAGCGGATCGGCGATGTGGCGGCCGCCAGCCTGTTCCAGGAACACGACCGCCTGGTGCTGGTCCTGCAGCAGCGCTGGAACGGCCAGCTGATCGATCGCTCCGACGGCCTGTTCATGCTGTTCGAGCGGGCCATCGATGCTTTGGGCTTCGCCCTGGACTACCAGCGCGAACTGCACGCGCTGGGCCAGCAGCGGGCGATCGAACTGCGCGCGCGTGCAGGCCTGCATGTGGGTGACGTGCTGACCTGGGAGAACAGTGCCGAGGCGGTCCGGGCCGGCGCCAAGTCGATGGAAGTGGAAGGCCTGGCCAAGCCGATGGCAGCGCGCCTGATGACGCTGGCCCGCCCTGGCCAGATCCTGTTGTCGGCGGTGGCCGAATCGCTGACCCGTCGCGCCACCGGCGCGCTGGGGGAACGGGGTGCGCGCCTGCTGTGGAAGTCGCACGGCCGTTGGCGCTTCAAGGGAATGCCGGTGGTGCAGGAAGTGATCGAAGTGGGTGAGATCGGTTCAGCGCCGTTGCGCATGCCACGCGCCACTGCCAAGGCACGCCGTGACCTGCCGCTGTGGCGGCAGCCGCTGGTCCTGGCCGCCGAGGGCCTGGTGCTGACGGTGGCCGTGCTGGGCGGCTGGTTGCTGCTGCGGTCGGAACCGGCGATCGCGTTCGCCGAGCGGGACTGGGTGGTGCTTGGCGATGTCGACAACCTCACCGGCGACCCGATTTTCGACGACTCGATGCGGCACGCGATCCGGATCGCGCTGGAGCAGTCGCGCTACGTGAACGTGCTGTCGGAGGGCAAGATCCGCGAAAGCCTGGAAATGGCGCGGCTCTCGGGCGATACCCGGCTCAGCCGCGATACCGCGGCCAACGTGGCGGTGCGGGAGGGCGCGCGCGCCGTGCTGCTGCCGACGGTGCGGCAGAAGATCGGTGGCTACGAGCTGGCCATTGATGTCGCCGCACCCGGCACCGGCCAGGTGATCCAGACGTTCACCGCCACCACGGATCGATCCGACCAGATGGTATTCGCGGTGGACGACGTGGTCGGGCGCCTGCGTCGCGGACTGGGCGAATCGGTGGCGAGCCTGGAACAGTCGTTGCCGCTGCCGCGAGCATCGACCCAGGACCTTCGCGCACTGCGAGCGTTCGCGCTGGCCGAGAATGCACTGGGCCAGCGTCGCTTCGAGGAGGCGCGCAACCTCTATCAGGCTGCAATCGATATTGATCCCGGTTTCGCCCTGGCCTACATGGGCGTGGCCAAACTGCATGCGCGCGTCGATGAAGGGCGGCGCGCACGCGAAGCCATGCAGCACGCGCTGGACCTGCAGGATCGGTTGCCGCCACGCGAGCGCCTGTACCTGAAGGCCTGGATGGCCGAACTGGAGCCTGGTGGCTGGGCGCTGGAGCACTGGCGCACGCTGGCCAAGGTCTACCCGGATTCGTTCGCCGGGCTGTCCAACACGTCCTGGTACCTGCTGCAGGCCAACCAGTTCAGCGAGGCCGAAGCCTACGCGCGTGCGGCTGCGGTGCCGCAGGATCCGCTGCGCCTGTATCCGCTGATCCACCTGGTGCGGATACAGATCGCCGCCAACCAACCGCAGCTTGCGGCCGAGACACTGGCCCAGGCACAGGTCCTGCGCGGTCGTGATGATGCCGATGAGACCGGCGTGGACGTGCTGGTCGCGCAGGGCAAGTACGCCAAGGCCGCCCAACTGCTGCCGCAGATCCGTGCCAACGATGCCCTGCAGCAGCGCATGAAGCTGCGTGCGCAGCTGCTGCTGGCGGCCACGCAGCGCGATTGCGCGGCCATGCAGCAGGCGGTACGCGACGACGCGTCGGCGCCGGCGCTGGTCGACTTCCAGGTGCAGCAGCGGCTGCAGCACGCCAGCGTGGCAGCTCTGTGCCCGAGCGCGGACCGCGCCGAGTTGCAGGCCATCGCTGCGTTGCTGCATCCGTTGCTGGAGCAGCGCGATGATCCCATGCTGCATGCCCGCGGCCTGCAATGGCTGGCTCTGGTCCATCTGGCCCAGCGACAGGGCCAGTTCGAGCTGGCCAAACGCTGGCTGGACGAGCAGCGGCCGCTGCTGCGCAGCCTGCGCAGTCCGGTCGCCGATCGCTGGCTGCGCATTGTCAGCGCCGTGGATGAACTGCAGATGCAGCGGCCCGAAGCTGCCCGCGCCCTGATCGAGCCAATGCTCGATGGCAGCGAGCCGGTGCAGGCACACGTCGTGCTGCTGCTCGCGCTGCGCGCACAGGGCAATGAAGCTGCCGTACGCCGCGAGCAGGCCTGGCTGTCCCAGCATCGCGGCCAGGCCATTGCCGAGGTCACCGCCATGCAGGTCTGGCAACCACTGAATGTGCACGACGTGTCCACGTGGGCATCGCCGGCCGCGGCCGGCGCGCCCTGATGACGGGTCAGCCGTCGATGCGCTCGCCGACCTTGCCCGCTTCGAAGCAGAACACCACGGTCATCGCCGCCACCGACCCGGACAGGTGGGCCTGCAGGCTGTCACGCACCTGGCTCAGCTCCTCGACCGAAGCCAGGGTGCCGATCTTCATGCAGTCGCTTTCGCCGACCGCACCGTCCAGCCCGATCGAGGCCAGGGCCTTGGCCGGCGAAGCGGTGAAGTGGCTGCGGAAGTCGTCGTTGCCGATCAGGTGGTCCAGCAGGGTGCTGGCGTCTGCGGCGGAAAGGCGGGGATGGGTGCTCATGGGGATCGTCCGTAGGCTGAAGTTCTCGTATCGGCCGCGACAGCCTGCCATTGAGGGCCGCGCTGCGTACGTCGCTAAAGTTGGCCGCGCTGCGGTCGTTGCTGCTATGCCGGTTGTGCGGCAGAAGGAAGGAATCCCATGCGCCTGCGCCGCTGCGCCAGCCTGATGTTCGAGCCCCGCGAGGCGATCACCCTCGACCTGCGCGCGATGCTGGCCGGCCACGCCGAGATGGACAGCCAGATCAGCTGGGTGGCCCTGGCCGCGCATCTGGACCAGCCACTGCCGGTGGACGCCGAGGAGCGCCAGCTGCTCGGCGAGCTCAGTGCGCACCGCTGGTGCGAACCGCCCGCCGATGCCTGCCCGGCCATGCTGGCCCGCCTGGTCGAGCAGGGCCTGCTGTTGACCGACCCACCGAGCGAGGTGGGGCACCAGCTGCGCGACGAGGCTTTGCGGCGCAGCCAGTGGTGGCCGCTGGCGGCGCTGGCCCATCGTCATGCGCGCTGGCAGGCCGTGGACAGCGTGGAGGACATGCGTCGGCAAGGGTTGGACACCGCTGCCGGCCTGCGCCAGCGCCTCGGGCCGCCACCGCCGGTGGTGCAGCCGATGCAGGGCGATTACCAGCCGCTGCCGCGCAGCGAAGAGGCGCCGTTCGACACACTGCTGGCGCGCCGCAGCACCTGCCGCAATTTCGATACCCAGCGCGCGCTGCCGCTGCCGTTGCTGGCCCAGGTGCTGCAGCGCACGCTGATGGCCCACGCGGTGCAGAAGATCGAGCGCGATACCGAGTTCCTGAAGAAGAACGTGCCTTCCGGTGGCGGCCTGCATCCCACCGAAGGCTTCCTACTGGTGCAGAACGTGGAAGGACTGGCACCGGGCCTGTACCACTACCACCCGGTGCAGCACGCCGTGCTGCCGCTGCCCTCGCCACCGCCGCAGGCACTGCCGGCGCTGGCGCGGCGGATGCTGTCCGGGCAGGCGTGGTTCGCCGATGCGCCGGCGCTGCTGGTGCTGGCGCCGCGCTATGACCGCTGCTTCTGGAAGTACCGCAACCACGCCAAGGCGCATCGTGCGGTGACGCTGGATGTCGGTCACATCTCGCAGCTGCTGTACCTGTGTGCGACCGAGCGCGGGCTGGCGGCGTTCGTGACGGCGGCCATCAACGATGCCGATGTCGATCGTGCCTTCGGTTTCGACGGCATCGGCCAGAGCGCGATGGCCATCTGCGGCCTGGGCTGGCGCAGTGCCACGCTGGACACGGCCGAATTCGATCCCGCCGGGCGGGTGGTAGCGGGCGACGACCGCTGAGCGGTCGCCACCCCAGCGTTCACGCCGCCTCGAAGTCCACCAGTACCGCGCCGTCGCCGACCTGGTCGCCGGCCTTGGCGCGGTAGCCCTTCACCGTCCCGTCGGCCGGCGCCTGCAGGGTGTGCTCCATCTTCATCGCTTCCAGCACCACCAGCGGCGTGCCGCGCTTGACCTCGGTACCGGCGGCGACCAGCGTGGCGACGATCCTGCCCGGCATCGGTGCCAGCAGGCTGCCGGCATCGGCCACGGCGTGGTCCGATTCGCCCACCGGATCATGCAGGGTGAAACGATGCTGGCCGTCAGCACCGAACAGGTACAGCTGGTCTCCGTCACGCAGCAGCTGCAGTGCCCAGCGGCGCCCGCCCAGCTGCACCACCAGCCCGCGCATATCGGCTGTGCCGACCACCTGCACGGGTGCCGCGTCATCGCACTGCACACGCCAGCCATCGGCCTGCGCCCACACCTTCAGCGTGTGCCGGCGTTCGCCCTGCTGCAGCGGCAGCACGCGCGGCGCGGGCGCGCCAAGGCGCCAGCCGTCCTGTGACTGCCACGGCGAATGCGGATCGCGCGCATCGCTGGCTGCACCTGCAGTAGTGGCCACGGCGGCCACCGCCGCCAGCAGCCACAGCGCATCATCGCTGTCACGCACCCGGCTCAATGCCGCCTGCTCGCGCTCGATCAGCGCGGTATCCAGCTTGGCGTGGGTAAACGAATCGGTGTTCACCAGGCGGCGCAGGAAACCGGCATTGGTGGTCACGCCCACCACCTGGCAGTCGGCCAGGGCCTGGCTCATGCGGCGCAGCGCGGCGTCGCGGTCCACGTCCCAGACGATCAGCTTGGCAATCATCGGATCGTAGTACGGCGTGATGCTGTCGCCTTCCTCGACACCGGTATCCAAGCGCACATGAGTCGACGGTGCCGGCAGGCGCAGGCGGCGCAGGATGCCGGTGGACGGCAGGAAGCCACGGTCGGCATCCTCGGCGTACAGGCGCGCCTCGATCGCATGGCCATGGATGGCCAGCTGGTCCTGGCGCAACGGCAGCGGCTGGCCCGAGGCCACGCGCAGCTGCCACTCCACCAGGTCGGTGCCGGTGATGTACTCGGTGACCGGGTGCTCGACCTGCAGGCGGGTGTTCATTTCCATGAAGTAGAAATCGCCGTCCGGGCCGGCGATGAACTCCACCGTGCCCGCACCTTCATAGCCCACCGCGCGCGCGGCATCGACCGCCGCCTTGCCCATCGCAGCACGACGTTCCGCGCTCATGCCCGGGGCCGGCGCTTCTTCCAGCACCTTCTGGTGGCGGCGCTGCACCGAGCAGTCGCGCTCGAACAGGTACACCGCGTCACCGTGGCTGTCGCCGAACACCTGGATCTCGATATGGCGCGGGCGCTCGACGTACTTCTCGACCAGCACGTGGTCATTGCCGAACGCCGAGGCCGCCTCGCGCTGGCAGCTGGCCAGCGCATCGACGAAGTCCTCGCTGCGCTCGACCTTGCGCATGCCCTTGCCACCGCCACCGGCGCTGGCCTTGATCAGCACCGGGTAACCGATGGCGTCGGCCTGTTCGCGCAGGAAGGACGGTTCCTGCTGGTCGCCGTGGTAGCCCGGAGTCAGCGGTACGCCGGCTTTCGCCATCAATGCCTTGGCCGCGCTCTTGTCGCCCATCGCGCGGATGGCGCTGGCCGGCGGCCCGATGAAGGTGATGCCGGCGGCGGCGCAGGCATCGGCGAAGTCGGCATTCTCTGACAGGAAGCCGTAACCGGGGTGGATCGCCTGCGCGCCGGTCAGGCGTGCGGCGTCGAGCAGGGCATCGCCGCGCAGGTAACTTTCACGTGCAGCGGCCGGACCGATGTGGATGGCTTCGTCGGCCAGGCGCACGTGGCGCGCGTTGCGGTCGGCATCGGAATATACCGCCACGGTGGCGATGCCGAGGCGGCGGCAGGTGGCGATGACGCGGCAGGCGATTTCGCCGCGATTGGCGATCAGGACTTTGGTGAACATGGCAACGGGCTTCATGGGAGCGTGCTCGGTCATGGCACGGGTTACATGCGGAACACGCCGAAGCGCGTCTGCTGCGGGGCGGCGTTGAGGCTGGCCGACAGCGCCAGGGCCAGTACCCGGCGGGTGTCGGCCGGATCGATCACGCCGTCGTCCCACAGGCGCGCGCTGGCGTAGTACGGGTGGCCCTGCTGCTCGAACTGCTCGCGGATCGGTGCCTTGAACGCGTCTTCCTCCGCCGCCGGCCACTGGCCGCCCTTGGCCTCGATGCCATCGCGCTTGACCGTGGCCAGCACGCTGGCGGCCTGCTCGCCGCCCATCACGCCGATGCGCGCGTTCGGCCACATCCACAGGAAGTTGGGCGAGTACGCACGGCCGCACATGCCGTAGTTGCCGGCGCCGAACGAGCCGCCGATGACCACGGTGAACTTGGGCACCCTGGCGCAGGCCACCGCCATCACCAGCTTGGCGCCGTCCTTGGCGATGCCGCCCTGTTCGTACTTGCGGCCGACCATGAAGCCGGTGATGTTCTGCAGGAACACCAGCGGGATGTTGCGCTGGGTGCACAGCTCGATGAAGTGCGCACCCTTCAGTGCCGACTCGGAGAACAGGATGCCGTTGTTGGCGATGATGCCGATCGGGTAGCCGTTCAGATGCGCGAAGCCGGTAACCAGTGTTGCGCCATAGCGCGGCTTGAACTCGTCAAAGCGCGAGCCATCGACCAGGCGTGCGATCACTTCGCGCACGTCGTAGGGCTTGCGCGTATCGGCGGGAATCACCCCATACAGTTCATGCGCCGGCAGCAGTGGTTCCTCGGAAGGCTGTACCGCCATCGCCGGTTCCGGCTTGCGCCAGTTCAGCTGGGCGATGATTGCGCGCACCCGTGCCAGCGCCTGCAGATCGTTGTCGGCCATGTGGTCGGCCACGCCGGAGATGCGCGTGTGCACGTCGGCACCGCCCAGTTCCTCGGCCGTCACCACTTCACCGGTGGCGGCCTTCACCAGCGGCGGGCCGCCGAGGAAGATCGTGCCCTGCTCGCGCACGATCACCGTCTCGTCGCTCATCGCCGGCACATACGCACCACCGGCGGTGCAGCTGCCCATCACGCAGGCGATCTGCGGAATGCCCTGCGCCGACAGGTTGGCCTGGTTGTAGAAGATCCGGCCGAAATGATCGCGGTCGGGGAAGACTTCGTCCTGCAGCGGCAGGAACGCGCCACCGGAATCGACCAGGTAGATGCACGGTAGGTGGTTCTGTTCGGCGATCTCCTGCGCGCGCAGGTGCTTCTTCACCGTCATCGGGTAGTAGGTGCCGCCCTTGACCGTGGCATCGTTGGCCACGATCACGCATTCCACGCCGCTCACGCGGCCGATGCCGGCCACTACGCCAGCGGCCGGCACGGCGTCTTCGTACATGCCGTGCGCGGCCAGCGGCGCGATTTCCAGGAAGGCGCTGCCGGGGTCGAGCAGGGCGTCGATGCGGTCACGCACCAGTAGCTTGCCACGCGCGGTGTGCTTGGCGCGTGCGGCTTCGCTGCCACCCAGCGCGGTGCGCGCGAGGGTGGCATGCAGGTCGTCGACCACGGCCTGCATCGCCGCGCGGTTGCTTTCAAACGTTTCGCTGCCCGGTTGCAGCTGGCTGTTCAGGACGGTCATCGCGTTGGCCTTACAGGGTGCGCTGGAACAGTTCGCGGCCGATCAGCATGCGGCGGATCTCCGAAGTGCCGGCGCCGATTTCATACAGCTTGGCGTCGCGCCACAAGCGGCCGGTCGGGTATTCGTTGATGTAGCCGTTGCCGCCGAGGATCTGGATCGCCTGGCCGGTCAGCCAGGTGGCCTTCTCGGCGGCGTACAGGATGGCACCGGCGGCGTCCTGGCGGGTGGTGCGGCCCTGGTCGCAGGCGCGTGCCACGGCATAGACATACGCGCGGCAGGCACCCAGGCCCACGTACATGTCGGCGATCTTGGCCTGGATCAGCTGGAAGCTGCCGATCGGCTCGCCGAACTGGTGGCGCTCGTGCACGTACGGCATCACCACGTCCATGGCCGCGGCCATCAGGCCCAGCGGGCCACCGGACAGCACCACGCGCTCGTAGTCCAGGCCGGACATCAGCACGCGCACGCCACCGCCAACCTGGCCCAGCACGTTCTCTTCGGGAATCTCGCAGTCCTGGAACACCAGCTCGCAGGTGGGCGAAGAACGCATGCCCAGCTTGTCCAGCTTCTGCGCGGTGGAAAAGCCCTTCATGCCCTTCTCGACCAGGAACGCGGTGATGCCCTTGGCGCCGGCCTCCATGTCGGTCTTGGCATAGACCACCAGCACGTCAGCATCCGGGCCGTTGGTGATCCACATCTTGTTGCCGTTGAGCACGTAGCGGTCGCCGCGCTTGTCGGCGCGCAGCTTCATCGACACCACGTCCGAACCGGCCCCCGGCTCGCTCATCGCCAGCGCACCGACCAGGCTGCCATTGCAGAGGCCGGGCAGGAAGCGCTGCTTCTGTTCTTCGTTGCCGTTCTTGCGCAGCTGGTTCACGCACAGGTTGGAGTGCGCGCCATAGGACAGGCCGATGCCACCGGAAGCGCGCGAGATTTCTTCCATCGCCACCACGTGGGCCAGGTAGCCCATGCCGGTACCACCGTATGCTTCTTCCACGGTGAGGCCGAGCAGGCCCTGTTCGCCCAGCTTCGGCCACAGAGCCAGCGGGAACTGGTTGCTGGCATCGGCCTCGGCGGCCAGCGGCGCGACCTCGGCGGCGGCAAAATGGGCCACGCTCTGGCGCAGCAGGTCGATGTCTTCGCCAAGGTCGAAGTTCAGGGATGGCACGTGCATTGTGGTGGCTCCACGACGGGATGGCAGGAAATGGACGCACCCGGCGGGGGAGCGGGCGGCGGTCTGCAGGACCGCTGCCCGCACGGGCGATTGGACCCCAGCGTAGCGGGGTTCGGGTAAGAAGTGAATACAAATTCAAAAATTGAAACTAGAATCAAAACATGGCCTACAAACGCTCTGCACTGATGGAAGAACGGCTGGCCGGGGCCCGTGAACGGATCCTGTTGGCCACCCGCGAGCTGGTCGCCACCGGCGGCTGGCGCAATGCTCCGGTGACGGCCGTGGCGACCCAGGCGGGGGTGTCCACCGGCCTGATCTACCGGCACTTCCCGTCCAAGGCCGAGTTGTTCGTGGAGGTGCTCAACGCCGCCGTGGCCCACGAGGTGGCGATCATGGAACGCATCGCCAGCGGCCCGGAGGTGGCCAGCGAGCGCCTGCGGCTGGCGATCACCGCCTTCGTACGCCGTGCCCTGGCTGGGCCGGGGCTGGCGCACGCCTTCATCGTCGAACCGGTCGACCCGGACGTGGAAGCCGAGCGCATGCGCGGTCGTCGCGCCTTCGGCGACGTGTTCCTGCGGCTGGTGGAGGAGGGCGTGGCGGCCGGTGAGCTGCCTGCGCAGGACGCGCATGTAGCCGCTGCGTGCCTGGTCGGCGCCTTCACCGAGGCGATGGTCGGCCCGACCGCGCCAAGCCGCGAAGCACACCGCGACGAAGATGCACTGGTGAACGCAATCTGCAGCTTCTGCCTGCGCGCGATCGGTGCCCCGGAAATTCGGTAGCGCCGGGCCATGCCCGGCGGCTGTTGCCATCCTCGACCGTTGTTGCCGCGCTTCGCGCTCGCCGGGCACGGCCCGGCGCTACCCGCATGCGGCCACGGCCGCATGCTGCGCCGCACCAGCATGACGCCTGTTGTCGCACGCATAGCGCGTTCTATACTCGGCCCATCACGCAGTCGCTCAGCCGTGGTCCAACGACTATCAGCCAGGGGTAACGAAGAGTGCGGAATTACGATCTGGAGTTCCTGAAACGCTTCTCCATGGTGATCGCGCTGCTGGCGACCATCACCCTCGGCCTCATCCTCCTTGCCGCCTACATCCACACCCGGATTCCACCCGAAGTATCGCCGACCGCGGCCAAGCGCACCGAACAGCGCATTTCGCCCACCGGCGCGGTCTATGCCGGCAGCACCGGCGCCGCCGCGCGGGCTGCGGCCAAGGCCGCCGCGCTGGCCAAGGCTGCTTCGCAGGTGGCTTACGGCGGCACCAAGGATGGCAAGGTGATCTTCGACAACCTGTGCACCGCCTGCCATACCACCGGCGTGGGCATGGCACCGACGCTGGACCACTCGCATTGGGACAAGCGCATCGCGCAGGGCAAGGACACCCTCTACAAGCACGCCATCGAGGGCTATACCGGCCCGGATGGCGGCATCATGCCGCCCAAGGGTGGCAACCCGGCCCTGACGGAAGAACAGATCCACGCCACCGTGGACTGGATGCTGGGCAACCTGAAATAGCCGCCGCAACGCGCCGCATCCTGTAGAGCCGAGCCCACGCTCGGCTGCTCTGCGCACGGTGTGGCCAGGCGCAGCCGAGCGTGGGCTCGGCTCTACCACCTACTAAGCTTTGCCCACCGAGGCCTGATTGCCCCTGTGCCCCCGCCGCGCAGGCGGATCTCCGCATTTCAGGGTTAGTCTGTGCGCCCTCTTCACTGGAATCGCCCGTCGATGCGCCGCCGTTCCCTTGCTCTTGCCCTGTCCCTGCTGCTGCCGGCCAGCGCCTTTGCCCAGGCCCAGCCGCAGGCCGCACCAGCTACGACGCCCGCTGTCGCGCGCAGCAGCGCCACCGTGGTGCTGACCGCCGCACCGGCCGACTGGCGCGCGCTGGATGGCCAGCGCGTGCGCATCGCCGCACCGCTCACCCTGGCCGGTACCGATGGCCTGGAGCGCTTCGGCCAGCTCACCGTGGCCTTCGACGGCCGCCTCTGGCAGCCGACCGAAGTGGCTGCGCCGGGCACCGCCGGCTACGAGCAGGTGATGGCCGACAACCAGCGTCGCCGGCTGGTACTGGAAGATGGCAGTGACGCCCGCGACCCCGCCAGCGTGCCCTACCTGCCGGGCAACCCGGTGCTGCGCACCGGCATGCAGCTGCGCAACGTGGAGGGCATCGTGCGCGTGGATGCGCAGGGCCATCCGCGCCTGCAGGTCGAAGGCGCGCTGAAGCTGCCGGAACTGAAGCGCCCGGCAGTGCCCACGGTGCCGGGCAGCCTGCACGTGGCCGCCTTCAACCTGGAGAACTTCTTCAATGGTGACGGCCAGGGCGGTGGCTTCCCGACCCTGCGCGGCGCGCGCACCCTGGACGAGCACAAGGCGCAGCTCGCCAAGCTGGTCACCACGGTCAACGCCTTGGGCGCCGATGTCGCTGCGCTGATGGAACTGGAGAACGACGGCTACGGCCCGCAGTCGGCCATCGCCGAACTGGTCGATGCGCTCAACCGCGACCGTGGCGCGCAGGGCGACTGGCGCTTCGTCGATGCCGGCAACGGCCCCGGCGACAATCCGATCCGGGTTGGCATCATCTACCGCAGCAGCCGCCTGCAGCCGCTGGGCAAGCCGGCCACGCTGACCGGTGGTCCGTTCGTCGAACACAGCCGCGTGCCGCTGGCGCAGGCCTTCCAGGGCAAGCAGGGCACGCCGTTCGTGGTGGTTGCCAACCACTTCAAGTCGAAGGGCTGCCGCGACGCCGCCGGTGCCGACGCCGACCGCAACGACAACCAGGGCTGCTGGAACGCGACCCGCGTGACCTCGGCGCAGCAGCTGCATGCCTGGCTGCAGACCGACCCGACCGGTACCGGTGCCAGGGACGCGGTGCTGCTGGGCGATTTCAATGCCTACGCGATGGAAGACCCGATCCGCACCCTGCGTGACCTGGGCTGGCAGGACGCATTCAAGGTCGCCAAGGTCGAGCATCCCTACAGCTACCTCTACAACGGCTATACCGGCCGCCTCGACCATGCACTGCTGAGCCCGGGCATGGCCAAGCGCCTGCGCGGTGCCGCCGAATGGCACAGCAATGCCGACGAGCAGGACGCCAGCGGCTACCAGGGCCGCAACGTGCAGGGCCCGTGGCGCAGCTCCGACCACGACCCGCTGCTGCTGGGTTTCGACAGATAGGGTTCGCCGGGGATCTGCTCTGGTAGGGACCTTGATCGGCACGGATGCCGCCTTTGCTTTTGATCTACCAGTCCGCCTTCAAGCGAGCCGAGCATCGCAAGTGGATCAGGGGCGAAGAGGCGCCGATGTCTGAGCGCAGCGAGTTCGGCGCCGTCCCCTGGTTCACCGAGAAGCGCAGGGAACCGGTGCACAGCACCGGCTCGCGGCTGGCGGCGCGTTCTTTTGGTTACTTTTCTTTTCGCGCGAAAAGAAAAGTGACATCCCACCGCGGGCGCGGAAATGGCCCGCCGCAACCAACGCTCACCCCCAGGCGATCAGTCCGATCGCCAGCACCGCCAGTGCCAGGCCGGCGCGGTTCCACTTCGTGGTGGCCTCGCCGAAGGCGAACACACCCACCAGCGCGCCCAAGACCACCACCCCGATGTTCATGCCGGCGAACACGGTAGCCGGGCTGTCCGGCATCACCTGGTGCGCCTGCACATAGAAAAGGATGTTGCCGCCATTGAGCAGGCCCAGCAGTGCACCCGCGCCGAGGTTGCGCCAGGCCAGCCGGCTGCAGCCACTGAAATGCCGCCACAGCTGCAACGCAAGCATCAGCACGAAGGCCACGCTGAAGCTGGCCAGCACCGCCGCCATCGACGGCGTGCCGGACAGCGCCACCTGCTTGAGCAGCACGTCCACCACCGCGAACCCGGCCCAGACGCCCAGCAGCCAGCCCCAGGCACCGGGCGAGGACGCTACGGTCGGGCCGCGCGGACGCAGGCTGATGGCCACCATCGCCAGCAGGCCCAGGGCGAGCCCAGCCAGCTTCCACGGCGTGGCGGTCTGGCCGAAGAACAGGAAGGCCGCCGCCAATGACAGCAGCAGCGACAGCCGCTGCGCCACGTCGCTGCGGACGATGCCGGCCACCGCCACCGCGCGGCCCAGCACTAGGAAGATCGACGGCAGCACCACCGCCAGCGCCAGCAATGACAGCCACGGCGCATGCGGCGCGCGCAGTGCATCCAGCGGCGGCTGCAGTACCACGGCGGTGAGCGTTGCCGCCACCAGATAGTTCCAGGTGACCATCTGCGAAACATCCAGCTGGCGGCGTCCGGCCACCTTCAACAACACCGAAACCAGCACGCTGCAGATCACGGCCAAAGACAGGTAGAGCATGGGGCGGGCACAGGTCAGGGGCGGGGGACGGTATCATGGTGCCATGCACAAGCCTTCGTTCCCCGTCGCCCCCGGCGAAACCGCCTGCCTCGAACTGGACGGCCCGGCCGGCCCGCTGGAAGTGGTCGTCGACCTGCCCAAGGCCGATGTACCGGTGCAGCCGATCGTGGCCATCGTCTGCCATCCGCTGTCCACCGAGGGTGGCACCCTGCACAACAAGGTGGTCACCATGACCGCCACCACCCTGCGCGAGCTGGGCATCGCCACGGTGCGCTTCAATTTCCGCAGCGTCGGCGCTTCGGCTGGTACCTTCGACGGCGGCGTGGGCGAGCAGGATGACCTGAAGGCGGTCGCCGCCTGGGTGCGCAGCCAGCGCCCGCACGACCGGCTGTGGCTGGCCGGTTTCAGCTTCGGTTCGTTCGTGTCGCTGAAGGCGGCTGCCGCGCTGCAGCCGGAGGCGCTGATCTCGATCGCGCCACCGGCCGGTCGCTGGGATTTCGACGGTATCGCACCGCCGGCCCGCTGGCTGGTGATCCAGGGCGAGCAGGACGAGATCGTCGACCCGCAGGCCGTCTACCAGTGGCTGGACACGCTGGACTTCCCGCATGAGCTGGTGCGCATGCCCGAGACCAGCCACTTCTTCCACCGCAAGCTGATCGACCTGCGTGGCGCGCTGACCCACGGCGTGAAGCATTGGTTGGGCGCGGCGGCATGAGTGCAACCGAGCTGACCCCGTCGCAGCGGTATGCGGAAGGGGTTGCCCGTGGCGACTGGCAGAACGACCCGGCCCAGCATGCGGCGCTGGCCGAGCTGGACCGCATCCACCTGGGCCTGCTGGACAGTGCCGAGGATGGCTGGCTGGACCGCCTGTCCTCGTTCTGGAAGAAGCCCGAGCCGGTCAAGGGCCTGTACTTCTGGGGCGGTGTCGGCCGCGGCAAGACCTTCCTGGTCGACCTGTTCTACGACGGGCTGCCGATCAAGCAGAAGTACCGCACCCACTTCCACCGCTTCATGCGCAGCGTCCACGAGCGCCTGCGCGAGCACCAGGGCCAGAGCGACCCGCTGGCGAAGATCGCCCAGGAATGGCGCAGCAACCTGCGCGTGCTGGTGCTGGACGAGTTCTTCGTCACCGACATCGGCGATGCGATGCTGCTGGCGCGGCTGCTGGAGCGCCTGTTCGCCGAGGGCGTGACCCTGGTCACCACCTCCAACACCGCAGTGGAGAACCTGTACCTCAACGGCCTGCAGCGCGAGAGCTTCCTGCCGGCCATTGCCCTGCTGCAGCGCTTCTGCGTCGAGCTGTACGCCGAAGGTACCGAGGATTACCGCATGCGCGCGCTGACCCGCTCGCCGGTATACCGCGCACCGCTGGCGGCCGACAGCGATGAGTGGCTGGCCACGCGCTGGAGCGAGCTGAGCGGCGGCCAGCCGGCCAAGCCCGGCAACATCGAGATCGAGGGCCGCAAGATTCCGGTGCGCGGCCGTGGCAAGAGCATCGCCTGGTTCGATTTCGCCGCGCTGTGCGAAGGCCCGCGCGGGCCCTCGGACTACATCGAAATCGCGCACGAGTTCAACACGGTGCTGCTGGGCGGCATTCCCGCCTTCGACCGCCTGAATGAGGATGCCGCGCGCCGCTTCGTCAACCTGATCGACGAGCTGTACGACCGCCACGTCAACCTGGTCTGCACCGCCAGCACCTCGCCGATCGAGCTGTACACCGGCCAGCGCCTGCAGGGCGCGTTCGAACGCACCGCCTCGCGCCTGATCGAAATGCAGAGCGCCGAGTACCTGGGTACCCCGCACCGGGCGTGAGGGGGCCTGAGGGCGTGCGTTGTCGGCCGACGGCCGGCACGACCAGCCCGGAATTCCGGTAGTGCCGGCCGCTGGCCGGCAATGATTCGGGGGGGGGAGGGCGAAACGGCGTTACCTGCGGCCGCTCCTCCGGCCCGGCCGACACATGCGGCCTCGAGTCGCTGCCCGGCGGGTGATCCCCGACGTCCACCGCATTCCCACCGGCTGCCCACCACCTATCCACAGGGTTGTCCCTAGCCAGCTTCATCACTGTCATGTGAAGCTGTCATTGTTCCGTTTCTGCGGTGCGTTGTGCCACCGCAGTGACGCCTTTCGGGCTTGACTGCGCAGCCCGTTCCGGCGGGTCTGAAGCGTCTGATCAGGGCGCCGATGGCACGATCCTTGCGGCGCAAGGGATTGCCGAATTTCACTACATTTGGCGTTGACGGACCCCATTACCCCCACTATCTTGTGGCCGTCGGTCGCAGCAACCCCAGGTCTGGGGGTGGCAGCAGCACCCATCCGCGATCGTCAACGGCAGTGGCAGGCGCAGGGTCTCATCCTCTGCGACGCCGTCCTGCCATCCTGGGCCGTCATGTCCCGGGCTGCGTCACCCCGATGCATCGAGCACCCCCAAATCACGCCAAGAGGACATACGCCGTGAGCACCGAATCCAGCGCCACCATCGAGAAGGAAAGCGAATTCCTGTTGACGTCGCCGCCGACGGCCAACGCGATGAGTGTGACCAAGCGCAACGGGACCACCGAGCTGGTGGACCTGAACAAGATCGTGCGCGCGGTGCAGCGTTCCTCCGAAGGCCTGCACGCCGTCGATCCGATGCGCGTGGCCACCCGCACCATTTCCGGCCTGTACAACGGCGCCACCACCCGCGAGCTGGACGAGCTGTCCATCCGAACCGCCGCCCTGCTGATCGGTGAAGAGCCCGAGTACGGCCGCCTCGCTGCGCGCCTGCTGGCCAACTACATTGCCAAGGAAGTCTCGGGCCAGGAAATCTACGCCTTCTCGCAGTCGGTCAGCCGTGGCCATGAAGTCGGCCTGATCAACGACCGCCTGCTGAACTTCGTGCAGACCAATGCACGCAAGCTCAACGACGCCATCGACATCTCGCTGGACCTGAACTTCGATTACTTCGGCCTGCGTACCCTGTATGACCGTTACCTGCTGCGCCACCCGCACACCCGCAAGGTGATCGAGACCCCGCAGCAGTTCTTCCTGCGCATCGCCAGTGCGCTCAGCGAGGACGTGTCCGAGACCCTGGCGCTGTACAAGCGCATGGGCAACCTGGACTACCTGCCGTCCAGCCCGACCCTGTTCAATTCCGGCACCACCCACGAACAGCTGTCCTCGTGCTTCCTGCTGGATTCGCCGCAGGACTCGCTGGAGTCGATCTACGCCAAGTACGGCGACATCGCCCAGCTGTCGAAGTTCTCCGGCGGCATCGGCGTCAGCTACACCCGCGTGCGTTCGCGTGGTTCGCTCATCAAGTCGACCAACGGCCACTCCAACGGCATCGTGCCGTGGCTGAAGACCATGGATTCGTCCGTGGCCGCGGTGAACCAGGGCGGCAAGCGCAAGGGCGCAGCCTGCGTGTACCTGGAAACCTGGCACGCCGATATCGAGGACTTCCTCGAACTGCGTGACAACACCGGTGACGAAGCCCGCCGTGCGCACAACCTGAACCTGGCCAACTGGGTACCGGACCTGTTCATGAAGCGCGTCGAGGCCGACCAGGAATGGTCGCTGTTCGATCCGCGCGTGGTGCCGGAGTTCACCGACCTGTTCGGCGAAGCCTTCGAGGCCGCCTACCTGCAGGCCGAAGCCCAGGGCAAGGCCAACCGCACCATCCCCGCGCGCAAGCTGTACGCCCGCATGATGCGTACGCTGGCCGAGACCGGCAACGGCTGGATGACCTTCAAGGACAAGTGCAACCGCGCAAGCAACCAGACCCTGCGTCCGGGCAACGTGATCCACCTGTCCAACCTGTGCACGGAAATCCTGGAAGTCACCTCCAACGATGAAACCGCAGTGTGCAACCTGGGTTCGATCAACCTGGGCAACCACTTCGACGAGCACAACGAGTTCGACTTCGAGAAGCTGGCCGAGACCGTGCGCCTGGCCGTGCGCCAGCTCGACCGCGTCATTGACCTGAACTTCTACCCGATCGAAACCGCCCGCCGCGCCAACCTGCGCTGGCGTCCGGTCGGCCTGGGCTGCATGGGCCTGCAGGATGTGTTCTTCCGCAAGCGCCTGCCGTTCGACAGCGCCGAGGCCCGCGCCCTGTCGAAGAAGATTGCCGAAGCGATCTACTTCCACGCGCTGGAAACCTCCTGCGAGCTGGCCCAGGAACGCGGCAAGCACCCGTCGTTCAACGACACCCGTGCCGCCAGTGGCGAACTGCAGTTCGATGCCTGGAACGTGGTGCCGGAAGACACTGCGCGCTGGGATGCCCTGCGTGAGCGCATCAAGGAACACGGCCTGCGCAATTCGCTGATGATCGCGATCGCGCCGACCGCGACCATCGCCTCGATCGCCGGCTGCTACGAGTGCGTCGAGCCGCAGGTGTCCAACCTGTTCAAGCGCGAGACCCTGTCCGGTGACTTCCTGCAGGTCAACCGCTACCTGGTCAACGAGCTGAAGAAGCTGGGCCTGTGGACGCCGGAAATGCGCGATGCCATCAAGCTGGCCGAAGGCTCCATCGCGGGTCTGCCACAGATCCCGGAAACGCTGCGCGAGGTCTATCGCACCGCGTGGGAACTGCCGATGCGTTCGCTGATCGACATGGCCGCCGAACGTGGCGCCTTCATCGACCAGTCGGCCTCGCTCAACCTGTTCATGGAAAGCCCGAACATCGGCGCGATGTCCTCCATGTACATGTACGCCTGGAAGCAGGGCATCAAGACCACCTACTACCTGCGTTCGCGCCCGGCCACCAAGATCGCCAAGACCACGGTGAGCAGCGCGGCCCCGGCCAAGGTGTTCAGCCCGGACGAAGCCATCGCCTGCTCGCTGGAAAACCCGGAAGCCTGCGAGGCCTGCCAGTAACACACCGCGCGGTGGGTGCCGACCGTTGGTCGGCACTCGAGCACCTCGCACCTGTAGAGCCGAGCCACGCTCGGCCGCAGCACGGAAACACCCAGGTAGCGCCGGGCCACGCCCGGCGTTTTGACCCGAGAAGACAAGGAAACACCCATGGCCGACAAGCCCAAGCAGATGCTGCTCGATCCCGGTTTTGAACTGACCCTGCGCCCGATGCGCTACCCGCAGTTCTATGACATGTACCGGAACGCGATCAAGAACACCTGGACGGTGGAAGAGATCAATTTCCAGATCGACATCACCGACCTGCACAGCAAGATGTCGCCGGGTGAGCGCCACCTGATCCACCGCCTGGTCGCGTTCTTCGCCACCGGCGACTCGATCGTGTCCAACAACCTGGTGCTGAACCTGTACCAGCACCTCAATGCGCCGGAAGCGCGCATGTACCTGTCGCGCCAGTTGTATGAAGAAGCGCTGCACGTGCAGTTCTACCTGACCCTGCTGGACAACTACCTGCCGGACCCGGAAGAGCGCGCCAAGGCGTTCTCGGCGGTGGAGAACATCGACTCGATCAAGAAGAAAGCCGATTTCTGCTTCAAGTGGATCGACTCGATCCAGGACCTGACCCGCATCGAGACCCGCGAGCAGCGCCGCCAGTTCCTGCTCAACCAGATCTGCTTTGCCGCCTGCATCGAAGGCCTGTTCTTCTTCGCTGCGTTCGCCTACGTGTACTACTTCCGGTCGCGCGGCCTACTGCCGGGTCTGGCCTCGGGCACCAACTGGGTGTTCCGCGACGAAAGCGCGCACATGGAGTTCGCGTTCGAGTCGGTGCGCGTGGTGCGCGAGGAAGAGCCGGACCTGTTCGACGAAGAGATGAAGCAGCAGGTCTACGACATGCTGGCCGAAGCCATTGAATGCGAAGTGCAGTTCGCCGAGGACGTGCTGTCCGGCGGCGTGGCCGGCATCTCCACCCGTGACATGCGCCAGTACCTGCAGCACTGTGCCGACCAGCACTTCGCCAAACTGGGCATGGAAAAGAAGTACAACGTGCGCAACCCGCTGCCGTTCATGGAACTGCAGGACGTGCAGGAACTGACCAACTTCTTCGAACGCCGCGTCTCGGCCTACCAGGTCGGCGTGCAGGGCGAAGTCGCCTTCGACATGAACTTCTGATCGAACCGGCCCGGCCTGTCGCAACGAAAAACCCCGGCCAATGCCGGGGTTTTATGTTGCGCGCCTGCTTTTGTAGAGTCGAGCCATGCTCGACTGCTGTTCGCAAGAAAGTCGAGCATGGCTCGACTCTACAATCAGCGCCGCCCTTCCATCGCCATGCGCACCGCCAACCCGGCCAGCACCGTGCCCATCAGCCAGCGCTGCACCCTCTGCCAGGTGGGGCGCGCGGCCAGAAAGCCGGCGATGCTGCCGGCGGTCAGCGCGATCAGGCCGTTCACGCTGACGCTGACCAGGATCTGGGTGGAGCCCAGCACGATCGACTGCATCAGCACGCTGCCTTCGCTGTCCGGATGCAGGAACTGCGGCAGCAGCGACAGGTACATCACCGCGATTTTCGGGTTCAGCAGGTTGGTCAGGAAGCCCATCGTGAACAGCTTGAGCGGGCTGTCCTGCGGCAGGTCGCGCACCGCGAACGGCGAACGGCCACCCGGCTTGAGCGCCTGCCAGGCCAGGTACAGCAGGTACAGCGCGCCGCCGATGCGCAGCGCGTCATAGGCGAACGGCACGGTCATCAGCAGGGCGGTGATGCCCAATGCCGCGCACAGCATGTAGAACACGAAGCCCAGCGCCACCCCGCCCAGCGAGATCAGGCCCGCCATCGGCCCTTGGCAGATCGAGCGCGAGATGACGTAGATCATGTTCGGCCCGGGCGTGAGCACCATGGCCAGCGAAACCAGCGCAAAGGCCAGCAGGTCGGAAGTGGCGGGCATGGGCAGTCCTGGCAGCGGGCGTGGCGCAGTGTAACGCCTGCTGCAGGCGCGGCCTGCGCAGGCACCGCTGCCGGGTGACCGTTGCACGTGCATTCCGATGGCCATCACGCCGGTCGCTTAGAATCCGCAGCACCCCACACCGAAGCACCCCCATGACCCCGATCCCCGAGACCGTGCCGCCCATCGAAGTGCGCATGGCCGAAATCGTCTTTCCCAACCACACCAACCACCTGGGCACCCTGTTCGGCGGCCAGGCATTGGCGTGGATGGACAAGGCCGCCTTCCTGGCTGCTGCCCGCTACTCGCGCCGCACCGTGGTGACCGCGCGCAGCGACCAGGTCGACTTCAAACTGCCGATCCGCATCGGCCAGATGGTGGAAACCATCGGCCGCATTGTCGAAGTCGGCCGCAGCTCGATGAAGGTGGAGGTGGAACTGGTCGCCGAGGACCTGCACAGCGGCGAGCGCAAGCTGTGTACCCGCGGCCACTTCGTGATGATCGCGCTGGACGAGGAAGGCCACCCGATCGCGGTGCCGCCGCTGCCGGCCGCCTGAGCCGGCGCTTGCACGGGCGCTGCGGCGCCCCCATCTGGCAGCCATGACCTCGCCGCTGACCGACTTCATCGACCGCGCCCAGCGCCTGTTCGTGCTGACCGGCGCCGGTTGCAGCACTGCATCGGGCATCCCCGATTACCGGGATGCCGACGGCCAGTGGAAGCGCACCCCGCCGGTGACCTACCAGGCCTTCATGGGCGAGGCCGCTACCCGCCAGCGCTACTGGGCGCGCAGCCTGCTGGGCTGGCCGCGCTTCGGCCTGGCCCGGCCCAACGGTACCCACCAGGCCCTGGCCGCACTGGAGAGCCGTGGCAAGCTGCAGGTGCTGCTGACCCAGAACGTGGACGGCCTGCACCAGCGCGCCGGCAGCCGTAACGTGATCGACCTGCATGGCCGCCTGGACCTGGTGCGCTGCATGTGCTGCGAGCGGCGCAGCGATCGCGGGGAGTTCCAGCAGCGCCTGCTGGACGCCAACCCCGGCTGGGACACGCTGGAGGCCGGCATCGCCCCGGACGGCGACGCCGGCCTGGAGACCGATTTCTCCAGCTTCGTGGTACCCGGGTGCCCGCACTGCGGCGGGGTGTTGAAGCCGGACGTGGTGTTTTTCGGCGAGAACGTGCCGCGCGAGCGGGTGGAGGCGGTGCACGAGCACCTGCAGCAGGCCGACGCCGTGCTGGTGGTGGGCTCGTCGCTGATGGTCTATTCCGGCTTCCGCTTCGTGCAGGCGGCGGCCAAAGCAGGACTGCCGGTGGCGGCACTGAACCGTGGCCGCACCCGTGCCGACGACCTGCTGCAGTTCAAGGATGAACGCGATTGTGCTGAGGCGCTGGCGTCGGTTATCGAACCATCGGCTGGGTAGAGTCGACTGTCAGTCGACTCTACAGGCCACCCGCCGCCGCGAAACAGCGATCCATCCAGATGGTTGATCCGGGAGCCGCGCAGCGGTGCAATATGCCCCCCTACGTCGTCCCATCACTGTCTTGAGCCAGCTGTTTTCGCCGATCTCGTTCGGCCCCCTGACCCTGTCCAACCGCATCGTCATCGCGCCGATGTGCCAGTACTCCGCCGAAGATGGCCGCGCCAGCGACTGGCACGCCATGCACCTGGGCAACCTGGCGCAATCCGGCGCCGGCCTGCTGATCCTGGAAGCCACCGCAGTCGAGCCGCGTGGCCGCATCAGCTGGGCCGACCTGGGCCTGTGGGATGACGGCACCGAGGCCGCGTTGGCACAGGTATTGGCCAGCGTCCGCCGCTGGTCGCCGATGCCGCCGGGCATCCAGCTCGGCCATGCCGGTCGCAAGGCGTCGGTGAACCGCCCTTGGGACGGCGGTGGTCAACTGCCAGCCGACGACACGCGTGGCTGGATCACCGTGGCGCCGTCGCCGCTGCCGTTCCATGCTGCCGATCCGGCGCCGCAGGAACTGGACGAGGCCGGCATCGCCGAGCTCGTTGCTGCCTTCGCCGCCAGTGCGGTGCGCGCCGAGCGCCTGGGCTTCGAGCTGATCGAGCTGCATGCCGCGCACGGCTACCTGCTGCACCAGTTCCTGTCGCCGCTGAGCAACCGCCGCACCGATGGCTACGGTGGCTCATTGCCGAACCGCCTGCGCCTGCTCGTGGAAGTATTCGACGCCGTGCGTGCGGCGGTATCGGACAAGGTCGCCGTGGGCGTGCGCATCTCCGCCAGCGACTGGGTCGATGGCGGCTGGGATCTGGTGCAGAGCGAAGCGCTGGCCCAGGTGCTGGACGCGCGCGGCTGCAACTTCCTGCACGTTTCCAGCGGTGGCCTGGACGAGCGCCAGAAGATCACCGTCGGCCCGGGCTACCAGGTGCCGTTCGCAGCAGCGATCAAGGCCAAGGTGCGCATGCCGGTGATCGCGGTGGGCATGATCACCGAACCGGAGCAGGCCGAATCGATCCTGCGCCATCGCCACGCCGATGCGGTAGCGCTGGCACGCGGCATCCTCTACGACCCGCGCTGGCCGTGGCACGCTGCTGCCGCATTGCGCGACAGCGTGGAGCCGGCGCCGCAGTACCTGCGCTGCGAGCCGCGCGAGGCGCGTGGCGTGTTCAAGACGCGCTGAGGCTCACACCCGCCAAGCCGGCGCGATGCCAACCTGAAGGTGATCGAACAGCGCGCGGATCTTGGCGGTGAAATCGCGGCGGTCGCTGACGCAGAAGTAGACCTCCATCGGTTCCGGGCGCCACGCGGTGTCGGCGCCGAACACCGCCTGCAGGCGGCCATCGCGCAGGTACGGCTCGGCCACGAAGGCGGCCAGCCGGGTGATGCCGGCACCGGCCGCCGCCAGCGTCGCCAGCGCATCGATGTCATCGCAGACCATGCTCGGTGGCAGCGCGGCGTCCACGCGCTGGCCGTCCTTCAGCAGGCCCCAGCGCAATGGCCGGCCATCGGTGGGGAAGCGGTGCAGCAGCCCGCGATGACCGCCCAGCTCGGATGGCTGTTGCGGGGTGCCGCGTGCCTTCAGGTAGGCCGGCGAGGCGCAGAACACGAACGGAACACGCGCCAGCTGCCGCGCCACCACCCCGTCCTCCAGCTGGGCCCCGATGCGGATGCTGGCATCCACCGCTTCCGGGCCATGCTGCACGGCGCGGTCGGTCAGGCGCAGCTCCAGCTGCAGTTGCGGGTAGCGCTGCTGCAGCGAAGGCAGCAACGGCGCCAGCACATGGCGGCCGAACGCACTGCTGCTGGCGATGCGCAGCGGCCCGGCCGGTTCGATGTCACCGGCGGTGACCATCGCCTGCGCGCGCGCCAGGTCGGCTTCGATGTGGCGCACCTGCGCCAGGTACAGCGCGCCGGCCTCGCTGAGGGCCAGCTGCCGCGTGCTGCGGTTCAGCAGCCGTACGCCCAGATGGGCCTCCAGCCGGTTGATGTTCTGGCCGACCGCGGTGGCGCTGATGCCAAGGATGCGGGCCGCGGCGGCAATGCTGCCGGTCTCTGCGGTGCGGGTGAAGCTGCGGATCAGTTGCAACAGGTTCATGACCGACCAGCTTGCCACGGGAAGATCCAAGTATCGCTTGGTACTGAACCAAGCAGGTCGGTTGCACCCGTGATCATCCGGCGCGCTGGGCAGGGCGCTGCCCTACACTGTGGCGATGCGCCCCGATTCCATTCTTACCCTGTCCTGCCCCGACCGTACCGGCATCGTCTATCGCGTGTCCGGCCTGCTGTTCGACCACGGCTGCAACATCCTCGACGCCCAGCAGTTCGGCGACGAGGAAAGCGGCCGCTTCTTCCTGCGCGTGCATTTCGATCGCGATGCCGGCCTGCCGCTGGAGACCGTGCACGCCGCGATGGCCACGCTCGCCCAGGACTTCGGCATGGACTGGCAGCTGCACGATGGCCGCCGCCGCGCACGCCTGCTGGTGCTGGTCAGCAAACAGGGGCATTGCCTCAACGACCTGCTGTTCCGCGCCCACAGCGGCCAGCTGAAGGTCGACATTGCGGCGGTGGCGTCCAACCACGCCGACTTCGCGCCATTGGCCGCCTCCTACCAGGTGCCGTTCCACCACCTGCCGGTGACCGCCGATACGCGCGCGGTGCAGGAGCAGCAGATCATCGACCTGGTCGAGCGTGAGCGCATCGACCTGGTGGTGCTGGCGCGCTACATGCAGATCCTGTCACCCACGCTGTGCCGCGCGCTGGCCGGCCGTGCGATCAACATCCACCACAGCTTCCTGCCCAGCTTCAAGGGCGCGCAGCCGTACCACCAGGCGCACGCGCGCGGGGTCAAGATCATCGGTGCCACCGCGCACTACGTCACCGAGGACCTGGACGAAGGCCCGATCATCGAACAGGACGTGGCCCGCGTTGACCATGCGATGGCGCCGCGCGAACTGGTGCGGCTGGGCAGTGATACCGAATCGCTGGTGCTGGCGCGTGCGGTGCGCCGCCATGTGGAACACCGCATCCTGCTCAATGGGCATCGCACGGTGGTGTTCCGGTAATCGCCCATCCCGCGTCCGCCGGGCATGGCCCGGCGCTACCCATGGGCGCGATCCGGTAGCGCCGGGCCATGCCCGGCGGTCGCGCGTCAGGCGAGCGCAATCCCCGCCTTGCCCAGCGCCTCGCGCACCATCACGTCGTTGGCTTCGGTCACCGGCTTGGTCAGCTCCCACAGGAACTTCACCCGGAAGCCGGACTTCACTGCGTCCTGCGCGCTCCACAGCACGCAGTAATCGCGGGCCAGGCCGCACACGTGCACTTCGCGGATGCGGCGCTCATGCAGCCAGCCGGCCAGGCCGGTGGCCGGGCGCTCGCCATCGGGACCGTGGTTCTCGCGGAAGGCGCTGTACGAATCCACCTGTTGGCGCGTGCCCTTGCGCAGGATCAGGTCGGCCATGGCCCAGTCCACGCCCGGGTGCAGAGCGGCGCCATCGCTGCCCTGCACGCAATGGTCGGGCCACAGGGTCTGTGGCTGCGCGTGCAGCAGGATGGTCTCGAACGGACGCTTGCCGGGGTGCTGGCTGGCGAACGAGGCGTGATCGGCCGGGTGCCAGTCCTGGGTGGCCACCACCGTGCGGTAGCGGCGCTGCGCCAGCAGTCCGGCAATCGGTGCCACCAGCGCATCACCCTGGTCGCAGGCCAGCGCGCCGCCCGGCATGAAGTCCGGCTGCAGGTCGATCACCAGCAGGGCGACGTCGGCGGGCAGGGCGGTCATGGCAGATCCACTACAAGAGAAGAGCGACCAGCGTGGCCGCCCCTTGCTCACACGTCAATCGCCCTGCGGCGTCCCAGCGTCCTGCCCGTAGTACAGCAGGCCGATTTTGATCCGCTCGCGGCCGTTCTCGCGACGGTGGCGGTTGGCATCGCGCAGCGAATACACGCAGCCGCAGTACTCCTGCTGGTAGAACTGCTCGCGCTTGCTGATCTCGATCATGCGGCTGGCACCGCCGCCCTTGCGCCAGTTGTAGTCCCAGTACTGCAGGCCTTCGTAGCGCGAGGCGGCGCGGATGCCGCAATCGTTGATCTGCGCCATGTTCTTCCAGCGCGAGATGCCCAGCGACGAACTGATGGTGTCGTAGCCGTGCTCGTGCGCGTACAGCGCAGTGCGTTCGAAACGCATGTCGAAGCACATCGTGCAGCCGATGCCGCGTTCGGGCTCGTTCTCCATGCCACGCGCACGGCTGAACCAGTTGTCGGTGTCGTAGTCGCAGTCGATGAAGGGAATGCCATGCTGCTCGGCGAAGCGGATGTTTTCCTGCTTGCGCAGTTCGTATTCCTTCACCGGATGGATGTTGGGGTTGTAGAAGAAGATCGCGTAGTCGATCCCGGAGGCGGTGATCGCCTCCATTACCTCGCCGGAGCAGGGCGCGCAGCATGAATGCAGCAGCAGGCGCTTGCCGTTGGCAGGCAGGGTCAGGGTGGGGCGTTGGAACTCGGTCATCATCAGGTACCGCATGGACCGCCGGCAACGGCGGTGGCCCATGCATCTGTGCGTGGGTGGACAGGGCTGGCCGGATACCGTGAAAAGGACGCACGCGGCCGCACTGCCCGCACGCGCAGGTCAGCGACGGCCCCGGCACCCTCCCCGCGGAGAGTCCAGGTCGAGTCAGGGGACGGTCGTGTCCCCCGGCCGGGGCCGGTATTCGGGCTGATGGACACGGGCCGCAGCCCACCTACTACCTGCCGCTTCCCAGGCGCGAGCCCAGTGCTGTTGGCAGGATTCGTTTCCATTCACCGCTGCGGGGCAGCTCCGGAATGGGCGCGCCAGGCGCCTTCACCGGATTCCCGTTCAAATCCCTGTCGCCATCAACGCTGCGGCGGGGATACCTTCGGCGTGCCCACGGTGGACGCGTCGAGGGCAATGGTCAAGGGTCAATGAAAGCTCGGGGCTGTGGTCCGTTTCTCAGGCCGTGAGAGCGCCGCTTGCCATACTGGGCATCGACAGACGGGAGGTGGCTCGTGGCGGCGAAGTACTGCGATCTGGTCATGAAAGGTGGCATCACCAGCGGCATCGTGTATCCCAATGCGGTACTGGCGCTGGCGCGCGAGTATCGCTTCAAGAGCATCGGCGGCACCTCGGCCGGCGCCATTGCTGCGGCGGTGGCGGCTGCGGCGGCATGCGGCGATCGTCGCCAGCAGGCCGGCGAGCACCTGCCCAGTGATGCCGGTTATGGGGGGCTGTCGGCGGTGTCGGCGCAGCTGTCGCGGCGCGGGTTCATCTACAGCCTGTTCCAACCGGCGCGGGGCGCGCGTGCGGCCTATCGGCTGCTGGTGGTGCTGACCGGCAATGCGGGCCTGCCACACAAGCTGCTGTGCCTGGCGGTGGCGGTATTCGAGATCGCGCCGCTGGAAGTGCTGGTGTCGCTGGCGCTGCTGCTGGGCCTGGGCGGGTGGGGCGGCGGCTGGAGCGGTGTGGCCGCCACGCTGCTGCCGTCGCTGCTGTGCGCCTACGGTGCCGGTGTGGCCGGTGCCGTGCTGCGCGTGGCCCGCGTGGCACGGCGCAACCTGCTGGGCCTGTGCAGTGGCCTCGGCCGCGATGCACGCAAACCGGCGTTGACCGAGTGGCTGCATGAGTGCCTGCAGCAGTTGTCAGGCAAGCCACTTGATGCACCGCTGACCTTCGCCGACCTGCACGACGCACCGCGCTATGCCGGCGAGCCGGACAGCCCGCACGCGATCAGCCTGCAGATGATCACCACCTGCGTCTCGCACAACGAGCCGCGTACGCTGCCACTGGGCGGCGCGCAGTTCTGGTTCCTGCGCGAAGAGTTCGAGCAGTTGTTCCCGGCCAGCGTGGTGCAGTGGCTGGTGGATCAGGCTGGCCCGCCGCTGGACGTGGAGGGGCGGCAGTACTACCACCTGCCGCAGGGCCCGAAGCTGCCGGTGCTGGTGGCCACACGCATGAGCCTGAGCTTCCCGTTGCTGATCAGCGCGGTGCCGCTGCACGAACCCTCGCGCCGCGAGCGCCGCTGCGAACCCACCGCGCCGGCGGCCGACCCCGAGCACAACGTGGCCGACAGCATGGAAGGGCTGACCAGCGCCGGGCAGGCTTGCGGTCCGGTGATCACCGCCTTCCGCATCTGCTGGTTCTCCGATGGTGGCATCAGCAGCAACTTCCCGATCCATCTGTTCGACGCCGCATTGCCGCGCTGGCCGACCTTCGCCATCAACCTGGTCTACCCGCAGCACGCCGAAGACGTGAGCCAGGGCAACGGTAGCCGGCAGGCACTGGAGCATGCCGTGTTCCTGCCCACCGAGAACCGCCACGGCTGGCAACGGCATTACCAGTCCATTGCCACGCCGCTGGCCGCAGCCGAGCTGGGGCGTTTCCTGTTCGCGGTGGTGGCGACCATGCAGAACTGGCGCGACCTGCTGCAGGCGCGCGCGCCGGGTTATCGCGACCGCATCGTGCATGTGAGCCTGCAGGGCGACGAAGGTGGCATGAACCTGGACATGCCGCAGGAGGTGCTGACCCGCATCGCCGACAAGGGCAGCCTGGCCGGTGCGCGGTTCTGTTCGTTCTCGTTCGAGAACCACTACTGGATCCGCTGGCGCAACCTGGCCTCGGCCTACCAACGGTACACGCTGGAAGTGGCCCGTACCGACGACCCGGCGCAGCAGGTACTGGCCTATCGCGCGGCGTACTCGATGGTCGCTCGCGGCGAACCGACACCGCCGTCGTACAAGCTGGGCTCGGAAGACAAGCGTCGCGGCTCGCAGCAGCTGTGGGCGCAGATGGTCGAGCAGGGCCGAACCTGGCAGGACCTGGGTCCTGACCTGACCGACGGCGCACCGCGTCCGCTGCCGCAGATGAAGGTGACGCCGATCTACTGAGCCGGTTCTTGGTAGATCCACGCCGTGCGTGGATGCATCTCGAATCGGGGTCAGATCCGTTCTCCTATGGAAATTGGATCTGACCCCTGCGGTGGCTCATCGCCAGGGGGCAACCACCGCATCATCCTGCAAGGGTGCATACAACGGCAGCGCCAGCTCCTGCTTCACCCAGCCCGGATTGAGCGCACGCAGGCCGGCCAGGTATTCGCGGGCCAGTGCGATATCCCCTTGCCGCATCGCCAGGCGCGCAGCGCGCGCCCAGGTGCGGTCCCAGCCGTGGGCCAGTGACAACGAGGTCGCCAGCGCAGCGCGCGCACCCGCCACATCACCCTTCTCCCAGCGCTCCTCCGCGCGGATGATCGCCTCGTTGGACAGGCGCATGTCGTACAGCTCGCGCAGCCTCGCGACCGCGCGCGGGTCGGCGTCCACGCGCAGATCGGTGTCCTGCCAGTCGCCCCCCGGCGTGCGCACCAGCAGCGCGGCCGACCACTGCCCACTGCGCTGGCCGCCCGCGGCCTGGCCGGCTTCCAGCGCCGCCAGCAAGCGTGTGGCAAGCGCTCCGTGCGAAGCCGTAAAGGTACGTTGCATTGCCGTCAGCACGTCCGGTCCGGCCAGGCCATTGCCCTGCACGCTCAACATGCCGTCGCCGTGCGCACCGGCCCAGCTGGCCTGCTGCGCGGTGGCGCCGGTGTATTGCGCATTGCCACCGCGCGCACTGATCAGCCCCACCTGGCGCTCGGCGAGCGTGGTGCCATCGAAGTTGCCGTCTTCATCCAACAGCTGCTTCAGCACCTGTGCAGGTGTACGACCTTTGGCCAGTAGTTCAAGGCCTTTGGACCCATAGGTCGGGTTGGTCTCGAACTGGCTGGCGACCGCGCCGACCTTCGCCTGCGCCCACGGCACCCCCACGCCCCCGACCGCCAGGTTGTGCGTGGCGACCGCCACCCCGCAGTCGCCGGCCTCGTTGCAGGCGGCGATGGAAAAGGTCGCCCACGCCGGCGCGGCGACGGCAGCGAGCAGCAGGGCCAGGCAAGAGCGCAACAGGGACATGGGTGTCTCCATGGGCAGGCATTGCATTGGGATGCAGCCTACGCACGAAAGGTTTAGTAGATCCACGTCATGCGTGGATGCGCTTCGATGAAGGCTCGAAATATTCGATCTCGATCGGATTCCATCCACGCATGGCGTGGATCTACGGTGTCGACCAAGGTCGACACCCACCAACAGCAGCGGGAAACTGTCGAAGGCGGGGGTGGGTCCGGTTGCGGGGGCGTGAGCGCCATGGATGGCGCGACCGAGCCTACATGGACGTATTCACGGCGTCCCCCGCAACCGGACCCATCCCGCATCCCACGGAATGCCGGCTTTTGCCGTGGCCGTTGCCGTTGCTTCGGCCTCTGCAGGTGCAGGGCGCAGCCCTGCCGAACCAACCCTACCGCCCCGGCAACTGCGCGAACGCGCGCTGCATGCAGTCCTCGCGCGGGCACACCCGGCACCCCGGGCCGATCGACACCGAATTGCCCGGGCTCTGCACATCCAGCCCCAGCGAATACACCAGCCGCTCGGCATGCTGCAGATCGCAGCCCAGCGCCACCGCGAAGGTCTTGCGGGGCTGGCCATGACCGACCGGACCACTGCTGACTTGCCGTGCCAGCCAGAAATGCCGTCGCCCATCGGGCATGCGCGCGGTCTGCGTAAGGATGCGCCCGGGCTGGTTGAACGCCTCGTAGACGATCCACAGCGGGCACGAACCACCCACCTGCGAGAAGTGGAAGTCGGTGGCCGAATGGCGCTTGGACACATTGCCCGCGCGGTCTACGCGGATGAAGAAGAACGGCAGCCCGGGCGCGCTGCGCCGTGCCAGCGTGCTCAGCCGATGGCAGACCGCTTCGAAGCCGACGCCGAACTGGTGTGCCAGCAGTTCGATGTCGTAGCTGCTGGCCTCGGCCGCACGCAGGAAGCGCATGTACGGCATCACCAAGGCGCCAGCGAAATAGTTCGACAGACCGATGCGGGCCTGAGCGATGCGTGCCTCATCGGTGAAGCCGGCACGTGCCACCACCGCATCGATCTGCGGCAGGTAGCCGTGCAGGGCCAGCTCGGCGGCCATCTGGAATGCCTGCTGGCCCGGCTCCAGGTAGTCCGGCAACCACAGCCGCCGTGCTTCGGCATCGTACTGGCGCTTCTCGCGCCCGGCCTGCAGCGCGGCCACTTCCACCAGCACGCCGTGGCGGTCGGCCAGCAGCTGGCGCAGGCGTGGTGCCACGTGCCCGGGCGACAGCCCCCACTCGGCGAACAGACGCTCGGCCAGCTCGTCCAGTTCGGGAATGTGGTTGTGCATGCGGTTGAAGAACTCACGCACCTGGTCGCCTGCGGGCAGGATGCTGCCGGCGCCGGGCTCGCCCAGCTGGAACTCCAGGGCGGCGGCATGCTCACGCAGCGCCAGGTGGCGGCGGTGCAGATCCAGCAGGGCGCGGCTGACCTGCGGCAGGTTGCCGGCCAAGGCGCGCAGCTCGGTCGCGCTGACCTCCGCCAGGCCCAGGTCGCGCAGGGTTTCGCCCAGCGCTTCCTGCAGCGCGGCAGGCTCATCTTCGTCGAATAGTGAGGAAACGTCGCCCAATACTTCGCCCAGCTTCTTCTGCACGGCCGGGGTGAGTGGGCGCTTGTTGCGCTCGATCTGGTTCAGGTAACTGGCCGACAGGCCCAAGGCGCGGGCCAGATCCACCTGGCTGTAGCCGCGCTGCTCGCGCAGGCGCAGCAAGCGAAGGCCAAGCTGCCGCTGGCTGGATGAATAATTCACAGAATTAACATGAATCGTCTGGCGTGTTGGCCAGATTAAGCGGATTCAGGCCGGAAATCGAGGTGGCTGCTGTGAATAATGCCAAGCATCTTTCGAGCCCGTGGGATTGTCGTCATGACTGTTGAAGCGCCCCGTATCCGCATGCTGATCGATGGTCAGTTCATCGAATCGGCCACCTCCCACTGGCAGGACGTGATCAATCCGGCCACCCAGGACGTGCTGGCCAAGGTGCCGTTCGCCACCACCGCAGAAGTGGACGCCGCCGTCGCCGCCGCCAAGGAAGCCTTCAAGACCTGGCGCAAGACCCCGATCGGCACCCGCGCGCGCATCTTCCTGAAGTACCAGCAGCTGATCCGCGAGAACATGAGCGAGCTGGCCCACATCCTCACCGCCGAACAGGGCAAGACCCTGCCCGACGCCGAAGGCGATGTGTTCCGCGGCCTGGAAGTGGTCGAGCATGCGGCCGCCATCGGCAACCTGCAGCTGGGCGAGTTGGCCAACAACGTGGCCAACGGCGTGGATACCTACACGATCATGCAGCCGCTGGGCGTGTGCGCCGGCATCACCCCGTTCAACTTCCCGGCGATGATTCCGCTGTGGATGTTCCCGATGGCGATCGCCACCGGCAACACCTTCATCCTCAAGCCGTCCGAGCAGGACCCGATGGTCACCATGCGCCTGGTCGAACTGGCCCTGGAAGCCGGCATTCCGAAGGGCGTGCTGAACGTCGTCCACGGTGGCGAGGAAGTGGTCAACGCGATCTGCGACCACCCGGACATCAAGGCCGTGTCGTTCGTCGGTTCCACCCGCGTCGGCACCCACGTGTACAACCGTGCCTCGCTGGCCGGCAAGCGCGTGCAGTGCATGATGGGCGCCAAGAACCACGCCGTGGTGCTGCCGGACGCCAACAAGGAACAGACCCTCAACGCGATGGTCGGCGCCGCCTTCGGTGCGGCCGGCCAGCGCTGCATGGCCGCCTCCACCCTGGTGCTGGTCGGTGAAGCGCGCAACTGGGTGCAGGATCTGGTTGAAAAGGCCAAGACCCTGAAGGTCAGTGCCGGCACCGTGGCCGGCACCGACGTCGGCCCGGTCATTTCCTGCAGCGCCCGCGAGCGCGTGGAAGGCCTGATCGCCTCGGGCGTGGAGCAGGGTGCCAAGCTGGTGCTGGATGGCCGCAAGCCGCAGGTCGATGGCTTCGAGAAGGGCAACTTCGTCGGCCCGACCATCTTTGCCGGTGTCACCACCGACATGCGCATCTACCAGGAAGAAATCTTCGGGCCGGTGCTGGTCATCCTCGAAGCAGAGACGCTGGAAGACGCCATCGCGATGGTCAACAGCAACCCGAACGGCAACGGCACCGCACTGTTCACCCAGTCCGGCGCTGCCGCGCGCAAGTTCCAGGAAGACATCGACGTTGGCCAGGTCGGCATCAACGTGCCGATCCCGGTGCCGGTGCCGCTGTTCTCGTTCACCGGTTCGCGCGCCTCCAAGCTGGGCGACCTGGGCCCGTACGGCAAGCAGGTGGTGCTGTTCTACACCCAGACCAAGACGGTCACCGCGCGCTGGTTCGATGACGAGACGCTGAGCCACGGCGTCAACACCACGATCAGCCTGAAGTAACGGCAGGAGCAGCCATGAGCCACTCGATGACGACGGAACTGGAAGAAGCACAGCAGGCGTACCGCGAGGCAGCGCGCGACTTCGCACAGGCCGAACTGGCGCCACACGCCGCGCGATGGGATGCGGAGGGCATCTTTCCGCGCGAGGCGATCGCCAAGGCCGGTGAGTTGGGCTTCTGCGGTCTGTACATGGACCCGGAAGTGGGCGGCAGCGGCTTGAGCCGGCTGGACGCCGCCGTCGTCATCGAGGAGCTCGCCAACGTCGATCCGTCGACGGCGGCGTACATCAGCATCCACAACATGGCCTCGTGGATGGTGTCCACGTGGGGCCAGCCGGCACTGCGCGATGCCTGGGGCAGCGACCTGTCCTCAGGCAGCAAGCTGGCCTCGTACTGCCTGACCGAGCCGGGCGCCGGTTCCGATGCGGCCTCGCTGAAGACCACCGCCGTGCGCGATGGCGACTTCTATGTGCTGAACGGCTCGAAGGCCTTCATCTCCGGCGCCGGGGCCACCGAGCTGCTGGTGGTGATGGCGCGCACCGGCGGTGCCGGTGCCGGTGGTGTCAGCGCCATTGCCGTGCCGTCGGACCTGCCGGGCATCAGCTTCGGCCGCAAGGAAGAGAAGATGGGCTGGAACAGCCAGCCCACCCGCGGCATCACCTTCGAAAACGTCCGCGTGCCGGTCAGCCACCTTCTGGGAGAGGAAGGCGGCGGCTTCAAACTGGCGATGAAGGGGCTCGACGGCGGCCGCATCAACATCGCCGCCTGTTCGCTGGGTGCCGCGCAAGGTGCGCTGGATGCCGCACGCCGCTACATGGGCGAGCGCCGCCAGTTCGGCAAGGCGCTGGCCGAATTCCAGGCGCTGCAGTTCAAGCTGGCCGACATGGTCACCCAGCTGGTGGCCGCGCGGCAGATGGTGCACACCGCCGCACGCAAGCTCGATGCCGGTGCCAGCGACGCCAACGTGTGGTGCGCGATGGCCAAGCGTTTCGCTACCGATGCCGGTTTCAACGTCTGCAACGAAGCGCTGCAGATCCACGGTGGCTACGGCTACATCCGTGAATACCCGATCGAACGCCTGCTGCGTGACTGCCGCGTGCACCAGATCCTGGAAGGCACCAACGAGATCATGCGGGTGATCGTTGCCCGTCACCTGCTCAACACCGAAGAGGAACTGCGATGAAGGATTGGCGTACCCAGGAGCACGTGGGCCTGAAGGTGGAGGTCGATGGCCACACCGCCGTGGTCACCCTGAACAACCCGCCGGCGCACACCTGGACCGTGCACAGCCTGTCGGCGCTGCGCGACCTGGTGGGCGCGCTCAACGCAGACCGCGACATCTACGCGTTGGTGATTACCGGTGACGGCGAGAAGTTCTTCTCCGCCGGTGCCGACCTCAACCAGTTCGCCTCCGGCGACAAGGCCGCTGCGCGCGAGGCCGCGCGTCGCTTCGGTGAAGCCTTCGAAGCGCTGTCCGGGTTCCGTGGCGTGTCGATCGCCGCCATCAACGGCTACGCCATGGGCGGTGGCCTGGAATGCGCACTGGCCTGCGACCTGCGCATCATCGAAGACCACGCCCAGGTGGCGCTGCCGGAGGCCACCGTCGGCCTGCTGCCGTGTGCCGGTGGCACCCAGAACCTGCCGCGCCTGGTGGGCGAGGGCTGGGCCAAGCGCATGATCCTGCTGGGCGAGCGCATCAATGCCGAGACCGCACTGCGCATTGGCCTGGCCGAAGAAAAGGTCGGCAAGGGCGAAGCCAAGGCACTGGCACTGGAATGGGCGAAGAAGGCCGGCAAGCAGAGCCCGACCAGCATCGCCGCCTGCAAGACGCTGGTACAGGCCACCCGCGCCGGCACCCACGCCTCGGCGCTGGTGGCCGAGCGCGAAGCCTTCGTCGACCTGTTCGACACCGCCGACCAGGTCGAGGGCGTAACCGCCTTCCTGGAAAAGCGCACCGCGCAGTGGAAGAACGCATGAGCATCGACACCGCTGCCGACGACGCACCGGTGCTGTTCGAAGAGCGCGTGGCCGGCAATGGCACGCGCATCGGCATCGCCACGCTCAACGCGCCGCGCACGCTCAACGGATTCTCGCTGCCGATGGCGCATCTGCTGCTGAAGCAGTTGAATGCCTGGGCCGACGACGACGGCATCGCCATGGTGGTGCTGCAGGGCGCCGGTGAAAAGGCGTTCTGCGCCGGCGGCGACCTGCACAGCCTGTACAAGAGCATGGTCGCCTTCCGCGAGGCCGGCCACAGCGACATCCGCCAGAACGCCTATGCTGCCGAGTTCTTCGACGTCGAATACCGCGTCGATTACCTCATCCACACCTACGCCAAGCCGATCCTGTGCTGGGGCCATGGCATTGTGATGGGCGGCGGCATCGGCCTGATGTCCGGTGCCAGCCACCGCGTGGTCAGCGAACGTTCCAAGCTGGCCTTCCCGGAAATCACCGTCGGCCTGTTCCCCGATGTCGGTGGCAGCTGGCTGCTGCCGCGGGTGCCGGCCAAGGGCGGCCTGTTCCTGGCCCTGACCGGTGCACTGCTCAACCCGGGCGATGCCATCTATGCCGGCCTGGCCGATGTGCACGTGGCCGAAGAGCGCCGCAGTGCAGTGTTCGATGCGCTGCTGCAGGTGGCCTGGTCCAGCCACCCCGCACACAACCACGAACGCCTGACCCACCTGCTGCAGTCGCATGCCAGTGATGCTGCGACCGGTCCACTGCTGGCCAATGCGGCACAGGTCCAGGCGCTGTGCGAAGGCGATGACCTGCAGGCCATCGTGGCGCGCATTACCGGCCTGCACACCGACGACGCCTGGTTGCAGGCGGCTCAGAAGACCCTTGCTGCCGGTGCGCCGGGTTCGGCGCGGCTGGCCTTCGAGCTTCAGCGTCGCAGCGCTGGCCAGGATCTGGCCGCGATCTACCGCCTGGAGTACATCGTCGCCCTGCATTGCGCCGCCCACGGCGATTTCGCCGAAGGCATCCGCGCGCTGCTGATCGACAAGGATCGCAATCCGCAGTGGAACCCGGCCACCCTGGCCGGGGCCACCGGCGCGTGGGCCGACACCTTCTTTGCTTCCCCCTGGGCCGATGCCGCGCATCCGCTGGCCGACCTGGGCTCTCCCCTTGTTGAAAGGAGCCTTGCATGAGCCGCATTGCATTCATCGGGTTGGGCAACATGGGTGGCCCGATGGCCGCCAATCTGGTCAAGAACGGCCACAGCGTGCGCGTGTTCGATCTGGTTCCGGCCGCGGTCCAGGCCGCCGTTGACGCCGGTGCCAGTGCTGCGTCGTCGGCACGCGACACCCTGGCCGACGCCGAAGTGGTGATCTCCATGCTGCCAGCCAGCCGTCACGTCGAAGGCGTGTACCTGGGCGACGACGGCATCCTGGCCGCGATCCCGGATGGCGCACTGGTCATCGACTGCAGCACGATCGCACCGGCCAGCGCGCGCAAGGTGTCAGAGGCCGCCGCCGCACGTGGCCTGCAGATGATCGATGCACCGGTCTCCGGTGGTACCGCAGGCGCCCAGGCCGGCACGCTGACCTTCATCGTCGGTGGCGAAGAGGACGCGCTGGAGCGTGCCCGTCCGGTGCTGCAGGCGATGGGCAAAAACATCTTCCACGTGGGCGCCAGCGGCGCCGGCCAGGTCGCCAAGCTGTGCAACAACATGGCGCTGGGCGTGATCATGGCGGTGACCGGTGAAGCCATTGCGCTGGGCGTGGCACACGGGCTGGACCCGAAGGTGCTGTCGCAGATGATGGCGGTCAGCACCGGCCGCAGCTGGGCCACCGAAGTGTGCAACCCGTGGCCGGGCGTGCTGGAAAACGCGCCTGCGTCGCGCGGTTACAGCGGTGGCTTCGGCAGCGATCTGATGCTGAAGGACATGGGCCTGGCAGTGGAAGCGGCGATGAGTGTCGGTGCCTCGATCCCGCTGGGCGAAGTGGCCCGCAACCTGTACTCGATGAACCACCAGGCTGGCCGCGGCAAGCTGGATTTTTCCAGTGTGGTGCAGCTGATCACCAGCGAGAAGTGACCTGGTAGTGCCGGCCGCTGGCCGGCAACCTCATGCCCCCCTGTGGGACAACGAAGGTGGGATGGGCGGATGTTCGGTTTCGACCGGCGTCCGCCCATTTTTTTCCCTCGCTCGGGTAGTGCCGGCCGCTGGCCGGCATCACCGCATCAGGCCACGACCAGCGTCACGCCGATGTTGCCGCGGGTGGCATTCGAGTACGGGCACACGATGTGCGCCTTCTGCACCAGCTCTTCGACCTGCTCGCGCGGCACGCCCGGCACGTTGATGGTCAGCTCGGCTTCGATGCCGAAACCGGTCGGGATCTGGCCGATGCCGACCTTGCCGGTGACGGTGGTGTCGGCCGGCAGCGCGACCTTGGCCTGGCCGGCCACGAACTTCAGTGCGCCCAGGAAGCAGGCCGAGTAGCCGGCGGCGAACAGCTGCTCCGGGTTGGTGCCCGGGCCACCAGCGCCGCCCAGCTCGCGCGGGGTGGACAGCTGGATGTCCAGCACGTTGTCGGAGGAGACGGAACGGCCTTCACGGCCGCCGGTGGAGGTGGCCTGGGCGGTGTACAGAACCTTTTCGATGGACATCGGGATGCTCCTGGTCGGTGGGTGGGTGGTGCGATGGAGACTACTTTGCCCGCTTTCCGCGTACGTTGGGTTGCAGAACGTACTAAAAAATTGATCGATCGTCCTGCGGGCCTAGATCGTCCACTCGCGGTCGGTGGTGAACATGATCGTCAACCAGCGGTCCGGCGAAGCCTCGCCCAGCGCATCGCCGATCTCATCACGCAGCTGGTCCCATTCCACCAGCGGCCGCGGTGGGTCGTTTTCCGGCACCACGAAGAACAGCTCGATCTGCTCGCCTCGCCCCACCTGGGCCACGTAGCTGCGGTGCTCGACGAAGCCGTGCTTGGCGACGATGTCGCGCGCCACCGCATCCACGTGCGCCTGCAGCTCCGGCGGGGTGACCAGCAGGATGCCGGCCAGCGCCCGGCGCACGGTGCCGAGCGGGGCGATCATCACCAGCACGCAGACGAAGGCAAGGATGGCCGGGTCGATGTACGGCCCGACCCGGGCCCAGGACGTGCCCTGCACCAGCACGCCGCCGAGGAAGGCCAGCAGGTAGCAGGCCGACATGCTGGCCGCGATCACCCAGTTCTTCGCATCCAGTGCGATGAACTCCGAGCCGATGCGGCGGTTGGCGCGCAGGATGAACCATGCCAGTGCGCCTTCGCCGACGATGGACAGCCCGGCGAAGGCGATGGCCGGGCCCAGCGCAATGTGGCGGCCCCCGGACATCAGTGCATCTACCGCATTGACCAGCGCATACAGCGCCGCGCCGATCATCAGCGTGCCGCTCACCCCCAGCACGATCGGCTCCAGGTGCCAGAAGCCCATGGTGAAGCGCTGGTTGAGCCGCGATTGCAGCGCATCGGTCTGCGTGGACAGCGCAATCAGCCGCGCCACCAGCAGTGACAGCCAGGTCATCACCACGTCGATCAGGCCGTAGATGCCGTCGAAGATGATCAGCGAGGAATTGGCCAGCAGGCCGAACACCACTGCGGCGGCGGCCAGTAGCAGCGAGGCGGCGATCGACAGGCGCAGCACGCCTTGTTCGGTGGCGGGGTCGAAGAACTGCGGGCGATCAGTAGCCATGCCCCGATTGTAGAGCGGCGCCATGCCCCGCGGCCTTTCGCGGCCGGTCGCGCTACCTTCGTGCGGCCGCTTCCCGTAGACTGCGCCCCTCCCACGTACCGACGCCCGCCTGCAGTGATCACGCCACCCTGACTCTTGCCGCACATCGGCAGCCGGCCCGCCCGGCTCAGGAACCCGTGTCTTTCCACTGCAGCGCCGCGCGGCCCCGCCCGCGTGCGCGCGGAGTTTTTCCATGCAAACGTCCTATCCCCTGCGCCAGCAATGGCTCGGCAACCTCCGTGGCGACCTGCTGTCCGGCATCGTCGTCGCCCTGGCCCTGATTCCCGAGGCCATCGCTTTCTCGCTCATCGCCGGCGTCGACCCCAAGGTCGGGCTGTACGCGGCGTTCTCCATTGCCGTCATCACCGCCATCGCCGGCGGCCGCCCCGGAATGATCTCCGCCGCCACAGGTGCGATGGCGCTGGTGATGGTCGACCTGGTCAAGGACCACGGCCTGCAGTACCTGTTCGCCGCCAGCATCCTGGCCGGCCTGCTGCAGGTGCTCGCGGGCGTGTTCAAACTCGGCTCGCTGATGCGCTTCGTCTCGCGCTCGGTCATCACCGGCTTCGTCAACGCGCTGGCGATCCTGATCTTCCTCGCGCAGATGCCGGAATTGATTGGCCGCGGCCCTACGGTCTACGTGCTGTGCGCCGCCGCGCTGGCGATCATCTACCTGCTGCCGCGTATCACCCGCGCCGTACCCTCGCCGCTGGTCGCGATCGTGGTGCTCACCGCCGTGGTGATCGGCTTCGGCATCGACGTGCGCAGCGTCGGCGACATGGGCCAGCTGCCAGACAGCCTTCCACACTTCCTCATTCCCGATGTGCCGCTCACATGGGAAACGCTGCGCATCCTGTTGCCGGTGTCGGCCACGCTGGCCGTGGTCGGCCTGCTCGAATCGATGATGACCCTGCAGATTGTCGAGGACATCACCGAGACGCCCAGCGAACGCAACCGCGAATGCGTCGGCCAAGGCGTGGCGAACACGGTCACCGGCTTCCTCGGCGGCATGGCTGGCTGCGCGATGATCGGCCAGTCGGTGATCAACGTGACCTCTGGTGGCCGCGGCCGCCTGTCCTGCCTGGTGGCCGGCGTGTTCCTGCTGGTAATGGTGGTGTACGGCAGCGACCTGGTGCGGCAGATCCCGATGGCTGCGCTGGTGGCGGTGATGATCATGGTCAGCATCGGCACCTTCAGCTGGCGCTCGCTGCGCGACCTGCGCACGCATCCGCGCAGCTCGTCTGCGGTGATGCTGCTGACCGTGGTGGTCACCGTGGCTACCCACGATCTGGCCAAGGGCGTGCTCAGCGGTGTGCTGCTGTCGGCCCTGCTCTTCGCGCGCAAGGTGGGCCACATGCTGGATGTGCAGCGCGACGATGCCGGTGGCACGCAGGTCTACCGCGTGCGTGGGCAGGTGTTCTTTGCCTCGGCGGGGCAGCTGGGTGCGGCGTTCGATTACCAGCACGTGGCGCCGAAGGTGCAGATTGACCTGCGCGATGCCCACCTGTGGGATCTGACTGCTGTGGCCGCGCTGGAGCGGGCGCAGGAAAAGCTGGCCGCGCACGGTGCGGAGGTGACGGTGGTGGGGCTCAATGCGGCCAGCCAGACGCTGATCGAGCAGGTCGGTGGCGCGCGCAGCGCGCACTGAAGTGGTAGTGCTTCAATGCCCGGGTCGGTTCTGGGGGCGGCTAAGCCTCCAGAATTTTCCTGAATCGGCTTTTCAGTGCGGTAGCGCCATTGCAGATGGAGAGTCCATATGTGGCCAGCGCCTTGGCAGACTCGGTGTCATCCTTGGCCTGCCATGAAAGGGCAGATAGCAGGGCCCTGCGGACGCGCGTGACCGAATTGAAGTGTGCCGGCGTCGAGTCGGCCTGAATGGCCGCGATCGTCAACGCTCCACAGATGGAATCGATGTCCTGGAACTGCGAAAAGAAGGGAAGGGCATTCTCCGTCAAAAGAGCATCCACCTCGGTCTTGAGCAGTTCAGCGTCCTGTTCAACGCTTATCCAATGGTCGCTTTTCCCTGCGGGAGCGGCCCTGCAGCTCACGTCGCAGTCGGTGTTGTTGAGGTTCGTGGTCTGATCCTTGCAACGCCCCGGGATGAAGCGGGCGAGCACACCGACATTGAGTGCGAGTGCTTTGCCGTCGCTTCTGGTCTGCAGTGAAAGAACATCTACGAAATGCTCGCGCACTCTCATGAAGGTCGGCCCGTTGCGCACAAATCCTGCGTCCTTCATTGAGGCGAAGGCGGTGTCCAAAGCTTGCCTTTTCATTGGGCCTCACGAGGCGAACATGGGCGGGAAGATGACTGCAGGTGGGGCATGCCATAACGGGTATGCCGGTGCGCTGTACTGAAGCCTATCGGCTGAAAAGGAAGGTGCAATGGGGGCTGGCGTCAGAACATGTCGCATTTGACGATAGCTGTGTGATCGCTGTGCCCAGCTCGGTGGGCCCCGATCCTGCACGACCTGCTGCGTTGCATGGGTAGCGCCGGGCGATGCCCAGCGAGCCCGGTACGCGCCTACCTAGATGTTCTCGCGGCCAAGACCCGATTCTTCGGCATTGCTGCCTGTGCCGCGCGCTCGCACCACTGTTCCAAGCGCCTCCTGAAAATGGCTTGCATTACCAGCCGCCAAGGCGGCGCTCAGATGGATGGCGACTGCGACGTCATCATCCAGATAGTCTGCGGGATCGAAGGGAATCGTCTTCAGCCTGCTCATTGCGAATCCAAGGAAAGCGTCTGCAACCTGCAACGCGTTGGACTGTACCTCACATGGCAGACCACCAGCTTGGTCGAGCTTCCCCGAGCGATGTAGTGCAGGGCATTGGACGGTGCCGTTCGATAGCGCACATTGACGCTATAGGCTGCGACTGCATCACTGCGACTTCATGGCTGCTGTTGCGGTTGCTGCATCTGTGGCCTGTGAACCCTGCCCAGGGTGGAAGAATCGCCGTGATCGTGCTCCGTTGTGATCCTCACGACGGAGTACTTCTTCCGGAATGGATACGCTGTTCAACAACGCCACCACGCTGCTGACCTATCTGCTGCCGGGCTTCCTGGCAGCCTGGGTGTTCTACGGGCTGACTTCACACCCCAAGCCACCGCAGTTCGAAAGGACCGTGGAAGCGCTGGTATTTACCTTCGTAGTCCAGGCGCTGGTCAAGTTCATCGAACTGATGCTCCTGCTGGCTGGTCGCTGCTTTGTGCTGGGGATCTGGACCGAGACCAGCAGCCTGCTCTGGGGGTTTGTCCTCGCCGGACTGCTGGGGACAGGATTGGCCCTCGCTGCGAACAAGGACTTTCTCCACGCGGGTCTCCGCCGCGCAGGCTTCACCACGCGGACGTCCCACCCCAGCGAGTGGTACTGCGTGCTCGGTACGCGTCCTGCTTTCGTGGTGCTGCAACTGAAGGATGGCCGTCGACTGACCGGCTACCCCAAGGAGTGGCCGATCAGCCCGGCTGCGGGACAGTTCTACATGCAGATGCCGGCCTGGCTCGTGGATGCGGATCCGCCAGATGAAGGTGCGGATCCGCTGGCAAACCCCGCCGTGGTGGAGCTTCCGCAGCTCGATGGCATACTGATTCACGCGGTGGATGTGCAATGGGTCGAGATTCTCCAGGAGACAGACAATGGCTAAGTTGAGGAAGGGTTCCAACCCACCACTGGACCAGCTGGTCGTATCCATGGAGAACGCAAACCCCAAGCTCCCCGAGGGCAGGAAGCGTCCGCTGCCACCGCCCAGCCCGCCCCGGCCGCCAGCCGGAAGCGGGCCCAACCGGCGCTTGCCGCGCGACTGACCGGGCGCATTCAGCCGGGCGGTGTAAACTATTGATCTCACTGGCAATGCCAGTCTCCACGATCAACGCCCCGATGACGTCCGCCACCGCCCGTTACGCCGATTCCCTGCGCCTGTCCGTTGCGCCGATGATGGACTGGACCGACCGCCATTGCCGCGTGTTCCATCGCGTGCTGGCGCCGGGTGCGCGCCTGTACACGGAAATGGTGCACGCCAACGCGGTCATCCACGGCGACCGCGAGCGCCTGCTCGGCTTCGACCGCAGCGAACAGCCGCTGGCGTTGCAGCTGGGCGGCAGCGATCCGGCCCTGCTGGGGCAGGCTGCGCGCATTGCCGCCGAGTGGGGATACGACGAGGTCAACCTCAACTGCGGCTGCCCGTCCGACCGCGTGCAGGCCGGGCGTTTCGGCGCTTGCCTGATGCGCGAGCCGGTGCTGGTGGCCGAGTGCGTGGCGGCGATGGTCGATGCGGTCGACATCCCGGTGACGGTGAAATGCCGCCTGGGCGTGGACGAAGACAACGATTACGACGTGTTCGCCGCCTTCGTCGACCGCCAGGTCGCCGCCGGTGCCGCAATGGTGGTGGTGCATGCGCGCAACGCGTGGCTGAAGGGCCTGTCGCCGAAGGAGAACCGCGAGGTTCCGCCGCTGAAGTACGACTGGGCCTACCGCCTCAAGCAGGAGCGCCCGGCACTGCCGGTGGTGATCAACGGCGGCCTGGCCAGCATCGAGGCGGTGCAGGCGCAGGCCGCGCACGTCGATGGCGTGATGCTGGGCCGCGCGGCCTACCACGACCCCTACCTGCTGCATCAGCTGGAGGCGCTGCACACCGGCGCCCCGCTGCAGGCCCGTGGTGACCTGTTGCGCGCGCTGCGCCCCTACGTCGAGGCGCGTCTGGGCGAAGGCCTGGCGCTGAAGCACATCACCCGCCACCTGCTCGGCCTGTTCCACGGCCAGCCCGGCGGCCGCGCATTCCGTCAGGTGCTGAGCGAGGGCGCACACCGCCCGGGCGCCGACTGGAGCCTGGTCGAACAGGCCTTGGCGGTCACCGAACGCGAAGCTGATCGCGCCGCAGCGTGACGTTGGTCACAGTCCTGACTTGACAAGGAGCGGCGATTCGTCCCGAATGTTCACCTAGATGAACAACTCGCGGCATCGCCCGGAAAAGTTCAGATCGGATTCACTGCCCCAAACCAAGAATTTGCAAAGGAATTGTAAAGGCCGGGTCCCGCACCCGGCTTCCGGATTTACGACTTTTGAACGAATCGCCGTGCTCGGCTAGGATCGCATCGATGTCTTCCGCTCCCTTCCATCGCCGCATTGCCCTGGCCACCTGCGTGGCGCTGTCGGCTGTGCCGCTGTCCTCGGCGCTTGCGCAGCAGCCGCCGCGCGGCGACCAGGGGCGGGCGGAGATGATGGAGCGGGGCGAGCGCGGTGGCCGTGGCGACGAGCGCTCGCTGTCCGATGCCGTGCGCCGCGTGCAGCGCACCACCGGCGGCCACATCCTCGGCGCCGAGCGTGTGCCGTTCGATGGGCGTGACATCAACCGGGTGAAGTACATGGACGACCGGGGCCGTGTCCGCTACATGGACGACCCCGCCCCGTCGCGTTCACAGCCGCGCACGCCGCGGTCGGATATGTCATCACTACGCGGCGATAACCCCTGAACAGGGATAGTTGTCGCTATCAACCCGTACCCCACAGGCCTCCGGGCCACACCCAGGACACTAGGGAGAGTTCATGCGTATCCTTCTGGTCGAAGACGAAGCCCCGCTGCGTGAGACCCTGGCAGCCCGGCTCAAGCGCGAAGGCTTTGCCGTCGATGCTGCGCAGGACGGCGAGGAAGGCCTCTACATGGGGCGTGAAGTTCCGTTCGATGTCGGCATCATCGACCTCGGCCTGCCCAAGATGTCGGGCATGGAGCTGATCAAGGCCCTGCGTGACGAAGGCAAGAAGTTCCCGGTGCTGATCCTGACCGCGCGTTCGAGCTGGCAGGACAAGGTCGAAGGCCTGAAGCAGGGCGCCGACGACTACCTGGTCAAGCCGTTCCACGTTGAAGAGCTGCTGGCCCGCGTCAACGCGCTGCTGCGCCGCGCCGCCGGCTGGAGCAAGCCGACGCTGGAATGCGGTCCCGTTGCACTGGATCTCGCCGCCCAGACCGTCAGCGTCTCTGGCAGCAATGTGGACCTGACCAGCTACGAGTACAAGGTGCTGGAGTACCTGATGATGCACGCCGGTGAACTGGTCTCCAAGGCCGACCTCACCGAGCACATCTACCAGCAGGACTTCGACCGCGATTCGAACGTGCTGGAAGTGTTCATCGGCCGCCTGCGCAAGAAGCTGGACCCGGATGGCGAACTGAAGCCGATCGAGACCGTGCGCGGCCGCGGCTACCGTTTCGCGATTCCGCGCAACGAGGGCTGAGCCGGCTCAGCCTGGCGAAACCATGATGTCCGGCCGTCTGTGGTTCTTCCGACGCTGGCGGCCGCGCTCGCTGCAGGCGCGCCAGATGCTTGCCGCGTCCGTGGGCCTGGTCGCGTTTCTGGCCCTGGCCGGTTACGCACTCGACGCCGCCTTCGCCGATACGGCGAAGGCGAACCTGCGTGAGCGCCTGAAGAACTACGCCACCGCCTACGCGGCCGGCATCGACTTCACCCGCGACCGCTCGCTGTACATCCGCGAGCAGCCGCCGGATTCGCGCTTCGACGTGCCGGGCAGTGGCCTGTACCTGCAGGTGGTGATGCCGCACGGCAAGGGCAATTCGATGTCCGCCGAAGGCCCGATGCTGCCCACCGTCGGCGGCGGCCTGCTGGCACCGCGCCAGGAAGTGTTCGAAGGCCCGCTGCCGATGATCCAGATCGACGGCAGCCAGGGCTCGGTGTACCGCTATGGCCTGGGCCTGGTGTGGGACGCCGACGCCGACCCGGCCACCGAATTCCCCTACACCATCTACGTGATGGAAGACTCGCGCGCGCTGGGCGCGCAGCTGCGCGTGTTCCGTGGCCGGGTCTGGTTCTACCTGGGCGGCATCGGCCTGATCCTGCTGCTGCTGCAGACCGTCATCCTGCAGTGGAGCCTGCGGCCGCTGCGTCGCGTGATCACCGAGCTGACCAAGGTGCAGCGCGGCGAGACCGAGCGCATGAGCGAGCGCCACCCGCGCGAGCTGGAGCCGCTGACCGACAGCATCAACGCCTTCATTGAAAGCGAGCGCGAGAACCTCGAGCGCCAGCGCAATACCCTGGCCGACCTGGCGCACAGCCTGAAGACGCCCATCGCCGTGCTGCGCACGCAGATGGACAGCGGTGCCGGCGATGGCGCCCTGCGCGAGGAGCTGGACGTGCAGCTGCAGCGCATGAACAACCTGGTCTCCTACCAGCTGGCACGTGCTGCATCGTCGGGCCACAAGCTGTTCTCCGCGCCGCTGCCGATTGAATCCAACGCCGAGGAGATCGTGCGCGGCCTGGAAAAGGTCTATGCCTCCAAGGGCGTGCTGTGCGAATTCGACATCGACCCGGCCGCGCGCTTCCACGGCGAACCGGGCGACCTGCAGGAACTGCTCGGCAACCTGCTGGAAAATGCCTTCAAGTGGGCCAACCGCCGCGTGTTGCTGACCGCGCAGCCGCTGCCGGCACCGAACGCGCGTCGCGCCGGCCTGCTGCTGGCGGTGGACGACGATGGCCCGGGCATTGCCCCGGACGACATCGGCAAGGTGCTGCAGCGTGGCGTGCGTGGCGACGAGCGCGTGCAGGGCCACGGCATCGGCCTGTCGATCGTGCAGGACCTGATCAAGGATTACCGCGGCGAACTGGCCGTCGGCCGTTCCAGCGAACTGGGCGGCGCCCGTTTCGAAGTGCGCTTGCCGCCGGGGCCGTAAGCCCCGCAAACGGTAGTGCCGGCCGCTGGCGGCACCCTCATGATCTTCGGTGGCATTGCCAAGGTGCCGGCCAGCGGCCGGCACTACCGTGTTTCGATCGTCGGCGGCTCGCCATAGAACCGCCGCAGCTGCGCGGCCACCTCCGGCAACGCCTGCTGCAGCAGATCCGGTGCCGAGAAGTGATACTCGCTGGTCACCGCGAAGAATTCTTCCGGCGCTTCGGCCGCATACGGATCGATCAGCGTTTCTTCGCCCGCATCCACCTGCGCGCAGAACGCATCGTAGGCGCGCTGGAAGATGGCCGCCCACTCACGCTGCCATTCGCGCGGCAGCGGCGGCGTGCCGTCCATCGCGCCATCCAGTGCATCCAGCTTGTGCACCATCTCGTGCACCGCCACGCAGTAGCCCTCGTGCGGCGTCGCCAGGTCGGCCTGCACATCGGCCCACGACAGGATCAGCGGACCGCTGTCCCACGATTCGCCAATCAGTTCGTCATCCCACTCATGCAGTACGCCGGCCGCATCCATGTGGCTGCGATGTACGCGGAATGCATCGGGGTAGACGATCAGCTGCGACCAGCCTTCCAGACCCACCTCGCCGAACTCCAGCAGCGGCAGGCAGCACAGCGCCGCCAGCAGCACGCCATCGCCGGCCTCCAGCTGCAGCTCGCCGATCGGCGTGATGGTCTTCTCGTGCAGGAAGCGCGTGGCCAGCACGCGCAGGCGTGCGCGGCGTTCGTCGTCCAGGCCGCGCAGCCAGGCCGCACGGCGGCAGGCCTCATTCCACAGTACATCGTCGATCGGCCGCGGCGCAGGTCGCAGCCACTGCAGCAACGACTTGATCAGCGGAACATTCCCGGCAGGTAGCTGTGCCACTTCGGTGCGCGGATGCGCTGCAGCACGTCGTCGTCGCTGCCACCGCCGCCCGTGCTGGTGTTGGCTGCCGGGCGGACCGGTGCCGGCTTGGTGGTGGCGGCCGAAGCGGTCGCGGTCGGTGCACGCTGCGAGGCGGCATCGCCGTTGGAGGACACGCAGGCGCCGCGGCTGTCGTCCAGCGCTGCCGTCGCAGACGCCGCGAAGGGCATCGTCAGCAGGATCAGGCAATGGGCATAGCGGCGCATTGACGACATCCACGTTAAGGGAAGGTGAGTTCCCGATTCTAGCCCGAACCCGGCGCCCCGTTGGAAGCCCCCGCAGAACCCAGCGTGGCGGGCGCCGCTGGCGGCTTTCCCGCATAATTCCTTCCTGACTTCGTGGAAGCTGCCGTGGACGACCGCCAATTGCTGGCCAAACTCGCTGCCGGTCGCCTCTCCGGCGACGCCCTGGCCCGTGAGCTGGGCCAGACCCGGGCGGCCATTTGGAAGCGTATTCAAGGACTTAGAGCCGCCGGTGTGGACATCGAAGGCCGTGCAGGTGAGGGCTATGGCCTGACCCGCCCGGTCGACCTGCTGGACCCGGATGCGATCCGTGCTGGCCTGCCCGCCGAGGTGCTGCCGCTGCTGCACGACCTGCAGGTGGCCTGGACGGTGGACTCGACCAATGCCGAATTGCTGCGTTGCAGCGCGCCCCAGCGCGGGGTGAGCGTCCTGCTGGCCGAACGCCAGACCGGCGGCCGCGGCCGTCGCGGCCGTACGTGGGCGTCGCCGCTGGCCGCGCACGTGTACCTGTCGGTGCTGCGGCTGTTCTCCGGTGGCCTCGGCCGCCTGGCCGGGCTGAGCCTGGTGGCCGGCATCGCCGTGGCCGAAGCGCTGCACGACCTGGGCTATACCCAGGCGCAGCTGAAGTGGCCGAATGACCTGATCGTCGATGGCAAGCGCAAACTGGTCGGCCTGCTGGCCGAGGGCGGTGGCGAATATGCCGGCCCGGCGCGCGCGGTGATCGGCATCGGCATCAACACGCACATGCCGCCATCCTGCGCCGAGCAGATCACCCAGCCGTGGGTGGACCTGGACACGCTGGCCGGCAAGCCGGTGGACCGCAACGTGGTGGTTGCTGCCGTGCTGGCGCGCCTGCTGCCGGCACTGGAAGAATTCGATCGCGAAGGCCTCGCTCCCTTTCTGCCGCGCTACGCCGCGTTCGACATGCTGGCCGGTCGCGAAGTACGGGTGGAACTGGAAGGGCAGTGGCAGCATGGCACCGCGCTCGGCCTGGCCGATGACGGCGCCTTGCGCGTGCGCATCGATGGCCGTGAGCGCCTGCTGCACGCCGGCGAAGTCAGCGTGAGGGCGGCATGAGCGATTGGTTGTTCGACCTCGGCAACTCGCGCTTCAAGTTTGCGCCGCTGCAGGGCGACCGTGCCGGTGACGTGCAGGCTTGGGCGCATGGCGCCGAAGGCATGGCCGGACAGCCGCCGCACAGCCTGCCCAGCGGCACCACCGCGTTCGTGGCCAGCGTGGCCGCACCGTCGCTGACCAGCGCGATGCTGGACCAGCTGCAGCGTCGCTTCGAGCACGTGCACGTGGTGCGTACCAGCGCCGAATGCGCCGGTGTGCGCATTGCCTATGCCAAGCCGGAAAAGTTCGGCGTCGACCGCTTCCTGGCGCTGCTGGCCGCGGCCAAGGCGCAGCGCCCGGTGCTGGTGGTGGGCGTGGGCACCGCACTGACGATTGACCTGCTCGACGCTGACGGCCAGCACCACGGTGGCCGCATTTCCGCATCGCCCACCACCATGCGCGAAGCGCTGCACGCCCGTGCCGTGCAACTGCCTGCTACCGGCGGCGACTACAGCGAATTCGCCAACGACACCGCCGATGCGCTCGCCTCCGGTTGCGATGGCGCCGCAGTGGCGTTGATCGAACGCAGCGCCCAGCAGGGGCACGCGCTGCTGGGCGTTGCACCGTCGCTGCTGGTGCACGGGGGCGGCGCACCGGCGCTGATGCCGTTGCTGCCCGGCGCCGACTACCACCCCTCGCTGGTGCTGGATGGTCTCGCCCGCTGGGCGGTGCACCAGCCCGCAGGCTAGTATCCGCGCATGCTGACCCGTGCCCTGATCGTCGTACTGGCCATCCTCAACCTTGGCGTCGCCTGCTGGTGGCTGCTGCGCGATGCACCACAGAAGCCTGCGCCGCCACCGCAACCCACGGGCGTGGCCGAGCTGCGCTGGGTGCCCGGTGGCGTGGATGCCGCCGCGGCCGCCGAAGCCACGGCTGCCGCGCCGACCGCGCCGTTGATGGAGCGCGAGCCGGCGGAGAAGACGGCCGTGGCTGTAACGCCGGCGCCCGCCGCCCCGGCGAAGCCGGAGAGTGCCAAGCCGCAGGCGGCTGAGGCTACGCCGGTTGCTGCCGCTGCCATGCCGGCAACACCGCCTGCATCAGCCCAAGCGCCGGGAAAACCCGCAACCCCGCCCGAGGCTGCCGAACCGCCGCGCTGCGTCGCACTGGGCCCGTTTGCCGACCGCGCCGCCGCGGCCAATGCGCAAGGCAAGGCCGGCACGCTGCTCAGCCAGGTGCGCCTGCGCGAACAGCCCGCTGCCAGCGGCAGTGCCCGTTACCGGGTGATGCTGCCGGCCGCCGCCAACCGCGAAGAAGCCCAGGCCACCGTGAAACGCATCGTCGCCGCCGGCCTGAGCGACTACTACATCATCAGCCAGGGCGAGGAGGCCAACGCCGTGGCGCTGGGCCAGTACCGCAACCGCGAGGGCGCCGAGCGGCGCATGGCGGCGGTGCAGGCCGCCGGCTTCCAGCCGCGCCTGGTGGCCAGCGGCGACGCCGGCCAGTGGTGGCTGGAAGGGCAACTGGCGGCGGGCACGCAGCCGGCCCAGGCCCAGCAGCGCAGCGGGGCGGCACAGAGCCGGTCGCTGGATTGCACGCGGTTGCGCTAGAATCCCCGGACCGCGGCGCTGCCGCCGGTGCGCCACCACGCCGCTTTAGCTCAGTTGGTAGAGCAACTGTCTTGTAAACAGTAGGTCATCCGTTCGATTCGGATAAGCGGCACCACTCGGGAAGTGCCGAAACGCCTTTAAAACAGGGGTTTCAACGAAAAAGGCCAGCGCGGTGCGCTGGCCTTTTTGCGTCTACCGGGAAAATTACCGGGAAAATTAGCGACTTTTTTTGGTTTCACGGCCGCTCTTACCACCGGTACGGAATGGTCGTACAGCTGACGCATGGCCTCGGTGACGTGGCCGCCAGCGGCCTTGTCCTCGCTGTCCGTGATTCCCCGATGTTTCAGGCCGTGGAGGGCGAAACGCTGGTCCTTCTCAATCACGCCCTCACCAACCGCGCGCCTGACCATGCGTTGCCAGGCACTGTCCAGGGCTGATTTCGTGAGCGCGGTTCCGGACTCCGAAACGAGAAGGCGTCGCTGCTCCGGTTTGATCGGTATGCCGCTGGGCCGAGCGGCGCCCACGCTGCCGGGTGTGTTCCGCGAGGCGGTGCGCAAAGCGGACAAGCACCATCTGACGGCAAACCGACCGACCTGATGCGCCAGTTGGTGCGCATCCGCGAGCAGGGCGGGCACATCCTCGATCCATTCGTCGGCTCCGGTACCACGCTGGTGGCTGCGGAAGCTGAAGGATACAACTGGACTGGCGTAGGAATAACCAGCGACTACTATCAGGTCGCTCACTCAAGACTTGCAGGCGCTTGACGGGTGCGCAATAGCAGCAAGGCCGCTCGAAGCGGCCTTGCTGCCTTCATCTCATCGAAAGATGCAGTAGGGCCAGCAATCGTCTATGTCAAATAGCGAAAGGACTGCGGAGCAGCGGTCGTGCCAATCAGTTCTGTCAAGGTAATTGGAGAGTCGTAGCGCTTGGCGGACTTTACCTTGAAAGCATGCGCTGTGCTCCGTCCCTTAAAATACGAGTTGAAGAAAGTCTTTGTAATCCCAGAAAACTCATGAGTCATTGCCCACAGATCCTTTGGGCGATGAGACATGCATCTATCGACTTCAAATTCACCGATGATCTTTCCAACTGGCATCGTGGCGTAGATCACGACAGTGGTGACACCCTTCGCCTTAGGAAGTGCCTTCCGAAACTCAAAGCGCTTTCGTCCGTCGAGAATCTTCTCTGCGTACTCAGGCTTGATTGACAATAAGACTTTCATCGATTTCGCCTAGTTGGGCAATGTGGTGTAGCTGCTCAAAGGTCAACTGCATGAAGCCATAGTACGCATCTCTCGAGAGACCGACTTCCTCGATCAGTCGAGCGCGATTGGGTCGCTTCTTCAGCGCGACATTGTATGTGAACTTGAAGATGTTCGGATACCTGCCCGTGCGCCAGAAGCCTTCTAGTTCCGCTTCAGTGAAGATGCTGTAGGGGCTGCAGTACGCTTTGAATTCCTCCTTTGTCTTGAAGGTGCTTATATGTCTCGATTCTTCCACAACACCTATGCTCGTTGCGACTGACTCGAACCAAGCTTTGCCTTTGTTCGGTGCAGGGCGGTAGATGACCAAGACATCGTTCGGCTTCAGGCCTTCCGTGCCCTTCATCGCTGTTAAGTACACCTTATGGATGCTGTTGGTATGAGACACATCCTGCACCAAGTCCTGATTTTCCGTTCGCAGAATGGAGTCCGGAAGCAACCGCGTGTGCCACTCCGGATAGAGAGACAGCAAGTAGCATCGGTTGTTTCCCACGGGGATGCTGGGATAGCTCGTTACTGCGTCGGTGTAGGCCGCTTTGAAGTCCTTCTGCAGGACCAGTTCTTCACCGTTTTGGGATGTCTTGCTTGCGACGTTGATGAAACCATGCCGCTCAAATAAGCGAATCAAGCCGTCGTGCTTGGCAAACACCGTCACATAGATCAAAGCTGTGCCATGGTGGATGGCATGGTCGAACACCTTCTTAAGAAAGCGCTCGCCCAAGCGAGATCCAATTGAATTGAGCTTGAATGTGCCGACTTTGATCCGCCGTTCAGCTGGCAGGGGAGGCGACACGTCATCTATCGGTCCATCCTCCGTCTTGAGGTAAAGGAACCCGTCGATCCCGCCCTTGTCACGCTTGAAAATGTAGGCCCGTTCTTCTGATTTTTTCTGAAACCAGGTCGGAAATTCTTCGTAGTCAGCCTTGAGGCTGTCAAAGAACGGATCCGACAGATCTATGTTCTTAAACTGCTCGTAAGCCAGTTCCGCACTTTGAGACATTCCTTTCTCCTATGAGTGACTCGCGCAGCGCGATCAGTTCCTGCGCCCTTAAATCAGGATCATAGCCGAGCGGCGCTGAGGTGCGTCAGGCGGGGCGCCAAAGCTCCTGAGAACAGGCACAGTTCAAGGGAAAGCCTGGGTTACGGTCGAGGCCAGCCTGCCAGCCTGCCAGCCCAGCGCCCTTAAGCACTTCCGGTCATGTCCTCCGTGGGCTGTGCCATTGACAGACTCTGGCAACAAGGCAGGCGGTTGATGACGGTTCTAGCTGGTGGAGGCCGAAGGAAGCGACTGGGACTTGGGCCTCGCAGCCCCGGTCTAGACCCCGGCGCGCGCGCTCCCGCTGGAAATGCGATCCCATAAATCCATGCAGTGAGGGGACTGAGGCATGGGCACAACGCCGCCGGCCGCCGGGCTAGGTATAGGCAGCTCGATCAGAGCCGCTGGCTGCTGCGCTGGAAGTACCGGGGAAATTGGCCTGAGCGTCTAGCAACTGCAAGTGTTCCACGTCAGCGACCGGGCAAATGGTGCCGCCGAAGCCCAACTATCTCTCAAACAGTAGGTTATCCGTTCGATTCGGGTAAGCCGCACCATTGGGCATCTGCTAATCCCTCTCTGCAGAGGCCGCGCGTTGGCCAGTCGGGCGCCGATCCCGGCCCACTCCTTCCTCCTTCGCTGCTCTTCCTCGCGACGCGTGATGCGTCGCTGTGCGCTTCTCTGCCCGCGATCCTCATGGTTGAAAGCATGTAGCCAGTAGGCTACATTTGAAGATCCAGCGTACCCGTCAGTTCGCGACATGGATTGACGCTCTCAAGGACGTAACCGCACGCGCTCGCATCCTGGCCCGTATCGGTCGGCTCGCTGAAGGCCATCCCGGTGATCACCGCTATCTGGTGGATGGCGTTTCTGAATTGCGTATCGATGCAGGACCGGGTTACCGCGTGTACTACACCCAGCGCGGCAGGCAGTGGGTGATTCTTCTGGCTGGAGGCGACAAGGGTTCGCAGCGGCGCGATATAGAGACGGCCAAGGAGATTGCGTGTTCCCTGTGAGCATCGAACTGGCTGTAGGCGAAACGACTCAATACCGAAGTACCGGAGCTGTCCCATCATGGCCATCAAGAGAAAAATCGAACTCAAATCATTTGATGTGGCCGAGCATCTTCGGACGCCGGAGGAGATGGCGGCTTATCTCGACGCCTGCATCGAAGAAAGCGAGGGCGATTCTGCCTTCATCGCCAAGGCGCTTGGCGATATCGCTCGCGCTCAGGGCATGAGCAAGGTTGCGCGTGCGGCAGGCCTGTCGCGCGAGAGTCTGTATCGCGCACTGTCCGGCGAGCGCAGCCCTGATTTCGCGACCATCCTGAAGGTGACCCGGGCCCTGGGTGTGCGATTGCACGCCAGCGCAGCATAAGCGCATGCGCCGATCATGATGCGTCGGCACCGCGTCGGTCGAAGGCGCTGGAACGAAAATGAAGGAACCGCTTTTCGCCGGTTTTCTCGCCCCAACCCGGTGAGTCAGCTCAATGTGTGACGTGGGCAGATCCTTCGATCAACGCCGCACACACATTGCGACCACCGCAGCCTCAGCTACGTACCTGCAACGCCACATACTCGGCCAGCCCCCGGCAGGCCAGCATCAGCCCTTCGCGCGTGCCATCGCCGATATCGTCCTTCTCTTCCCCGTCCACGCGCACGCGTTCGGCGGCGTGATATAGCTCCAACAGCGACACCAGACCCACCGCAGCGCGATCCCGGCGTGCGGCGGCCACGGCCTGGCCGGGTGTGCTGGCGGGCCCCGTCCACGGCTGTCCATCGGCGGTGTCCCCGGCCTGGATGCGCTGCAGGCAGCCGGGCAGGTTGATCGGCGCGGGCGCCTCGTTGGCGGCGGCGAAAGCGGCTTCCAACGGCTGCGCCAGTTCGGGTGGCAGGCGCAGCGCGGCCTCGCCCAGGGTGGCGGTCAGGTACGGGTGATGGGTCTTGGGCATGCGGGCGTCCTCGTCGGCAACAGAGGTGCCACCCGAAGAGGGTGGCGGGCGATGCGTGGCTTCCAAGACCGGAAATCGATGAGCCGGTGGGCACGGGGCCCCCACGCACCGCCCGCCGTCGATCGGCGAACGGATTGCCAGCCGGCGCCGCTCTGGGAAGACGGCGCCGGCTGGCAAGCGTATACAGCTTCGATTAAACGGGCTTGGAAGTCCCGGCCACCCTTGCAGGTGGCGATTCATCATGCGCACGTGAAATCACCGCCTGTCAGTCGTTTGTTTCGATGACATCGGGTGATCTGAAAGGAAAAATGAATTATCGCGATTGGCCCGTTTCGAGCATCGCAATGCCAGAAGCGACATATAGAGCGGGGCTGCAATCCACCGCGAATCCGGCGCCGTCCTCGCTATCGTGCTGCCCATCACGACCCACGTGGTGAAGCTGGCTCAACTGCGTGACGCCGATCAAGCGGCGCTGAGTCTGTGTTCCATGATGGCAGACAGGTATGTGGTTGCTCGCGTGTGAATTGACCTGCAGAAGCACGCCAATGGTGCTATCACGTGGTGCCATCAATCCTCCTGGGTGGGGAGGGACGGCTTGGCCGGCCCGACTGTGACTTTGCCGGAGCCTCCGCCGCCGCCTCCACCGTAGCTGCCGCCGCTGATGGGCCCGGTGTAACCGCCGCCGCCACCGCCACCGCCATTGCCATTCCCGCCGCCGCGAGGGGGAGGGCTCGTTGTGATGGGCTCACGCGAAGTCCCATTCCAGTCCTGGCTATCGGTCATTTGGTAGGTCACGCAGTGGGACGCGTTGCAGACGATGACCTTGGATCCTGGTTGGATGGACTCATTGATGGTTCCAAAATTTTTCTTGTTCGTCACCTGCGTGTATCTGGTCAGGAACGCTCTGGTAGCTGTGTCTGGAAGTGGGGTCTGCCCACGACACGGTGTGCAGGACGCTGGGCCGAACACGGTTGAAGGGTTGCCGAAAGGCCAGATTGCATGCGCGAATGGAAGTGCGGCGAATGCTGCCAGGACCACGATTGCCGCAATAATTATCTTTGTTCTCATATTATTAAGCCGTTTGTCTATTTTTGGTTTGTAGGATTACCAATCGAACGTCATTGGCAGCATGATTGGTAGATTTCTCCTGAGATTTCCTGCGCACGAATGATCTGCTCTGCCTGCATGCTGCTGGACAGGCGACTTATCGATTCCGCCGAGTACTGGCTTGGATGCACGCGGTGCAGGGCCATCCAGTAGCCGAGGCTCCTGGTGTAGGAGCGCTCGGCGACTATTCCTCTGTCATAGATGTTTGCGAGCGCTTCGATGGAATCCAGGTTTCCTGAAGAAACAGATTCGTCCAGATACTCCACAGCGTTCCGGCGAAAGTCGATCAACCTGCTGGGATCAGAGAGGACTTCGGTGAGATTGCCGATGGCGGCGCGAGGGTTCTGGGCGTACATCAGTCGGGCTTCAATGGACCCTTGAGCGGCTGCCAGTGACAGCCAGTTTTCTCCCGTGATGTCGGTTCGTTGGGCAATCGCCTTGCAGTTCTCGATTTCTTCTTCGATACGCCTCGAGAACTGCTCGGCAAGTCCCATGGATGAGTACACCTTGTACTCACTGTCGTCGCCCGGATCGAGGGCTCGTTTGCAGCTGGCAAGCCTCGAGTGTATTTCGTAGCTTGCTTGGCCGTCGCCAGATTTTGATCGCTGCATTCTCTGGTCAATGTAGTTCGTGGCATCGCCTCTGTATTCGGGAGGCCTGATGTCGATCAGGAAAGCTTTGGGTCCCAACGTGATGCGCGCATTGACCGTCGCGGTGGATCGCTGTTCAGCGGTCCTTGCCGTACGCGGATCGGCTATTTCATGGGTTGAAGCTTCATCCACCGACGCCAGAAGTGGCGCGTGCTCTGCCGAGGAGGTATCGGCGCCGGATACCGAGCAGGACGCGGTCAACACCGTGAGCGTGCCGATACACAGGCGCTTGCTGAGTGGCGCCAAGAAGCCGGCTGGGAGTCTGCTTCGATTCAATGCGGGAACATCCTTGCCTCCAATTTGGGCGAGAACCTTCGCTGCACTGAAGGGAAAGCGATAGAGCCGTATCCGTCACTGTGGAGAACCCCATCACAGGCGGAAGAATTTCTGATCCATAAGGCCGGGGAATCCCTACGCATGGTTGCCTGTTGTCCATTTGCGCCATGGCGGCGCCAATGCCCTGCTGCACCGCCGCGAGTGGTGTCACACAGCTCTGGCTAGACTGTGCTTCTTTTTCCCCCGCAAGGAGGCACCCATGGCCCATCCCATTTCCGTATCCCTGATCGGCGTTCCCACCGATGTCGGTGCGGGCCATCGCGGTGCACGGCTGGGGCCGGAAGCGCTGCGCGTGGCGGGCCTGCCGGAGGCGCTGGAAGCGCGCGGCGTGGACGTGCGCGACCTGGGCAACCTGGATGGCCCGCGCAACCCGTGGACCGCGCCGGTGCAGGGCTACCGCCATCTGGAGGAAGTGGTGGCGTGGAACCATGCACTGATGGAAGCCAGCTATGCCGAACTGCAGGCCGGCCGCATGCCGATCATGCTCGGCGGCGACCACTGCCTGGGCATCGGTTCGATTACTGCCGTGGCACGCTGGTGCCGCGAGCAGGGCAAGACCCTGCGCGTGCTGTGGCTGGATGCACATTCCGATTTCAATACCAGCGATGTCACCCCCTCGGGCAACATCCACGGCATGCCGGTGGCCTGCCTGTGCGGCCTCGGCCCGGAGGCGCTGACCCACCTCGGCGGCAGCGCACCGGCGATCACTCCCACCCAGGTGCACCAGATCGGCATCCGTTCGGTGGACCCGGAAGAGAAGCGCCTGATCAAGACCCACAAGGTGGATGTCTATGACATGCGCTACATCGACGAGAACGGCATGAAGCGCACGGTCGAAGCAGCACTGGCGGGCATCGACGAGAACACCCACCTGCATGTCAGCTTCGATGTGGATTTCCTCGACCCGAGCATCGCGCCGGGCGTGGGCACCACCGTGCCGGGTGGGGTGAACTACCGCGAGGCGCAGCTGGTGATGGAGATGATCGCTGACACCGGGTGCATGGGGTCGCTGGACATCGTCGAGCTCAACCCCTTGCTGGACAAGCAGAATGCCACCGCCGAACTGGCCGTGGACCTGGTCGAGAGCCTGTTCGGCAAGTCCACCCTGATGCGCGACTAAGGCAACCGCCTGAACGGATCGCCGATCCGTTCACACCCGCTCCACGCCCCTGCCGCCAGATTGCACTTCACGCGGCGGCGGCGGGCATTGGCCTTCTCCCGCTGAGCGAAAGAATCCCATCCGCGAATGAAGCGGTGTAGCGGCAAACCCAAGGAGAAGCCCATGAAGCGCGTAGTTGCCCTGATGCTGTTGTCGATGTTCTCGGTGGCCCTGCTGGCCGGTTGCAACACTGTGGCCGGTGCCGGCAAGGACGTGCAGAAGGCCGGTGAGAAGGTTGAGGATGCCGCCAAGGGCAACTGAGCCCGGCGCGGAACGGAAGGAAAAAGGCCGGGGATCATTCCCGGCCTTTTTCTTGCACGCTGCCACACACGGCTGTGCAAGCGGAGTGAACCATTCAAGCAGGTGAGCACGCATTTCATTGCTGGTTGACCGGTACTCAACAGCGACTGCGCGAAGCTGGAACCACGGTAAGAACGCCGTTGCAACCAAGGACTCCCAGCAATGAACAAAGACATCATTTCCGGCAAGTGGTCGCAGCTGAAGGGCAAGGCCCAGGCCAAGTGGGGCGATCTGACCAACGACGATTTCGATGTGGCCGAAGGCAATGCCGAATACCTGGCCGGTCGCCTGCAGGAGCGTTATGGCTGGGCCAAGGACCGCGCCGAGAAGGAAGTCCGGGATTTCGAAGACAGCGTGCGCAAGGATTACCCGGATTACAAGTAAGCCCCCGGGTTTCCCCCACGACACAACGCCCGCGCCGAAAGGTTGCGGGCGTTGTGTTGTCTGCGCGGAGGATCAGCGTGCCGGCGGGTCCGGCACGTAGCGGTTGGGGAACGCCTGCGGTTCGCGCGGCAGGCGTGACGGCGAATCGACCAGGATGCCGCGCGCGCGCAGGTTGCGGGCGCTGTCGTAGCGCAGCTGCAACACCTGCGCCGGGCTGCGGCTGGCGCGCTCGAACTCGGTATCGCGCACCGAGGACTGCTCGCGCGCGCCGTGGCCGGTGCCCAGCGCCGGCGCCTGCGGCTTGCTGGCGTAGCCCTCGATGCGGCTGGCGCTGGCATCGGCGGCCGCTTCGGCCTGTGCAGCCGGCGCCGGCGGTGGCAGGCCGCGGCGCAGGATCGGCTCAGGGCGCCAGCGGCGCGCTTCCTCGAACACGGCCACGCCCACCACGCCGATGTTGTCGGGGCGGCTGGTGCGGCTGGCATAGCTGCCGCTGGGGCTGCTGAAGACGAACTGCGCCACTTCGTCCTGGCTCTTGCGCCAGCCGGTGATGTCGGCGCGCTGTCCGGGGTTGAGCACGTAACCGGTCTGCGAGGGATCGGCATCTTCGCCGGAGATGGCGTTGACGCCGTCCACCGACAGCACCACCAGCACCCGGCGGGGGCTGTCGTTGTACAGGCGCACGGCGTAGCGGTGACCGCGCTCACCGGCCACCCAGCGCTGGCCCTCGGCGGGGTAGCTGCGCAGTTCGGTGCCGCGGTCGCGGTCGACCAGGGCCATGCGCACGGGGCCGCCCTCGTAGACCGGCGGCGGCATCGGGGCCGGGCGGAAGCCGGCCAGAGGCAGGATAAGCAGCAGGGGCAGCAGGCGTTTCATCGGGCGTCTCCAGCGGGGTTGCGTGAATGAACGCGCCGCGGGCCCTGACGGGGTTGGTGGCGTGCAAGGTAAACTGGCCCCGTTCATCGAAGGTTACCCCACGCAGTCATGACCACCCGAGTCCTTACCGGCATCACTCCCTCCGGCACGCCCCACCTGGGCAACTACGTTGGCGCCATCCGCCCGGCCATCGCGGCCAGCCGCGCGCCGGGGATCGAGAGCTTCTTCTTCCTGGCCGACCTGCACAGCCTGATCAAGTCACAGGACCCGCAGCGCACCCAGCGCGCGACCCTGGAGATCGCGGCCAGCTGGCTGGCCTGCGGCCTGGACCCGGAACACGTGTGGTTCTACCGGCAGAGCGACATCCGCGAGACCACCGAGCTGATGTGGTTCCTCACCGCCATCGCCAGCAAGGGCATCCTCAATCGCGCGCACGCCTACAAGGCGGCGGTGGACAAGAACCGCGAGGAAGGCGTGGACGAGGACGCAGGCGTCAGCGCCGGCCTGTTCATGTATCCGGTGCTGATGGCCGCCGACATCCTGATCTTCAAGGCCAACCAGGTGCCGGTGGGCCGCGACCAGATCCAGCACATCGAGATGGCGCGCGACTTCGCCCAGCGCTTCAACCACGTGTACGGCAAGGAGTATTTCCCGCTGCCGGACGTGGTGATCGACGAGCAGGTGGCGACGCTGGCGGGCCTGGATGGCCGCAAGATGAGCAAGAGCTACCACAACACCATTCCGCTGTTCGTGCCGCGCGAAGAGCTGAAGAAGCTGGTGTTCTCGATCCTGACCGATTCGCGCGCACCGGGTGAGCCGAAGGACACCGAGGGCTCGGCACTGTTCCAGATGTACCAGGCGTTCGCCACCCCGGAACAGACCGCGGAATTCGCGAAGGCGTTCGCTGCGGGCATCAGCTGGGGCGATGCCAAGCAGCAGCTGTTCGAGCGCATCGACAGCGAACTGTCGCCGCTGCGCGAGCGCTACAACGCGCTGATGGCCGAGCCGGAGAAAATCGAAGCGCTGCTCAAGCGCCGTGGCCAGCAGCTGCGCGAGCAGTTGGCGGCACCGCTGCTGGAAGAACTGCGCCACGCCGTGGGCCTGCGCGACCTGTCCACGGCGGGCGACATCGCCAGCGAAGATGCCGGCGTGGCCCGCGTGGCGCCGCCGCAGTTCAAGCAGTACCGTGAGAAGGACGGCCGGTTCTACTTCAAGCTGACCGCCGGTGACGGCACGCTGCTGATCCAGAGCGAAGGCTTCGATTCGCCGCGTGATGCCGGGCAGTTGATTGCCGTGATCAAGCAGGCCGAGCAGGGCCACCAGCTGCAGAGCGAGCTGTTCAAGCTTGAGGCCGAGGTGGACGCCGTGCTGGCCGCCCTGGCCGTGCTGCGCGAAGGGACCTGATCGCCGGGCCTGCCTGCCCTCTGTAGAGCCGAGCCCATGCTCGGCTGGGCTGCAAAGCAGCCGAGCATGGGCTCGGCTCTACAGGGAAGCACTCCGCCGGCACGACCGTGGCACAGCGCCCGTGGCATGATGTCCGCGCGCCTCCGGCGCGATGACATGGAGTCTGCAATGGCCTGGTTGTCGCTGCTGCTGTTCCTGCCCTGGTTCCTGCTGCTGGGCAGCCTGTACTGGCTGTTCCCGCGCCAGCCGCGCACCGCGCGGCGGCGCCTGTTCGATGGCACCACCCTGTTGCTGGCCTTCGCGCTGAGCATCGCGTCGATGCTGTGGGGGTATCGCATCGGCATGGCACAGCTTGGTGCCGGCCCCATCTGGCCGCAGGTACTGGCGGTGCTTTACGCCTACGGCGCGTTCCTGGCGGTGCTGGTGCTGGCGCTGCTGGTGCGGCCGCGCTGGTTGGACCGGTAGTCCCGCCTTTGTAGAGTCGAGCCATGCTCGACTTCGCGTGCCGCTGTAGAGCCGAGCCTATGCTCGGCTGATGCCTGACAGAATGGCAGCCGAGCGTGGGCTCGGCTCTACAGAAGCGCCCCTCCGACCAAAGCCGCATCGAACCCGGGTTGCCTGCGCGCCTACCATGGGCTTCTGTTTCCGAGACTGCCAGGTGCGTGCCGATGACCGCCGACCCCAGCATCCATACCATCGATACCGGTTTCCAGCGCCCGGACTTTGACGCGGCTTACCTGATCGTTGAAAGCGGCCGCGCGGCCTTTGTCGATTGCGGTACCGGCCTGTCGGTGCCGGCGATGCTGCAGGCGCTGGCGGATGCCGGCCTGGGCGTGGACGCGGTGGACTGGTTGCTGCTCACGCACGTGCATCTGGACCACGCCGGCGGTGCGGGCCTGCTGATGCAGCAGCTGCCGAACGCGAAAGCGGTGCTGCACCCGCGCGGTGCGCCGCACATGATCGACCCGACCCGGCTGATCGCCGGTGCCACGGCGGTGTACGGCGCCGAGGAAATCGCGCGCAGCTATGGCCGCATCGAACCGATTCCCGCGCAGCGCGTCGTGGTGGCTGAAGATGGCCACCGCATCGACCTGGCCGGTCGCGAGCTGGTGCTGCTGCACACGCCGGGCCATGCGCTGCACCACTACTGCGTGTGGGATGCGCGCAGCCGCAGCTGGTTCACCGGCGATACGTTTGGCATCTCCTACCGCGAGCTGGACAGCGCGCAGGGCGCTTTCATCTTCCCCACCTCCTCGCCGGTGCAGTTCGACCCGGAGGCGATGGAGGCCTCGATCCGGCGCATGCTGGGCTACGCGCCGCAGGCGATGTACCTGACCCACTATGGGCGCGTGGGACAGGTGGAGAAACTGGCCGACGACCTGTTCGAACAGATCGATGCGATGGCGGCCATCGGCCGCCAATGCGATGGCCGTCCGGACCGCCACCGCTGCCTGCTGGCCGCGTTGCAGGCACTCTACCTGGAACGTGCACAGCTGCATGGCTGTGCGCTGGACGATGCGGCGGTGATTGCGGTGCTGGCGATGGACATCGAACTCAACGCGCAAGGCCTGGCCTGCTGGCTGGACCGCATCCGCCCGTAAAGCCCCGCCATGCGTGGATGAGGTGGGCCAACGCTGCGCCGTGATGTCACGTCCACGTTACACTCTGGTGACTTCCAAGCTAGCCGTGGTATTGCCGTGAATCCGATGCGCGTGTTGCTGCTGTCGTCCTGCCTGTTCGTCGGTGGCCTGGCCCATGCGGCCAATGACCTTCCCGGTGGCGGCATCGATCCGCAGGCACTGTCGCGGCACGTGCGCGTGCTGGCGTCGGATGAGTTCGAGGGCCGCGCACCGGCCACCGAGGGCGAAGAGCGCACGGTGCAGTACCTGATCGAGCAGTTCCGCAGCTATGGCCTGCAGCCGGGCGGCGTGGACGGCAGCTGGGTGCAGCCGGTGCCGCTGGTGCGCGCGCAGCTGGAGGGCGCGGCCAAGGCCAGCCTGTCGCTGAAGCAGGGCAAGCGTGCGCTGGCCAATGGCGTGGACGTAACCCTGCAGAGCCTGCAGCCGCGCAAGCGCGTGCAGATCAAGAATGCACCGTTGGTGTTCGTCGGTTACGGCATTGATGCGCCGGAACGCCACTGGAACGACTACAAGGACGTGGACCTGCACGGCAAGATCGCCGTGGTGCTGATCAACGACGCCGATTTCGAAGCCGATGCGCCGGGCGCGTTCGACGGCAAGGCGGTGACCTACTACGGCCGCTGGACCTACAAGTTCGAGGAAGCCGCACGCCGTGGCGCCGAGGGCGTGCTGATCGTGCACGAGACCGCGCCGGCCGCCTATGGCTGGGCCACGGTGAAGAGCTCGGGTACCTCGCCGCTGTTCGACATCGAACGCAGCCAGGCCGAGGCGATGGCGCAGCACACGCCGCTGCGCGGCTGGATGCAGCGCGAGCTGGCCGAGGCGATCTTCGCCGACGCCGGTCTCGACTTCGATGCGGAGAAGCGCAAGGCGATGCGTGCCGACTTCCGCCCGGTGGCGCTGGACAACGCCAAGCTGAGCGTGGACTTCGCGCTCAAGCGCGAACAGGTAGTCACCCGCAACGTGGTGGCCAAGCTGCCCGGTGGCGAGCATGCCGACGAGGCGGTGATCTTCTCCGCGCACTGGGATGCGTTCGGTATCGGCCAGCCCGACGCCAAGGGTGACCGCATCCGCCGTGGTGCGATCGACAATGCCACCGGCGTGGCCACGGTGCTGGAACTGGGCCGTGTGTTCGCCGCTGGCCCGCAGCCGCAGCGCACGCTGTACTTCGTGGCACTGACCGCCGAAGAGAAGGGCCTGCTGGGCGCCAGCTACTACGCCGCGCATCCGCTGGCGCCGCTGGACAAGACCGCTGCGGTGCTGAACATCGAGATGTTCAGCCCGGATGGCGCGACCCGCGACATCGCCTCGTGGGGCAAGGGCCGGGTGTCGCTGGAAGGCGACCTGGAACGCGTGGCCAAGGCCCGCGGCCGCAGCTACAGCCCGGATCCGAACCTGGAAGCCGGCTTCTTCTACCGCGCCGACCACTTCGCCTTTGCCCGCCTGGGCGTGCCAGCGATCACCATCGGCCCGGGCCTGGACAAGCTGGACGGTGGGGTTGAAGCCGGGCGCGCGCTGCGCGAGAAGTACTTCGCCGACTGCTACCACCAGGCCTGCGATGCCTGGACGCCGAGCTGGGACCCGAGCGGCCACGCTGCCGACACGCTGCTGGTCTACGACCTGGGCGCCGAGCTGGCCAACAGCCGCCGCTGGCCCACGTGGGAAAAGGAATCGGAGTTCCGCAGCGCGCGTGACAAGAGCGAAGCGGCCCGCCGCTGAGGATCGGAATCGGCGGGGTGTCATGTCATTCCGCGGCGGGTAGAGTCGACTGATAGTCGACTATCGCGCGCAGCGCGGGTTTTTCGGTGCCGACCGAGAGAGCAGTCGACTAACAGTTGACTCTACCGATCGCCGATTGCCGATCAGCGGCCGGCACTACCTGCGCCGGCGCAACAGCGCCCACGCGCCCCAGCCACCAGCCGCGAGCGCGGCCAGATAGCACGCCACCATCGTGCGCAGGCCGACCAGCGATCCGCCGTTGACGCCGCGATGCAGGCGCAGCTGCAGCGAGCTGTGGCCGCTGCCCAGGTCCACTGCCAGCTGCAGCGCCAGTGCGGCGCAGAACAGCAGCAGGGCGACCCCGAAACCGATGCGTGGCCATGCGGCCTGTGCGCTGGGGCGGCGCAGCAGCCAGGCCAGTGCCGTGGCTGCGGCCAGCGTCACCGCGATCCACATCAGTGGAGGAGCGGGAGACGCAGCGGCCACCGGCAGTGCACCGGTGGCCGCGATCAGGGCAACGCGCCTACTTGCGGGTGCCGTCGAGCCAGTTCGGGCCCTTGTTGGTGAGGAAGAACACATAGACCACCAACGATACCGCGATCGTGGCAGTCACGTAGAGGGCGAACCAGTCGACGTGGCCGGTCTTCAGCGCGCCCTGGTACAGCAGCGGGGCGGTGCCGCCGAACAGCGAGTTGGCCAGCGCGTAACCCAGGCCTACGCCCAGCGCACGCACGTGGGTGGGGAACAGCTCGGCCTTCACCACCGCGTTGATGGACGTGTAGCCGGTGAGGATGACGAAGGCCAGTGCCAGGGTCAGGAAGGCCAGAGTGGCGTCATGCTGGTGCGGCAGCTGGGTGATCAGGTACCAGCTGTACAGCACGCCGCCGGCGCCGAAGAACACCAGCAGGGTCTTGCGGCCGATGATGTCAGACAGCCAGCCGCCGACCGGCTGCAGCACCATCAGGAACGCCAGCACGCCCAGGTTGATCAGGGTGCCGGTCATCGGATCGTTGCCGGCGAAGGCGCTCTGGATCATCTTCGGGCCGTTCACCGAGTAGGTGTAGAAGGCCACGGTGCCACCGGCGGTGATCAGGAAGCACAGCAGCAGCGGCCGCCACTGGTGCACGAACAGTTCGTACATCGAACCGGATTTCTGTGCCTTGCCCTCGCGCGCGGCCTCGATGGACGACTCCGACAGCGACTCGTCCATGCCACGGCGCAGCCAGAACACCACCACCGCGGCGATGCCGCCGATGCCGAATGCGATGCGCCAGCCCCACTCGGAGATCTCCGGCTTGCCCCAGAAGGTCAGCATCAGCAGCAGGGTCAGCTGGGCCAGCACATGGCCGCCGACCAGGGTGACGTAGTGGAAGGAGGACAGGAAGCCGCGGCGGCCGGGAATGGCCGCCTCGGACATGTAGGTGGCGCTGGCGCCGTACTCGCCACCGGTGGCGAAGCCCTGCAGCAGGCGCGCGAACAGCAGGATCACGGCGGCCCAGATGCCGATGCTGGCGGCGGTGGGGGTGATGGCGATGAGGAACGAACACAGTGCCATCAGCGTGACCGAGACCGTCAGCGCCAGGCGACGGCCATGGCGGTCGGCGAAGCGGCCGAAGAACCAGGCACCAATCGGGCGCATCAGGAAGGTCGCGGCGAAGATCGCCCACACGTACAGGGTGGAGTTCTTGTCGTCCGGCGAGAAGAACTGCGATTCGAAGTACACGGCGAACACCGAGTACACGTAGACGTCGTACCATTCCACCAGGTTGCCGGCGGAGCCTTTGAGGGTGTTGGAGATCGAACGCCGCAGGGCGGCACGGTCGTTCGCGGGTACGGCAGGATGGGACGTGGTGCTCATCTGGGTGGGAATCCTCGATGCGGCGCGTCCGTGCGCAGGGAAAACGGCGCCCGGCCTTGGGGCGGCGCGGCCGGACAGCCCTCTTGGTACTGCATGGGCCGTCAACACGGGGTAGCAGACCAGAGCAGGGTGCATGGATGGATGACAGCGTGCCACCGTATGGGGTCCCGGACCATACTCAAAACGTCCTAGAATCCGCCTTCCCCCGGCTCCCTGGTGTGTCATGTCGGCTCCCCCCTCTTCGTCTGCGGCTGCCCCCCGGGGTGGCCTTGTTGCGCTGGCATTGCTGCTGGTCTACGTGGTCTGGGGCTCGACCTACCTGGGCATCGCCAAGGCCCTGCACGGCGGCGCGCTGCCGCTGACGATGGTGTCCGGCAGCCGGTTCATCATTGCCGGTGGCCTGATGTTCCTGGCCTTGCGCCTGTTCTGGAAGATGCCGAACCCGACCCTGCGGCAGTGGCGCAACCTGGGCATCATGGGCGTGACCATGTTGGTGCTGGGCAACGGCATGGTGGTGCTGGCCGAGCGCGAGGTGTCCTCGGGACTGGCAGCCACTGCGGTGGCCTCGGTGCCGCTGTGGATGGCGCTGTTCTCGGCGCTGCGCGGCCAGCACGCCAGCCGCGGTGAGTGGCTGGGCATCGCCATCGGCTTCCTCGGCGTGGTCTGGCTCAACGCAGGCAGCAGCCTGACCGCCTCGCCGACCGGGCTGGTGCTGCTGCTGATCGCGCCGGTCGGCTGGGCATTCGGCTCGGTGTGGGCACGCGGACTGGATCTGCCGGGCCCGTTCATGACCGCCGCCGGGCAGATGATCTGTGGCGGTGTGCTGCTGGTGCTGATCGGCCTGGCGGTCGGCGAGCGCCCGACCACGCTGCCCGATACCGGTGGCCTGCTGGCGATGGCCTACCTGTGCGTGTTCGGCTCCATCGTCGCGTTCACCGCCTACGTGTGGCTACTGCAGAACGTGCGCCCGGCGCTGGCTGGCAGCTATGCATACGTCAATCCGGTCATTGCGGTGCTGCTGGGCGCGCTGCTCAACGGTGAGCGCTTCGGCTGGCGCGACCTGCTGGCGATGGCGGTGATTCTCCTGGGTGTGGTGGTACTGACAATGGCAAGGACGCGCAAGAAATGAGCATGGACGAGAAAGAACAGCGCCGTGGCCTGCTGGTCACGGCTTCCACCTTCGTCATCTGGGGTCTGGTGCCGGTGTACTGGCACCTGCTCAATGAGGTGCCATCGTTCCAGATCATCGCCCACCGCATCATCTGGAGCACCGTGCTGGTGCTGGGCTGGCTGCTGCTCAGCGCGCGCCTGGGCTGGTGGCGGAAGATCGCTGCGCAGCCGCGCGCGCTGCCGATTCTGCTGGTCTCGAGCCTGACCATCGCCTTCAACTGGGGCCTGTACATCTGGGCGGTCAACGCCGGCCATGTGATCGAGACCAGCCTGGGCTATTTCATCAACCCGCTGGTGAACGTGCTGCTGGGCGTGCTGGTGCTGAAGGAGCGGCTGCGCCGCCTGCAATGGGTGGCGGTGGCGATGGCGGCAGTGGGCGTGGCCTGGCTGACCATCGATGCCGGCACACCACCATGGATCGCGCTGGGCCTGGCCTGTTCGTTCGGCCTGTACGGCCTGCTGCGCAAGCTGGTTTCGGTCGACCCGGTGGCGGGCCTTGGCGTGGAGAGCATGTACCTGTTCCTGCCGGCGCTGGGCTTCGCGATCTGGGCCGAAAATGGTCATGGTGGCGCGTTCTTCCACGGCTGGGGCTGGCGCAACGACCTGCTGCTGATCTTCGGCGGTGTGGTGACGGCGGTACCGTTGATTGGCTTTGCCTACGGTGTGAAGCGCATTCCGTTGTCACTGGTCGGCATCCTGCAGTACATCGCGCCGAGCCTGCAGCTGCTGCTGGGCGTGTTCTTCTTCCACGAAGCCTTCGACGCCGGCAAGGCGATTGGCTTTGCCGCGATCTGGGCCGGCCTGATCCTGTTCGTCGGCGACAACATCCGCACGATGCGCGCCAAGCGGTAGCACCGGGCCGGATCGACTGGCACGCATGAAAAAAAGAGCGGCGCCCCGGGGGGCGCCGCCCTGCTTCCATCCACCGCCAGGAGAGAGATGGCGGTGGCGGGAACGCGGGTGCAGGCTCAGAAGCGCTGCTGGTACTTCATGTACATGAAACGACCGATGTCGAAGCCGCCGTAGTAGACGAAGCTGCTGTTGGGCTGGCTGTACATGATCGGACCCTGGTGGTCGAACACGTTGTTCAGGCCCAGCGAGACGGTGCCGTCCCACGGCAGGGCGTAACGCATCTGCAGGTCGTGGAAGGTGTTCGAACCCACCTTGTTGGTCGGCGAGGCATCGGTGTAGGCCGAGCTGAAGCCCGGCATGTTGCACTCGTCCATGTAGGAGCACTTCTCCTTCATGCTGGAGTAGTAGCGTGCAGTCCAGCCGATGCCCAGGTTGCCGTACTGCCAGTCCAGGTTGAGGGTAGAGCGCACACGGAAGTTGCCACCCCAGCTGGTCAGCTGTTCCACCGGCGTGGTCGCGGCGTTGTCGTTGCGCTGCTCCAGATAGTCGGTATAGGTGGTGTTCCAGGTAACGGCGAACTTGCCGAACGCGGTTTCCGGCAGGCGGTAGCGCGCGCTGATGTCATAGCCGGCGGTTTCGCGGTAGCCGGCGTTGACCAGCGAACGGTCCAATGCGTTGACCTGGCCGTTGCTGCCACGGGTGAAGCGGCCGCAGGCGGCGTCCGAGCCCTGCACGTAGCACTGTTCCAGGATGTTGGTGGCCGACTCGCCAACGATGGCGTTGTCGATGCGGATCTTCCACCAGTCCAGGCTGACGTCCAGGCCCTGCACGAAGTCGGGGCTGTAGACCAGGCCCACGGTCCAGGTCTTGGCGGTTTCCGGCTTCAGGTTCGGGTTGGAACCGGAGTTGAAATCGGTGGTGGCCTGCTGGCCCGGCTTGCTGGCCACGCTGCCGTCGCTGTTGAGCTGGCGGAAGTTGGCCGGCACCTTCAGGGCCTTGCAGCGTGCGGCAACGGCGGCGCTGGTGGCGGCAGTGCCGAACGAGGTATCGCACGGGTCGGTGAACGAGTCACGGCTGCTGACAGTGCCGCCGTACAGGTCGTCCACGGTCGGCGCACGGAAGCCGGTGCCGTAGGTGGCGCGCACCAGCAGGCTGTCGATCGGCTTCCACTTCACGCCGAACTTGCTGTTGGTGGTGGAACCGAAATTGTTGTAGTCCGAGTAGCGACCGGCAACGTCCAGCGAAAGCTCGCGGGCGAAGGCCATGTCGGCCAGCAGCGGCACCTGCATTTCCAGGTAGACCTCGTTGAGCGAGTAGTCACCCTGGGTCGGCTTGCCGCTGGTGCCGGCAATCTGGCCGTTCTGCACCATCAGGTCCGGGGTGTAGCGTGCTTCTTCGGTGCGGTGCTCGAAGCCCATCGCAGCCATGATGTCGCCGGCCGGCAGCGAGAACAGCGAGCCGGAGATGTTGGCGCTGGCCACCTTGGTGGTGGTCTGGCTCTTGTCCACGTAGCGGGCGAACAGGTAGTCCTGCACGTCCTGGTTGCTCAGCGAGCCCGGGCCGGTGTAGCCCATCGGCGCGGCCGGGTTCCACGGCACGCAGCCGGCGATCACCGCATCGCGGGTACCGCAGTAGGCCACGCCGTTCTCGATGAAGGACGGGCCGACGGCCAGGTTGACGTTCGGCTGGTACATGCTGCCGGTGCCGACGCGCTCGCCTTCATTGCGGTTGTAGGTGTAGCTGACGTTCCAGTCCCAGTAGCGCGAGCCGGTTTCGAAGCTGCCTTCCAGGCCCAGGCTGCCGCGCTTGGTTTCCAGGGTGTTCTCGGTGCCGCGCAGCATCTCTTCGGTGCGATGCGAGAACAGCACGTCCTGGCCCCACAGGTTGAATGCGCTGTCCTTGGACAGGGCGGCGCGGCTGCCGTTGCGCGCCTGCGTGGCGGTGACCGAGTACGGGTAGCCAGCCAGGTGCTTGGTCGATTCGCGCTTGCTGTACATGGCATCGGCAACGATGCGCAGGTCATCGGTGATCGAGAAGCCGCCGTTGGCGAACACCGAGGTGCGCTCCAGGCCGGTCAGCAGGCTCATGTTGGTCTTGGTGTTGGCACCATCGGCCGGGTTCGGCGCGTGGAAGTTGCCGGCGCTGGTCGGGTCGCCGCCCGGACCGACGGTCAGCGGCTTGCCGCCGACGGTGACGCTGCCCCACGGCGTGGTGCCGTTGAGGCCATCGTTCGGATGGCGCGGACCGTTGACGTAGCGGCTGAACTCGCGCGCGCCGCCCATCACTTCGTCTTCCTTGGTGCGCTCGGCGCCAACGCTGAACCAACCGCGGTCGAAGGTCTTGCCGAAAGTGGCACTGTAGGAGCGCTTCTGCCCATCGCCTTCACCGTACTGGCCGACGTAGACGCTGGCTTCGCCACCATCGAAGTTCTTGCGGGTGATGATGTTGACCACACCGGCGATGGCATCGGAGCCGTACAACGCCGATGCGCCATCGGTCAGCACTTCAACGCGCTCCACGATGGCCGAGGGGATCGAGGCCAGGTCGGAGTAGCCGCCGGCGCTGACGCCCATGCGGCGGCCGTCGATCAGCACCAGGCTGCGCTCGGGGCCCAGGTTGCGCAGGCTGACATACATTCCGCCGAAATCGCGCGATGAGGTCAGCGACGACGCGCGGCTCATGCTTGGCGAGCCGGCAGCGGTCACATCCTGCAGGATGTCGGCGACGTTGACGTAGCCCTTCTTCTCGATCTCCGCGCGGTTGAGCGCGACCACCGGCTGAGCGGTTTCGACACTGGCCTGGCGAATGCGCGAGCCGGTGATTTCGATGCGGTCGAGGTTGGTGGTGTTGTCGCCCGCATCCTGTGCGAAGGCGGGGGTAGTGCAGCTGGCGGCCAGCGCGATGATGATCGCGTTGCGCAGCGGGGTGGTCTTCAGGGACATCCGTGAAATCTCGTGTTTCAGAAAAAACAAGCGTCCATTCTGTGGACGCGTGGGGTGCTGCAAACCAACGTGGGGGGGCGGATTCTAGAGTGTTTTCATTCGCAACTGTTTGTCGCGATGCTGCGGAATGTGCGTGAACATGAATCGCAACCAACAATCCACAGATGCGCTGTGCGCGGCGTCACGCGCGCTGCGTTTGCGATGGGCAGAGGCATCGATAGCGGCACGAAGCTGGCACGCTTGAGTAGTTGCGACAACGCGTCGCAGTACGCGCTTGTATGCAGGCGCGCAGTCGTTGTGATGCATCTGCCCGCATGAAATGCTCTTCGCCTCGTCATCGAAGGCAGGAGATGAAGGAATGATCCAGCTTGAAGAAGCACGCCGTCGCGTGGAGGCTGCACTTGCCAGCGACGATGAGCCGGTTGCCATCACGCATGAGCACGAAGTGGTCGAAGGCTGGCTGTTCTGCTTCCAGTCGCTGCGCTACCTGCAATCCGGCGAAATCTCGGATGCATTGGCCGGCAATGGGCCGATCTTCGTCGACCGGCACACAGGCGAGCAGCACGCGCTGGGCACGGCGTATCCGCCCGAGGAAGTCCTTCGCCAGCATCTGGCCGCGCGCGGCCCCGCCGTTTGATGCTGCGGCGGCGGATGTCTGAGTTCGGCAACCTGAAAGGGACGGAGCCTTCGCTCCGTCCCTGCAGGATGCGCGAAATGCCGCTGCGTGATGCTCAGGTTTCGCGCAGCGCCGTGGTGATCGGCAAACGTGCCGCGCGCAGCGCCGGGAACAGGCCGCCGACCAGGCCGATGCCCAGCGCCCATTTCAGTCCGGTCCACAGCAGTTCCGGCGATACATGGAACTTGAACACCACCGCGCTGAAGTTGCTGCCGATGGTGGACACGCTGTAGCCGTTGAACACCAGCCACGCCACCGCACAGCCGAGCAGGCCACCCAGCAGCGCCAGCAGCATGGTTTCCAGCATCACCGCCGTCACCACCGGCAGGCCGCGGAAACCGATCGCGCGCATGGTGGCGATCTCGTGCGCACGGGTGGCCACTGCCGCATACATGGTGTTGAGTGCGCCGAACACTGCACCCACCGCCATGATCGTGCCGATCACCTTGCCGAGAATGTCGATCAGCTTGGTCAGCCCACCGCCCTGCTTGCTGTAGTAGACACGGGTGGTTTCCACGTCAAGCTTCAGGCGTGGGTCGGCGGCGACTGCTGCCTTGAACTGCTCGAAGCCGGCCTTGCCCTCGGTACGCACGCTGATCGACTGCCAGGCGCTGCGCTGGTAGGTGGTCGCCAGTGTATCGGCGTCGGTCCACAGCTCCGAATCGTGCGCATCGCCGGTGGCGAACACACCCACCACGGTCCAGGTCTGGTTGCCCAGGGTCAGCGTCCTGCCCACGTCCATGTCGCGGAACTGGCCCTTGGCACCCTGGCCGACCACGATCTCGCGCAGGCCGGTGGCGAACCTGCGGCCTTCGATGATCTTGACCTTGTCATGCACGGCCCAGGCCTGCGGACCGACGCCGCGGAACTGCGCGTTGACGTCGGTGCCATCGGACTTGGACACCAGGTTGACCACCTGCGACAGTTCCGGTGACAGCAACGGCCGGCCCTGCGCATCGCGGCTGATGCCGGGCAGGGTGGACAGCATCGGTACCTGCTCGCGGGTGATCACCGAGTTGGTCTCGGCCTGCGAGCCACCGCGCAGCACGATGGCGGTGGTGTCATCGCCGGTGTTGTTGAGCGTGGCCTGGAAGCCTTCGCCCATCGCCAGCATCGCCACCAGCACGCCGACCACGCCGGCAATGCCGACCACGATCACCGACGATGCGCCCCAGCGTTGCGGCAGGCTGGCCACGCCGATGCGGGTGGCGGCCAACGCCAGCCGTCCGCCGCGGGTCAGCAGCAGCCACAGCGCCACCAGCACGGCCACGGTCAGCACGCCGATCCACGGCAGGCTGATCCACAGCACCAGGCCGATCGCAAGCAGCAGCACGGTTATGCCGTTGCCCAGCCACTTCTTGAGCTTGTTCATCTGCAATCCTCCTCAGCGGCCGGCCAGTGCATCGACGATTTTCAGGCGCTTGGCACGCAGCGCGGGCAGCAGCCCCACGATGATGCCGATCACCACGATCAGGCCCAGCCCCATCAGCCAGGTTGGTGTCGGTACGTGCGGCGGCAGCATGCCCATGCTCTTCGGGCCGATCGCCGGCAGGATCAGGGCGGCCAGGCCCATGCCGATCAGGCCGCCCAGGCCGATCAGCAGCACCGACTCCACCATCACCAGGGTCAGCACGGTGCCGTCCTTGAAGCCGAGTGTCTTCAGCGTGGCCAGCTCCGGCACGCGCTCACGCACCGCCTGCGCCATGGTGTTGCCGGTCAACAGCAGCAGGGTGAAGAACACCGCACCCATGATCGAGGTGACGATCATGCCGATATCCGCGAACTGCTTGACGAAGGCCTGCTGGAACGCCGATTCGGTCTGGGTCTTGGTCTCGTGGTCGGAGTTGGCCGAGATCGCGTCGATCGCCTGCGCCACCCGCGAAGAGTGGTCCGGGTTGTCCAGCGTCACCGTGTACCAGCTCACCTGGTTCTTGATGTAGTCGTTGGATTCATCGAAGTACTTCCAGTTCATCATCAGCTGGCGTTCTTCGTTGGCGGCCAGCGCACGGTCCTTGGAACGGTAGATGCCCTTGAGCACCAGCGGCCAGTCGTTGCTGCCGCCACGCGGGAAGATCGTGGCCTGCAGCGGGATGGTGTCGCCGATCTTCCAGCCGAACTGCTTGGCCAGGGTTTCGCCGACGATGGCGCCGGTACGGGTCTGCTTCCAGTCTTCCAGCTGTGCCGGGTCGATCTGCAGCTCGCGGTAGACATCGAAGTAGTTGGGGGACACCGAGAAGTTCGGGAAGAAGTTCTTCGGGTCCTGGTAGATGCCGCCGAACCACATGCCATAGGCCACGTCGCGCACGCCGGCCACCTGGCGGACCTGGGTTTCCAGGCGGATCGGCAGCGACTGGGTGATCGACAGCCGCGAGGCCACGATCAGCCGGTTGGCACCTTCCACGCTGCCACCCGACGAGAACGCCACGCGCACCGAATCGAGCATGCCGAACAGCAGGAACGCGGCCACCACGGAGAGCAGGGTCAGCAACGTGCGGGTACGGCTGCGGAACAGCTGCGCCCACACCAACGAGAAGTATTTCATCGCCGTGGCCTCCGTCAGTGAGCCAGCGGCGCGTCGGCCAGCTCGCCCTTGTCCAGGTGCACCGTGTGCGTGGCGTACTCGGCCGCCTTCGGGTCATGGGTGACCATGATGATGGTCTTGCCGTGTTCGCGGTTGAGCTGCTGCAGCAGGCCGAGGATCTCCTCGGCCGACTGGCGGTCGAGGTCGCCGGTGGGTTCGTCGCAGATCAGGAAGGTCGGGTCGGAGACGATCGCCCGCGCGATCGCCACGCGCTGCTGCTGGCCGCCGGACAGTTCATTGGGGCGATGGCTGCGGCGGTCAGCCAGGCCGACCAGGGTCAGCGCGATCTCGGCATTGCGGCGGCGCTGCGCGGCATTGAGATGGGTCAGCAGCAGCGGCAGCTCCACGTTCTTCTGCGCGGTCAGCATCGGCATCAGGTTGTAGAACTGGAACACGAAGCCGACGTGGTGGCTGCGCCAGGTCGACAGCTGGCCGCCGCTCATCTGGTCGATGCGCTCGCCTTCGATGCTGATCTCGCCGCCGCTGGGGTTGTCCAGGCCGCCGATCAGGTTGAGCAGGGTGGTCTTGCCCGAGCCGGACGGGCCCATCAGTGCGACGAAATCGCCGCGGGCGATGTCCAGGTCGATGCCGTGCAGCACCTGCACTTTCTCGGGGCCACGCTGGTAGGTCTTGGTGATGTTGCGCAGTGAAACCAGGGTCGACATGGGTGGTTCTCCACGGAAGGCGGGAAACGGGGAAGCGCACCTGCGGTGACCGCAGGCGTGCGTCGAGCGGTGCTGCCGGCGGCGCCCATGGGCGCCAGGCCGTTACTGCGCTTGTTTCTGTTGCACCTTGGCGCCATCGCGCAGGGTGTCCGGCGGGTTCACCACCACCGATTCACCGGCGCTCACGCCCTTGAGGATCTGGCGGTCCTTGCCCATCGCCTGGCCAGCCTCGACCGTGCGCTGCTGCACGCGGTTCTCGTCACCCAGTACGAAGGCCACCGAGGCGCCCTCGCGCTGGACCACCGCGCCAGCCGGCACGCGCACGCCCTGCGGTTTGGTTGTGGCCTGCGGCTGTGCCTGTTCCAGGAAGCTGACCCGCACGCCCATCTCTGGCACGATGCGCGGGTCCTTCACCTTCAGCGCCACGCGCACCTTCACCGTGGCCTTGCCGCGGTCGGCGGTGGGGATGATGGCGATCACCTCGCCGGGAATCTTCCATTCGGGGTAGGCGTTGAGCGTGGCTTCCACCGGCATCTTCGGCTGCACGCGGCCGATGAAGGCCTCGCCGACCTCGACTTCTATCTCCAGCGAGTCCATGTCCACGATGGTGCCGATGCCGGTACGGGTGAAGCCACCGCCGGCCGACAGCGGCGAGACGATCTCACCGGGCTGCGCGGCCTTGGCGGTGACCACGCCGGAGAAGGGCGCGCGCACGATGTTGTTGTCCACACCCAGGTCGGCGATGGCCAGCTGGTCGTGGGCGACCTTGACGTTGCGCTGGGCCGTTTCCAGCTGCGCACGCAGGCTGTCGCGCTGGGCCACGGCCTGGTCGTACTGCGAACGTGACACCAGCTGCTGGCCGACCAGTGCCTGCAGGCGGCTGGCTTCGGCGGCGGCCTGCTTCTGCTGCGCCTCCAGCCCGGCCACCTGGCTGCGTGCGGCCTGCAGCTGCGAGGCATACAGGCTGCGCTGCGCATCGGCATCGATCGGGTCCAGCGTGGCCATCACCTGGCCGGCCTCGACCCGCATGCCTTCTTCGATCATCACCTCGCGCACCTTGCCGGTGATCTTGGCCGAGACCGTGGCCATGCGCCGGGCGACCACGTAGCCACTGGCGTCGAGCACCGAACTGCTGGCGCTACCCTGCTGGATGGCCACGGCCGGCGCGGTTTCCACCTCCACGGCCGGCGCACGGCCGAACAGGAACGCCACGGCAGCGGCGATCAGCAGCACGACCACGATGGTCGCGATCCACAACCAACGGCGACCACCGCCGTTGCTGCCACGACCGGAGGCGGGCGGCGGCGACTTGCGGTCGATACGGAGTTCCTTCAACAGCTCGGCAGAAGCGTTCATTCGTTCCATCACAGGCGTTCGGGCGGGTGTGGCCGGAAGCGCGGACGGCGGCGGTTCCGGCGGTGGAGCGTGCGGCACAGCATGAAGGCAGGCACAGCGATGACGGCAGTGACAGCTGTCACCCGATGACACTGACGGCGGCAACTGCGAAATGTGACCGCGGCGGCACAGGATGGCAACGTCCCCGCTGCCGGTACCGCTCATGGATCCGACCACCCCATCGCTGGCCCGCTGCAGCGGTACCGCCAAGCGTACCGTGATCTGCGGCGGGTTGCGCCGGTGCCATCTTGCCGGCGGTGGCGCCTGCGCGCAGCCAGCCGAACTGGCATGATCGGCGGCGATCATCCCCGCCTGGAACCGCCTGTGCCGTCCACCTGGCTTGCCTCCCTGCTGCGCCCCGCGCCGGACTCGGCGGTGGCCGAGACGCTGCGCCGGGGAAAATCACCCTGGAGCGAGGCGATCCACCTGCTGTGGTCGGTGTGGATCTTCCTGACGCCCTTGCTCGGCCATGGCTTCACCCTGCGCTGGCTGCTGCTTACAGTGGCCAGCTATCCGGTGTTCCTGCTGCTGTACGCCAAGGTGATGGTGGCGCCACGCCATCACGCGCCGCGCTATGCCCTGGGCCTGATCGGGATGTCGCTGGTGCTGCTGCCGTGGTACCCGTCCGGGTTGACCTACTTCGTGTTCGGCTGCGTGCTGCTGCGGGTGAGCGGACGCGGTGGCTGGTGGCAGTACCTGCTGCAGCTCACTGGCCTGAACCTCCTGTTCTGCGGCCTCGCACTGCTGTTCCAGTACCCGTGGCAGAGCCTGGTCTGGATCCCCGCCGTGTCCTATATCGTCGGGTTGGTCGTGAACGTGGAGGCACTCAACCAGCAGAAGGATGCGGCACTGCAGCTGTCGCAGGACGAGGTGCGGCGGCTCGCAGCCACCGCCGAGCGCGAACGCATCGGCCGCGACCTGCACGACCTGCTCGGCCACACCCTGTCGTTGATCACGTTGAAGCTGGAACTGGCCCGCAAGCTGCACGATCGTGGCGACGCGCGGGCGCGGCAGGAAATCGGCGAAGCCGAGGACATTGCCCGCGAAGCGCTGGCGCAGGTGCGCAGCGCGGTCACCGGTATCCGCGCCAGTGACCTGGCCGGTGAGCTGGCGTCGGCGCGGCTGTTGCTGGAGTGCCAGCAGGTCCACCTTCAATACGCACCACCACCGGCGATGCCGGTGGATGTCGAACGCGGTCTGGCGCTGGTGCTGCGCGAGGCCGCGACCAACATCGTGCGCCATGCACAGGCGACACAGGCACGGGTGGAATTCATGCTGGAAGGACGCATGCTGGCGATGCAGATCCGCGATGATGGTCGTGGCGGCGTGCAGGCCGAGGGCAACGGGTTGTGCGGCATGCGCGAACGCGTGGCCGCCCTGGGGGGCAACCTTCAGGTTCAGTCCGCAAAGGGCGAGGGCACGCTGCTGACCGTGCGCGTGCCACTGGCTGCCGCGACCACACCGTTGCCGCCAGGCACGCCGTCGTCGCTGGTGCAGGACGGTGCCGCATGATCCGCATCCTGCTGGCCGAGGACCAGGCGATGGTGCGCGGCGCACTGTCGGCGCTGCTGGGGTTGGAGCCTGATATCGAGGTGCTGGGCAGCGCCGCCGACGGCGAAACCGCGTGGCGCATGCTGCAGCAGCTGAAGCCGGACATCCTGGTCACCGACATCGAGATGCCGGGCCTGTCCGGGCTGGAGCTGGCGCAGCGCATCGCCCGCCATGAGCTGCCGATCAAGGTGGTGATCGTGACCACCTTCGCACGCGCCGGTTTCCTGCGCCGCGCGCTGGAGGCGGGCGTGCTGGGCTACCTGCTGAAGGACGCACCGGCCGAGAACCTGGCCGATGCACTGCGCAAGGTGAAACAGGGCATCCGTGCGATCGACCCGCAGCTGGCACTGGATGCGTGGTCGCAGGCCGATCCGCTGACCGACCGCGAGCGCCGTGTGCTGCGTCTGGCAGGGGAGGGCCGAACCGCCAGCGAGATTGCCGAGCAGCTGGGGTTGTCGCACGGTACGGTGCGCAATTACCTGTCCGAGTGCATCGGCAAGCTGGGCGTGGCCAACCGGATCGAGGCGTATCGGCTGGCGCGGCAGAAAGGGTGGTTGTAAGGGCGTCCTGCTGTTCCCGGTGATGTCGTTTCCGCGACCGCGGGTGGGTGTCACTTTCTTTGCTCGTGCAAAGAAAGTAACCAAAGAAACACGCCGCCAGATCGCGAGCCGGCGCTGCGCACCGGTCCCCTGTGCTTCTCGGTGAATCAGGGGACGGCGCCGAACTCGCTACGCTCAGACATCGGCGCCTCTGCGCCCCTGATTCCCCTGCGATGCTCGGCTCGCTAGAAGGCGGACCCAACGTCAAAGGCACAGCTGCACCCAGTAGATCCACGCCATGCGTGGATGCTCTAGCTGTTGATCTTGCCCTTCCAGTCCGCCTTGAGCGAGCCGAGCACCGCAGGACCGGCGAGGGCGAAGAGGCGCGGGTGTCTGAGCGTAGCGAGTTCCGCGCCGTCCCTCGGCGGGCCGAGGAGCGCAGGGCACCGGCGTGCGCAGCACGTCGGCTCGCGGCCGGCGGAGCGTTTCTTTGGTTACTTTCTTTGCGCGCAAAGAAAGTGACACCCCACCGCAGTCGCGGAAACGATCCGCCGGGAACGCCCGGCGAACCCGATCAATCCTTCCCGCGCGCCATCGCCTGGAACACGCCATCGCGCCGCACCCACAGGTGGAACAGCGCCGCACCCACGTGCATCAGCACCGTGGCGAACAACACATACGCCAGCAGGCTGTGCGCATTGCGCAACGCGGCATACAGCGCCGGAGTGTGCGGCACGATCGGCGGCAGGTGCAGGCCGCCCCACAGCACGATCGGGTAACCGCCTGCCGACAGCATCGCCCAGCCGATCAACGGCATCGCCAGCATCAGCGCATACAACATCCAGTGCGAGGCCTTGGCCGCCAGCACCTGCCAGGCGGGCAGGTCGGAAGGCAGCGGCGGCGGGCGATGGCGCAGCCGGTTGTACAGGCGCAGCAGCACCAGCACCAGGATGGCGATGCCCAGCGGGCGGTGCAGGTCGATCAGCATTGGCCGCAGGTGCAGTGAGGCGACCATGGTCACGCCGATGAACAGCATGGCGATGATCATCAGTGCCATGGACCAGTGCAGCACCCGCGCCAGCAGGTTGAAGTGGCCGTTGCCGATGCTCATCGTGCGGCCTCCTTCGGTTGTTCGACGTTGCCGGTGGCGCGCTCGCGTTCGCGGCGGTTGAAGGACTGCGAATACACCGCCGAGCGGGCGGCCAGGATCGGATCGTCACTGCCGCGCACGCCGCTGGGCAGGATCAGCGGATCGAAGTTGATCTGACCGCAGGCACCCTGTTCCTGCGACTGCATGCGGTCCACGCTGAGTACGCCCGCCACTACCTGGTCACGCGACTCGGGCCATGGCACCGACGGATCATCGATGGCATCGCCGGGCTCGGCGGTGGTCACGACCAGGTTCCAGCGCACCGGGCCGTTGGCCAGGCGCTGCTGCAGTTCCTGGCTGAGGAAATCGACGCTGGCCTGCTTGCGCGTTTCCGCATCCATCTCCACCACCGGCGCCTGCGGCTGCCAGCGCCAGCGCACCGCGCGCTTCTGGCCCTGCGCATTGGTGAACCAGAAGCTGTTGACGCTGTTGAAGGTGGTGTCGGCCCAGCTGCTGGTCCACGGCGCCGTCTTGGCCCACTGCTGGAAGGCCTGCGCACTGGGGTACTTCGCCAGCACCGCAGCCATCTTCTGCGGGTCGGGCTTGCCGGTGGCCGGGTCGGGAATGGAAGCGCGGGTCTGCTCGTAGAACGCCTCGGCGCTGGGCACCGCGAAGAACGGGAAGCTGTTCATCGCCATGCGCCATTCCTGCCCATCATCGCTGACCATCTGCACCGCGAGGCTGCGCACGCGTGCAGTGTTGTCGGCGCCGTACGGGTCGCCGCCGCCGATCGACAGGCGGCCCATCACCGGCACGCGGCGCTGCGAGAACACCCGTGCACTGGACAGGGTGCGGGCCTGCGCACTGGGTTCGAACCAGCCGCTCACGCAGATGCCCTTGCTGTGCGCGCGGCGGAAGCCCGGGTGGGCCGGGCCGGTGGCCTCGATGGTATCGGTGAAGCGCTGCGCGGTGAGGCGGTTTCCAATCCAGCCGGCCAGCCAGGCGAAGGCCAGCGCGACGGCACCCAGAATGAGCGCGATCAGTGCGATCCAGAGCAGCGGCGAATGCCTGCGCGGTGTGCCCGGCGTCTGGCCGGCACGGGTGTAGCCGAAGAGCGACATGGTCGGAGTCCTGCCTTCACGGAGCGTGTGGGTGGTCGACCCACACATCCTCGCAGAACCCTTCCAGGCCCGGTATTCAAATTTTCGTCAAGTTTGCCGGGGACGGCGTGCCGACCAAGGTCGGCACCCACCCGATCAGCTGTAGCGCGCCTTCAGCATCGCCCACGCCGAGCGCAACGCCAGCGCTTCGCCACCGGCCGGACGGCCCGGGCGTTCGCCGTCGTTCCAGGCGTACACGTCCAGATGCGCCCAGCGCTGGCCGTCTTCCAGGAAGCGCTCCAGGTACAGCGCGGCGGTCACCGAGCCGGCCATGCGCGAACCGGCGTTGGCCAGGTCGGCAATGCCGCTGCTCAGGTAGCGCAGGTAAGGGCGCCACAGCGGCATGCGCCAGACCGGGTCGCGGGTCGCGTCACCGGCCTGCAGCCACTGCTGGGCCACCGTGTCATCGTTGCTGAAGAGCGCTGGCAGATCCGGGCCCAGTGCGATGCGCGCGGCACCGGTGAGGGTGGCGAAGTCCAGCACCAGGTCCGGCTTCTGCTCACCGGCGAAGGTCAATGCGTCGCACAGGATCACGCGGCCTTCGGCGTCGGTGTTGTCGATCTCCACGCTCAGGCCCTTGCGGGTGGCGATCACTTCACCCGGGCGGAACGCCTCCGGACCGATCGCGTTTTCCACCGCCGGCACCAGCAGGGTCAAACGTACCGGCAGCCCGCGTGCCATCACCAGGCCGGCCAGGGCCAGCGCATGCGCGGCGCCGCCCATGTCCTTCTTCATGTTGCGCATGCCGTCGGCCGGCTTGATGTCCAGGCCGCCGGTGTCGAAGCAGACGCCCTTGCCGACCAGCACCAGCGACGGATCGGTGTCCTTGCCCCAGCGCAGCACCACCAGACGCGGCGCGCGGTGCGATGCGCGGCCCACGGCGTGGATGGCCGGGAAGTTGTGCTTCAGCAGTTCGTCACCGGTGATCGCCTCGACCTGCGCGCCGTGCGCAGCGGCCAGGGCGCGGGCAGCGTCTTCCAGCTGCTGCGGGCCCATATCTTCGGTGGGAGTGTTGACCCAGTCGCGCACGCGCAGGCTGGCGGTGATCAGGTCGGCCACCTCGCCGGTCGGCGCGGCTACCAGTTGCGCCGGTGCGCGGTGGCGCTTGCGGTAGCGGTCGAAGCGGTAGCTGCCCAAGCCCCAGCCCAGCTGCAGCAGCGCCTGTTCGGCGGCCGGCAGTTCGTTGGCCAGCTGCCACACGCTGCCTTCCGGCAGGGCGTGCGGGGCATGCGAATAGCTGTAGGCATCGGCGCGATCACCCACACCGATCACCGCTCCGGACAGGCCATCGGCGCCGGGCAGCAACGCCGTGGTGAAGGCACCGGCGGTGAAGCCCTGCGATGCCAGCCAGGCCTGGGTGGCGGCCGGTTGGCCGTCCTTCCAGGCGGCGAACTGCTCGCGGTCCAGCACGTACAGCGGCAGCGCTGCGGCGGTGTCGGCAGTGAAACCAGTGATCTCGCTCATGCGTCAGGTACTCCGGAGTGCGGCGGCGTCGAGGTTGGCATCCAACCAGTCGGCCAGGCCGGTGAGGGTGTCGAACTGCAGGTCCGGCTGCAGCTGCGGATGGGTCCAGGTGGCTGCCTCGCGGTTGATCCAGCACCCGCGCAGGCCGGCGGCAATCGCCCCGGCCACGTCCATGTCGGCATGATCGCCGACGTGCAGTACCTGTGCCGGCGCGACACCCAGTCGGGTGCAGGCAGCGTGGAAGATGCTGGCTTCGGGCTTGGCCGCGCCGTGTTCGCGCGCACCCAGCTGGAAGGCGAAATGATGGGCCAGGCCGACCCGTTCCAGGTCGGCATTGCCATTGCTCAGCGCCGCCACCGGAACCCGCGCGGCAATCCGTGCCAGTGCATCGATCGCATCGGGATAGCACTCCACCTGGTTGCGTGCGGCGTAGAACACTTCATACGCAGGCTCCAGCAGATCGAGGCTGGCACCGCTGGTGTGCAGTGCTTCGTGCAGGGTCAGCCGGCGCAGCGCACTCAGGTCGTGGTGGAGGTGCGGATGGGCGTGGTACAGCCGCTCGCGCAGTTCGCGCATCGCCTCCACCGGATACATCGCGGCGGTAGCGGGGCTGTGTTCGCACATCCAGGTGTGCAGGACCTGTTCGATGCGGGCGCCGATCGGAGCGAACGGCCACAGCGTGTCGTCAAGGTCGAGGGTGATGGCTTGGACGGGGAAATTCACCCCGCCATTCTACCCCTGCCCGCGCGGGCTTTCATTCCAGCAGGCGTGCCCAGCCCTGCATGCCGTCCAGGCGTGCCAGCACCAGCTTGATGCACACCAGCAGCGGCACCGCCAGCAGCAGCCCGATCATGCCCCAGGCCCAGCCGAACACCATCAGCGCCAGGATCAGCACCAGCGGCGACAGCTTCATCCGACGGCCCAGCACGATCGGGGTCACCATCTGCCCTTCCAGTGTGTGCAGGCCCAGGTAGGCGGCGGCGGGCAACAGGGCCTGCAGCGGGTCGCGGAACTCGACGAAGCCCATCAACAGCATCAGCGCCACGCCGATCAGCGGACCCACATACGGCGCAAAATTCAGCAGCGCGGCCACCGTGCCCCACAGCAGCGCTTCCTGCAGGCCGATACCGAGCAGCATCAGCACGCCGGCGAACACCAGCCCGACCAAGGTGTTGATCACGCTGATGGTCAGCACGTAACGCGAGACCTCGCGTTCGATCGAACGCAGGATGTCCGTAGTGAAGCGCTGCTGCTGGCGGTTGGGGAACAGGGCGATCGCCGCGCGCTGCAGGCTCTGCCCGTAGATCATGAAGAACAGCGTCAGCAGCACCACGGCCAACACCGAGGCAGCCAGCCGCGGTGCACGGGTCAGCATGCGGTAGGGGTCGTCGAGCTGGGTGCGGATCACCTGCACCTTGTGGTTGCTGTCACCGCCGGCCACACGGGCGAAGTTTTCCGCCGCCTGGTTGGCCTGCTGCACCGGCTTGGTCAGGTTCTGCACCTGGCGGGCGACCTTGCGCAGCTGCTGCGGTGCTTCCTGCGCCCATTCCATCGCCGGTCCGATCAGCTGCACGGCCAGAGAACCGGTCACGCCCAGGCCCGCACCGAGGATCAACAGCGCGCCCAGCGCGCGCGGGATCCACAGCTTCTGCAGCAGGCGCAGGATGGGATTGCCGACCAGCGCGAAGAACATCGCAAGCAGCACCGGCAGGATGATGTCCTGCGCCGCCCATAGCGTATAGCCCACGGCCAGGGTCGCCAGCACAACCAGCGACATCGGTCCGCGTGGGCGCGACGGGGGCGGCAGCGGTGCCTCGGATGCGTCGTGGCCGGCCGGTGACGGGGACAGGGAGGACTCGCTCATCGACGCATCAGCCGGAAAGGGGAACGCATTATCCGCCGGCCGCGACCGGCGCGGCGGATTCCAGGGATCAACGTTCGGACAGCTCGGTGGCCGCCTCGGCCGGGCGCGGTTCGCGCAGGTCCGGTTCCGGCTCCGGCTCCGGCACAGCTCGCGCTGCCGCTGCGGGCCGTGCTTCAGCGGCGGAGGCCGCTGCGTGTGCCTGTTCGCTGGCATCGCCGGCTTCTTCGGCCGCATCGTCGGCGGTGGCCGCCGCCTGCGCCGCCATCGCCGTGGCGAACGCCGCCTGCGCACTGGCGAACAGGTTCGAGACCGAACCCACCATCTGCAGCCAGCGCGCACCGTTGACCTTGCCCGGCATTTCCAGCTTGCCGGCAATGAAGCCACCGGCCAGGCCCACTACCACGATGCGTAGTGGCGACCAGCCCTGGCGCCAGACCTGGCCGAGCGTCGACCAGTGGTCCTGGGTCTCGACCAGACGCACGGTTACCACCTGTTCGCAGCGCTTCACCCGACGCTGCAGCACACCGAACTTCATGGCTTGCCCTCTGGCAGCTCCACATCGGCATCGGGGTCGTCTTCGCTGGGCTCGTCGAACAGGCCCAGGCGGGACAGCTGGCGCCGGGTGGCGTGCATGCCGGTGTGGTGGAAGAAGTAGGACACCCGCCAGATCGCATAACCGGTGACGGCCAGGCTCAGCAGCGAGGTGATCAGCAGTGCCTGCAGCCAGCTCAGGCCCCAGCTTTGCAGCAGCGCGATAAGGGTGGCGGCCATGAGCAGCCAGGCCGACGCACCAAATACGATCGCTACGCCGGCCCAGGCCAGCGCGCGGCCGAAGGCACTGCGTGCCAGCGCGAAGTCGGCCGAGGCCAACCGGCGCAGCGAACGCAGCGAGTGCTTGGCCGAGTCGGCAGCGGCACGACCGGCCGCGCCGACCTGGCGGATGCTCTCATCCAGCGGCGGGGTAGCCGCCGGATCAGGGGCTTGCGCGTTGTCTTCGCTCACGCCGCGGCTTACTTGTCGCTGCTGCCGCGGGCCAGCTTGGCGATGATCCAGCCGGCCGCGAAGGCAACACCGAACGAGGCCAGCGGACGCTCACGGATCAATTCGGCGGCGCTGTCGATCAGGTCCTTGCCCTTGTCCATCAGCGCATCGACCTGCTCCTTGGCGGCGGCACCACCAAACTCGGCAGCGGCCAGGCCGGACAGTGCGCTGTCGGACAGTTCAGCCTTGACGTTGGCCTTGCCGATGCGCAGTTCGTCGGTCGCGGCACCGGTGGCGCCCTTGATCGCACCGCCGGCGGCGCTGGCGGCCTGCTTCAGGTGGGAACCGGCTTCACCCAGGTGTTCCTTCAGGTTCTCGGTATTGGTGGGGCTCATCGAATCACTCCTGTTGCGATGGGGGAACGGCGTCGGCGGTGCCGACCTGGACTGACAGCAATAGCATTGCCGGGGTATAGGGGGTGTTACGGCAGGGCGATCAGCGCATCACGAGCTGGCCCTGCTGCTGGCCGTTGTTGCGCAGCACGCGCACCACCAGGGTCGGCGGGCGTTGCTGGAAGTTGGCGCGCCAACTGGCCAGGTCGGCGAATTCGCCCACGGTGGCGTCGGTGATGATGTCGCCCTGCTGCAGGCCGTTGCTGGCAGCGCGGCTGCCGCGCTTGACCTCGCTGACCAGCACGCCGCCGACACCGGATTGGCGCAGTGACTCGGGCAGGTCGACGAAGGTCGCACCGGTCAGGCGCGGGTCCAGGCTCTCACCGGTGACCGCGCGCGCCTGTTCCTTCAGTGTCGCCTTGATCTGCAGTGGCTTGCCTTCGCGGCGTACGTCCAGCGTCATCGCGCTGCCGACGGCCGCCAGGCCTTCCACGTTGTGCAGGGCCTCGGCGCTGTCCACGCGCTGGCCGTTGGCCGACACCACCACGTCGCCCGGCTTCAGCCCGGCTGCGGCGGCGGCCGAGCCGGCCAGCACGCGGGTGATCAGCGCACCGCGGGTTTCGCCCAGGCCCAGGCCCTGCGCGATCTGCGCGGTCAGGTTCTGGCTTTCCACGCCCAGCGTGCCGCGCACCACCACGCCGTGCTTGACCAGCTGGTCGACCACGCTGCGCGCCAGGTTGGAAGGAATCGCCAGGCCCAGGCCGATGTTGCCGGCCATGCTCCCCTGCGGGTTGAAGCTGGCGGTATTGATGCCGACCAGCTGGCCCTGCAGGTCGACCAGCGCGCCACCGGAGTTGCCCGGATTGATCGACGCATCGGTCTGGATGAAGTTCTGGTAGCCCAGCCCGCGGATGCCGCTGCGGCCCACCGCCGAAACGATACCCGAGGTAACGGTCTGGCTGAAGCCGAACGGGTTGCCGATGGCCACCACGAAGTCGCCTACGCGCAGCTGGTCGCTGTTGCCGAGCTTGATGTCGGTCAGGTTCTGCGCCGGGATGCGGATCAGCGCGATGTCGGTGTCGCGGTCCGAGCCGAGGAACTCGGCCTTGACCGTGCGCCCGTCCGCCAGTGTCACCTGTACGTCATCGGCGTTGTCGATGACATGGTGGTTGGTCAGCACCAGCCCCTCCTTGGCGTCGATGATCACGCCCGAGCCCAGCGATTCGTTGATGCGTTCCTGTGGGATATCCGGGAACAGGCGGCGGAAGAATGGGTCGTTGAAGAAGGGGTTGCGCACGCGCACCACCTGCTTGGTGTTGACACTGACCACCGCCGGCATTGCCTTTTCCAGCATCGGTGCCAGCGACGGCACCGCCTGACCGGCCACCGAAGCCGGCAAGGCCGCCGTGGTCGGCAACACCGCCGGCAGCGGCGCGGCGTCGGCACGGTTGTCCATGTGGGCATTGATGCCGGTGGCAACGAAGCCACCGAAGGCGGCGGCGATTGCGAGCGTGAGCAGGGTAGGAAGCGGTCGCATGGGAGTCGGTTCGCTGGCGTGGGTGGGGGCGGTACGGCCCTACGGTAGAACAAGCTGAATGAGTGTGTCGCGATATGGATAAATGCGCCATGAAAACGCCATGCCCGGAACCCGGTCCAGCATCGCTACCGTGGGCCGCAGGCGGCAACGGCGGAGGTTCCTCGCACTGTGTCGACGTCTGCCCAAGCGCGTGGGTATGCAGGCCGCTGCTTGCGCAGTTCTGCGCATCCCGATGCCGCGATGCGCCATATCGCATGCCTTTCGCTACGTCCGGGCGGGTGTGCGCACGCAGCCCCTGCCGCTGCCCGCATCGTGCGGCGCAGCACTGAAAAAAAGGGGTTTCCCGTCAACACATCGTACTCGCGAGGGTACCCGACTACACCATTGCCGTCGCATCAGATGCGATTGCTCGTGCGTGCCCCGTTCCACGATCGTCAATGTCGGTATAGCATCGCCCCGTTTTGATACTTAAGGCCCCCAGGAGGGCAACATGAGCAACGGTAATGGTGTGTCGGTCGTGACCGACGCCGTCGAGAACGTCAAAGAAACCGCCACCAACGTTGGCGAGACCATCGCCCACGCTGCCGAAGACGCAGTGCAGTCGGTCAAGAAGACCGTCAAGCGCGCCACCAAGGCTGCCGGTACCCGCGTTGCCAAGGCCAAGAAGGCCGTGGCCAAGGTCGAGAAGACCGTTGCCAAGAAGGCCGAGAAGGCTGCCAAGTCGGTCGGCAAGACTGTTGCCAACGCCAAGAAGAAGCTGGAAGCCGCCAAGAAGAACGCCAAGGCCGAAGCCGCTGCGCTGAAGAATGAAGTGGCCAAGAAGAAGGCGGCTGCAGGCAAGGCTGTGACCAAGAAGGCCGCCGCTGCCAAGAAGACCACCAAGGCCGCCACCAAGGCTGCCGGCAAGAAGGTCGCCACCGCGAAGAAGGCCGCCACCAAGAAGGCTGCCGTCGCCAAGAAGGCCGTCGGCAAGAAGACCGCTGTTGCCAAGAAGGCAGTTGGCAAGAAGGTCGCTACCGCCAAGAAGGCCGTGGCCAAGAAGACCGTCGCCGCCAAGAAGGTTGCTGGCAAGAAGGCCGTGGCTGCGAAGAAGGTCGTCGGCAAGAAGGTTGCCGCCACCAGGAAGACCACGGCCGCCAAGAAGGTTGTCGGCAAGAAGGCTGCCGTCGCCAAGAAGGCCGTCGGCAAGAAGACCGCCGCTGCCAAGAAGGTTGTCGGCAAGAAGACCGCCGTTGCCAAGAAGGCAGTGGGCAAGAAGGTTGCCGCCGCCCGCAAGACGGTTGCCAAGAAGGCTGCGCCGCTGAAGAAGGTCGCCGCCAAGAAGGCTCCGGCCAAGAAGGCCGTGCGCAAGGTCGCCAAGCGCAAGTAATCGCGCCGTGACCGAAGGCCCTGCCACCCCCGGGTGGTGGGGCCTTTCGCGTTTCAGGGACGCGGTCTGGAGCAGGATGCAGGTTCTTCCTGCTGGAGCCCGGGGCATGCGCGGTATTGACTTCAGTTCCTGGCAGGGCGTGCTGTCCACCTTGGCCGGCCTGGTCCTGATCACCCTGCTGGGCGTGGGCATCCGCCTGCTGGTGATGCAGACCCTGCAGCAGCGCCGCGAGCGCGAGAACCGGCAGATCAACGAACGGCTGCGCACGCTGATGGCGGCCTACAAGACCCTGGGCGGTTCGTTCACCGGCGAACTGGGTGTGGACCCCAGCCATCGCCGTGACCTTCGCCAGCGCGAGGATGCAGAGGGCATTGCCGAGCCCCGCTCGGATCGCGCCCGCCGCATCCGTGATGCCGTGGAAGCGGCGTTGTCGGACATCCTGCTGCTGGGCACCGACGAACAGGTGCGGCTGGCCGCGCGTGCCGCCAATGAACTGGCACAGGGGCGGCCGGTACATACCCATGAACTGGTGGTCTCGCTTCGCGACTTCGTGCGCGAAGCGCTGGATCTGGCGCCGATTCCGACCGACCTGCAGATACCGCCGCAGGGGCCGACCCGGCCGGGTGGCGCCAGTGTCGGCGGCAAGGGCCGCAACGACGGCGACGCCAAGGGCGGTCGTGCGGGTGGAGGAGGTGGCGGTGGCGGAATGGGCGCTGGGATGGGCGGTGTGGGCCTCGGCGCTGGCGCCGCACTGGGCGCCGGCCATGCCGCTGCCAGCGATGAAACGGACGCGCGCTGAGCACGTCCGCCCGGTTCAGCGCGTCAGTTCGTAGATCGGCACGAAGCCGCCGTAGATCATCCGCGCGCCGTCGAACGGCATCGGATTCGTCGCCGGGTCAAACCTTGGGTCTTCCATCATCTTCTTCATGCCGGCGTCGCGGGTCGGCTTGTCCGGCCATTCGATCCAGGAAAACACCACCGTCTCATCCGGCGTGGCTTTCACCGCGCCGAAGAAGTCGGTGGTCTTGCCGTGCGGCACGTCATCGCCCCAGCACTCGACCACGCGCAGCGCGCCGTATTCGATGAAAACGGGATCTCCTGTGCGTGCGTGGGCGAGGAACTTCTCCTTGTTGGCGGTGGGCACCGCCAGGACGAAACCATCGATGTAGCTCATTGCCTGCCTCCGGATGGACCGTGCCGCATGCACGGCCTTCAAGTACCCGACGAACCAGGGCGTCGTGGATCGACATCCTGCAACCGGCAGTCGTTGTGCCGATGAAATGCACGCGCGCCGCGCGCGTATGCCAGAAACAGCCTGAATCAAGCCAGAAAATTCAGCAATGCGAAGACCGCTGTTTTCAGGGAGCGTTGTGGCGAATAACGGAGAATTTACATTCCCGATGCGATGGCGCCTTGGCGCTGCTGCACACCATAAGAAAGTAAAGGTGTACCCCCATGAAGAATTCGCTGATTGCTCTGGCCCTGGCCGCTGCCCTGCCGTTCACCGCCTCGGCTGCTGAGAACCTGTCGTACAACTATGCCGAAGCCGACTACGCCAAGACCGACATCGATGCGTTCAAGGCCGACGGCTGGGGCGTGAAGGGCTCGTACGGCTTCCTGCCGAACTTCCACGCTTTCGGTGATTACAGCCGCCAGGAAATCGACCACACCAACATCAAGCTGGACCAGTGGAAGATCGGCGCCGGCTACAACGTTGAAATCGCCCCGACCACCGACTTCGTTGCTCGCGTTGCCTACCAGAAGCGCGACCAGAAGCACGGCCTGGACTTCAACGGCTACAGCGCTGAAGCCGGTATCCGCACCGCCTTCGGTGCCCACGCCGAAGTCTACGGCATGGTCGGCTACGAAGATTTCTCGAAGAAGCACGGCATCAATCCGGAAGGCCAGTGGTACGGCCGCCTGGGTGGTCAGGTCAAGCTGAACCAGAACTGGGGCCTGAACGGCGAGCTGAAGATGAACCGCGACGGCGACAAGGAATACACCGTCGGCCCGCGCTTCAGCTGGTAATTGCTTCCTCGGCGCGCCTGCGCGCTGAAGATGTCTCGACAGGCCCGGCTCATGCCGGGCCTGTTGCGTTGTGACGACCCGAAACCGCAGCTGAGCATGTTCCGAGGCCGCTGCTGCGTTGCAATAAATTGGATTCCGCTGCTCCCGGCGCGGCCCTACGGTGGGCACTTCGTATCGTCGGATCCATGTGATGCCGCCTGCCGTTCCCGCTCTGCCCCTCGATCGGCCCCGCCGCCTGGCAATGCTGGCGCCGCATCCCGTGCTGCGTCTGGGGGTGGAGGTGGTGCTTTGCCAGCACGGTGGCGTGCAGGTCTGTGGCAGCTTCACCCGCGAAGCTGATCTGCTCGATCTGCTGCAGCGCCAGCCGGATGGCATCGACCTGCTGCTGATCGACCTGCTGGCGCCCTATGGTCCCGAACAGGGCCTGTCCCTGTTGCGGCTGTTGTCGCGGCGCTGGCCGCTGCTGCCGGTGCTGGTGCTGTCTGCGCACTGCAATGCCAGCATGGTGACCATGGCGATGCAGGCCGGCGCGCGCGGCTTCCTGTCAAAGGGAACCACGCCGGCGATGCTGCGGCGCGCGGTGGAGGTACTGGCCCGTGGCGGCCGCTTCGTGCCCCCGGAGCTGCGCACGCAGTTGAACCGATCACGCATGCGGCGCACACCGGCGCCGGTGCTGACGCCCTTGAGCCGACGTGAGCGCGAGGTGCTCCGGCTGGTCCTGCAGGGCTGCACCACCGGGGAGGTGGCGCGGCGCTTCGGGCGCACGGCCAGTACGGTCAGCACGCAGAAGCGGACGGCGTACGAGAAGCTGGGCATTCACAGCGATGGTGAGCTGTTCCGCATCCGGCACCTGCTCGAATGCGGATGAGCGGGCTTACTCGCCCTGGTACTGCTTCTCTTCCACCAGGGCCGAACCGGCCACGCGGTTGATCTCGTTCTTCACCTGCACGCGCTCGCCATTGGTGCCGTAGACACCGCGTGCCAGCTGGATGAAGCCATCGTCGAACACCTGGGCCGCTTCCTTGTCGCGCAGCTGGTCCTGGATGTCCCACATGCGCTCGTTGATTGCCTTCAACTGCTGCTTCAGCACGGCCAGCGCCGGCTGAGCCTGCAGCTGCTGCTGCAGCAACGGCAGCAGGCCGTCCAGCTCGGTGCGCACGTTGCTCAGCTTGGCCGCATCGTCGATGCGTTCGGCCTTGATCTCGAGAATGGTGATCTTGTCGATCAGCTCGCCGATCGATACCGGGGTCAGGATGGCGTCCACGCGGTTGGTTCTCTGGAAACAGGGCACCATGATACCGCGCTGCCGGCATGTGGCCCCGATCACGGGATTTACGCCGAATTTGCGCCACGGCCCCGGCAGCACCCTCGATCCGTTACGGCCACCGCCTCGACACTGCGTTCCCGGCGGCATAACCGCCTTCGACGAGGAACACAGTGCAGTGAACAGCAAGGGGATGATGGCGGCGGTGGTGGCCGCCCTGGCAGGGCTGCTCGGGATCGGCAGCGCGCAGGCACAGTTACAGGTCAGTGGCAGTGCGGCGTTGACCAGTGACTACGTGTGGCGTGGCAGCTCGCAGAGCGACGGCGACCCGGCGGTGCAGGCGGGTGCGAAGGTTTCGATCCCATCGGGTTGGTACGCCAGCGTGTGGGGCTCCAACGTTTCGTTCAAGCCGGACAATGGCGCGCGCAGCGAGTTCGACCTGGTGGCCGGCTGGTCCGGTGCGCTGGCCCCGGACTGGACACTGGATGCCAACCTGACCCGCTACATGTACCCGGGCACCGGCCGCGCGCTGGACTGGACCGAACTCAACACCACAGTGAGCTGGAAGCAGCGCGCCTGGTTGCAGGTCGCCCATTCCAACGATGCGTTGGCCGGTGGCCATCGCGGTACCTACGCCCAGCTGGGTGTGCGTGTGCCGCTGCACGAACGCGTCCGCCTGGAAGCGGCGGTGGGCAAGTACTGGCTGGCCACCGCGCAGGGCCCGGATTACCTGCATGGGCAGCTCAGTGCCATTGCCACGCTGGCCCCGGCATGGGAGCTGCGTGCCACCGTGCATGACACCGACAGTGCGGCCAAGCGCCTGTTCCCGGGCAATGCCGGTGGACGATGGGAGCTGGCGCTGCAGGGCAGTTTCTAGTCGGCCACCGAGGCCTGGCGCGCACGCAGCGCGCCGGGCAGCCACAGCAGCAGGGCCAGCACCGCCACCGCAGCACCGGCTACGCAGACGCCGGTCCAGCCGAAGCGCTGGTAGACCTGCGCCGACAGCAGCGAACCCAGCGAACCGCCGATGAAGTAGCCGGTCATGTAGCCGGCATTGAGGCGGTTGCGCGCTGCCGGTTGCAGTGCATAGATCAGGTTCTGGTTACTGACGTGCAGCAGCTGCGCGGCCAGGTCCAGCACCACCACGCCGACCAGCAGCGCCAGCAACGAGTGGGCCGACAGCCCCAGTGGCAGCCACGAGAGCAGCAGCAGCGCCAGCGCGATGGCGGTAGCACGCCCGGTCTGACCACGGTCTGACATGCGGCCGGCCAGGCCGGCCGCCAGCGTGCCGGCCGCGCCGACCAGCCCGAACAGGCCGATGGTGGCGTCGCTGTAGGCATACGGCGGCTGTGCCAGCAGGAACGCCAGTGGCGTCCAGAAGATCGCGAACATGGCGAAGCTGCAGGCGCCCAGCAGCGTGCGCTGGCGCAGCACCGGTTCCTGCACGAACAGCACGCCGATCGAGCGCAGCAATGCGAAGTAGCCAAGGCCGGCGCTGTGGTGGAAGCGCGGCAGGCCGCGCTGCAATGCCAGTGCGGTCAGCACCAGGGTGGCAGCGGCGATCGCGTACACCAGGCGCCAGTCGCCCAGGCTGGAAAGCAGGCCGGCCACGGTACGTGCCAGCAGGATGCCCAGCAGCAGGCCGCTCATCAGCGTGCCGACCACGCGACCGCGATGTTCCGGCGCGGCCAGCGTGGCCGCGAACGGCACCAGCACCTGGGCGACCACGGAGAACAGGCCGGTGATCGCGGTGCCCGCCAGCAGCCAGGCCAGCGACGGCGCACAGGCACTGATCACCAGCCCGCCGGCGGACAACAGGCTCATCACCACGATCAGGCGCCGGCGTTCGAACAGGTCTCCCAGCGGCACCAGCAGGATCAGTCCGGCGGCATAGCTCAGCTGCGCGGCGGTGACCACCATGCCGACCTGGCCGAACGGCACCCCGAAGGCATCGGCAATGGTATGCAGCAGTGGCTGCGCATAGTAGTTGCTGGCCACGGCCACGCCGGTGGCGACCGACATCAGCAGCACCTGCCAGCGGTGCAGGGGGGGGAGGGACGGACTCACGCGGTATTCCACAAAGCGGGGTGCACAGTGTCCGCCTGCTGCGGTCATGATGGAAATGAATCATCATCATCCACGCCATCTGGAAACGAGATAGCTGGATGAATCTCAAGCAGCTCGAATTTGCCGTCGCCCTGGCCGAAGAGGGCAATTTCACCCGTGCCGCCGAACGCTGCCATGTGGTGCAGTCCGCGTTGAGCCACCAGATTGCCTACCTGGAGCAGGAACTGGGCACGCCGCTGTTTGAACGCCTGCCGCGCCAGGTACGGGTGACGGCGGCCGGTGAGGCGCTGCTGGTGCACGCACGCCAGGTGCTGGCCAGCCTGCGCCACCTGCGCGCTGACGTGGCCGCGGTGAGTGGCGAGGTGCGTGGCCTGCTGGCGATCGGGCAGATTTCCTCGCTGACCGGCATCGACGTGGTGGCGATGCTGGCAGCCTTCCAGCAGGCGCACCCGCAGGTGGAGTTCCAGCTGCGGGTGGACAAGAGCGAGGATCTGATCGCGCAGGTGCAGTCGCGTGAATTGGACGTGGCACTGGTGGGGTTGGCGCCCTCGGCCGGCCTGGACGGGGTCTGCCACCAGATGCTGCAGGAAGAAGACCTGGTGGCGGTGCTGGCGCCGTCGCACCGCTTGGCCCGGCGCAAGCGGATGCCCTTGACCGAACTGCAGGATGAAGCGCTGGTCGACTTCCCGCGAGGCACCGGTGCGCGGCGGCAGACCGACGATGCCTTCGCCGCCGCCGGCCTGCCGCACACGGTCCGCTTCGAGGTCAACCTGATGGAACTGGTCGAGCGCTTCGTCCGCCATGGGCTGGCGGTCGGCATCGTGCCGGCGTTGATCGCCGAAGGCTTTGAAGGCGTGGTGCGGATTGCGCTGCAGCCGACCCCGACCCGCCGCGTGCACCTGGTCTGGCAGCGGCTGCCGACACCGGCGGCGCGGGCGTTCGTCGAGGCCGTGCTCAGCCGCGCAGGCGCAGGCTCAGGCCCTTGAGGAAGTTGCGCAGCATCTGGTCCAGGCAACGCCGGTAGTTGGCGTGCCCGGGTTGGCGGAACAGTGCGCCCACTTCCGACTTGGAGACATTGAAACCGGCGCTGGCGAAGATCTCCATCAGATCGACGTCGCGCAGCTGGAACGCCACGCGCAGCTTCTTCAGCACCAGGTTGTTGTCGATGCGGGTCTCCACCGCGCGCTGCGGCTGGTTCTCGTCGCGACCGCGCAGGTGCACGATCAGGCCATCGAGGAAGTGCGCCAGCGCGCTGTCGCTCATCGCCTCGAAACCGGCTTCGTCCTCGCGGCGCAACCAGGCCTTCACCTGCTCGGTCTCCACGGCAAAGGCCGGGTCGGCCATCTGGCACAGGGCCACCACGTGGTGGTCGCCCAGGTCCAGGGAGTAGCGCACGCTGCGCAGGACATCATTGTTGATCATGGTCCAATTGTAGCGGCCCCTGGCGTGTCACCGGAGTGTCATCGAACTGCAGCATCGTGGGCACTCGTTCGCTGAGACCCTTGCATGCGCCGGTATCTGTTTTCCGCACTGCTGCTCGCCAGCAGCTTCGCTGCCTTCGCCCAGGACCGCTTCGTACCCGTCGAGCGGCGCCTCAGTGCATCCCAACTGGCCGAGGTCGGGCTCAATCCAGCGCAGTTGCAGGCACTGAACCGGGTACTGCGCGAGGCAGAGCGCGCGGCCACCGGGCCGACGGCAGCGGTGGCCCCCGCCGCTGCGCCGCTGCCTGCCAATGTGCCGGCACCGGCAGCAATGCATCTGGGCCTGGAAGAAGGACCGGTCAATGCACGCGTGGTCGGAGAGGTCGCAGGCTGGCAGCCCGGCACGCTGTTCGCCCTTGATAACGGCCAGCAATGGCAGGTGATGAAGGGGCAGATGAAGCTGCGCAAGGTGCTGCAGTCGCCGCAGATCGCCGTTGTTCCAGGAATTGCCGGGCGCTGGTTCCTGCAGGTCGACGAAGACCTGCCCAAGGCCCGGGTATTCCGCGTGCGCTGAGCCGCGCACGCCTCGGGCGTGGTCAGCCGGCATCGGCAACGCAGGGGCGGGCCGACGGTGCCAGAATGGGCGTCCGGTTTTTCCCCCTGGAGTTGCCTGATGACCCGCACTGTCCTGATTACCGGCGCCACGTCCGGCTTCGGCGCCGCCGCCGTCCACCGCTTCGCCCAGGCCGGGTGGAAGGTAATCGCCACCGGCCGCCGCGGCGAACGCCTGCAGCCGCTGGTCGAGCGCTACGGCAAGGACGTGGTTCACGCCGCCGCCTTCGACATCCGCGATCCGGTGGCAATGGAGGCGGCCCTGCTGGCACTGCCGCCTGCGTTCGGCCAGATCGATCTGCTGGTCAACAACGCGGGCCTGGCACAGGGCACCGCGCCGGCACAGAGCGCCAAGCTGTCGGACTGGACCACGATGATCGACACCAACATCACCGCGCTGGTGACCTTGACCCATCGCCTGCTGCCGCAGCTGGTGGAGCGCAAGGGCGCGATCATCAACATCTCGTCGGTGGCCGGCGTCTACCCGTACCCGGGTGGCAACGCCTACGGTGGCACCAAGGCCTTTGTCAGCCAGTTCTCGCTGGGCCTGCGTTCGGACCTGCACGGCACCGGCGTGCGCGTGACCACGATCGAGCCGGGTATGGCTGAAACCGAGTTCACCGTGGTGCGTACCCATGGCGACCAGGCGGCATCGGACAAGCTCTATACCGGCGCCAACCCGATGACCGCTGAAGACATCGCCGAACAGATCTTCTGGGTGGCCAGCCTGCCGCCGCACCTGAACATCAATCGCCTGGAGCTGATGCCGGTCAGCCAGTCCTTCGCCGGTTTCCAGGTCGCCCGCGAAGGCTGACGGTCGTTTGTAGAGTCGAGCCATGCTCGACTCTACAGAACGAAAAAGCCGGGCATTGCCCGGCTTTTTCGTTCACAGCGGCAGGCTTATTGTGCCTTGATCGCCATCGCCTGCAGGCCGGTGCCATCCAGCTTCTGCTTGGCCTCGGACAGTTCGCCGGCGCTCCCATACGGTCCCATACGCACGCGGTACACGGTCTTGCCGTTGATCTGCGCCGATTCCACGCGTGCCGCCAGGCCCATCATCGCCAGCTTGGCCTTGGTCGCCTCGGCATCGCCGGAGGCACCGAACGCACCGGCCTGCAGGATGTAGCGGGCGTTGTCGGCGGCAGCCGGTGCAGCAGCTGCCGGAGTACCGGTCGCTGCCGGTGCGGCTTCCGCACGTGCTGCAGGCGTGGCCGCGGCGTTGCTGGTCGACGCCGTTGGGGTGCCGGCTGCAGGCGTTGCCGCCGCCGGGCGTTCGCTCAGCGGTGCCGGCAGCGGACGGCTGGTCGCGGTCACCGGGGCGGTGCTGGCCACGCTGGCCGTGGCTGTGGGTGCTGGCGCCGCGGGCGGCGGAACCGGCTTGCCTTCCAGTGCAGCCTGCGCGCGCTGCGCTTCGGCCCTGGCCCGGCGCTGGTCTTCGGCACGCGCGCTGGCGGCCAGTTCGGCGTCGGACATTTCAACTTCCTTGCCCGGCAGCAGGGTGTAGAAGTCGTACTGGGTCGCGGCCGGCTTTTCCGGCTCGGCCGGCTTCGGCGTAGCCGGCTGTGCGGCCGGCTGGGTGCCGACATCGCTGTCGGCGTCAGCGACCGGGGCCGGTTGCGCGTTCGGGTTCGGCTGCGGTCCGGCACGAAGGAAGCCATCGCCTTCGCCCTTGAACAGGTTCGGCGCCGCCAGGAACACCACGGCCGCAATCGCCACGCCAGCGACCAGCCACACCCATCCGGGTGTGCCCTGGCTGCTGCTGTTGCGTCGTGCCTGGTTTTTGCCGCGTCGTGCTGCCATGGGTACTGCGTCTCCTGATGCTTACATTTTTTCCGGGGCGCTGACGCCCAGGAGGTCGAGGCCGTTGGCCAGCACCTGGCGGGCAGCGCAGGCCAGGGTCAGCTTGGCGTTGCGATCGGCGGCATCTTCCACCAGTACCGGCGTCCCGTGATACCACGTGTGGAACGCGTGCGCCAATTCACGCAGGTACTGCGCCACCAGATGCGGCTCCAGCGCCACGCCGGCCGCCTCCACCACTTCCGGGTACCGCGAGATCTCGTTCATCAGCAGCAGCGAAGCGTCGTCGGCCAGGCGGCCGAGGTTGGCCAGGCCATCAGCCTGTTCATACACCAGCCCCTTCTCCTGCGCCTGGCGCAGCAGGCTGCAGACGCGGGCATGCGCGTACTGCACGTAGAACACCGGGTTGTCGTTGCTCTGCTGGCGGGCCAGGTCGATGTCGAAGGTCAGCTGCGAATCGGGCTTGCGCGCGATCAGGAACCAGCGGGTGGCATCGCGGCCGGCTTCCTCGATCAGGTCACGCAGGGTGAAGTAGCTGCCGGCACGCTTGGACAGCTTCACTTCCTCGCCGCCACGCATGACGGTGACCATCTGGTGCAGCACGTACTCCGGCCAGCCCTGCGGAATGCCCACTTCCATCGCCTGCAGGCCGGCGCGCACACGCGCCAGCGAGCCGTGGTGGTCGGCACCGAGTTCGGTGATCGCGCGCTCGTAGCCGCGCTGCCACTTGGACAGGTGGTAGGCCACGTCCGGCACGAAGTAGGTGAAGGTGCCGTCGGACTTGCGCATCACGCGGTCCTTGTCGTCACCGAAGTCGGTGCTGCGCAGCCACAGCGCGCCACCTTCTTCATAGGTATGACCCGACGCCTGCAGCTTGGCCACCGCTTCGGCTACCTTGCCGTCGGCGTACAGCGAGCTTTCCAGGAAATAGATGTCGAAGTCGACGCCGAACGCGGCCAGGTCCAGGTTCTGCTCGTTGCGCAGGTAGGCCACGGCGAAGCGGCGGATCGCCTGCATGTCGTCCGGGTCCTTGGCGCCGACCACGGTGCTGCCTTCCAGGTCGACGCTGGCGCCGGCCATGTAGGCGCGTGCGACGTCGGCGATGTACTCACCGCGGTAGCCACCTTCCGGCCAGCCGTCCTGGTCCGGCGCGATGCCCTTGACCCGTGCCTGGGTGGACAGCGCCAGGTTCTCGATCTGCACGCCGGCGTCGTTGTAGTAGAACTCACGCTTGGCGTTCCAGCCGTTGGCATCGAGCACTCGCGCCACGCAGTCGCCAATGGCCGCCGCGCGGCCATGGCCGACATGCAGCGGGCCGGTCGGGTTGGCCGACACGTACTCCACGCCCACCGTGCGGCCATTGCCGGACAGGTTGCGGCCGTAGTCGTGGGCTTCCTTGATGACCGACGCGGCTTCACGCTGGTACGCGGCCGGGGCCAGGTGGAAGTTGATGAAGCCGGGGCCGGCGATCTCGACCTTGCTGACGTCCTCGCTGCGCGGCAGCGCCTCGACCAGCGCCTGCGCCAGTGCGCGCGGATTGCTGCGCGCGGCCTTGGCCAGCAGCATCGCGGCGTTGGTGGCGAAGTCGCCGTGGTCGCGGGTCTTCGGGCGCTCGACCACGAAGTCCGGCGGCAGGGAGTCGGCGGGCAGGGTGCCATTGGCGCGCAAGGCTTCGATGCCTTGGCTGATCAGGGCGCGGAGGAGATTTTTCACGAGGCCTGCTGTGAGAATGAGCGGCGGAATCGCCCATTTTAGCGCATGTACCCGCGCCCACGCTGACCAGAACATGCCTGCGGGGGCGGCCGGTGGCACCTGAAGGGGGCGCGCTCAGCCGAACAGCCGAGGCTGGGGCGGGGACAGCAGGCCCCGTTCAGCAAATGAAACGGGACGGCCCTCGCCGACCACGAAGTGGTCCAGCAGGCGCACGTCCACCATCGCCAGCGCCTGCTGCAGTTCATCGGTGATGCGGGTATCGGCGCTGGACGGTTCAGGGTCGCCCGAAGGATGGTTGTGGCTGAGGATCACCGCCGCCGCGTTGTGCAGCAGGGCACGCCGGACCACCTCGCGGGGGTAGACCGGCGCGGCGTTGATGGTGCCGTGGAACAGCTCTTCGCAGGCGATCAGGCGGTGGCGGTTGTCCAGGAACAGGGCCATGAAGACCTCGCGGGCCTGGCCACGCAGCCGGTGCTGCAGGTAGCGGCCGACCGCCGCCGGATTGTTGCCAACCGCCTCGCCGTGCTCCAGCTCAGCCGCCAGGTAGCGATGGGCCAGTTCCAGCCCGGCAGCCAGCGTACAGCTGCGCGCCGGGCCCAGCCCGGGCAAGCGGGCCAGTTCGCCCGCGGGACGGTCGAGCAGCACCCGCAAGGGGCCATGCGCCTGCAGCAGGTCGCGCGCGGTCTGCACGGCATCACGGCCGCCGAAGCCGGAGCCGAGGAACAGGGCCAGCAGCTCGGCGTCGGAAAGTGCCGTGGGCCCGCGCGCGATCAGCTTCTCGCGAGGGCGTTCCTGTTCGGGCCAGTCATGGATGGGCATGCCTGCATCATCGCCAGCTTCGGCGGCGTCTCCCATCGGGGCTTGCCGCGGGCCCGGGTCGGTCGATACCTCAGTCGCGCCGGGTCTGCAGGTAGTCGAACAGTTCCTGGTTGTTCTGCAGCCCCAGCTTGCGCTTGGCTTCGGCCTTCTGCCGGCTGATGGTCTTCGGGCTGCGCCCACAACGCTTGGCGACTTCGTTCACGTTGAGGCCGATCGCCAGCAGATCCAGCACTTCCTTCTCGCGTGCCGACAGCGGTGCCGGTTCGCGCGGGAACAGCAGGTCGCGGGCCTGCAGGTGATGGCGCAGCTGCTGGGAGACGAATACGTGCCCGGCCAATGCGGCGTTCAGCGCCTGGGGCAGCTCGGCAAAATCGGCGCACTTGTCGACCAGGCCACTGATGCCCTCCCGCAGCAGGCCGTCCAGCAGGCCGGGATGGCGGGCGCCGGTGAGCACCACCACCGGCAGGCCAGGGCGACGCACGCGCAGCGCGTCGATCAGCTCCGGACCGTCCGGGCCGGCACCCGGCATCGACAGGTCGGTCAGGACTGCATCGCAGTCGTGGCGGTCCACCAGGTCCAGCAGCTGGGCGCCGTCACGCGCACTGCCGACGATGTCCATCAGGTAGGTCTGCAGCACGATGGCGATGCCATGCAGGACCACGGGATGGTCGTCGGCAATGATGATGCGTGGACGCACGCGGTTCCTCGAAGATCGAACAGGCCACGGCGGGCGGCAGCCAATGCCTGATTCTGCAAAAGCGCAGGCCCCTGGAGGTATAGGAAAGGTCCGAAACCGATACCGGGTGAATGCCGGGTCAATGCAGGCGGGCTCCATCTGCTGATAGCCGCCCGCTATGTGCACCGGGCACCGGGACATTACCGACCTTCGGGTAAGCTAGCGCCCTCGTTTGCACAGGAATTCCAGGTGGCTGACTCCCCCAACGCTTCTCCCGCGCCGGCCCGCGCGCTGGAAGGTCAGAAACTGCTGTTGTGCGTCGGAGGCGGGATCGCGGCCTACAAGGCCTTGGAACTGGTGCGGCGCCTGCGCGACGCCGGTGCCCAGGTGCAGGTGGCGATGACTGCCGGTGCCCAGCAGTTCGTCACTCCGCTCAGCTTCCAGGCGCTGTCCGGGCAGCCGACCCGCACCACGCTGTGGGACAGCGCCGCCGAACAGGCCATGGGCCATATCGAACTGGCGCGCTGGGCCGATCGCATCGTGGTCGCCCCAGGTACCGCCGATCTGCTCGCGCGGCTGGCCCAGGGCCACGCCGATGACCTGGTCAGCACCCTGTGCCTGGCCAGCACCGCGCCGCTGACGATCTGCCCGGCGATGAACCACCGCATGTGGCTGCATCCGGCCACCCAGGCCAACATCGCCCTGCTGCGCCAGCGCGGCGCGCAGGTGATCGGCCCGGTCGACGGTCCGCTGGCCGAAGGCGAATCCGGTCCGGGTCGTCTGGCCGAGCCCGGCGACATCGTCGCCGCGCTGGCGGCCAATGGCAGTGCTGCAGCGGCGGTTGCCGCACCGGAAACCCACGCGCTGCAGGGCCTGCGCCTGCTGATCAGCGCTGGCCCGACCTATGAAGACATCGATCCGGTGCGCTACGTCGGCAACCGCAGCAGCGGCAAGATGGGCTTTGCCCTGGCTGCGGCCGCCGCGACGATGGGCGCCCAGGTGGTGCTGGTCAGCGGCCCGGTGCAGCTGCCGACGCCTCCCGGCGTGCAGCGTGTGGACGTGCGCTCGGCCGCGCAGATGCGTGATGCCGTGCTGAAGTCGTTGCCGGCCGACATCTATATCGGTGCCGCTGCGGTGTCCGACTACACACCGCGCCAGGTTGCACCGCAGAAGCTGAAGAAGACCGCCGAGAGCCAGTCGCTGGTGATCGAGCTGGTGCGCACGCCGGACATCCTGGCCGAAGTTGCCGCGCAGACGCAGTCGCTGAAGCTGGTGGTCGGCTTTGCCGCCGAAACCCACGACGTGGAGAAGTATGCGCGTGGCAAGCTGGTCGACAAGCGCCTTGACCTGGTGATCGCCAACCAGGTCGGCATCAGCGGCGGTGGTTTCGAGAGCGACAACAATGCCGCCACTGCCTTCTGGCAGGACGGTGAACAGGTATTCCCGGCCACCTCCAAGCGCGAGCTGGCCGAACAACTGCTGGCGCTGATCGCGCGGAGACTCCAGGCATGACCCAGGCTTTCACTTCCCAACCCCTGCAGGTCAAGCTGCTCGATCCGCGCTTTGGCGACAGCTGGCCGCTGCCGGCCTACGCCACCGAAGCCAGCGCCGGCATGGACCTGCGCGCGGCGCTGGATACCGCGCTGACCCTGCAGCCGGGCGACACCGCGCTGGTGCCCAGTGGCCTGGCCATCCACATCGCCGACCCGCACCTGTGCGCGGTGATCCTGCCGCGTTCGGGGCTCGGCCACCGCCACGGCATCGTGCTCGGCAATGGCACCGGCCTGATCGACGCCGACTACCAGGGACCGCTGCTGATCAGCGTCTGGAACCGCGGCCGCGAGGCGTTCACCATCGAGCCGGGTGATCGCATCGCGCAGCTGGTGGTGGTGCCGATTGCCCGCGTCAGCCTGCAGGTGGTGGATACTTTCACCGACAGCGTGCGCGGAACGGGTGGATTCGGCCATACCGGGGTGCGTTGACAGGGGACATCGATGAGCGGCATCGGGGAAGGACAGCGGGGACGGTCGTTGGGACGCAGTGCACCACTACTGGGGGTGCTGCTGGTCCTGCTGGCCGGCTGGTTCGGATGGAGCGCGGTGCAGCAATGGCGCCAGGAGGCCAACGGCCAGGCGCTGGAAGCTGCGCGCGACCAGGCTGTGCAGGGCCTGCAGGAGGCCGCCGCCGGCCAGCTGAAGCAGCTGCAGCAGCAGCTGAAGAACGAGCGCGTGCAGCAGGCGCTGCAGGCCGGCGATGCCGCTGCGGCGGCACTCGCGGTCCGCGAGAGCTGGACCGGCGTCGAGCATGCTGAAGTGCTGACCGCCGATCTGGCCAATGCCTACGCCGAACCGGCCACGTTCGGCTATGCCCGCCTGGCGTTGCTGGAAGGAGCGCTTGCCGAGGCCGGCCCCAGCCTGCGCGTGGTCCGCGATGGGGGTGGCAATCGTCTTGGCCTGGCGGCACCGGTGCCGCTGGGCAGCCTGGGCCCGGCAGTGCTCTACGTGCGCCAGCCATTGCTGCGCCTGACCTCGCCGCTGGACCAGGTGAGTGCGCCATCGGCCGGTTTCCTTGGCCTGCGCCAGGGCGCGCATGACCTCGTCGCCCTGGGCGATGCCAGCCTGGCCGAAAGTGCCGAAGTCCTGGCGCGGCCGATCCCGGGTACCCCGTTGCGGCTGGTGGCCGCGGTACCCAATATCGAACCCGGTCCGCTGGGCCTGGGTTCGCTGGCCAGCGCCATCGTTGCGCTGCTGCTGGCGTTCATCGCCGTGCTGCTGGTGGTGGGTCGCGGCCGCCTGCCGAAGACGCTGCCGCTGCCGCGGCGTGCGGCCGTGGCGGAAGCGGATCATGGCCCGACCCTGAGCGAGAGCCTGCAGATGGCGCCGCCGCCGGTGGCCGGGGCCAGCACCACTGAAAGTGCACCGCCGCCCCCGCCGCCGGTTCCGGCCGAGGAACTGGCGGCCGGTATCTTCCGCGCCTACGACATCCGCGGCGTGGTGGGCAGCCAACTGACGCCGAAGACCGCCGCGCTGATCGGCCAGGCCATCGGTACCGTGGCACTGGAGCAGGGCCTGCGCGAGGTGGTGATCGGTCGCGATGGCCGCCTGTCCGGCCCGGAACTGGCCGCAGGATTGGCCGAGGGCCTGCGCCGCGCCGGTTGTGCGGTGATCGACATCGGCCTGGCGCCGACTCCGGTGGTGTACTACGCCGCCTTCCACCTGCGTACCGGCACCTGCGTGGCGGTGACCGGCAGTCATAACCCGCCCGAGTACAACGGTTTCAAGGTTGTCATCGGCGGCGAGACGCTGTCCGGCGATGCCATCACCGATCTCTACGCGCGCATCGTCGAGGGCCGCCTGGTACAGGCTGCGGAGCCGGGCGATTACCAGCAGCGCGATGTCAGTGCCGACTACATCCAGCGCATCGCCGACGACGTGCAGCTGGACCGTCCGCTGAAGGTCGTGGCCGATGCCGGCAACGGCGTGGCCGGCGCACTGGCACCGCAACTGCTGGAAGCCATCGGTGCTGAAGTCATTCCGCTGTACTGCGATGTCGACGGTACCTTCCCCAACCATCATCCCGACCCGAGCGAACCGGCCAACCTGGAAGACCTGGTGCAGACGGTCAAGCGCTTCGGGGCCGACCTCGGCGTCGCCTTCGATGGCGATGGCGACCGGTTGGGCGTGGTCAGTGCTGACGGCAAAATCATCTATGCCGACCGCCTGCTGATGCTGTTCGCCGCCGACGTGCTGATGCGCAACCCCGGCGCGATGGTGATCTACGACGTGAAGTGCACCGGAAAGCTGTCCGACCACGTGCTGCGCAATGGTGGCAGCCCGCTGATGTGGAAGACCGGGCATTCGCTGATGAAGGCGAAGATGCGCGAGACCGATGCCGAACTGGCTGGCGAGATGAGCGGCCACTTCTTCTTCAAGGAGCGCTGGTTCGGTTTCGACGATGGCCTGTATGCGGCGGCGCGCCTACTGGAGATCCTGGCCCAGCGCGAGGAGACCCCGGACGAGGTACTGGGCGAGCTGCCGGAGATGGTGGCCACGCCGGAGCTGAAGGTGCCGGTGGCCGACGGCACGCCGCATGCGCTGGTGGCAATGCTGGTGGCGGCGGCGCAGTCGCCGGACAACCCGTATGTCGGCGGCCGACTGTCGACCATCGACGGCCTGCGCGTGGACTTCCCCGATGGCTGGGGCCTGGTGCGGGCCTCCAACACCACGCCGGTGCTGGTGCTGCGCTTCGAGGGCAACGACGAGGCCGCACTGGAACGCATCCAGGCGCTGTTCCGCAGCCAGCTGCAGCCGGTGCTGGGCGACACCCCGCTGGGGTTCTGACCCCTTTGGAAGCTGCAGCAGAATGGGTAGTGCCGGCCGCTGGCCGGCAAGCCCATGAACCTCACACACCCTGCAGTTGCCGGCCAGCGGCCGGCACTACCCCTTGAACCGCAATCCCACGCCCGGCTCGGTGAACAGGTAGCGCGAATCCAGCGCTGAATCACCCAGCTTGTGCCGCAGTTTGCCGACCAGGATGCGCAGGTAATGGGTGTCGTGCTGGTGGGTCGGCCCCCAGATCTCCTGCAGGATCTGCGGCTGGGTCACCACCCGGCCCGCGTTGCGCAGCAGCAGTGACAGCAGCGCGTATTCCTTGCGGGTCAGCGCCACCGGTTCACCCTCCAGGGCCACTTCGCGGCGCACCAGGTCCACATGCAGATGGCCATCGTCGAACACCGGCGGGGTGCCGTCGCTGGGCACGCTGCGCGTGCGCAGCAGCGCCCGTACCCGCGCCATCAGCTCTTGGGTACCGAAGGGTTTGGTCACGTAGTCGTTGGCGCCGGTATCCAGCGCGCGTACCTTCTCGGCTTCGCCGGCGCGCACGGTCAGCATGATCACCGGCACCTGGCTCCACTGCCGCAGTTGCTCCAGCACCTCATGGCCTTCCATGTCCGGCAGGCCGATGTCCAGGATCACCAGGTCCATGTCCTCGCTGGCGGCCATCTCCAGGCCTTCCTGGCCGGTGGCGGCCTGCCGCACCTGGTAGCCTTGCGCGCGCAGGCTGATGTCCAGGAACCGGCGGATCTGGGTTTCATCATCGATCACCAGCACGCGTGCGGCCGGCACGCTGGCATCAATCGGGGTCGGGCTCATCGTGGGAGGCTGGCTTGAGCAGGGGCAGGGTGATGCGGATCAGGGTACCGCGACCGTCGCGTCCGGGCAGCGCCTGCACGCTGCCGCCATGTGCGCCGATCATGCCCTGGCAGATGGTCAGGCCCAGGCCGGTGCCGTGGCGGCCTCGGTCACCGCGCTCGACGCTGTAGAACATGTCGAAGATGCGCGCGCGCTCGTCATCGGGAATGCCGGGGCCGGCGTCGATCACGTCGATGCGCAGCTGGCCGTCCAGCTCGCGCGCCTGTACCTGCACGGCGGCGTCGCGCGGCGAGAACTTGGCCGCGTTCTCCATCACGTTGAACACGGCCTGTTCGACCAGCGCCGGGTGCACCCAGATCGGTGCCAGCGTGGCCGGGATGTCCAGCTCCAGCCGCACCTTTGGCTGGTAGCGCTGCAGGCGCCGTGCCGCCGAGCCGATCAGCTCGTCCACGCCGATCCAGTCGCGGTTGATCTTCAGCCCTTCGTGGCCGAGCCGGGTCATGTCCAGCAGGTTCTGGATGTAGCGGTCCAGCCGTTCGCCCTCGACCAGGATGGTGTCCAGCAGGGCGCGGCGATCAGCGGTATCCATCGCTGCACCGTAGCTAGCCAGGCTGTCGGCCGACCCGATCATCGCCGCCAGCGGCGAGCGCAGGTCGTGCGACACCGAGGAGAGCAGGGCCGAGCGCAGCCGCTCGGTCTCGTTGCTGACGTGCGCCTGCTCCAGTTCCGCCACCAGCCGCGTGCGCAGCGCGGCCTGGGCGATGTCATCGACCATCGCTTCGGCCAGCTGCCGCTGCTCGGGCAGCAGGCGCGCCTGTGCGCCGGGCAGGTACAGGCCGGCCACGCCGATCGCACGGTCTTCGCCGTCCAGCAGCGGCAGGAACCACCATTGCGCGCCGGCCAGGGTATCGGTGAAACGCCCGCTGGGCTGGCCGTGGCGCAGCGCCCAGTCGGCGGCAGCCAGGTCGGTATCGCCGGGCTGGCTGCGGCCGCCGGCGGCGGTATCGGTGCCGATCCGCAGCCACGCCGGCACGTCCAGGGCCTGCTCCAGCGCATGCCGGCCCGCCTGTGCCACCTCGCCGTTGCCGGCCGCACTGGCCAGCTGGCGTCCCAGCTGCTGGCGCGCGCGCGCATGGCGGTTGGCCGCACGCAGCGCGATGACCTGCATGCGCAGGCGCGAGGCCAGGCGCCCGGCCACCAGTGCCGCGGCCAGGAACAGGAAAACGGTGATCACGCCCTGGCGTGCACCGATGGCGAAGGTGAAGCGCGGCGCGATGAACAGGAAGTTGTAGGCGAGGAAACACAGGATCGCGGCCATCACCGCCACGCTGGCGCGCGTGCGTGCAGCCACCAGTACCACCGCGACGATGAACACCATCGACAGGTCGGCCATGCCCACCCAGTGTTCGGCCAGCCACGCCACCGCACAGGCCAGTGCGGTGGCGACCAGTGCCTGCACCGGTTCATGGCTGATGCCGCGCATCGGCGGCAGCAGGCCCTCGCGGCGCGAGCGCGCACGTGCCTGCGGGGTGCTGATGATGGTGATCTCGTAGTGCGCGCCGCGCTGGATCAGCTGCTGGGTCAGGGTGCGGTTGAACATCCGCGCCAGCGGCCGTTCGCGGGTCCGGCCCAGCACCAGGGTCGATACGCCATTGTGCGCGGCATGGTCGAGCAGGGCATCGGCGATGCTCGATCCGTGCAGCAGTTCGGCGTCGCCGCCCAGGCGCCGTGCCAGCGCGAAGGCAGCATCGATCTCGCGCCGGGTCGCCTCGTCCTGGCGTCGCCCTTGCACGGTCACCACCGTCCACGGTGCGTCGCGCCGCTCGGCGATGCGCCTCGCCACGCGCACCAGGTATTCACTCTGACCGCCGCCATCAATGGCCACCAGCACGCCGCGACGCAGCGGCAGGTTGCTCTCGCCGCGTGCGGCGCGTGCTTCGCGCAGGCTGCTGTCGACGCGGTCGGCAGCTTCCTGCATGGCCAGTTCGCGCAGCGCGGTCAGGTTGGCCGGCGAGAAGAATGCCTGCAGTGCCTGCGCGGCCTGTTCGGGCACATAGACCTTGCCCTGCTGCAGGCGAGCGATCAGTTCGCGCGGCGGCAGATCGACCAGCACGATGTCGTGCAGCCGATCGAGCACGCCATCCGGCACGGTCTCGCTGACGCGCACGCCGGTGATGCGCATCACCACATCGTTGAGGCTTTCCAGATGCTGGATGTTGACCGTGGTCCAGACGTCGATGCCGGCGTCCAGCAGCTCCATCACATCCTGCCAGCGCCGCTCATGGCGGCTGCCCGGTGCATTGCGGTGGGCCAGTTCATCCACCAGCACCAGCGCCGGATGCCGTGCCAGCACGGCATCCAGGTCCATCTCCTGCAGGGTGTGGCCGTGGTAGGCCACTTCCTTCAGCGGCAGCTGCGGCAGGCCCTCCAGCAGGGCCTGGGTGTCGGCGCGGCCATGGGTTTCCACCAGCCCCACCACCAGGTCCACGCCGCGGCGCAGCTGTTCCTGCGCGCGGGTCAGCATGGCGTAGGTCTTGCCCACGCCCGGCGCCGCGCCGAGGAACACGGTCAGCTTGCCGCCGGCTTCGCGTTGCAGGCCTTCGACCAGGGCATCGGCCTGGCGGGTACGCGCATCAGTCATGGGTGCCATTGTGCGCGCAGGCGGTGCAGCCCAGCATCACGGCGTCTTGGCCGCATGGTCCAGCGCGAAGTTCAGCGTCACCACGTTCACCCGTGGCTGCCCGAACAGGCCCCACTGGCGCCCTTCGGTATGCGCCTGCACCAGTGCCTGCACGCGCTCCACCGGCAGGCCACGGGCACGCGCCACGCGTGCTACCTGCAGCTGCGCCGCCGCCGGCGACAGCTGCGGATCCAGTCCGCCGGCGGACTGGGTGACCAGGTCCGCTGGCACCTGCGCCGGGGCGACACCTTCGCGCGCGGCCACCGCAGCCGTGCTGGCGGCAACACGTTCGGCCAACGCCGGGTTGCTGCGCGCCAGGTTGGAACCGGCCGCGGCCATCGGATCGTAGTTGGCCGCTGACGGACGCGCCTGGAAGTAGCCGTCACCGGTGAACGGCTGCGACAGCCATGCCGAGCCGCGCACCTGGCCGCTGCCATCGCGCAGCAGGCTGCCTTCGGCCTGGGTCGGGTAGGCCAGCCCGGCAAAGCCGGTGGCGATGCCGGCGTAGACCGCGCCGGCCAGCAGCAGCGTGGCCAGGCCCAGGCCGATCGCCGGGCGCCAGCTTGCGCCATCCTGCAGGCTGGCCACGCGGGCCTCGGCTTTCTGTTCGCGGGGAAGGGAAGACGAAGTGGAAACAGTACGGTTCATGCGCCGAATACCAGGACAAGAAGGAGGTCGATCGCCTTGATTGCCGCGAACGGCAGCAGCACGCCGCCGAGGCCGTACACCAGCATGTTCCGGCGCAGCAGCGCCGTTGCGGTGGCCGGGCGGAAGCGCACGCCACGCAGGGCGAGCGGAATCAGGGCGGGAATCACCAGGGCGTTGAAGATCAGCGCCGCCAGCACGGCGTTGCGCGGGCTCGACAGCTGCATCACGTTCAGTGCGGCCATGGTCGGAACGGCCGCGGCAAACAGCGCCGGCAGGATCGCGAAGTACTTGGAGACGTCGTTGGCCAGCGAGAAGGTGGTCAGCGCGCCGCGGGTGATCAGCTGCTGCTTGCCCACTTCCACCACCGCCAGCAGCTTGGCCGGGTCCGAATCCAGGTCGACCATGTTGCCGGCCTCCTTCGCCGCCTGCGTGCCGGAGTTCATCGCCAGGCCGATGTCGGCCTGGGCCAGCGCCGGGGCGTCGTTGGTACCGTCGCCGACCATCGCCACCAGGCGGCCACCGGCCTGCTCCTGGCGGATGCGCGCCAGCTTGTCTTCCGGCCGCGCTTCGGCGATGTAGTCGTCCACACCGGCCTCGGCAGCGATGGCGGCGGCGGTCAGCGGGTTGTCACCGGTGATCATCACCGTGCGGATGCCCATCGCCCGCAGCTGCGCGAACTTCTCGCGCATGCCGTGCTTGACCACGTCCGACAGCTCGATCACGCCCAGCACGTGGCGACCCTCGGCCACCACCAGCGGGGTGGCGCCGTTGCGTGCCACCTGCTCGACGCGACCTGCAAGTTCCGCAGGCACGTTGCCACCCAGCGCCTGCACGTGAGCACGGATCGCATCGGCGGCACCCTTGCGGATCTGCCGCCCATGTTCCAGGTCCACGCCGGACATCCGGGTCTGGGCACTGAAGGCCAGGTAGTCGGCATGGTCCGGCTCGGCGGTGGCGCAGCCCTGTTCGCGCGCCAGGCGCACGATCGACTTGCCTTCCGGGGTCGGGTCGGCCAGCGAAGACAGCAGCGCCGCTTCGCGCAGCTGGCTGGCGTCGATGCCGGCCAGCGGATGGAAATGGCTGGCCTGGCGGTCGCCGTAGGTGATGGTGCCGGTCTTGTCCAGCAGCAGCACATCCACGTCTCCAGCGACTTCCACCGCCTTGCCCGACTTGGCCAGCACGTTGGCGGCCAACGCACGGTTCATGCCGGCGATGCCGATGGCCGGCAGCAGCCCGCCGATGGTGGTCGGGATCAGGCAGACCAGCAGCGCGATCAGCAGCAGCGGATCGACCTGCACGCCTACCGCCGCGCCGATCGCCGGCAGCGTCGCCACCACCACCAGGAAGGTCAGCGTCATCGCCGCCAGCAGCAGGGTCAGCGCGATCTCGTTCGGCGTCTTCTGCCGGTTGGCACCCTCCACCAGGGCAATCATCCGGTCCAGGAAGCTGTGGCCCGGCTCGGCGGTCACCCGCACGATGATCTGGTCGGACAGCACCTTGGTGCCGCCGATCACGCCGGAACGGTCGGTACCGGCCTCGCGCAGCACCGGCGCGGACTCGCCGGTCACCGCCGCCTCGTTGATGGTGGCCAGGCCCTGCACGATCTCGCCATCGGCCGGCACCAGCTCACCGGCACTGACGATCACATGGTCGCCCGGGCGCAGTTCGGCGGCCGGCACCTGGGCTTCTGCGGCACCCGGCTGCGGTGCGGCCAGGCGGCGCGCCACCAGGTCCTGGCGCGCGCGGCGCAGCGATGCGGCCTGGCCACGGCCACGTGCTTCGGCCACCGCTTCGGCGAAGTTGCCGAACAGCACGGTCACCAGCAGGATCGCGGTCACCGCCAGGCCAAAGCCCAGCGGCGCATTGCCGGTCAGGGTGACGATCGCGGCAACGATCGTACCGGCCATCACCACCGCCATTACCGGGCTGCGCACCAGGTGCATCGGCGACAGCTTGCGCACCGCCTCGATCAACGCACGGCGCAGGCCGGCGCCATCAAGCAGCGCAGGGCGCGGGGCAAGGGAACTACGGGTGGAACTTGCGTGGGTACTCATCGGGGTGTCCTCAGTGCAGTCCCAGGCTGAGGTGGTCGGCGATCGGGCCGAGTACCAGCGCCGGCATGAACTGCAGCACGGTCAGGATGACGATCACCGAGACCAGGGTCAGGGCGAAGGTCGGGGTTTCGATCTGCAGGCTGCCGGCAGACTCCGGCGCTTGGCGCTTGGCGGCCAGCTGTGCGGCCACCACCAGCGGGATGATCAGCAGCGGGAAGCGGCCCAGCAGCAGCACCAGCGAGCAGCTCAGGTTCCACCACAGCGTGGCGTCGCCCAGCCCCTCGAAGCCCGAGCCGTTGTTGGCGTAGGCCGAGACGTACTCGTAGAACACCTGGCTGATGCCATGGAAGCCAGGGTTGGAGGTACCGGCCAGCCCGGGCACGGCCAGGGTGATCGCGGTGAACACCAGCAGGGTGATCGGCTGCAGCAGCACCAGCAGGGCCAGCAGGCGGACCTGTGGCGTCTCCAGCTTGCGGCCGAACAGTTCCGGCGTGCGCCCGGTCATCAACCCGGCCAGGAACACGCCCAGCAGCAGGTACACGATGAACTGCTGCAGGCCACAGCCAATGCCGCCCCAGATCGCGCTGACCAGCATGTTGACCATCGCGATGCCGCCACTGAGCGGCGCCAGCGAATCGTGCATGCCGTTGACCGAGCCGTTCGAGACCTGGGTGGTCACCGCCGCCCACATCGCAGTGCCGTCGGCACCGAAGCGCACCTCTTTGCCTTCCATCAGCAACGGCGTGGCGGCGCTGGCGCTATGCCCTTCGCTCCACATCATCGCGCCGGTGGACAGCAGCGACATGCCCAGCATGCAACTGAACACCAGGGCGCCGAAGCGGCGCCGGCCGGTGAACGCACCGATCATGAAGATCACCGCCATCGGCACCAGCAGGATGCCGACGATCTCCAGCGCGTTCGACAGCGGGGTGGGGTTCTCCAGCGGGAAGCTGCTGTTCGGGCCGTACCAGCCGCCACCGTTGGCGCCAAGCTGCTTTGCCGCGACCATCGCTGCCACCGGGCCCAGCGGCAGTTTCTGCTGGGCCATGCCGGCGCTGGCATCGATCGGCGTGGCCTGCGGGCCACCGGCCATCGTCGACGGCACGCCCTGGCTGGTCAGCAGCAGGGTCCACACCAGGCACAGCGGCAACAGGAAGCGCACGCACAGGCGCACCACGTCCACGTAGTAGTTGCCCACCGCCACCTGGCGGTCATCGCCGCTACCGGTGGCGGCCGCAGCCTGCGGCGCACGCGAGAACAGCGCGCGCAGTGTCGCTACCGCCAGCGCCAGGCCCATCATCGGCGTCACCACCTGCAGGCCGGTGATGCCGGTCATCTGCGAGAGGTAGGACAGCTGCGCCTGGCCCGAATAGTGCTGCTGGTTGGTGTTGGTGAGGAACGAGATCATCGTGTGCAGCGCGGTGTCCCAGCGCATGTTCGGGATCTGGTCCGGATTCAGCGGCAGCCAGGCCTGGGTCATGAACACCGCCTGGGTCAGTACCGCGACCACCACGTTGCTCAGCACGAAGGCCAGCACGTAGCCGCGCCAGGACATCGAGCGCGATGGATCGACGCCGAACACCCTGTACAGCGGCTTCTCGATCCAGTGGAACAGCACGTCCACCTTCATCGGCGTGCCACGCATCACGCGGGCCAGGTACAGGCCCAGCGGCCACGCCAGCAGCAGGCTGGCGGCAATAATCACAAGCATCTCAGTCATGGCCGGCTCCGCTCAGAACGACTCGGGCCGCAGCACGACATAAAGAAGATAGGCGGCGGCGACCAGCACCAGCACGCCACACAACAACGACAGCCAGGGGGACATTGCAGTAGCGTCCTGGTGGAACCCCTCCACCTCAGGCCGCCATCGTCGTCCTGCCGCCCATAAACGCACTACGCGCCGGACCGGGTCGACGCGTAAAGAGTGCATAAATTTCGTGGGCCAAGCCGTAACCAGGCGCCGACTACTGTAGAGCCGAGCCCATGCTCGGCTGCTCTTTCCCAAGGTCACGCGGAGCCGAGCATGGGCTCGGCTCTACAAGCGAATCACGGGGCCTGGCTCGCCGGCGCCACGCCCTTCAGCTCGCGATAGCGCTGCAGGGTGCTTTCAATTTCGGCCTTCAACGCCTGCTGCTGCTGCAGGAACCCGGCCTGCAGGCGCTGCTGCGACTGCAGTTGTACATGCCGCTGGCGGATCGCCTCGGCCTGCTTGTCGGCCACCTTGCCACCGGCCAGTTCGCGGTCACCGGCGGCCGACAGCAGCGCCACCAGCGATTCGCGCAGGCTGGTGACGTTGTACTCGGCTGTCTTCAGGTTGTTGTCCAGCACTTCCTGGCGTTCGGCGAACACCCGGCGCAGGTCGTCCTCGCTGCCATAGGTGGTCAGCATCGCCTGCTCGGTGCGCTGGCGGGTCTGCGCAGCCATCAGGTCCAGTTGCTGCTGCGCGGCCACCGTGCTGGCGGCGGCACGCTCTTCGTCGGTCAACGCGCGCTGGACCTGCGCATTGCGCAGGCCGCTCTTCGCGTTGAACTCTTCGCGGGCGTGATTGACCGCATCGGCCGGCAGCGAATCACTGCAGATCCGCTCCTTGCCCTCGTTCCAGCAGTACAGCTTCTTCTCCACCTTGTCGCCACCCCGCGACTGCGCCGGCAGCGTGAACGGCATGGCCAGCAGCAGGCCGGCAAGGAGAACAGCAGGAACTCGGGACATGACCTTTCCCCTGGTCGGTCAGCGGATCGAACGAACGCCGTACTGGGCCCGGTAGGCTTCCAGCGGCTGACGGTAACCCACAAGTTCCGGGTTGCCGGAGGCGAAATCAAGCAGATCGGCCAGCGATGCCACGGCAATCACCGGAATGCCGGCCTCTTCGGCCACCGACTGCGCCGCCGAACGGCGATCGGTTTCCGAAGCGATCTCCTGGCGGTCAAGCGCCACCACGATGCCGGCCGGGGTGCCACCGGCGGCGCGGATGATGCCCAGCGCTTCGCGGATCGCGGTACCGGCGGTGATCACGTCATCGACGATCAGCACGCGCTTGCCATTCATGTCCGCGCCGATCAGCTGGCCGCCTTCGCCATGGTCCTTGGCTTCCTTGCGGTTGAACGACAGCGGCAGGTCACGGCCACGCTGGGCCAGCTCGCAGGCCATCGCGGTGGCCAGCGGAATGCCCTTGTAGGCCGGGCCGAACACCACGTCGTACTTGATCCCGCTGGCATCAATGGCATCGGCGTAGCAGGCGCCGAGCTGCGACAGCAGCGAACCGGAGTCGAAACGACCGGCGTTGAAGAAATAGGGGCTCAGCCGGCCGGACTTGAGGGTGAACTGGCCGAAGCGCAGGGCGTCGGCGGTCAGGGCCAGCTGCAGGAAACGGTGGCGGTGGTCGCTCATCAAAACTCGATTCATCTTCATTTGGAGCATAAATCCTAATCCAGCTGGGCGTTTCGCGCTCGTCCGGACCCGTGTGAAGGGCGTCGCGGCTTGGCCGGGCAGACTGCGCAGCCCCGCGGGCAACCGGTATGCTTGCCCGGTTTCCTGTCGTAGGTCCCTTGCATGCGCATCATCAGTTTCAACGCCAATGGCATCCGTTCCGCCGCGACCAAGGGCTTCCTCGACTGGTTCCGTGCCCAGGACGCCGACGTCCTGTGCATCCAGGAGACCAAGGCCCAGGAAGACCAGCTGACCGACCCGATGTTCCGTCCAGACGGGCACCACTGCTTCTATCGCGACGCCATCACCAAGAAGGGCTACAGCGGCGTGGCGATCTACAGCAAGCGCGAGCCGGATCAGGTCATCACCTCGCTGGGCTGGGCCCCGTTCGACGACGAAGGCCGCTACATCGAGGCACGCTACGGCAACCTCAGCGTGGTCTCCTTCTACATCCCGTCCGGCAGCTCGGGCGACCTGCGCCAGGGCTTCAAGTTCGAAGTGATGGAATGGCTGCGGCCGATCCTGGAGGAGTGGGCGCGCAGCGGCCGCGACTACGTGCTGTGCGGCGACTGGAACATCGTGCGTTCGGCGCTGGACATCAAGAACTGGAAGTCCAACCAGAAGAATTCCGGCTGCCTGCCGGAGGAGCGCGACTGGCTCAACGCCCTGTGCGCCGACCATGGCCAGGCCACCGATGTCGCCGCCGGCCGTGGCTGGGCCGATGCCTACCGCCTGCTCAACCCCACCGGCGAGGATTACACCTGGTGGAGCAACCGCGGCGCCGCCCGTGCCAACAATGTCGGTTGGCGTATCGACTACCAGTTCATCACCCCGGGCCTGCGCGACAAACTGCGTAGCTGTTCGATCTACCGCGACGAGCGCTTCTCCGACCACGCCCCGTTCACCGTGGACTACGACCTGTGACCGAGGCCGCCAAGCCGCGCCGACCGTGGCAGCAGGTGTTGTCCAACCTGAGCCAGCGCAAGGTGCTGGCGATGCTGCTGCTCGGTTTCAGTTCGGGCCTGCCCATCTATCTGGTGGGCAACACGCTCGGCTTCTGGATGCGCAAGGAAGGCATCGAGCTGAGCACGATCGGTTTCCTGTCATGGGTCGGGTTGGCCTACACCATGAAGTTCCTGTGGGCGCCGATCGTCGACAAGACCGACGTGCCTCTGTTCGGTCGTTTCGGCCGCCGCCGCGGCTGGATGCTGCTGTCGCAGCTGGTCGTGGTGGTGGGGCTGGTCGGCATGGCACTGGTCCAGCCCAAGGGCGGCCAGATCCAGTTCCTGGGTGTCGACTGGCAGCACATCGTCGTATTCGGCGTGATGGCCGTGATCGTGGCGTTTGCTTCGGCCACCCAGGACATCGTCATCGATGCCTGGCGCATCGAAAGCGCTGACAACAGCGAGCAGCTCGGCCTGCTGACCTCATCCTCGGCGCTGGGCTACCGCACTGCCTTGCTGGTCACCGATGCGCTGATCCTGATCATCGCGGCCCGTGTCGGCTGGCAGGTCTCCTACGAGATCATGGCCGTGCTGATGGCGCTTGGCGTGGTGGCCGTGCTCATGGCCCGCGAGCCCGCGCGGGAAGTGGCTGCCGTGCAGGCACAGGCGACCTCGCTGTGGACGCCACGCGGTCTGTTCGACGCCGTGGCCGGGCCGTTCATCGCCTTCGTCCGCGAACACCGCAGCGGCGCGATCCTGATCCTGGTGGCCATCAGCATCTATCGCATGGCCGACTTCGTCATGGGGCCGATGGCCAACCCCTTCTATGTCGATCTCGGCCTGGACGAGGACACCGTGGGCGCCGTGCGTGGCTCGGTGGGCCTGGTCGCGACCTTCGTCGGCATTGCTGCGGCGGGCCTGGTTTCGGTGCGCTGGGGCGTGCTGGCGGCGCTGATGGTGGGCGCCGTGCTGGGGCCGGCCTCCAACCTGGCGTTTGCCTGGCTGGCCTATTCCGGCCCGGACACAACCCATTTCGCCGTGGCCATGGCCATCGACAACTTCGCCAGCGGTTTCGCCGGTACGGCGCTGATCGCCTACATGTCGAGCCTGACCAGCATTGGATACACCGCAACCCAGTACGCGCTGCTGAGCTCGTTCTACGCGATGCCCGGCAAGGCGCTCAAGGGGCTCTCGGGGTGGTCGGTACAGGCGCTCGCACAAGGCCGGACGCTGCTGGAAGGCTACGCGCTGTTCTTCGTCGGTACCGCGCTGGTGGCGATCCCGGTGGTGATCCTGTGCGCCCTGCTGATCCTGCAGCAGCGTCGTCGCCAGGCCGCCAGCTCGACCTGATTGCCTGCCCGTCCGGTCTGCGGGATCATCGCCCCGACGCGCCGAGGGGGCGGTGCCTTGCGAACGGGGAAGCGAGCATGGCCGACGTTGTGCTGCGGGACCTGGACCCGCTGCTGCTGGAACGCATCAAACGCGTCGCGGTCGCCCGCGGCTGGACTCACGAACAGACCTGCGCCGCCTTGCTGGAGCAGGGCCTGTTCAGCAGTGAACTGGAGGTCCGCTCCGGCTTCGGCGATCCCGAAGTGGACGCACTCTCCGACGCCATCGCCGCCCTGCAGGCCCTGCCGGCAGGGCAGGGCTTCGATTAGCGGCCGCGCCGCAATGCTGTAGAGCCGAGCCCACGCGCGGCTGCCCGGTAGATCCACGCCATGCGTATATGGCGCCACCTCACGCCAGGTGGATCGCCCCCAGGATCCGCGGCCCCTTGGCCCCGGTCACGCTCGGCAGGTTGCCGGCCAGTCCCTCCATGGTCCGCTGCGCCAGCCACGCAAAACCCATCGCCTCCACGTATTCCGGGTCCAGCCCGTGTACCGCGCTGGACTCCACCTGCACTCCCGGCAGCCGCGCCGCCAGGCGCGTCATCAGCTGCCGGTTGCGTACCCCGCCGCCACAGACCAGCAGGCGCCGGGTCTGCGGCTGCTGCGTCAGCAGCGCATCGGCCACGGTTGCCACGGTCAGCTCCAGCAGGGTGGCCTGCACATCGGCGGCGGCGTACTGGCCATCCCCCATGTGCGCCTCGGCCCAGGTCAGGTGGAACTGCTCGCGCCCGGTGCTCTTCGGCGGCGGCAGCGCGAACCACGGGTCCGAACGCCAGCCGGCAAGCAGGCCCTCGTCCACCGCGCCGCTGGCGGCGTAGGCGCCGTCGGCATCAAAGGTGCGGCCGGTATGGCGCTGGCACCAGACATCCATCAACGCGTTGGCCGGGCCGGTATCGAAGCCACGCACCGCACCTTCGCGCGGGATCAGGGTCAGGTTGGCGATGCCGCCCAGGTTGAGCACCGCGCGGTCCTCATCGGCGGTGCCCAGCATGCCCAGGTGAAAGGCCGGCATCAGCGGTGCGCCATGGCCACCGGCTGCCAGGTCGCGGCGGCGGAAGTCGGACACCGTGGTGATTCCGGTCAGCTCGGCGATGCGGTTGCCGTCGCCCAGCTGCACGGTGAACGCCGGATCGGCCAGCGGGCGGTGGCGCACGGTCTGGCCGTGCGAGCCGATCGCGCGCACCTGGCTGCGGTCCACGCCGGCTTCGGCCAGCAGCTGGTTGGCCGACTCGGCGAAGTTGATCGCGATGCGCGCATCCAGCTCGCCGAGCTCCTCCAGCGAGTCCAGCGGGCCGCCTTCACCCAGCGCCACCAGCCGCGCACGCAGCACCGGCTCCCAGCGGGCGGTCAACCCGTGCACGAAGCGGCAGCCACCGTCGGCGGGAAACTGCACCAGCGCGGCATCGATGCCGTCGGCGCTGGTGCCCGACATCAGGCCAAGGTACAGGGGAGCGTCAGCGTCGGCAGGTGTGTTCATGGCAGGCATAAAAAAAGGACGCGGCAAGCTTGTGCTGCCGCGTCCTTCTTCGTCAACGAAGGGGCTCAGCCGCGCTTGCGGCCGGTTGCCTGCTTGGCCTTGGCGCTGGCAACCTCGGTGGCGGCCTCGTCGCGGCTGGTCGGTGCCGGGCTGGCATCGGCGTAGATCAGCTTCTCCATGCCCTGGATGCGGGCCATCGCCGGCGCGGTCTGCGCGCGGAAGGCGACCAGCTCGGCGCCCTTCAGCGGCTCCGGCGGCGGCATGGTCACGGTCAGCGGGTTGCGGTGCTCGCCGTTGACGCGGAATTCGTAGTGCAGGTGCGGGCCGGTGGCCAGGCCGGTCGAGCCGACGTAGCCGATCACCGTGCCCTGGGCCACGCGCTGGCCGGTCTTGATGTTCGCAAAGCGCGACATGTGCCCGTACAGGGTGGTATGGCCGCGGCCGTGATCGAGGATCACCACGTTGCCATAGCCGCGCTGCACGCCGGCGAACTGCACGCGGGCGTCGCCGGCGGCCATGATCGGGGTGCCGGTGCGCGCGGCGTAGTCCACCCCCTTGTGCATGCGCATCTTGCCCAGCACCGGGTGCTTGCGCGCGCCGAAGGTCGAGCTCAGCCGCGCGAACGGAATCGGCATGCGGATGAAGCTCTTCTTCAACGAACGGCCGTTGATGTCGTAGTACTCGGCCTTGCCGTTGCGGTCGAAACGGAAGCCGGAATAGGTCTTGCCGCCGGTGGTGAAGGTCGCCGCCAGGATCTTGCTGGTGTCCACCTTCTCGCCTTCGCGCCAGGTTTCATCCATCACCACGCTGAAGCGGTCGCCCGGCTGCAGGTCCTTGGAGAAGTCGATGTCGTACTTGAAGATCTCGTCGGTCATCGTCGCGATCGCCGAGGGCGACAGCCCGGCCCGCCGGGCCGCGGCATACAGCGAACTGGTGATCTCGCCGCTGGTGACCACGGTGCGCGTGGAGGTCTCGCGTCGGGTCACCTTCTCCTTGATGTCATCGCCAACCAGGCTCAGTTCCACCCGGTTGTCGGCATCGCGGTCGAAACGGATGCTGCGCAGGTCGCCGGACAGCGGCATGTCGAAGGCTATCTCGGCACCGGGGCGCAGCTTGGTCAGCGCCTCGCGCGCCCCCGGGTGGTCCAGTACCCGGTGCAGGGTGGTGGCCGGAATGCCGGCCTTGTCGAACAGGTCGCTCAGGGTCTGGCCACGCTGCACGCGCAGCACCTGCCAGCTGTCGCCCGGCACCTGCTGCTGGCGGGCCATGGTCAGCGGCGGCAACGGCAGTGCCAGGCTGGTATGGCTGTCGGCAAAGGGGGCGTCGATGGTGTGCGAGAAGCCCGGCACGATCGTCGCCACCAGGGCGCCGATGGTGGCAAACAGGCTGGCATGCACCCAGTGGCGGCGGGTCCAGCGCTCATTGAAGGCCGCGGGAAGGTGTTGCCTGAGCTTCCGATGCAGGGCGTTGTCGTGCAGGACGTGGAGGCGTTCCTGGAAGCGCTGCTTGCGTGCGCGCCCTTGTTCGGAGTTGTGCATCGGCGGTTCTTTCCTTGCAGCCCGGGAGCGCGGGCCTGATCGCCGGTTACCATAGACACCTGATAAAAGCGCGTCAAACCCTTGTGCCCATTGGCTTTTGTGAAGCCAATCGGGTTAACTTTGCTTTAACACCCCACACAAGAATCGGCGTTGCCGGGAGTAGTCACGTGTCCTCGATTGAAGAAGCCCTTGCCCTGATCGGCCGCGGTGCCGACGAGATCCTCAAGCTCGAGGATCTGCGTGCGCGCCTGCAGGAAGGCCGCCCGCTACGGATCAAGGCCGGCTTCGACCCCACCGCCCCCGACCTGCACCTGGGCCATACGGTGCTGCTGAACAAGATGCGCCAGTTCCAGGACCTCGGCCACCAGGTCATTTTCCTGATCGGCGACTTCACCGGCATGATCGGCGACCCTTCCGGCAAGAGCCTGACCCGCAAGCCGCTCAGCCGCGACGATGTGCTGGCCAACGCCCGCACCTACGAGGAGCAGGTCTTCAAGGTGCTGGACCGCAGCCGTACCGAAGTCCGCTTCAACTCGGAGTGGTTCGGCAAGATGGGCGCGGCCGACATGATCCGTCTGGCCGGCCAGCACACCGTGGCGCGCATGCTCGAGCGCGACGATTTCGCCAAGCGCTATGCCGCCCAGCAGTCCATCGCCATCCATGAGTTCCTGTACCCGCTGGTGCAGGGCTACGACTCGGTGGCCCTGGAGGCCGACGTCGAACTCGGCGGCACCGACCAGAAGTTCAACCTGCTGATGGGCCGTGGCCTGCAGGAACACCACGGCCAGAAGCCGCAGGTGGTGCTGACCATGCCGCTGCTGGAAGGCCTGGACGGCGTCAACAAGATGTCCAAGTCGCTGGGCAACTACATTGGCATCAGCGAGCCGGCCATCGACATCGTCACCAAGACAATGAAGGTGGACGACACCCTGATGTGGCGCTGGATCGAGCTGCTGTCCTTCGACATCGGCCAGGCCGAGGCCGTGCAGCTGCGCGAGCAGGTGGCCAATGGCGGCCTGAACCCGCGCGTGGTCAAGCTGCGCCTGGCGCGTGAACTGGCCACCCGCTTCCATGACGCCGCGGCGGCCGAACAGGCGATCGCCGGTTGGGAAGCGGCGGTGACCGGGCAGGGCGACATCACCCAGCTGCCGCTGCAGGAGGTGGCGATTCCGGCCGAGGGCCTGCGCATCGCCGCGTTGCTGACCGCGGCCGGCCTGACTCCGAGCAACTCCGAAGCGAACCGCAAGCTCAAGGAGCGTGCGGTGAAGGTGGATGGCGAAGTGGTCGAAGACGGCCAGCAGGTGCTGCAGCCGGGCTTCGAAGGCCTGCTGCAGGTAGGCAAGCGCACCTTCGCCCGCGTACGCCTGATCGCTGGCTGACATCAAGGAAGGGCCGGCGCCAGCCGGCCCTTCCTTATGCTCTTGTAGAGCCAAGCCCACGCTCGGCTGCTCTTCACGGGTTCCTACCGCAGCGCGGCGCATGAACAGATGCAACATCCGGTGAAAAAAATCGCCACACCCCCTTCACAAATGATGGGAATGGGGACATACTTCTCCTCCCCCGTCGCAGGGGTCGCCGCCAAGGGGCTTCAGCGACAACAGGGCGCCCACCACCGCCGAACGAGATGATCGAACGAAGGTGTTGACGGACTGAAAAAGTCTGGCATAATGGGCGGCTCGCTACGAAGGAAACTTCGCAGCACACGGGAATGGCGCTGAGGCCACTTCCCCGGATCTTTGAAAGTATGCGCAGGTATCTTGTGAAGGCGCCTGCAGGAAGGATGATTGTCCATCTTGCAGACGTTTGATCAAGCAACTATTAATTGTTTTAAAGCAAGCGATACGTTGCCAG
>NZ_JCAFRG010000008.1:0-216672 GCF_059367845.1 Stenotrophomonas sp. YJH_SMC_20 | reverse complement strand
GCTGGTGGAATACATCCAGTACTACAACCAAGAGCGCATCAAATTGAAATTGAAGGGCCTGAGCCCGGTACAGTACCGGGAGCAGGCCCAACAGGCCCAATCGGCCGCCTGACCCCTGTCCAAGTCTCGGGGGTCACTTCATGGACGGGTTCACGGCGTCCCCGCGCTCCGACACCGCCCCGCCATCCCACGGAATGCCAGCTGTTGCTGTTGCTGTTGCCTTGGCTTGAAGCCTCTGCAGGTGCAGGGCGCAGCCCTGCCGACCAACCCTCAATGCAGCAGGGCCGCCACCGCCGCGCGGAACCCATCCTGGGCCTGCCCGGACTCCGGCGCATGATGCAGCTGGCGTACCGCCCGGGCCAAGCGTGCCGCGCCCACGAACCCACAGCTCGCCTGCAACCGGTGCAACTGGCTGCGCAGCTGACGCTCATCATGCTGGTCCACCGCCTGCTCGACCGCGTCACGCACCCCCGGCAGCTCGGCCAGGAACAGTTCGCGCAGGGCGATCAAGTGGTTGCGCTGGCCATTGAGCGCGGCCAGTGCCGCTGTCTCGTCCCAGTCCTGTACCTGCAGCTCGACCGCTGCCGGGGCCGGGGCGACGGAGATCCCCGCCGGGCTGTTCACCAGTGCGCGGCGCACCGCCTTCAGCAACTGGTCGCGGCCCAGCGGCTTGACCAGGGTGTCGCTGAAGCCAGCTTCGCGCAGGCGGGCATGGATGGACGTGTCACCGTCAGCGGTATGTGCCAACGCCGGGGTGTCGGGATGTGAACGGCGCAGTTCGCGCAGCAGCTGCGCGCCATTGCCGTCAGGCAGGTTGACGTCGATCAGCCACAGGTCGTGCGCGCCGGGTTCGGCGCTGGCCAAAGCGCTGGCCAGCGAATCTGCGGTGTCCACATCCGCCGGTAACGTTTCCAACGCCGCCTTGAAAAAACCGCGGCTGATGATGTCGTCCTCGACAAGCAGGAAGCGGGGCCGGCTGGCCCGCGGGGTCATCTGCATCAGGGCTGCCTCCATGTCAGCTGCTGCAATCATCAAGCACGGCGGCGGCGGGCGCAAGCGGGTCCGGACCCTGCCGGTCAGGATCTGCGACAATACGCCCCCATTTTTGCCCGCAGCCTGTTGCCACGTGGCCCGATCCCGCTCCCGCATCGACCGTACCCCGTTCCAGACCGAAATCCTCGACCTCAGCCATGATGGTCGCGGCGTCGCCCGCCGTGAAGGCGAGGGCGGCAAGGTCACCTTCGTCAGCGGTGCCCTGCCGGGTGAGGTGGTGACGGCCGAACAGACGGCCCGCAGCCGCCATTTCGACGAAGCGCGCACTCTGGAAGTTCTGCAGGCCTCGCCGCAGCGCGTGACCCCGAAGTGCCCGCATTTCGGCACCTGCGCCGGCTGCGTGCTGCAGCACCTGGACGAAGACCAGCAGATCGTCGCCAAGCAGCGCGTGCTGATGGACAACCTGGAGCGGATCGGCCATGTGAAGCCGGGCACCGTGCTTGCGCCGCTGGTCGGCGACAGCTGGGGTTACCGTCGCAAGGGCCGCTTCTCCGTGCGCCGGGTCGAGAAGAAGGACAAGACCCTGGTCGGCTTCCGTGAACAGGATCCGCGTTTCGTCGCCGACCTCAGCCAGTGCCTGACCGTGATCCCGGAGATCGGCACCAAGGTCGAGGCGCTGTCCACCTTCATCGAATCGCTCGATGGCAAGCGCGATATCCCGCAGATTGAGTTCATCGCCGGCGACCAGGCCGTGGTCCTGACCGTGCGCCACCTGCAGCCACTCAGCGATGCGGACCGTGCGGCCTGGGCTGCCTTCGGCCAGCAGCATGGCTTCGTGATCTACCTGCAGTCCGGTGGCGTGGACACCGTGCAGCCGCTGGACGGGCAGGGTGTGCCCCTGTCGTTCCGGCTGGCGCCCTGGGATGTGGAACTGGCATTCCGCCCGCTGGACTTCATCCAGGTCAACGCCAAGCTGAACGAGAAGATGATCGCCCATGCCCTGGATCTGCTGGAGCCGGGTGAGGACGAGCGCGTGCTGGACCTGTTCTGCGGCCTGGGCAATTTCACTCTGCCGCTGGCCCGCCGCGTGCGCGAGGTCGTTGGCGTGGAAGGCGATGCCGGCCTCGTCGCGCGCGCCCGTGAGAATGCTGAGCGCAATGGCCTGGCCAACGCCCAGTTCTTCAGCGCCGACCTGACCCAGGACCAGCGCAGCACGGCGTGGATGCGCCAGGGCTTCGACAAGCTGCTGCTGGATCCGCCGCGCTCGGGCGCGATCGAAGTGCTGCAGCAGCTGCCGCTGAAGCAGTTCAAGCGCATTGTCTACGTGAGCTGCCACCCGGGCTCGCTGGCACGCGATGCCGGCTATCTGGTCAACGAACAGGGCTTCACCCTGGTCAGCGCCGGTGCCATGGACATGTTCCCGCACACCGCGCACGTGGAAAGCATCGCGGTATTCGAGAAGCGCTGAGCAGGTGTCATCACCCGTGGCGCATAATTGCGCCATGGGCATCGAAATCGAACGCAAATTCCTGGTCAGCAGCGATGGCTGGCGCACCGCCGCGCATCGGGTGATCCCGATGGCGCAGGGCTACATCAACGACATGGGCGCGCTCGACCGCGGCACCCAGAACGCCTCGGTGCGCGTGCGCATCGAAGGCGACCACGCCGCGCTGAACCTGAAGTCGCGCACCCTCGGCCATACCCGCCAGGAGTTCGACTACCCGATCCCGGTGGAGGACGCGCGCGCATTGCTGGCGCTGTGCGTCGGCGGCCTGATCGACAAGCGCCGCCATCTGGTCGAACACGCCGGCCTGACCTGGGAAGTGGATGAGTTCCTCGGTGACAACGCCGGCCTGGTGGTGGCCGAGGTCGAGCTGGAAAGCGCCGACCAAGCCATCGACCTGCCGGACTGGGTCGGTGCCGAAGTGACCGATGACGCCCGTTACTACAACGTTGCCCTGGCCAGCCGCCCGTATTCACAGTGGTGAACCCCCAAAAAGGGGACGGAGGGGATTAAGTCGTCTTTACCCCGCCTGTGCGGAAAGCGACTTAATCCCCTCCGTCCCCTTTTATCGAGGAAGGCGGTCCCCATGTCGTGGGGATGAGAATCGACATCTACTCCGACGTGGTCTGCCCCTGGTGCTGGATTGGCAAGCATCGTTTCCAGCAGGGCGTGCAGTTGCTGGGCGCCAATGCGCCTGACCTCGATATCCACTGGCAGCCGTTCCAGCTGGACCCGGATGCGGACGACACCCCGGTGCCGCTGCGCGAGGCCTATGCGCGCAAGTTCGGGGGCGTCGAGCGCACCGAGCAGATCCTCGGCCAGACCCAGACCACCGCACGCGCGGAGGGGCTGCCGATGGATTTCAACCAGGGCCAGGTGCGGGTGACCACGCTGCCGGCGCACCGAGTGCTGTGGCTGGCCGGCGAGCACGGCGTGCAGGATGCGGTCAGCGAGGCGCTGTTCCGCGCCCACTTCGAACATGGCCAGAACCTGGCCGACAAAGCTGTACTGGTGAAGGCCGGCGTGGCTGGCGGCCTGGACGGTGGCGAAATCGCGCAGATGCTGGCCTCGGACCGTGGCTTGGCCGAGGTCGAGGCCAAGCTCGGCCAGGCCCATGCGCTGGGCATTTCCTCCGTGCCGACCTTTGTCATCGACGGGAAGTGGGCGATCTCCGGGGCGCAGCCGCCAGAAGGCTTTGCCAACGCGCTGCGCCAGATCGCGGCCGAACAGGGGCCCCCGGCCGCCCCGGCTGGCGACGACGAGGCCTGCGGCCCGGACGGCTGCAGGGTCTGAGCAGACCGGGGCAGAGCCCCCGCATTTCCCTTTTCCCCTTGACCACTGCGCCTGTCGGCCGGTTCTGCGACAATGCGGCACTGCGCCATGCGGGCGCGCGTTGTGGAGATCAACCATGCTGCTGATCGGCGTTGCCGGCACCGAACTGACCACCCAGGAACGTGACTGGCTGCAGCACGATGCCGTGGCCGGGGTGGTGCTGTTCAAGCGCAACTTCGCCTCGCGCCAGCAGGTAACCGATCTGAGCGCGGCGATCCGCGCCGCTGCGCCGCGCCCGCAGCTGATCTGCGTGGACCAGGAAGGCGGCCGCGTACAGCGCTTCCGCGAAGGTTACAGTGATCTGCCGCCACTGCAGGACATCGGTGCCCTGTACGCCACCGACCCGCAGCAGGCCCTGTCGCTGGCCGAGCAGCACGCCTGGCTGATGGCCAGTGAAGTCCGCGCCAGCGGGCTGGACCTCAGCTTCGCGCCGGTGGTCGATCTTGGCCGCGGCAACCGCGCCATCGGCAACCGCGCCTTCAGTGAAGACCCGCAGGTGGTTGCGGCGTTCACCGCTGCCTATGTGCGCGGCATGCATGCGGTCGGCATGGCCGCCACGCTCAAGCATTTCCCCGGCCACGGCACCGTGCTGGAAGACACCCACGTGGATACCGCGATCGACCCGCGCGCGCTGGACGAGCTGCGCGCGCAGGACCTGGTGCCATTCCAGGCCGGCATCGCCGCCGGTGCCGACGCGGTGATGATGGCGCACGTGATCTACCCGCAGATTGCGCCTGAACCGGCTGGCTATTCGCCGCGCTGGATCCAGGACATCCTGCGTGGCGAGCTCGGCTTCCGCGGCGTGGTGTTCTCCGATGACATCGGCATGGCCGCCTCGCACAGTGCCGGTGGCGTGCCCGCGCGCGTGCACGCACACCTGGACGCCGGCTGCGACGTGGTGCTGGTCTGCCACCCGGAGCTGGTTGATGAAGCCCTGCACGCGGTGCAGGGGCGCTCCCTCAATACTGCTGCGCTGCTGGGCCTGCTCGGCCGCGGCGCGCTTGGCTGGGATGGCCTGCTGGCCGATGCCCGCCATGGCCACACCCAATCCCGTCTGATTGAAACCCTTGGAAGAACCGTCTGATGCCCAACCTCACCATTTCCCAGGCCCTGGCCCAGGCTGACCTGCTGGTCGACCGCCCCACCATCGACAAGGCCATCGCTGGTATCGCCGACGCCATCGCGCGCGATTACAAGGGCGAGGTGCCGCTGTTCCTGTCCATCATGCACGGCGCGCTGCCGTTCGCCGGCCAGCTGGCGCTGGAGCTGGGCGCGCGCGGCCAAGACGTGCAGTTCGATTACCTGCACGCTACCCGTTACCGCGGTGAAACCACCGGCGGCGACCTGGTCTGGAAGCACAAGCCGGCCACTTCGCTGTTCGGCCGCCGCGTGTTGCTGGTCGACGATATCCTGGACGAGGGCTACACCCTGCAGGGCGTGCGCACCTGGTGCCTGGAACAGGGCGCGACCGACGTGCGCATCGCCGCGATGACGGTGAAGAAGCACGACCGCGCGCTGCCGGACGTGACCGCCGACTACGCCGGCATCGAACTGCCCGACCGCTACGTGTTCGGCTTCGGCATGGACGTCAATGAAACCCTGCGCTGCGTGCCGGCCATCTACGCGATGAAGGAATAACGGCGCAGCCGCCCGCGGCGCGTCTTCTTCTGCCGCCGGCATCCTCGGGTGCCGGCGTTGGTCTTTTCATGGAGTGCTTTGAATGCAACAGATCGCCCTGGCCGTGATCGGCGGTACCGGTGTCTACAACCTGGCCAAGCTTGACGACGTGCAGACCCACGAGGTCGACACCCGCTTCGGCCGCCCGTCCGGCCCGGTACGCGTCGGTACGCTGCTTGGACACCGCGTGGCGTTCCTGGCGCGGCATGGCGAGGGCCATTCGCTGCCGCCGCACAAGATCAACTACCGCGCCAACCTGGCCGCACTGCAGCAACTGGGCGCGCAGCGCGTGCTGGCGTTGAACACGGTGGGAGGCATCACCGAACACTTTGGTCCGCGCGTGCTGGCCTGCCCGGATCAGATCATCGACTACACCTGGGGCCGCATCAGCACGATCTGTGAAGAAGAAGGCACCGACGTGGTCCACGTCGATTTCGGCCACCCCTATACGCCGATGCTGCGCAGCAAGATCCTGGCCGCTGCGAAAGTGACCGGTGTCACGGTCCATGACGGCGGCTGCTACGGCGCAACGCAGGGCCCGCGCCTGGAAACCATCGCCGAGATCGCCCGCATGCGCCGCGACGGCTGCGATCTGGTGGGCATGACCGGGATGCCGGAAGCCGCACTGGCACGGGAGCTGGGGCTGGATTACGCCTGCCTGGCGATCATCGCCAACTGGGCTGCCGGCTGTGGCGATGGTGAAGAGATCACGATGGCTGAAGTACTTGCCAACGTGCAGGCCGCCAGCAACGGACTTCCGGAACTGGTAGGTGAATTGGCACGGGGGTGATTGTCTTCGCCGAGCAAGCTTTGCATACTCAGCTTGTGCGCGGGTTCAGCGTACACCACCCATTCATTGCATAAGGTCTCGCATCACCATGCCGAACGGTACCGTCAAGTGGTTCAACGACGCCAAGGGATTTGGCTTCATCTCGCCGGAGGATGGCAGCGCCGACGTGTTCGCGCACTTCTCCGCCATCAACTCCAAGGGCTTCCGCAGCCTGCAGGAAGGCCAGCGTGTCACCTATGACGTGACCCAGGGCCCGAAGGGTGCCCAGGCTTCGAACATCACGCCGGCCGAGTGATCCACTCGACAGTGCGTTGAAAACCCCGCTCCGGCGGGGTTTTTTTTGCGCGGCACGCTCGCGGCCCGTTCGCGATCCACCCACCTCGGGCACAATGCGCCCATGAAGGAACGACTGCGCATCGCCGTGATCGGCTACGGCACCGCTGGACAGGCAGTGTCCATCCTGCTCACCCGTGACGGCCACGAGGTGGAGATCTTCGAACGCGTGCCCACGCCGGGACCGGTTGGCGCCGGCTTCCTGCTGCAGCCCAGCGGCCTGCAGGTACTGTGGCAGATGGGCCTGCTTGATTCCGTGCGTGCACATGCCGCGCCGGTGCACCGCCTGTATGGCGACACGCCGTGCGAGCGCGCGGTGATGGACATGGCCTATGCCGGGCTGGATGCACGCCTGCATGGGCTGGGCATGCAGCGCGGGGCGCTGTTTTCGCTGCTGGACCAAGCCCGCGATGGCGCCGGCCAGCTGCATGTCGGCACCACCATCGTTTCCGTCGACGCCGCACAGGGGCGTTTGCGCGACAGCGAGGGGCGCCAGCACGGACCGTTCGACCTTGTGGTGGCTGCCGATGGTGCAGCTTCAACGCTGCGCGGCGGCGTCGAGCGGGGCATCGCGCTGGACAGGGTTTACCCGTGGGGCGCGCTGTGGTGCCTGCTGCCGGCCGAGGACTGGCCGCACATGAGCGAGCTGCGCCAGCGCTACGTGGCCGCGCGCAAGATGATCGGGCTGCTGCCGGTCGGTACCCGCCCCGGTGATGACACGCCGCGCCTGAGCTTCTTCTGGAGCCTGCCACGCGCCGATTTCGATCGGTGGCAGGCCGAAGGTATGGCGCCCTGGCTGGATGAACTGCATGCGCTGTGGCCGCAGGCCAGTGCGCGCTTCGCCCATCTGCGCGATGCCGGCCAGATGGCGCGCGCCGTTTACCGTGATGCGGTGATGACACGTTGGCACCAAGGCCGCATGGTGCTGGCCGGTGATGCGGCGCATGCGATGAGCCCCCAGCTGGGGCAGGGTGTGAACATGGCGTTGCTCGATGCGCTGGCACTGCGCGATGCCGTGCGCAGCCATGGCGGCAGTGCGGCGGCATTGCAGGCCTACCAAGCGCAGCGGCGCGCGCATGTGGCCGTGTACCAGCGCTGGAGCCGCTGGCTGACGCCACTGTTCCAGTCCGACCGCGACGCTTGGGCGAAAGCGCGTGATGTGCTGCTTGGCCCGATGGGGCGCCTGCCCGGTGGCCGTGGGCATATGCTGCGCATACTCAGTGGCACGCAGCATGGCTGGCTTGGCTCGCTCCAACTGGACCCGGCATTCGTCAACGAACTGGGCACGTCGATGGCAATGCCTCCCAGCAACGCGATCACGGCCAGTGCGTGAGGCGCGTCGTCACGTGAATTAACGGCTGCGTCACTACAGATATGCGAGAAGTGGGTTGCACGCGATTGCGCGTCGCCCGTTTTCCTTTCCGTGATCGACATCGCGCGTGGCCCGGGCGGCGCTGCCGTTGCGGCCTGTTGCGGCCCGGACGCGCCGCCTGTTGTTGAAGAGGAGGACGCCATGTTGTTCGCGGTCGAGGAGCTGGAATCGGAAATCTGCAAGCTGCGTGGTCTGCTGCAGATGCTGCACGAGGACCAGCCCGACGTACTGGAGGACGTGTTTGAATTCCATGTGGGCAGCCTGATCAGCCACGCGTCGCCGGAACACCATGCACGCATCCGCGCCTGCGCGCAGGAAATGCTGGCGAGGATCCAGGCCTTGCCGCGGCGGCGTGAAGGGGACACGCCCGAGTTCCAGTTGATGCCGCAGCTGGAGATCCGCCCCGCCTGATTCACGTCACGGGCAGTTCGACCAGGCTGCCCTCGACGCAGGCGACCCTCTGCTCGCCGGGAGCGGGAACAGGCACGATTCCCGCAGTGAACGCAGAGAAGGCCGGCAGGACCGTCATCCCGTCACGCAGCCAGAATACGGGGAAGCGCCGACGCAACGGCGACAGGGCGACCTGCGGATGCAGATGCCCAGCGATGACATGCCGTCCTGCATCGGCCACTGGCTCATGGCGAAGCATGAACGGATGCAGGTGTGCTTCATCGTGGATCTGTACCAGCAGCTGGGCGTGCGGCAGGTGGCGGTCGTGATTTCCGCGCAGGACATGCACGTCCAGCGCCGCGTTGCGTTCGCGCCATGCCAACCATTGCTGGTACCACGCGGCGCGATGCGCCGGTCCATGCAGGATGTCGCCCAGGATCCACAGCTCGCGGCATGCATACCTGTCCAGCAGCGCCTGCAGTCGATTGAGGTCTTCCCCGGTGCCACCACTGGGGAGCGCGATGCCGGCACGGCGGAATACGTCGGCCTTGCCCAAGTGCAGGTCGGCGATCAACAGCGCCTGCCGTGTGGGCCAGTACAGCGCGCGCTCGCCAAGCAGCACAAGCGATTCGCCCGCGCGCAGCAGCAGCAGTTCATCGGCCATGGCGGCGCTCCAGCTGCTTGGCCGCGCGTTGCACGCGGGTACGCCAGTCCTCGTTGCTGAACTGCCCACGCAGGCGTTCGGCCCACAGCGGGAAGCCCAGGGGCGTCAGCGACGCCGGGCATTGCACCGACAGCGCCTGCGTGCCGATCCTTGCCAGTACCTGCCGCAAGCCCGGCAGGTCAAGGCTGTCGTGCAGCACTTCGCGTTCGGCCAACGCCAGCAGCAGATGGCCCGGATCGTGCTCGCGCAGTACATCGAAGAGCAGGCCCGCCGACGCCTGCAACTGCCGCAGCGATCGCGGCATGCCACCGGGCAGGCTGGGTACCAGCAGGCCGGCCACACGTGCGATGCCGCGGAACTGGCGCCGCGCCAGCTCGCCCAGGTTCACTGCGGCACGCAGATCATCCAGCAGCTGATCGGGGGTGAACAGCGCCCGCCATTGCGCTGCGTCCAGATCGATCGCCTGGGCCGGTGCCAGCACCAGGCCATGGTCGTTCACCGCGTAGCCGATGCTGTTGCGCTGCAGGCGGGTACAGCGCAATGCCAGCAGGGCGGCCAGCGCCTCATGCACGTGGCGGCCGGCAAAGGGATAGACGAACAGGAACTGGCCTTCGCGACGCCGCACCTGTTCCACCAGCAGGTGGTCCGCGCCGGGAAGCGCCGACAACTGTTGCTGCAGTGCCAGCAAGGGCGACAGCCAGCGTGATTCGGCACTGTTGTCGGCGCCGGACAGTACCCACTCCAGCTCGCGACCGAGTGGCATCGACAGCGGCAACTGGCCTCCCTGCCAGCGTGGCACGACGCCGTCTCCGCGCCCTCGTGCCAACCGCACGAAGGCGGTCATGTCGCGCAGCTGCACCAGCTCCAGCAGGCGCCCGGCGAACTGGAAACGATCGCCACGTCGCAGCCGGCTGGCGAACTGCTCCTCCACGGCGCCCAGGCTGCCGCCGCGCAGGAACTGCACGCGCACGCTGCCATCGCTGCTGATGGTGCCGATCGAAAGCCGATGACGCAGCGCCTGGCGGCGGTCATGCATGCGGTACCACCCATCGGCATCACGCACGACCTTGTGGAAATCGGGGTACTGGGCCAAGGCCTGCCCGCCCTGCACGATGAACGTGAGCACGGCCTGCCATTGGTCGTTGCCGAGCGACGCGAAGGCATGAGTACGCCGGACCTGTTCCAGCAGCGCAGTGCTGTCGAAGCCGCCCGCCAGCGCACGGCTGACCGCGTGCTGGGCCAGCACATCCAGCGACAGCGTCGGCGGCCTGCGCGCTTCGACCACGCCTTCAGCCAATGCACGGCGCACCGCAGCGTACTCGGCCAGTTCCAGCGCATGGCTGGGCACGCACAGGATGGCGCCGCTGGCACCCGGGCGGTGGCGTGCGCGTCCGGCGCGCTGGCGCAGGCGCGCCACGCCCTTCGGGCTGCCCAGCTGCAGGACCTGTTCTACTTCGGGGAAGTCCACGCCGAGGTCAAGGCTGGAAGTGGCAACCACGCAGCGCAGCGCGCCCGCGCGCAGTCCGTCTTCCACCTGCTGGCGCAGGGCCGGATCCAGCGAGCCGTGGTGCAGCGCAAGCGTGTCCAGTTCTTCCGGCCACACCGCGGCCAGCGCCTGATGCCACAGTTCTGCCTGTGCACGGGTGTTGGTGAACAGCAGGCTGCTGCGTGCCTGCATCAGCGCCTCCAGCACGCGTGGCAGCTGTGCCAGGCCCAGATGCCCCGCCCATGGGAAGCGTTCGCCGGGGTCTGGCAGCAGGCTGCGCACGCTGAGTGTGCGCGGCCGTACGCCCTGCACGATCGGTGCTTCCGGTTGACCGGGCAGCAGCACGTCGCGCGCCTCCTGCAGATTGCCCAGCGTGGCCGACAGACCCCACAGCTGCAATGCCGGCCTGGCATCGCGCAACACCGCCAGGTTCAACTGCAGCAGGACGCCGCGCTTGTTGCCCAGCAGTTCGTGCCATTCATCCACCACCACGCAGCGCAGCTGGCGCATGCGCGGCAGCGTGTCGGGATAGCTCAACAACAGCGCCAGCGATTCGGGCGTGGTCACCAGTACGTCGATGCGGCCCTCGCGCGCCTGTCGTCGTTCGCGGTTGCTGGCGTCGCCACTACGCAGGCCGACACGCCATCCCAGCCCCAGCCCATCGACCACGTCCTGCAGTGCGCGTGCGGTATCACTGGCCAACGCGCGCAAGGGCGTCACCCACAGCACCTGCAGTGGGCGCACCGCGCTGGCCCGACGGGGCAAGGGCGGCGGATCGATCATGGCCTGCAGCAGGGGCCCGCCGAACATCGCCAGTGTCTTGCCGCTGCCCGTGGGCGTATGCAGCAACCCGGATTCGCTCGCCAGGTAGTGGCGCCACATTGCGCGCTGGAACGGCAGTGAGCGCCAGCCTCTGGACGCAAACCAGTCTTCCAGCCGGCGCAGCGCCTGGCTGCGGGTCATCGCGCCAGCGCCTTCAGGCTGGCCAGCTGATCGGCCTCGCTGGCGGGCTTGTCGTGGCGCCAGCGCAGGATGCGCGGGAAGCGCACGGCGATGCCGGACTTGTGCCGGCTGCTGCGGTTGACTGCTTCAAAGCCCAGCTCGAACACCTGTTCGGCGCGTACGCTGCGCACCGGCCCGAAGCGCTCGCGGGTGTTGGCGCGGATCCAGCGGTCGAGCGCGAGGATCTCCTTGTCGTCCAGGCCGGAATACGCCTTGGCCACCGGCACCAGCGTGTCGCCGTCCCACACGCCAAAGGTGTAGTCGGTGTACAGCGTGCTGCGTCGGCCGTGCCCGGCCTGTGCGTACAGCAGCACCGCGTCTATCGTGAGTGGATCGACCTTCCATTTCCACCAGTCGCCGCGTCGTCGCCCCGCTTGGTAGGAGGACGTGCGCCGCTTCAGCATCAACCCCTCCACACCGCGTTCGCGCGCCACATCGCGCATCGCCGCGGCCTGCGGCCAGTCGCCGGCGGCAACGTCGGGCGACAGCTGGATGCGCGCATCGCCCAGTGCACCGACGACCTCGGTGAGCCGCGCGCGCCGTTGCTGCAATGGAAGTTCGCGCAGGTCCGCGCCATCGAGTTCCAGCAGGTCGTAGGCGAGCACGCGCACCGGCGTGTTGCGCAGGGTGGCCGCGCCGGGTTTGCGGCGCTGGATGCGGGTCTGCAGCGCGGTGAAGGCACGTGGCAGGTCCGCGGCTTCGTCCCAGGCCAGCAGCTCGCCATCCAGCACGCAGCCATCGGGAAGCGCCATCGCCGCCTGTTCGATTTCGGGGAAGCGACCATCCAGCCGCTCTTCGCCACGTGACCACAAGGCGACCTCGCCGCGCCGGCGCAGCAGCTGCACGCGGATGCCATCCCACTTCCATTCCAGCAGCCAGTCGTCGATCGCACCGAGTCGTTCGGCAGGGCTGCCCTCCAGTGGCGAGGCGAGGAAAAAGGGGTAGGGCTGCTGCCGGTCCAGCGGCAGCTCATCCGGCGACAGCAGCTGGGCCAGCAGCCCGGGCGAGGGCACCCACTCGCCCAGCATGCGCTGGGCGATGCGGGCAATATCCAGGCCGGACCACTCGGCCAGCGCCTGCTGCACCAGCCGTTGCGAGACGCCAACGCGCAGGGCTCCGGTCAGCAGCTTGTTGAACACCAGGCGTTCGCTGCTGCACAGCTGCCGCCAGCCGGCGACGACCGCCGCACGGCGCACCGCCTCGGGTTGGTTGGCCACCGCCAGCAGGTGCTGTTCGATCCATTCGGCCAGGGGGCGGTCAGGCGAGGGGTTTGGTGGGTCGTCCAGCAGCAGCGTCAGCGTTTCGGCCAGGTCACCGACCTGCGCATAGCTGTCGTCCACCAGCCACGGTGGCAACCCTGATTCCTCGGCGATCCAGGCGCGCAGTTCGCCACTGGCGGCGATCTTCCGGCGTGCGCCGCCCACCTTGCCACCACTGAGGAGGTACAGCGCCCACGCCGCATCGTGCGAGCCTGCCTGGCCGAAGTAATCGACCAGTGCCGCTCGCTTGTCCAGCGTGGCAGTGCTGCGGTCCAGGCGTTGGTAGAGCGCTGCGAAGGCTTTCATTCCTCGCTCCCGAAATCGGTACGGAAGGCTTCGGCAGCCACGCCGCGCTCACGCAGGTAGGGAATCAGCGCATCGGTATTGCCATGGGTGGCGATCACCCGCTGCGCGCCGGTCTGTTCGATCGTCGTCAGCAGTGCTGGCCAATCGGCGTGATCGGAAATGACGAAGCCACGATCGACGTTGCGTCGGCGCCGGTTGCCGCGCAATTGCATCCAGCCCGAGGCGAAGCCCAGCTGGTGGCGCCCGAAGCGGCGCATCCAGGGCGTGCCCGCAGCCGAGGGCGGGGCGAGGATCAACTGGCCGGCGGCATCGGGTTGACGGCCCTGTTCGGCCACGGTGAGCGTCTCCAGCATCGGTACGCCGGCCTGCCGGTACACCGCTACGCCATTGGCGATGGCGCCATGCAGCCAGGCCGGGCGATCATCCAGCGGCCGCAGCTCGGCCAGCACCCGTTGTGCCTTGCCCAGTGCATAGCACAGCAGGATCGCCGCCTCGCCGCGCTGTTCGCATTCGCGGCGCCACGCCACGATCTCCGCAGCGACTGCCGGCGTGTCCGGCCAGCGGTAGATCGGCAGGGCGAAGGTTGCCTCGGTGATGAACGTATCGCAGGGCACCACTTCGAACGGCGCGCAGGTCGGGTCTGGCTGGCGCTTGTAGTCGCCGGAGGCCACCCAGACCTGCCGCCCGTCGTCGATGCGCACCTGCGAGGACCCCAGCACGTGGCCGGCTGGATGCAGTGATACCTGCACCCGGCCCAGGCGGAACGGGGTGCCCTCGGCATGCGCCTGCACCGGCACGTCGCCCAGGCGCCAACGCAGGATCGGCAGGCTGCCGTCGCTGCAGTGGTATTCGCCCATGCCCGGGCGAGCATGGTCACCGTGGCCATGGGTGATGACCGCGCGCGGCACCGGCCGCCAGGGATCGATGTGGAAGTCGCCCGCAGCGCAGTACAGCCCCTCCGGGCGCAACACCACCAGATCGTCATTGCCTGCCATGCCATCACTGTGGCCTGCGGCTCGTGCACGGGGTGAGAACCGGCCTGAACACGGGCTTGGCAGGTCATGCGGCACAATCGGGCCGCACACTTCTTGCCGCCAGGATGGACCGGATGAGTGGACCGAGCTTCAGCAGCAACGCGCCCTACGAAACCCATGTGGTACTGAACCAGCCGCCGCCGTTCGCGGGGCGGCAGTTGTGGACCGACGACGCGGCGCTGATGGAAGCCGTTCAGCGCGAAGGCGCTGGCAGCTTCGCGCCACGATTGGCGGTGTATGGCGCGCTGGCGGGTGATGAGCTGTACCGGGTCGGCTTCGATGCCAACCGCGATCGGCCACGCCTGCGCACGCATGATGCGCAGGGCCATCGCATCGACACGGTGGAGTTCCATCCGGCCTATCACCAGTTGATGGACACGGCCAAATCGCACGGGGTCGCAGGCTTGTCCTGGCATGAGCCGCAGCCCGGCGCGCACGTGGCACGTGCGGTGTTGAGCTACCTGCATCACCAGGCCGAGGCGGGCACCAGTTGCCCATTGACGATGACCCATGCAGCAGTAGCGGTGCTGCGCACGCAGCCGCACCTGGCCGAGTGGGCGCGCAAGGCCGCAGCGCCGGTCTATGACCCGCGCGACGTGCCGGTGGCGGACAAGGCCGGCATCACCCTGGGCATGGGCATGACCGAGAAGCAGGGCGGCTCGGATGTACGTGCCAACAGTACCCGCGCCGAACCGATCGATGGTGAGCGCTATCGCCTGGTCGGCCACAAGTGGTTCTTTTCCGCGCCGATGTGCGACGGCTTCCTGGTGCTGGCGCAGGCGCCGGGAGGACTGACCTGCCTGCTGTTGCCGCGCCGCCTGGCAGACGGTGACCGCAATGCGTTCCGCCTGATGCGGTTGAAGGACAAGCTTGGGGATTGGGCCAATGCCTCCAGCGAGGTCGAGTTCTGCGGCGCGCAGGCGTGGCGGGTGGGTGAAGAGGGCCGCGGCGTGGCCACCATCATCGGCATGGTGATGATGACCCGCTTGGACTGCATGCTGGGCGCCGCAGCGGAGATGCGCATGGCGCTGGCGCAGGCGCTGCATCACGCACGGCATCGCCGCACCTTTGGCAAGCTGCTGGTCGAGCACCCGTTGATGACCAACGTGCTGGCTGATCTGGCGATGGAGTCGGAAGCGGCCACGGTGTTGGCGATCCGCATCGCACGCGCGGTGGATCGTGCCGGTGTGGATGCCAATGAAGCCGCGATGGCACGGTTGGGGACGGCACTGGGCAAGTACTGGCTGTGCAAGCGTGCGCCGGCCTTCGTCAATGAAGCGCAGGAATGCCTGGGCGGCGCGGGCTATGTGGAGGAGTCGATGCTGCCGCGCCTGTACCGGCAGGCACCGTTGAATTCGATCTGGGAAGGCAGCGGCAACATCCAGTGTCTGGATGTGCTGCGTGCATTGGCCCGTGAACCGGAGGCGATGGCGGCATTGCGCGGCGAGCTGGCGGCGGTGGCCGACCGTGATGCGCGCTACGCAGCGGCATTGCAGCGCTGGGCAGCGGCACCGGCACCGGAGGAATCACAGGCGCGACTGTTCTGCGAGCGCACTGCGCTGTTGTTGCAGGCAGCGCTGCTGCTGCGTGCGCGCAGCCCGATCGCCGAGGCGTTCGTGCGCAGCCGGCTGGAAGGAGAGCACGGGCTGGCATTCGGGACGCTGCCGGCGGGCCTGGAGCTGACCGCGATGCTGGCGCGCGCGCTGCCGTAGGCAATGGCCAACGGCGGTGTCCCTCGTGGTGGGCGCTGATACTGATGGATGGGCCGCGCGGGTAGGTCGCGCAGGGGGCGCCGTGAATACGTCCTTGTAGGCTCGGGCGCGCCATCCATGGCGCTTACGCCCCTGCGCAACCTACCCGCGCGGCCTTGGACGGTTTCCGTGCCGTCCACCACGGAATCAACAGAAAGAGCGGAGAGCGAAAAGCAGTAAAGCCGCGGCCATGCCGCGGCTTTTCCTGTAGCGCCGAGCCGGTGCTCGGCTGCCGGCAAGGCTCAGTGCTTGGCTTCTTCCTTGGCGGCGTTGGCCTTGGCGTCATTGGCGACATCGCGCGCCTTGTCGGCGACCTTCTGCGCGGCGTCGGCAGTGGCGTCGCTGGCGTGCGCGGCCGCGTCGGTGGCGGCGACCTTGGCCTGGTCAGCGGCATTGGCGGTGGCGTCGGCGGCCTTGTCCAGCGCCTGCTGGGTATCGGCGGCGGCCTGCTCGGAAGCAGCAGCGGTCTTGTCGGCGGCGTCGCGGGTTGCGGCAGCGGCCCGGTCGACGGCATCGCGGGCAGCGACGCCAGCGCTGTCGGCGGCCTGCTGCGCGTCCTGCTTGGCCTGTTCGGCCTCCGGGCCCTTGCAGGCGGCCAGGGCCAGCAGCAGGGAGCCGGCCAGCAGGGTGGTGGTGATCGGACGAATCTTCATGGCGGTCTCCGGTACTGCAATGGATGGGGACGCCAGCCTATTCATGCCGTTGTGAAGACGGGGTCGCGGAGCGCGCTCAGTCGCGATCCACGGGCGCAAAGAAAAAGCCGCTGGCGAACCAGCGGCTTTTCCGGAACAGCGTGAAGAAAGAAGTGATTACTTCTTGGCTTCTTCAGCAGCGTCCTTGGCCTGCTCAGCGGTAGCTTCGGCAGCCTTGGCGGCGTCCTTGGCTTCGCCAGCAGCGGCGTCGGTGGCAGCAGCGGCGGTGTTGGCAGCAGCGTCGGTCGCAGCGTCGGCAGCGGTGGCGGCGGTGTCAGCGGCCTGCTGGGCAGCGTCGGCGGTCTGGGCGCCAGCAGCGGCGGCCTGGTCGGCAGCAGCCTGGGCTTCGGTGGCGGCTTCGTTGGCCGAAGCAGCGGCGTCCTGGGCAGCTTCCTGCTTCGAGCAGGCGGCCAGGGCCAGAGCCAGGGACATCGCGACCAGCAGCTTGTTGATGCTCATTGTGTAAATCCTCGTCGTTAGAATTAGGCAACGCGCATGCTGCGCGCCGACAACATGATGACAAGCCAAGATTGGGTGTCAAGCGATCCCGCATTCATTTTTGCGAAATCATCGTTAAATCCATTTAAATCAATTCGATGGCGATCGCGGTCGCTTCGCCACCGCCGATGCACAGGGTGGCAATGCCGCGCTTGCCACCGCGCGTGCGCAGGGCATTGACCAAGGTCACCACCAGGCGTGCGCCGGAGGCACCGATCGGATGGCCCAGTGCACAGGCGCCGCCATTCACGTTGAGCTTGTCGTGCGGAATGCCCAGTTCGCGCATCGGCGCCATCGCCACCACAGCGAAGGCTTCATTGATTTCGAACAGATCGACCTGGTCCAGCGACCAGCCGGTCTTGTCCAGCAGCTTGCGCAGCGCGCCGATCGGGGCAGTGGTGAACCACTCCGGTTCCTGCGAATGGGTGGCGTGGCCGACGATTCGGGCCAACGGCTTGATGCCGCGCGCAGCCGCATCTTCCTCGGTCAGCAGGACCACTGCGGCAGCGCCGTCGGAAATGCTGGAAGAGCTGGCGGCGGTCACACTGCCGTCCTTCTTGAAGGCCGGGCGCAGGGTCGGGATCTTGGCGATGTCCGAACGGCCGGGCTGCTCGTCGGTGGTGATCTCGACCTCGCCCTTGCGGGTGGTGACCTTCACCGCGACGATTTCATCGGCGAACGCGCCGTTGGCCTGGGCTGCCTGCGCGCGCTTGACCGATTCGATGGCGTAGGCGTCCTGCTCTTCGCGGCTGAACTGGTACTTGTCCACGGCGCATTCGGCGAATTCACCCATCGCCTTGCCGTCATAAGCGTTGACCAGGCCGTCGTGGGCCATGTGATCGACCGCCTGGAAGTTGCCGAAGCGGTTGCCGGTGCGCGAGTTGGGCAGCATGTGCGGCGCGTTGGACATCGATTCCATGCCGCCGGCGACAACGATGCTGGCCGAACCGGCCTTGATCAGGTCATGACCGAGCATGATGGTCTTCATGCCGGAGCCGCAGACCTTGTTCAGCGTGGTGGCACCGGTCGACAGCGGAATGCCGGCAGCGATCGCCGCCTGGCGGGCGGGCGCCTGGCCGAGGTTGGCCGGCAGCACGCAGCCCATGAGGACTTCGGAAACGTCGCTGGCCGGGATGCCCGACTGCTCCAGTGCGGCGGCGATGGCGGCCGCGCCCAGGGTCGGGGTCGGCACGCCGTTGAACTGGCCGAGGAAGGAGCCGATGGCGGTGCGCTTGGCGGCGGCGATGACGATGTTGGACATGGCAATCTCGTTGATGCGTAAGCAATGTTCGGAAAGGAGACCGTGGGCCGTTGGAAGCGCCCCGGTTTCCCGGCAGACTGCGTGGGGGTCGGCCCAAGTATAGAGGGTCGGGGAGGGCCGCCGCTGGACGGCGCCGCATGCCTGCCGGGACAACGACGGGCCAATGTTCATGGGAAGGAATCGATGGAACGCACGACGACGGTGAAATCTGCCCTGGCAACCGCGCTGGCACTGGCGCTGACAGCCTGTGGCGGAGGTGGCGGGGGCGGCAACGTGCGCATTGACACACCGCCACCACCGCCGCCACCCACGACCCCGCCACCGACGCCGCCGCCGCCGGCAAAACCGCAGGAGCCGGCCTTCGACGCGCATCTGTCGGTCACCAATGCGCGTGCCGCACAGGCCGCCGGCCTGAGCGGCCAGAACGTGCGCATCGGTATCGTCGATTCGGGTGTGCAGCGCGACGCGGTGGCACTGAACGGGCGGGTGGTGGCCAACCTCAACTACATCGATCCGTCGCGCAACAACCTGCAGGTGGACGACGTGGTGGGCCACGGCACGGCGGTAGCCAGCCTGGCTGCCGGCGCGCCGGTTGGGTCCTGGCCAGGCGGCATCGCCCCTGGTGCGCAGATCGTTTCGGCGCGGATCATCGCCGACAAGCCGCCCGCCGACGATGGCAGCGGCAAGGGCAATTCCTTCAGCGGACCGCTGGGCGTGGCCCAGGTGCACCAGGACCTGATCAGCTACAACGTAAAGGTGATGAACAACTCGTGGGGCGGCCTGTACTGGACCGACCTGCCGACCACCGCGCAGGTGGCCGCCGAGTATCGCCCCTTCGTGGTCAACCACGGCGGGCTGGTGGTGTTCGCAGCGGGCAATGACGGCCGCAGTGAACCGAGCAGCCTGGCCGCGCTGCCCAGCCAGCTGGGCGTTGCCGGCTCGCTGCCGGCGGCAGATCTGGAGCGCGGCTGGCTGGTGGCGACCGCGGTGGATCCCTATGCACCGGGCACGTTGGCCAGCTACGCCAATGGCTGCGGCCAGGCCGCGCGCTACTGCCTGGCAGCGCCGGGCAGCGCGGTCTATCCCGATGCAAACGGGGGCAGCTACTACTGGAACTACGGCACGTCATTCGCGGCGCCGCTGGTGTCCGGCGCCGCTGCGCTGGTCTGGCAGCGCTATCCGTATTTCAGCAACGACCTGGTGCGGCAGACCCTGCTGGGCACTGCCAAGGACATCGGCGCCCCGGGCGTGGATCCGGTGTTCGGCTACGGCCTGCTCGACATCGGTCGTGCGATCAACGGTCCGGGTCGCTTCGACTGGGGGGATGTGGTCGCCAACGTGGATCTTGCTTCGACCGGCTCGGCGTGGCGCAACGATATCGTCGGCAGCGGCGGCCTGGTCAAGCAGGGCGGGGGCACCCTGGTGCTGGCCGGCAACAACAGTTACACCGGCGCCACCCGCATCGAGCGCGGCATCCTGTCGCTGCAGAACGGTGGTGTGGTCCGTTCCAATGTGACCATCCTCGGCCAGTCCGATCCGGATTCGACCGGCCTGCAGTTCAATGGCGGCACGCCCCGCGTGATCGGCAATGTGGTCAACGGCAGCAGCGTGTTCCTCACCACCGGCAACACCACCGGCACGATCGAGGGCAACTACACCCAGCAGGCCGGTGCACAGCTGATGATCGCACTGGGCGCCAATGCGCTGCAGGTCACCGGCAATGCCGCGATCGACGGTGGCGTGCGCGTGCATGGCTTCGTTTCCGGCTACGTGCCGCAGAACGGCAGCCGCCAGGACCTGATCCACGCGGCAGGCGGACTCAGTGGCACCTTCAGTACGCCGGCTACCTCCAGTGGCCTGCAGGGGCTGTCGTTGCTGCAGAGCAGTTACGGCTACGACAGCAACAACGCCTGGTTGAACCTGACCCAGGTCAGCGTCACCGCAGCGGCCAGCGGCCTGGGGGCGTCCGCCCAGGCGGCAGCACAGCGCCTGGAAGGTGCATTCGCAGCACTCGACAAAAACGCAGGGCTGCAGGGATCGGCCTTTGGTGCAGCGGCCGGCGCCCTGCAGTGGACCGGCGGTGGCAGCAACGGCCTCGAGGCTAGTCTGCAGAGCCTGTCCGGGCAGGCGCACGCGCGGGCCGAAGCGGCCACCTTCGACAGCATCGACATGTCACGCCGTGCCATCGCAGAGCGCTTTGATCGCGTGCAGGCGGCGCCGCGCCTGCGCGGGGCCTGGCAGAGTGCGCTCGGCCAGGCCGGGCAGGGCAGCTTTGCCGGCAACGCCGCCGACAGCCGCGGTTGGATGGCCGGCCAGGACCTGCCGCTGGGCAGCACCGGGCTGATGGGTGTGGCCTTCGGCGAGACCCGCAGCAACGGTGGCAGCAGCTTCGGCGGCGATCGCGGGCGTGATCGCCAGGCGCAGGCACAGCTTTACGCGGGCTGGAATCTGGGCCGGGGCTATGCGCTGGCCCAGATCGGCAGCGGGCAGTTCACCCGGGCGCTGGATCGCCAACTGCTGCTGGGCGCGGGTAGTTACGGTGTTTCGGCCCGCTATGGCGGGCGCTTCAGCAGTGCCAGTGTCGAAGGCGGCTATCGCTTCGGCCGCGCGGGTGCCTCGTTGACACCGTATCTGGGCGCCAGCACCACGCGCGTGGATACCGATGCGTTCAACGAACTGGGCGGGTTCGGCTTCGGCCTGCGTGGCGATGCCAACCGCGTGCAGCGCAGCCAGATGCTGGCCGGCATCCGCGGCGAGCGTGGCTGGGGGCGCTGGACCCTGCGCGGGCATGCCGAGTGGCAGCAGCGGCTCGAGGGTGCCGATGCGGCGTGGCAGGCCAGTTTCGTCGGCGTCGATGCCTGGGCACCACTGGCGGGCTGGAATGCGCCGCGCGGCAGCGCGCTGATCGGCATGGCGCTGGAATCGTGGTGGGGTCGCAGTGGCCGCCTGAGCCTGGGCTTCGACCAGCGCGTCGGGGGCGAGGGCGCGCGCCAGGCGGCGTTGCGCTACAGCACCGGGTTCTGAGTGACAGTCGCGCCGGGACGCCAGCCCCGGCGCGACATCGACGCGCTCAGCCGCCGCGCAGGTTGCCCAGGCGCGGGGTGCTGCGGCCCAGCGGCATCTTCAATTTGCCGATCGACAGGATGCGGCTTTCGGCGATGCGGTCGGCCGCTCGCTGCGGCGCGATGTTCTCGCGCTGTGACAGTTCGAAGATGCGGGTGAGGTTGTGATAGATGCTGCGGATCAGGCGCATCGCGCGTTCGCGGTTGTAGCCGTCGATCTCCAGCGACACGTTCATCACGCCACCAGCATTGACCGCATAGTCCGGCGCATACAGGATGCCGCGCGCATGCAGTTCGTCGCCGATTTCCAGGCTCGACAACTGGTTGTTGGCGGTGCCGCAGATGATCTTTGCCTTGATCCGCGGCAGGGTGTCGGCGTTGATCGCGCCTTCCAGCGCACACGGTGCGAACACATCGGCATTCACTTCATGGATCTCGTCCGGCTTGACCGCTTCAGCGCCGAAGTCGCTGACCGCGCGGTCAACCAGCGCGCTGTCCAGGTCGGTGACATACAGCTTGGCACCGCGGTCACGCAGCAGCTTCACCAGTTCCATCCCGATGTGACCCAGGCCCTGCACCGCGATGCTGGTCTTGCCCACTTCCTCATGGCCGAACTTGAAGCGCATCGACGCCATCAACGCCTGAAGCGCGCCGTAGGCGGTGAACGGGGCCGGATCGCCGGAGCCGCCATGGACCTGGTGCACACCGGTCACGAACTGGCTCTCCAGGTAGATGTTCTCCATGTCGTTGACATCGGTGCCGACGTCCTCGGCGGTGATGTAGCGTCCGCCCAGCGAATCGACGTAGCGGCCGAAGGCACGGAACAGCACTTCGGTCTTGTCCGCTTTGGGGTCGCCGATGATCACCGCCTTGCCGCCACCGACGTTGAGGCCGGCCAGTGCATTCTTGTAGGTCATCGTCCGGCTCAGGCGCAGCGCATCGGCCAGCGCCTCGTCGGTGCTGGCGTAAGGACGCATGCGCACGCCGCCCAGGGCCGGGCCAAGGGTGGTGTTGTGGATGGCGATGATCGCCTTCAGGCCGGCGTCGTGGTTGTGGCAGAACACCACCTGTTCGTGGCCGGTGGTGGCGAGGGTTTCGAATAGCATGGCGTCTCCGATGGCGCGATCAGCGGCGAACTGCAGCGAACGGCCAGTGAACGGTAGGGTCCCAAAACAAAAAAAGCGACGTCGTCGGTGCAGGGGGACGGGTCGCGCGGCGCCATTCTAGTCCATTCCCCCGGCCGGTGCCGTCGACATCGCATGCCTTCCGGTTAAAGAAGATGAAAGTGCGGCCGATGCTGCGACGACGGCGGGTGGCCGGATTCGCGTGAAGAGGCAGGCGGTCAGTGACGGCAAGGGCACCACAACGACAGGGCAGGCGGCGATGACAGCGGCCTGGTGGCGATCACTGCGCGGTTGGCTGGCGCGCTCGACCGGGGCTGCGCCGTCCCGCTTGGCGGCGGTATCGCGACAGGCAGTGGCGGCAGCGGCTGCGAGCCTGCAGGGTGAGGCCCTGCCGTCTGCGGAGATCGCCGCACATCTGCAGCGCGGCCTGCACGCGTTGGCGTTGTACCCACGACTGGCCGGTGAGCCGGCGCCTGTACAGGATCCGGCGTTGGGGGAAGCGGTGGCACGCGCGCTGCAGGACCGCGACTGGGCTACCCGGCAGTTGCCGCGCCGTCCGCAGCTGCTGCCGCAGCTGATCCAGACCGTCAACGACGATGCCGCCTCCGCGCGGGTGATGGCCGCGATCATCGGCCAGGACCCGGTGCTGACCGGCAACCTGCTGCGCATCGCCAACAGCCCCGCCTACAAGGTGCACGAGCGGCCCGTGGAAAGCCTGCAGCGGGCGGTGACCCTGGTCGGTACCGAAGGCGTTCGGCAGATCATCAGCGCGGTACTGGTACAGCCGGTGATGCAGATGCAGTGCGATGCGTTCCCGCAGTTCAGCACGATCATCTGGGAGCACGCACTGCTGGCCTCGCGCGCGGCTGCAGACCACGCACGCACGGTTACCTTCGGTGATGCTTTCGCCGCGCAGTGGCTGGGCCTGGTGCAGGGCCTGGGCGCGGCGCTGGTGATGCGCCAGCTGCTGCAGGAAGCCCAGGCACGTGGTGAAACCGTGGAGCCGGCGCTGGCACTGCAGCTGCTTCAGCAGTGGTCGTTACCGCTGGCACAACGGGTGGCGGCTGCCTGGGAGCTGCCCGAGCCGGTGCATCAGGCGCTGTTGCCGGAGGCCGAGGGCCCGCTGGCCGACAGCCTGCGCCTGGCCAGCGCCGCTGCGGCGGCCAGCCTGCTGTGCCGCCATGGGCATGCCAGCCAGAGCCGCATGCTGGCCCTGCTGGAACAGCTGCCTTCGGCACCGCCGCATGCATTGCGCTGGATCTGGCGGCGACTGCATGGGCGCAGCGTGGAAACGCTGGATGATGCCGGGCAGGAAGCCACCGATCCGGGGCGCTGAGCGTTACAGCTGCGATTCCAGCGGTAGCCAGCTGATCACCCGCGACAACCAGCGTTTGCGCGCCGTTGCCCCTGGCTCTTCCTCCGCCCAGTGCGGTGGTGGTTCGCGCTCCAGCCAGCGCAACCGGCGACGGTCGTCCAGCGCCAGCCACCAGCTGTGCCTGGGATCCGCCAGGCGCAGGTACTCGCCGCGCAGCTGTGCACCCAGCAACGGATCGTCGAACAGCACACCCATTTCAGTGTTCAGGTAGGCCGAGCGCGGATCGAGGTTGAATGAGCCGACGAAGCCGCGGCGGTCATCGACCAGGAACGCCTTGGTGTGCAGGCTGGCGCCGCTGCTGCCGAACACGCCCGCATCGCCGGACTGCCCTTGTGCCTTCAGCTCATACAGGTGGACGCCGGCTTCGAGCAACGGCACGCGGTAGCCCATGTAGCCGCCGTGCACCGCGGCGACGTCATTGGCAGCCAGTGAGTTGGTGACCACGCCGACCTGCACGCCCCGCCGGGCCATGGCCGAAAAGCCATCCAGGCCCTCGTTGCCGGGCACGAAGTAGGGCGAGATCAACAGGGCCTTGTGCCGGGCGGCCTGCAGCTCGCTGGTCAGCGTCGAAACCAGCCACGCGCCGCGATCATCGTCGCGGTGCTTCATCGGCGGGTCCGAGACGATGCGCACTGCACGGCTCCAGCGCAATGGCTCGGGACTCGGGCGCTGCCGTCTGCGCGATTCGGCCACGCGCGCAAGGTAGGGCTGGGCCACGTCACGCTGGGCCTCATGGTCCGATTCGCGTATCAGCAGGCGCAGCTGGGCATCGGTATGGAAGGCAAGCGCCGATACCGGAATGGCGGCCTCGCTGTTCCAGTAGTCGTCGAAGATCCGGCTGGCCTGCTCCACGGCAGGGCCGGCGACCAGCAGGTCCAGGTCCTGGAAGTTCACATCGGTGCGCGCGCTGAAGTATTCCTCGCCGATGTTGCGGCCGCCGACGATCGCGACGCGGCCGTCGGCAATCCAGCTCTTGTTGTGCATGCGGTGGTTCACGCTGAAGAACCGTTGCACCATCTCCACCATGCGCAGCAGGCCGGTCCGGTTGCGGAACGGGTTGTAGAGGCGGATTTCAATGTTGGGGTGCCGGTCCAGCGCCATCATCAGGGCGTCCTTGTCCTTGGCGTTCATGTCGTCGAGCAGGATGCGCACGCGCACGCCGCGTTCGGCGGCGTCGTACAACGCCTTGGCCATCAGGTGGCCGATCAGGTCGTCGTGCCAGATGTAGTACTGCAGGTCCAGGCTGCGCCCGGCGTGGGTGGTGATCATCGCGCGCGCGGCGAAGGCATCCATGCCATCGCTGAGGAAGGCCACGCCGGACTGGCCGGGATGGGCCTCCTGCAACGGAACGATCTGCCGGTCGATCCGCGTCTGTGCCGGCTGCAGCGGCAGCACGTGCGAGGGCGTGCCCCGTGCCTGCGGGGTGAGATGGTCGGCCAGCAGCAGCCCGGACAGGACCAGCAGCACCAGTGTGGCGAGGATGATTGCAGCAACGCGAAGCAGACGTCGCCACAGGGGCTTGGGCAGGCTCATGCGCCGATGGTAGATCCACGCCACGCGTGGATCAAAGGCAGACGGTGCATCGCAGAAGATCCACGCCATGCGTGGATGACAGGGACTTCCCTGTCAGAACCGCTCGTCGCTGCCCAGGTAACGCCACTGCCCCGCAGGCAGCGGTCCCAGTGCCACGCGGCCAATACGCAGCCGACGCACGGCCGTCACCTGCAGGCCGGCCGCGGTGACCGCCACGCGCAGGCCCTTGGCGGTCAGGCCCTTGCCCGCGAAGCGCAGGCGCTGCTCGCTCTGCCAGCTGACCTTGGCACCGCCGGATTCCTGCTGCAGGCGCGCCAGCAGCCATGGGCCACGCTCGGGGCCGCCTTCGGCGACCTCGATCAGGTATTCCTGCTCGGTGCGTCCCAGGTTGCGCTGAAGATGGGCCAGCGTGGCCGGGTCCTGGCTGACCACCACCAGGCCGCTGTCGCTGGCCGGAAGGGCGGCCGCCAGCTGCAGTCCGTGGAAGTGGCGCTGCAGCGGACGGATGTCGCTGGCGTCCAGCTCGCTGCGGCTGTCACTGCTGACCAGCGCGCACAGGGTTTCGGCGGCAACGCCAGCCGGTTTGTGCAGCAGCATGCTGACCCGCTCGGCCTTTTCATCGCTGGCCTGCTCGGCCACCACGATCACCGCGCTGTCATCGACCGGACGCTGCGGCTGTTCCACCACCTCGCCATTGACCGTGACCCAGCCGCCTTCGATGTAGCGCCGCGCTTCGCCGCGCGGGATGCCGAGCAGGGCGGACAGGCGTTTGTCGAGACGGATCGGTTCCATGGCAGGCAGGTCGGGCAGTGGGCGCGCAGTGTAGCTGCTGCGGCCGGTCAGCGCTGGCCGCGGTTGGCCAGCTCGGTCAGGTACAGGCGGGTATCGAATTCCAGCTGCAGGTAATCCGGCTCCATGTGCTGGCACAGCTGATAGAAGGCCTTGTTGTGGTCGGCTTCCTTCAGGTGGGCCAGCTCATGCACCACGATCATGCGCAGGAACGCTGCCGGTGCCTGGCGGAACACGGTGGCGATGCGGGTCTCGCGGCTGGCCTTGAGGCGGCCGCCGTGAACGCGCGAGATGGCGGTATGGGTACCCAGCGCGTGCTTGATCACTTCCAGCGTGTTGTCGTAGCAGACCTTGTTGAGCGGCACCGACTTGCGCAGGTAGCGGTCCTTCAGCTCCTGCGTGTAGTCGTACAGCTGGCGGTCGCTGCGCACGGTGTGCGGGTCGGGGTAGCGCTGCTGCAGCCATGGGCCGAGCTTGCCCTGTGCCAGCAGGTCGCTGACCTGGGCGACCAGGGGTTCGGGATAGCCGGTGAGGTACTTCAGGACTGCCATGCAGGGGTGGCGGGGCGTCGGTAGAATGGGGACATCCAAGATTACACGCGGTACACATCGACCATGGCAAAGCCCAACGCGCTGCAGGAACAATTGCTCAAGGCCGGCCTGGCCAAGAAGTCGCAGGCCAGCGCCGCCGCGAGCGCGCAGGCCAAGGCCCGGCAGGGCAAGGCCGAATCGACGTCGGCCGAGGTCCAGCGCGAGGCTGAGCGTGCCCGCGCCGAGAAGGTCGAGCGCGACCGCGCGCTGGCCGCCGAGCGCAATGCCCAGGCCAGGCAAGCTGAACAGAAGGCGCAGGCGAAGCAGATCATCGCGGCCCATGCCGTGCCCCACAAGGGCGATGACGAGTACCGCTTCAGCGATGGCACGGCGATCCGCACCCTGCTGATCGACCCCAAGCTGCGCAAGGCGCTGTCGGTGGGCGTTCTGGTCATCGTTGCCCATGGTGACGGTTACGCCGTGTTGCCGCGTGCTGCCGCCGAAAAGGTGCGTGAACGCGCGCCCGAAGCGATCATCGTCGACCACGGCCAGCCGGGCTCGACCGCCGAGATCTCCACCGGCAACGCCGAGGACGACGCCTACTACGCGCAGTTCCAGGTACCGGACGACCTGATCTGGTAAACAAAAAGGGGACGGAGGGGATTAAGTCGCAATCGGATTGATCGAACCCGTGCGCGTTCCACTCAGCTTGCTGAAGCCCCGCCGAGCATGGCTCGGCGCTACAGGAAGGCATTCCTTTTACCGGGGTGTATCGTCCCCATATCAGGCGACACACCTGCGGAGGACGGCCATGGCCACCGGTTGGGCGGGAGACGGCGCGGTCCAGGACCAGATCGACGCCACCGTTGATGATGCGATCGCCCGCGCGCGGCGCCAGCTGCGCGAGGGACCCGGTCTGGAACACTGTGAGGAATGCGACGCGCCGATTCCGTTGGCGCGGCGCCAGGCCGTGCCTGGTGTGCGGCTGTGCGTTGCGTGCCAGCAGGCGCGGGATGACGAAGAGCAGGCGCATGCCGGCTACAACCGGCGTGGCAGCAAGGACAGCCAGTTGAGGTAAAGGTTGTTGGGCAGGGCTGCACCCTGCACCCGCCGAAGCCTTCAAGCCAAGGCAGCAGCAACAGCAAAAGCTGGCATTCCGTGGGGTGGCGGGGCGGTGTCAGAGTGCGGGGACGCCGCAAGTACGTCCTTGTAGGCTTGGCAGCCGCATCCATGCGGCTGACACCCCGCACTCCGACACCGCCCCACCTCCGACAGATTTCCGCGATCGGGTACATCCCGCCGTGCGTGGATAAATTTCCATTGAAATCGAAAATTTCGATATCGGAATGATTTGAGCCGAGCATGGCTCGGCTCTACAGAAGAACGGACAGCTCGCGGAAATCTGTCGAAGGCGGGGTGGGTCCGGTTGAGGGGGCGTGAGCCGCATGGATGCGGCGACCGAGCTTACATGGACGTACTTGCAGCGTCCCCCTCAACCGGACCCACCCCGCCATCCCACGGATAGCATGCTTTTGCCGTTGCCGTTGCTCCGAGCAGGTGCAGGGCGCAGCCCTGCCGAAAACCCCACCCTCAGCCGTCGCCCTGGATGCCGCCAGGCGCCTGTGCCGGGTCGCGCCAGCGGCGCACGGTGCGCTGGAAGAACAGGTTGTTCGGCAACTGCAGCACCGTGCCCTCGTGGCCGTCGCCGGTTTCCTGCAGCGTGGTGTAGATCAGGTTCACATCGATCACCCGGCCCTTCAGGCCCGGCTTCTCGCCGTTCTCCAGCACCTCGATGTAGTCATGCAGGCGGAACGGGCGCGTGGTGAAGATCAGCAGCGTGCAGAAGATGTTGGAGAGCACGCTCCACGCCGCGAAAAAGGCCACCGCACCCACGGCGGCAAAGCCGGTGAACGCCGTCCACAGTACCGAAGGCGACGCGCCCAGCAGGCTGAGGATGTACAGCAGGGCGCTGAAATAGACCACGAAACTGGTGATCCGCCGGGCGCCCATCGCCATCTCCGGTGGCAGTGTGTAGTGCTCGGCGAAACGCCGGATGAGGCGCCGTGCCAGCACCCGCAGCAGCCACGCGGCCAGCAGGGTCAGCAGGATCTTCACGGCGATACCCACGTCATGCAGCCAGGGGTGGGTCCAGGCGGGGAGATGATCCTTCAGCGACAACATCATGGCGCGACAACAGGTGGCAATAACGGCCCTTGATGTTACCCGGCGCCTGCCGTGGATTCGACTGCCGGTGCCCAGGCCAGGCACACCAGTTCCTGGCGATGCTGCTGCAGGCAGGCGCGGCCACTGTCCGTGCGCAGCTGCAGGGACAGGCCCAATGCCTGCAGCACGACGCAGGCGGCGATCACCAGCACGGCGGCGCAGGCGGGGCTGGACATGACTGGACTCCCGGAGGTGTTTTCTCGAAGACCTTTCATGGATGCAGCCATCGTCGAAAAGGTTGCATGTCCCTGATCGCCGATCACCTCTAAACCTTTTTCCGGGCCGCCGCATCCAAGCGATATGCTCGACACCACCATGCCAGCGCTGCCTGCCGCCAACGACCCCGTCGACGAACCCGCCCTGGTGCGGGCGGCCGCTGCGGGAGACACTGCTGCCTACGAACTGCTGTACCGGCGTCACGCGCCGCGTGTATTCGCTGTGCTGTGGCGGTTGTGTGGCGGCCAGCAGGCACGTGCCGAGGATGCGCTGCAGGAGGCCTTCCTGCAGGCCTGGAAAGCGCTGCCGGGGTTCCGCTTCGAGAGCAGCCTGTCGACCTGGCTGCATCGGCTGGGCGTCAACGCCGCGCTCATGGAGCTGCGTGGCCGGGCGGGCGGGCAGGATCACGACAGTCTGGACGACGTCGACGGGGGCCTGCAGGAACTGGCGGTGCGTGACCGCTGCGCCGGCACCGAGCGCGACCTGGAGCGCGCGCTGTCGACACTGCCACCACGGGCGCGTGCGGTACTGGTGCTGCACGACATCGAAGGCTGGAAACACCAGGAAATCGCCGAGCAGCTGCAGATGGCCATCGGCAGTTCCAAGGCACAGCTGCATCGTGCGCGCGGCCTGTTGCGCGCACGGCTGGGAGACATGACATGAGTACGCACGAACACGATTTCGATCACGACCTGCTGGCCCGGCTGCGTGCGCTGCCGAATGAGCGCGAAGTGCCCACTGATGGTTGGGCACGCCTGTCTGCCCGGCTGCCGCCGCGTGAACCACAGGCAGCACCTGCGCCAACGGGCAGCGTGGTGGCCCTGGCAACGCGTTCGCGGCGCCGCTGGTGGTTGCCGGCCGGCGCTGCCCTGGCTGCCAGCCTGGCGATCTACGCGGTGGCCCCTTGGTGGCACGCGCAGCCGGATACACCGGTGCCGTCCACGCTGCAGTTGCAGGCGGCTGCGATGACCGAGCAGTACCAGCAGGCCGTGGCCTCGCTGCCCGATGGGCGCGCGCCGGAATGGCAGCCGGCCCTGCACGAACTGGATGAAAGCGCGGCGCAGATCCGTGCCGCACTGGCGCAGGACCCGCGCGCGCCGCACCTGCTTGGCCAGCTCAAGCGCACCTATGCGCTGCGGCTGGAACTGACCCGGCAGGCGGCCTATGCCGCCGAGTCCGGCCTGACGACCTGAGGAGACCCCCATGACCCGAACCCTGATTTCCTGCTGTGTCGCACTGCTGCTGTCCCCTGCCGTGGCGCTGGCCGACACCCGCATCGACGAGCGCCACACCTTGGCTGCGGGCGGTCGCATCGAACTGAGCAACGTGGCCGGCAAGGTGACCGTGCGTGGCTGGGACCGCAATGATGTGCAACTCACCGGCACGCTCAGCGATGGCCTGCAGCTGCGCCAGGAAAAGAGCGCCAACCGGGTGCGCTGGGAGATTGAATACCCGCGCCGCAGCAACAATGGTGGCGCGACGCTGGTGCTGAACGTGCCGCGCTCGGTGGAACTGCTGTTGAGCACGGTCAGCGCCAGCCAGGACATCAGTGGCATCGACGTGCGACGGCTGCAGGCCGACACCGTCAGCGGCAGCCTCAGCGCGGCTGGCCGCAGCGGCGACAGCAAACTCAACACGGTCAGTGGCAGTGTCAGCGCACGCCTGCAGACGCCGAAGCTGGACGTAAATACGGTCAGTGGCCGGATCGAGGCCGGCGGCGGCGTGTCCGGTGATATCGGTGCGCAGACGGTATCCGGCCGGGTTGCGGTGGAAGCCGGACGCGTGCAGCGGTTGGCGGTGGAGACCGTCTCGGGCAGCATCGATCTGGCAGCAGCCGGGTTGGCGCCCGGTGGCCGCATCAATGTCGAATCGGTCAGTGCCCCGGTCACGCTGAGCCTGCCGCGCACGGTGTCGGCACAGCTGTCGGTGAACAGCTTCAGCGGCTCGATCAACAGCGATGCCGGGCAGGTGGAGCGGCCGCGCTATGGGCCGGGCAGCCATCTCGACACGCGTCTGGGCGGCGGTGATGGAGACATCCGCATCCAGTCGCACTCGGGCAGTGTGAGGGTACGCCTGGATCGCTGAGCGCGGTCCGGCAGGCCGCGGCGGCAGCGCCGCCGCGGTCGGTGCTGGGTCAGCTGGCTTTCTTCAGCGCCCAGGTGGTGCCGAGGACTTCGATCTTGCCACCGGCCTTGCGGAACGCTGCCAGGTCCGAAGCGATCGAATCGCTGCTGACCACGGTGCTGGCGGCCGCGCCCTTGCGTTCGCTGCGGATGCTGTTGCTGGCCTTCGCGGGGGTCTTTGCCTTGCGGGGCATGGTTGCTCCTGTCAGGTGGAAGGGGAGGAAAGCGACCAGGCATCAGCCTGGCGCAGGTAGTCCTGCCGCTCGCGGCGGCAGTCATCGCCGCCCATCGAAAACTGGCGGCAGATCGCCGGGCGCTGCGAATAGATCGTGCAGCGCAGGTGATAGGGATCGATCGCCGCGCACCAGCCTTCCTCGTTGCGCGCCATCACGGCACGGCCGTGGGAGTCGCGTGACAGGAACTGGCCAGGCACGTGGTCGCCGGGCTGCAGCAGCACGGGCAGCCGACAACAGACCGCGTCACAACGGCGGCAGTCGATGGGTGCAGGTGCTGCGTCAGGTTGTAAGGCCACAGGGGCCTGGCGGGTGCCCAAAGCGGGTCTCGATGGCGGCTCAGGTGCTGCGCGGACCATGAACGAGCCAGGAAGGCATGGCCGCTAGGCCCGCAGGCGGGCCAGGCTGCACCGTGGACACACACCGGCGTGGCCAGTGGAAGGTGCAGCGGGGTTCTAGCCGACCAAGAGTAACTTAGACCGCGTAACATTTTTGTTAATCCGGGCTGGCTGCCGCCAGTGCCAGGCCCTGGACCACGCCCAGCGAGGGCTCGCCGTGGACCATGCGGGCGCCCGGGAAGGCCTCGGCCACGGCCTGGCGCAGGTAGCCGGCGCGGGACATGCCGCCGGTCAGGAACACCGCATCCGGGTCGCCGCCAATGTCGCTGCGGACCTGGGCCAGCAGCTCCCGGATCTGTTCCAGGTAGCCGTGAGCGGCAGCGGCCAGGCCGGCGGCGCTGCTGTCGGCATGCAGGTCGCGGGCAATGTAGTCCAGCGTGCTGCGGTGCTCGCTGGCGGCACTGAGGGCGATCTTCGCGCGTTCCACATCGCGGTACAGGCGGGCGGTATTGCCGGTGTCCTGCAGGGCCTGCAGGCGCGCGCGCCACGGATCGTCGACGTGATCGTATTTGTGCTGGCGGAAGTCACGCTGGCGGGTCATGTCCTGCACCGTGGCCGCTTCCACGTAGTGGTGGGCGGGCACGCGGGTGATGCCGCGGCCGAACAGCGGCATGTAGCTGGACAGGCTCAGCGCCAGGTCGATGTCGGTACCGCCGCGGGCAATACCCCACGCGCGGTGGATGCGTGGCGCAGCATCGCCGCCGACTTCGGCATGCGCGATGTCGGTGGTACCGCCACCGATGTCGACGATCACCGCCTGGTGCCGCTCGCGGCTTTCGGCGTGGTAATGCATGGCCGCCGCGGCCGGTTCCTCGAGGAAATCGATCTGGTCGAAGCCGGCCTGGGTGGCGGCCTCGCGCAGGATGTCCAGCGCCTGGTCGTTGCCGGCCGCGCCGATCGAGCTGCGGAACTGCACCGGGCGGCCGAGCAGGGCGGCACGCAGCGGCTGGCCGAGCTGGGCGCTGGCAGTCAGGCGGATGTGCTCGAGGATGTGCGCGGCGATGCCGGTGATGGTCTGCTTGGCGCGCGGGTGCAGGTTGTAGCCGAGCATCGACTTCGGGCTCTGCACCAGGTTGCCTTCGTGTTCCTCGAAATAGGCTTCCAGCGCGTCATCGCCATAGACCGCGTTCTGCAGCAGGTCGCTGGCGCTGCGTTCCTTGCCGGCGCGCGCTTCCATCCACTCCCGTCGCAGTGCGCGCAGGGCTTCGCGGCGCAGTGCCTGTGGCGTGCGTTCCTGGCCGGCGGCGCGGGCCGCGCGCGCAGCGCTGTCGATCATCTGCTGCAGCTGGTGTTCCTGCCCATCATCGAGCTGGAAGTCATCCGGGTCGGGCACCACGCCGGGGAAGTACACGCTGGTGCGGAACTGTTCGGCGTCGCCGAAGCGGATCGGCAGCAGCTTTCCCTCATGCACGATGGCGGCGGCGGAGTTGCTGGTACCGAAGTCGATGCCGAGGCGCATGGGAAGTTCCGGGGTCGATCAGGGGCCGCGCACTCTGCTGCAGTTCGCCGCCGACTGCAAGTTCCGGGGGCGTGCCGTTGTGTGTCGGGCCAGGTGCGCAGCCCGGGGCCTGCCTGGAAAAGGGGCAGGGAAGCCAGGCGGTTACAATGGCGGCTGTTGATTCACTTTGAGGTACTTGCTGATGTCTTCTGCCCCCGCCTGCCCGCAGTGCACCCTGGAAAACACCTACGCCGATGGTGCGCTCTGGATCTGCGCCGACTGCGGCTTCGAATGGACCCCCGAAGAAAGCGCGGGCTCCACCCTGGTCGTGCGTGACAGCAACGGCAATACCCTGCAGGCCGGCGACACCGTCACCGTAATCAAGGACCTGAAAGTGAAGGGCTCCTCGATCCCGCTCAAGCAGGGCACCGTGATCCGCAACATCCGCCTGGTCGAAGATGATGCCGAGCACATCGAAGGCAACTCGGACAAGATCAAGGGCCTGGTCCTGAAGACCTGCTTCCTCAAGAAGGCCTGATCGCCTTCAGCGCCTGGCCTGCTGCTGCGCGCGCCAGCGGGCCAGGCTGTCCAGCTTGGCCTGGTAGCGCGCCTGCTCCGGCGCGCCCCCCAGTTCCCGTGCACGCAGCAGTTCACGATCGGCGCGCTTGAGCTGGCCAGCCAGGAAATAGGCGCGTGCCAGCCCGAAGTGGAACTGATGCGCGGTGTCGTACAGGCGCACGGCCTGCCGGTAATGGCGGATCGCCTCGTCCAGTTGGCCGGCGCGTTCGGCCTTGGCGCCGAACATGTACTGCGCGAACGGGTCTTCGCGCTGCACCGACTTCAGCCGGCGCTCAAGTGACTGCGCCTGTGCGGTCAAGCCCAGGCTGCGGAACAGCGCAGAGGCATTGGTCAGTGCGGCATCCTGGCGGCCGTCCAGCTGCAGCGATCGGTCCAGCGCCTGCCGCGCCGCCTCGGTGTTGCCTTCGCGGTGGGCGAGTACGCCGAGGTTGTTCCACACCGGAGCGAACCCGCTGTCCTGGCCCAGGGAAGCGTCGAAGAACGCACGCGCGCCGCCGAAGTCGCCGTCGGCGAGGCGCTCCGCACCCCGGTTGTTGTAGAAATGCGCCAATGCCCGCGCACGGCTGACCGGAACCGGCCCACGGCGGTCATAGAGCACGTTGCGATCCAGATCGACGGTACCGAAACGCCCGCCGACGTCGACACCGGCGTTGACGTGGCCGACGCTGTAGACCACGCCCGCGTCCTGGTCCTGGTACCAGGACACTACCTGCCCCACTTCCTGCACGCGCGCCTGGATGCCCGCCTCCCGCGCAAGCGTCACGAACAGCAGGGTGAAGGCCAGGCAGTTGGCGCGGCGGTGCTGCCAGATATCGCTGACGGTGTAGGTCGCATTGGCGTCGTACTGCAGGTTCAGCCCGTGCTGGCCGAAGATCATCTCCACGAGCGCCTGCAACCGCTGGTCGCGGGAGTAGCTGCGCTGGATCACCTGCTTCTGGAGCATCGCACGCAGGTCTGCGGGAATGGCGAACACTTCTTCCGGGGTCGGCACGCGTACGGCTGACACGGTGATGGTCGGGGTCGTCACCACATCGGCGGGCGGTGCCTGGCCTGCGCCGAAGGCAGGAGCACAGAAGGCCAGCAGCGAAAGGGTGAGGCAATGGGCGGCAGAACGGTACATGACGGTTCCCGGCAGCGGCGGGCGCTCCCGCCTGTGGCGAGTGTATTCCCATGGATGTCAGGCTGCAGCGACCGTTGGTCGGCGCCGCGGTCATCCACAACCGATGTGGACCAGCGCTCGACAAAGCTGTGGACAACTGGCTCCGGGCCCCGCCCGGCAAGCGTTGTGAGTGCGTGGTGAAAAAACCGCCAGCTTGCCCGGCGCCGGCACAGGCGGGATGATCCGGGCATGGACTTCTCACCGCTGACGCTTGCCCCGGCGCAGTGGCAGGCGCTGCAGGACAGCTATGCAACGCCGCCACGGGCCTACCACCACTTCGGCCATGTACGCGCCGTGCTGCAGCACTGCCAGGAGGTGGCCGACGGCCCTGGCTGGACCCAGCCGGCCGAGATCTATCTGGCCGTGCTCTACCACGATGCGATCTACCACGCGGGGCGCAAGGACAACGAGGCCCGTTCTGCGCAGCTGGCCCTGCACGCGATCGCACAGGCACCGGAGCTGGCCGCAGTGGATGCCGCACGCGTCGGGCAGTTGATCCTGCTGACCGCCCGCCATGGTGAGCTGGGTCCGCAGGATGTGGATGCCGAGGCGGCGCTGTTCCTGGACTGCGACATGGCGATCCTGGCCGCGCCGGAGCCGGTGTTTGCCGCCTATGACCGTGGCGTGGCCGACGAATACAAGGGCGTGGTGCCGGGCTTCCTGTACCGCGCCGGCCGCCGTCGGTTCCTGCAGGGCCTGCTGCGGGCGCCGCGGATTTTCCTCAGTGACTTCTTCCACCAACGGCTGGATGCGGCCGCTCGGGAGAACCTGCGCCGACAGCTGGCCCGCTGAGCCAGCCCGGTACACTGGGGCCTGCTTCCACTGATCGTCGCTTCCGACCGTGTCCGTCCCTGATCCCGATCCACGCCCGCTACCACCGGAAGAACCCGGTCCCAACGAATGCTGCGGCAGCGGCTGCCCGCTGTGCGTGCTGGACCTGTACTCCGAGGAGCTGCAGCGTTACCGCAAGGCGTTGGCCGAATGGAAGACGCGGCATCCTGAGGACGCAGCATGAGCCGTGCGCGTCCGGTGGCGGTGCTGGCACTGGTGGCGCTGCTGCTGTTCGTGGCAACCGCGCTGTGGACCCAGGTTGCGCGCAGTGATCTGGACTGGGTGCGGGCGACGTTGAGCCTGTATCTGCACGGGCCGTGGGGGCTGGCGTTGCGCGCTGCCTACTGCGTGCTGGCGCTGGCCATTGCGGCACTCGGCGTTGCGCTGTATCGCGGCAGCATCGGCCCACGGCGCAGTGCGGCCGCACCGCTGTTGTTCACGGTTTCCGCCCTGGGCCTGGCGACGGTGGCGATCGGCGACAGTTGGCTGCCTGAAGCGACCCCGTTGCTGGCGCCGTTCATCCACGGGCTGGCAGCCAACACGGCGTTCCTGTGTGCCAGCGTCGGCATGCTGCTGCAGGCGTGGTACCTGCGCCGGGAACCGGGTTGGCAGCCCGCCGCTGACCTGCTCTGGGGCTGGGCATGGCTGGCCTTCGTGCTGCTGTGGCTGCACGTGCTGTGGCGCGCTGGGCCACCGCGCGGGCTCGGACAGAAAGTGGTGATCGCAGTGATCGTCGGCTGGCTTCTGTACCTGGCGACGGCCCTGTACCGTCGCAGCCGCCAGGCCGCGGCCGACTGAATCCCCAACGGCCTGCGCCGGTACGTGCCGTGCACGCGGCGGCGGCGTATCGTGTGCGCATTCCATCGGGGATGCGACATGAAGCGTGCAGGGCTGGGCAGGGCAATGGGTGTGGTATTGGCGCTGGCCACGCTGCCGGCAACGGCGGCGGTGACCCCGCAGCAGTTCAGCCATGGGCGGTTCGAGCAGATTCCGGTGCACATGCCGGCCGGCACGCCGCAACGGGTGGTGATCTGGTTCCACGAACCCACTGCCGGCGGTGACACCAGCCGCCTGCCGATCGAGGCCCTGCGTGCCGACGGCGCGCTGGTGGCGGCAGTGGACATTGCGCATCTGCGCGGTGTGCTCAAGCGCGAGGGTGACCCGACCTGTTCGTTCGGTTCCGGTGACGTCGAGAATTTCTCGCGCTGGCTGCAGGCCTCGCTGCATCTGCCCGGCTACCACCTGCCGCTGGTCGGCGGTGATGGCGAAGGTGCCGAAATGGCCTACGCGCTGGCAGCGCAGGCCGACACCCAGGTTTTCGCCGGTGTGCTGACCACCGGCTTCTGCCCGGACCACAGCCACCAGCGCATGGTCTGCGGCGATGGCGTGAAGCGCGACAGGCTGCAGCCGGCCGAACTGAATTTTCCGTGGTTGAGTGCGGCAGGTGACAACGGCTGCAGGGCGGGCCAGGCCAGCCGGTTCGTACAGCAGGTGGCCATGGCGCGTGAGTTCAAGCGCACTGCGCGCGGTGATGCATCACCGGGCCTGGTGGCGGCGGCGCGGGTGATTGGCGCGCAGGCTGGCGTCAGCCTGGCACCGCCGCCTGCTGCACTGAAGGGCCTGCCGGTGGTGGAAATGCCGGCGGCCACCAGCGGCGATACGCTGGCGGTGTTCGTCTCCGGTGACGGTGGCTGGGCGGGCCTGGACAAGAACGTGGCGTCGTCACTCAACGCGCATGGCGTGGCGGTGGTGGGCATCGACTCGCTGCGCTACTTCTGGAGCCAGCGCACACCGAAGGGCTTTGCCGGCGACCTGCAGAAGATCATCGACCACTACCGCCAGCAGTGGCACCGAGACAAGGTGATGCTGATTGGTTTCTCGCAGGGTGCCGATGTGTTGCCTGCCACCATCAACCAGCTCGATGCCGGTACCCGTGAGGGGCTGGAGCGCATCGTGCTGCTATCGGTGGGCAGGAAGGCCGACTTCGAATTCCATGTCAGCAACTGGCTGGGCGGTGGCGGCGATGGCTTGCCGATCGCCCCGGAAGTGGCCAGGCTGCCGGCAGAAAAAACGCTGTGCGTGTTCGGCGACAAGGATGAGGACGCATTGTGCCCGGACCTGCCGGCCAATGACGGGGTGAGGAAGGTGAAGCTGCCGGGTGATCACCATTTCGGGGGGGACTACGATCGCTTGGCCGAAGTGATCCTCAAGGGCGGTATGTAGCGCTTGGCAGGCGCCGACCTTGGTCGGCGCTGGGGTTGCATGTCGACCAAGGTCGACACCTACCGAGCAGCGGGTAGCGTCGAGCCATGCCCGACGCATCGCGGCTTCAGTTCCGCCGCGGATCCAGCGAGATCAGGCGCGTGGCATCCAGCAGCGCGGCCGGCAGATGCATGCCGCCGGGCGCCGCGAGATAGCGTGGCCGCCACTGCGGATCGAACTTCGACTTGAAGCGGCGCAGGCCACTGAAGCCATAGAAGCGTTCGCCATGCCGCGCCAGCAGGCCGGCCAGGCGGTTCCAGCGACCGGCCAGCCGATGCTGGGCCAGCCCGGACAACGGCGCCATGCCCAGCGAGAACCGCGCATAGCCCTGCGCGCGGCCCCACAGGAACAATTCGATGAAGAGAAAGTCCATCGTCCCCTTCGGCGCTTCGTTGACGTGGCGCATCAGGTCCACCGACAGCTCGGCACCGGCCGGTGCCTGCCACAGGTTGGCGAATGCCACGATCTGGCCCTCGGCTTCGACCAGTGCCACCGGGAAGCGCACCAGGTAATCCGGGTCGTAGCTGCCCAGCGAAAAGCCCTTCTCATCGCCGGCCTTGTCCTCCAGCCACGCGTTGGAGATCGCATGCAGACGTGGCAGCAGGCCGGGAACCTCCTCCTCCGGTGCCACGCGGAACGACAGGCCGCCGCGCCTGCCGCGGTTCCAGGCCTGGCGCAGATCGGCGCGTTCGCGGCCTTCCAGCCCGAAATCGTGCAGCGGCACGATCGCTTCCTCGCCCAGCTTGACCAGGCCCAGGCCGAGGTCGAGATAGGTCTGCCAGTAGGTCTCGCCCACCTGGTAGAACACCGGGCGCAGGCCGAGCCGGTCGGCTTCTTCGCGGAAGCGCCAGATGAGTGCACGGGCCACGTCCGGCGGGCCGACCGGATCACCCATCGCGATCAGCGAACCGCCATAGCGCTGCATCATCACGAAGCCCTGTTTCGCATCATCGCGCAGCACCGCCTTGTCGGCGGTCAGTACCAGGCAGGCCTGGGTATCGGTGGCCCCGGCCAGCACCGGTGCCAGCGACTGCAACGTGGCCTCGTCAGCGGCCGGCAGCGGGCTGCGCGTACTGTGCAGCAGGCGGGCCAGGCCGAACATCACCAGCGCGATCGCCACCACCAGCAACGCACGCAGCGCGCGCGGTGCGTTGCCGGACAACGCGAACTGCCACCACAGCTCGTTCTGGTATTCGACATGGCTGTAGGTGAAGAACAGCAGCCAGGTGACCGCGACCAGCACCAGACCCAGATTGCGCAGCCACGGCCACGACCAGGCTTCATCCAGCAGCGCGCCCTGGCGGTAGAACTCGCGGCGTGCAGCCCACAAGGCCATCGCCACCAGCACCGCTGAGACGGCGATCAATGGTTGCCCGCCGCGCAGCCACAGCGGCAACGGGGTGACAACGCACACCGCCATCGCCAGCACCCACGCGGCGTGGCTGCGCCGGGCCAGGCCCTGGCCGATCAGCAGCAGCGCGACGCCACTGAGGCTGCCGACCAGGTGTGAGGTTTCCAGGATCGGCAGCGAGGCGTTCACCAGGTGACGGCGTGGCGTCGGCAGCGTGCCGTCGATGACCAGCGCGGCGCCGATGCTGAACACCGCCAGCGCGATGATCTGCGGCAGCCACGGGCGCAGCGCGTTCCAGCCGGCACGGGTTGCCCCTGCGCTGGCCTGCAGCGGCTGACGCAGGGCCGGCGCAAGGGCGAGCAGGGTGGCCAGCACCAGCGGCAGCACGTAGTAGGTGACGCGGTAGATCAGTGCTGCCGCCAGCACCGCTGCCGGTGCCACCTGCGGCAACAGCTTCAGCAGGCTCCACTCGAACACACCCAGGCCTGCGGGCACGGTGGAGACCAGGCCGGCCAGCACTGCCACCAGGTAGAGGCCGACGAAGCCCGGCAGGCCGGTTGGCGTGGAGTCCGGCAGCAGCACGTAGAACGCGGCACTGGCCAGCACCAGCTCGATGACGCTGAGTACGGTGACACCGATCATGGTGCGGCGATCGGGCAGCCACAAGGCGTGACCGAGCACACTGAACTGCCGTCCGTCGCGGCCGACCAGCAGCACGGTGCCGAGATAGGCGAGCAGGGCAATGATGCCGACGATGCGCACGGCATCGGGATTCAATGGCAATGCCAACGCTGCCGCGGCGGGTTCCATGCATAGGGCCACGCTGATCAACAGCCATGCACCGAATACGAAACCGAGCGTGCTCATCAGCACCACCTGGCCGATCTGCGCCAGATCCAGGCCGGCGCCGCGGTAGCCGCGCAGGCGCACCGCGCCACCGGTCAACGCGGCAAAGCCCACGGTCTGGCCCAACGTGTGCGCAAGGAACGCGGTGATGCCGACGCGCGCGGGGTGCACGCGGATGCCGCTGCGACGCAGGCCGATGGCATCGAAGCCGATCAGGCAGGCGTAACTGGCCAGGCCGAGTACCACGGTGAGCGCGATCTGCGTGCCGCTGAGCTGCCGGAACGCCTGGCGGATCGCACGATAGCCGTGCTCGTCGAACTCATTGGCCAGGCCGTGCAGGGCCAGGGCGAGGATCAGCAGCGGGATGACGATGGTGGCAACCCGCTTCCAGGTTGGCGTGGAAGGGGCAGTGGTGGAATCGACGGGGGCGGTCATCGGCGCAAGGGTGCGGCAGTAGGGGCGAGGGCGGTGTCAACGCGGGCGTGGCGCATCGTGCGCCTGTCATCGTCATTTGACCAGTGGGACCGTCGGAGCCCGGTAATGACGTATCGCGGAGGGCACCCGTGCACCCACCGTCGACCGGTTTGGAGGACAATGCAGGCCTGATCAACCGCAGGAGCCACGCCCATGATGGAGCGTTACGACGTCGGACCGCGCATGTCCGAAATGACCGTATACAACAAGGTCGCCTACCTCTCCGGCCAGATTCCGGAGGACACCAGCCAGGACATCACCGGCCAGACCCGGCAGGTGCTGGCGGAGATCGACAAGCTGCTGGCGCTGGTCGCCAGTGACCGCCAGCACGTGCTGCGTGCGGAGATCTTCCTGGCCGACATGGCCGACTTCGACGGCATGAACAAGGCATGGGACGAATGGGTGGTTGAAGGCGCGACCCCGGCACGTGCCACGGTCGAGGCCAAGCTGGCCCACGCCGACTGGAAGGTCGAGATCGTGGTGACGGCGGCAGTACCGTAACGGCAGGCAAGGTCACCTCCCACCAGGGAGGGGGTAGAGTCGACTGTTGGCCGACTATCGCGCGCAGCGCGCGGTTTTGCGCCGCCGGAACGAAGAGCAGTCGACTAACAGTCGACTCTACCCCGCCGCTCCACTGCCGGTTGGTCCGTTGGCTACGCTGGCACCAGCTCGATGCAGTCCACCGGGCACGGCGGGATGCACAGCTCGCAGCCGGTGCACAGGTCGGCAATGACCGTGTGCATGTACTTGGCGCCGCCGACGATGGCGTCCACCGGGCAGGCCTGGATGCACTTGGTGCAGCCGATGCAGTCGGCTTCGACGATCAACGCCACCTGGGCCGCCTTGTGCTCGCCGCGCGAACGATCGAACGGAATCGCCGGTACGCCGAGCACCTGTGCCAGCGCCCGTGCACCGGCGTCGCCACCCGGCGGGCAGCGGTCCACACCGGCCTCGCCACGTGCCATTGCCTGCGCGTACGGGCGGCAGCCGTCATAGCCGCATTGCCCGCATTGGGTCTGCGGCAGCAGGCGGTCGAGGCGTTCGGTCAGGGGCGGGATCAGGCTCATGCGTGGCGAAGGCTGCGCGTTGGGTTATTTCAGGGGCTTGCCGCGGAACCAGCGCTCGTGGGCCAGCGCCAGCATCGGCTTGTCTTCGGAACTGTCACCGTAGGCATGGATGCGCACGTAGCGCGACAGATCGAACTGGCGGCGGATGTGCTCGACCTTGCGCGGGCCGCAGTCGCCACCAGCGTAACGGCCGGTCAGGCGGCCATCCTGGCTTTCCAGCCGGTTGCAGATCAGCTGCAGGCCCAGCTGCTCGCACCACGGCCGCAGGTACAGGTCCAGCGAGCCGGACACGATCACGACGGTGTGCTGCTGTTCCTTGTGCCAACGGATCTGCTCCAGCATTTCCGGGCGCACCACGTCGGGCAGGAACTCGCGCGAGAAGCCTGCGGCCAGCGTGGCGATGTCATCGCTGTGGCGGTCACTAAAGGTCAGGCGGGTGACGCGTGCACGGATGCGTTCGGCCGAGATCAGCTTCAACCTGTACGCGGCCAGCCACGGCCCGACTTTCCACCATGCCTGTGCCAGCTGTTCGGCGGTGGCCACGCGGCGCAGGAAGCGGCCATAGGTATCGCAGGTGGTCACGGTGTGGTCGAAGTCGAACAGCGCCAGTTCCATTGCGTTGCCTCCCATCGCGTGCCCCGTGGCCGGTGCTGCCGGCGGGCGCGGCGGTGGCCGCGCCCGCTGCAGGCATCAGCGCACCGGCATGCCCGGCTGCGCGCCGCTGTCGGCGTCCAGCAGCGCCAGCGCGCCACCGTCGAAACCGGCCGACAGGATCATGCCTTCGCTCAGGCCGAAGCGCATCTTGCGCGGGGCCAGGTTGGCGATGAACACCACGCTGCGGCCCACCAGCTTCTCCGGTTCGCCGTAGCTGCCACGGATGCCGGAGAAGATCTGGCGCTTGCCCAGCTCGCCGGCGTCCAGTTCGAAGCGCAGCAGCTTGTCCGAACCTTCCACGAACTCGCAGACCAGCACCTTGCCGATGCGCAGGTCGAGCTTGGCGAAATCGTCGATGCCGATGTAGGCCGGCGCGTCGGCGCTCTTTGCTTCGTCCTTGGCCGGGGCCGGGGCCGGGGCGGCCGGCTTGGCAGAGGGGGCAGCGGCAGCGGCCGGCTGCAGGGTGTCCTTGGAGGCGTCGATCATGGCGTCAATCTTCTTCGGGTCGATACGGGTGAACAGCGGGGTGTAGTCGGCGATGCGGTGATCCAGCAGCGGCTGCGCCAGCTCGGTCCAGTCGTTCACCGGCGCGGCCAGGAAGGCCTCGGCCTGCGCGGCGGTGGCCGGCAGCACCGGCTTCAGTGCGGTGACGAGCACGCGGAACAGGTTCAGGCCTTGGCTGCACACGGCCTGCAGCTGCGTGTCGGCGCCTTCCTGCTTGGCGATGACCCATGGCTTGACGTCATCGATGTAGCGGTTGGCTTCGTCGGCCAGGGCCATGGTCAGGCGGATCGCCGCAGCCGGGTCGTTGCGCTCGTAGGCTTCACGGATCGGTGCCAGGCCGTCGACGAAGCGCTGGTACTGCGCGGCATCAGGCAGCTGCGCGGCCAGCTGGCCGTCGAAGCGCTTGCTGATGAAGCCGGCGCAGCGGCTGGCCAGGTTGACGAACTTGCCGACCAGGTCGGCGTTGACGCGGGCGATGAAGTCACCCAGGTTCAGGTCGAGATCGTCGACGCCTCCGCCGGACTTGGCGGCGTAGTAGTAGCGCAGCGCTTCCGGTTCCAGGCCGGCGTCGAGGAAGGTGCGGGCCATCACGAAGGTGCCGCGCGACTTGCTCATCTTGGCGCCGTCCACGGTCAGGTAGCCGTTCACGTGCAGGCGGGTCGGCGCGCGGTGGCCGGTACCGTGCAGCACCGCCGGCCAGAACAGGCCGTGGAAGTTGACGATGTCCTTGCCGATGAAGTGGTGCAGCTCGGTGGCGGTACCGGCGCGCAGATGCGCTTCGAAGTCCTCGCCGATCCTGCCGCACAGAGTCTGGAAGCTGGACAGGTAGCCGATCGGCGCGTCCAGCCAGACGTAGAAGTACTTGCCCGGCTGGCCGGGAATCTGGAAACCGAAGTACGGTGCATCGCGCGAGATGTCCCACGCGCGCAGGCCACCTTCGGCATTGAGCCACTCACCGAGCTTGGCCTTCACGCCTGGCAGGGCGACGTCGCCGGCCAACCATTCGCGCAGGAACGCGTCGAAGTGGCCCACCTCGAAGAAGAAGTGCTCCGAATCGCGCATTTCCGGCGTGGCACCGGAGATCACCGAACGCGGTTCCTTCAGGTCGGTCGGCGCATAGGTCGCGCCACAGACTTCGCAGTTGTCGCCGTACTGGTCGGGGCTGCCGCAGTTCGGGCAGATGCCCTTGACGTAGCGATCGGGCAGGAACATGCCCTTGGCCGGGTCGTAGAACTGCGCCACCGAACGGCGGCTGATGTGGCCGGCTGCCTCCAGCTTCAGGTAGAACTGCTCGGTCAGCGCCTTGTTGGCCGCCGAATTGGTCGAGTCGTAGTGGTCGAAGGCGACGCCGAAGGCGGCGAAGTCACGTTCGTGACTGGCCTGGATGTTGGCAATGAAGGTTTCCGGGGTGACCCCGGCCTTTTCCGCGGCCAGCATGATCGGCGTGCCGTGGGTGTCGTCGGCGCACACGAACCAGGCCCTGCCGCCGCTCATTCGCCGCGCACGCACCCAGATGTCGGCCTGGATGTAGCCGACCAGGTGGCCCAGGTGCAGCGGGCCGTTGGCGTAGGGCAGGGCGGTGGTGACAAGCGCGGTACGGGTCATGGTCGCGGGGTGAAGCCGAGGGGAACCGCAGAGTATCGCATGCCCGCAACGAGGTGACCCGGCCGGGGCCGGGTCACGGGGTTTAAGCGGGGGCCAAGGCGCTTATTCGCGCTGCCAGGTCTGCGCGCGGCAGATGAAGGCGATGCAGCCGGACACGTCCAGCCGGGTGCCGCCGGGCTGCAGTTCCATCTTCGACTTGTAGGTCTTGCCATTGGCCGGATCGAGGATGGTGCCGCCGGACCACTTGTTGGCGCCGTCGGCCTTCAGGTTCCAGAGGATGGTCATGCCCTTCACCGGCTTGTTCCTGTTGGCGCCTTCACAGCCGTCACAGACCGGGTTCGGGCCCTTGTCCGAGTGCAGGATGTCGACCACCTTGCCGGTCAGGGTGCCGTTGGCGGCCTGGGTGATCTCGACGATCGACTTCACCTTGCCGGTCTTGTCGTCGATGGTCTTCCAGCGGCCGGCGGCGCCATCGGCGGCCTGCGCCGAGAGCGCGGCCAGGCACAGCGGCAATGCCAGCAGCAGGGTCTTGAAGGTGTTGCGCATGGTCCCCTCCCAGGGTTCATTCCGGCACGGTGCCGGCATGGGTCGACTGTATACCCATTCGGCGGGGTATGGGGAAGGGGGGCTTTGCAGGGCTGCGCCCTGCACCCGCAGAGGCAACAGCAACGGCAACGGCAAAAGCGGCCATTCCGTGGATGGCGGGGTGGGTCCGGTTGCGGGGGGCGCTGCAAGTACGTCCCTGTAAGCTCGGTCGCCGCATCCATGCGGCTCACGCCCCCGCAACCGGACCCACCCCGCCTTCGACAGAGTCCTGCGATCTGCCGGAATGGAACGACCTGCTCTTGGTGGGTGTCGACCTTGGTCGACACGTAGATCCATGCCATGCATGGATGAATCACGATTGAAAAACGCTCAACCGACTTCGTACAGCTCCAGCGGCAGGCCATCCGGATCGGCGAAGAAGGTGAAGCGGCGGCCGGTGTATTCGTCCACGCGGATCGGTTCGCAGGCGACGCCATGCGCGGCCAGGCGCTGGATGAAGGGTTCCAGTGCAGCCACCCGGAACGCGAGGTGGCGCAGGCCCTGGGCTTCCGGACGGCTGGGACGGGGCGGTGGCGAGGGGAAGGAGAACAGTTCCAGCTGGCCGCCATCGGGCAGGGCCAGGTCCAGTTTCCAGGAATCGCGCGCAGCGCGGTGGTTCTCGGCCAGCACGCGCAGGCCGAGGATGCGCACGTAGAAGTCCTTCGAGCGTGCGTAGTCGCTGCAGATCAGTGCGGCGTGGTGGATGCCCAGCAGGGCGTCGGAACCGGTGTTCATTGCAGAGTGTCCAGCCAGCGCTGGGCGATCTTCTGCGCCAGCGGGTACGGTTCGGGATCGTTGCGGTTGGTCAGCACGATCACGGTCAGGTGCTTTTCCGGGTGGCGCACGATCACGTTGCGGAAGCCGATGCTCTCGCCGCTGTGCCATTGCACCGGGCCGTTCAGGCGCCAGCCGAAACCGTAATGCGGCACGTCCGGTTCCGATGTGGCCGTGGCCGGGCTGAACATCGCGCGGCGCGAAGCCTTCGACAGCAGCCGGTCGTCATACAGCGCGGCGTCCCAGCGGGCGAGATCGTCCAGCGAGGAATAGATGCCGCCATCGCCGAGCACGGCGCTGGTGGTGCTCTGGTCGGTGCGCTGCCAGCGGCCGTCGATCCGGCTGTAGCCATAGGCGCGCGCGGCGACCGTGTCCACGCCGTCCTGGTGGGCCACGGTATGCGCCATGCCCAGCGGGCGGAAGATGCGTTGCTGCAGGAAGGTGGCGAAATCCTGGCCGGACGCGCGGCCGACGATCAGGGCCAGCAGCGCGTAGCCGCTGTTGCTGTAGCGGTACTGCGTGCCGGGTGCGAAATTCAGGCGGTCCTCGCGCGACAGCAGGGTCAGCACGTCGGCGTCATGCACCTGCCGCGTGTCAGCCGGGTCCATCAGGTCTTCGTAATCGAGCAGGCCGCTGGTGTGCGAGAGCAGTTGGCGGATCGTGATGGCCGCTGCAGCCGGCGGCAGTTCGGGCAGCCACTGTCGTGCAGGCTGATTCAACCCCAGCCGTCCATCCTCCACCAGCAGCAGCACCGCCGCAGCGGTGAACTGCTTGCTGACCGAGGCCAGCCGGAAGTTGCTGGCGGCAGTGACCGCAGTACCGTCCTCCACCACTGCCAGGCCGTAGCCACGGCGGAACACCGGCTGCCCGTCATGCAGCACCAGCACGGCGGCGCCGGGCACCCGGCCATCGTAGGCCTGCATCAGGCCGTCGATGCCCGCATCCGGTGGGGTCAGCACCGGCGCGGCGGAGCCCGCCACTGGCAGCAGGCCCAGCACGACGGCGAACAGGGCGACGGCAGGGCGCATGGCGGCTCCGGAGGGGTCAGGGTGAAGGGGCTGGTGTGGCGCTGGCGGGCTGCGCCATCCAGCGTTCCATCTTGCGGCCCAGCACGTCCAGCGGCATGGAGCCGTCCTTCAGCAGTTCGGCGTGGAAACGGCGCAGGTCAAAGGCGGCGCCCTGGCGTTCCTTGGCCTTGTCGCGCAGAGCGACGATGGTGGTCAGGCCCGCCACGTTGGACAGCGCCTGGCCGGGCTGGGCCATGATCCGCTCGACTTCGGCGTTGGCGTCGTCGCTGCTCATGTCCACGGTCTTCTGCAGGTAGGTGACGGCCTGCTGCTTGCTCCAGCCCTGTGCGTTCACGCCGGTGTCGGCCACTACGCGGGCGGCGCGCAGCAGGCGCGAATACAGGTAGCCGATGCGGTCGTAGGGATCGGTGTAGATGCCCAGGTTCTCACCCAGCGTTTCGGCATACAGGCCCCAGCCTTCGACGAAGGCGAGATCGCCACCGAGGCGGCGGAAGCGTGGCAGCTTGGCCAGTTCCTGCTGCAGGCCCAGCTGCACGTGGTGGCCGGGAATCGCTTCATGCAGGTACTGCACCGGCACGTTCCAGCGCTTGCGGCTGGGCAGGTCGCGGGTGTTCACGTACAACACGGCCGGTTGTCCGGCCGCGGACGGCTGATAGGCCGCTGCCGCGGCGGTGAGCGCACGCTCCGGTTCCACCGCACGGACGTCCAGTGCGGACTTCGGCAGCGTATCGAGCACCTGCGGCAGGCGTACGCTGACCTGCTGCTGCACCTGGCGGTAGCGGTTGATCAGCGCGTTGGCATCGCCGTACTGGAACTGGCGGTCGTTGCGCATGCTGCGCAGCAGCTTGGTCGGCGTGCCGCGCAGCTTGGCATCCTTCATCACCGTGGCGATCTGCGCCTGCAGTTCCTGCACGCGCTGTTCGCCCAGCGCATGCAGTTGTGCGGCGGTCTGGTCGCTGGCGGTGGTCTGCACGATCAGGTTGGCGTACCAGGCCTGGCCATCGGGCAATGCGCCCAGGCCGCTGCTGGTGCGTGTGGCCGGCAGGTATTCGGTGGCGATGAAGCCGCGCAGGGCGCGGTAGGCCGGCATGATGCGCAGCTCGATCATGCGCTTGTATTCGGCGCTGATGCGCGCCTTGTCCTCCGCCCCGATGGTGTTGGGCATGGTGCGGATCGGCGACCAGAAGATGCTCTCCTCGGCGGTCGGCTTGATCACCGCATCCAGCTGCGGCAGCACCTTCTCCATCAGGTCGCGTGGTTGCACCACGCCGGCCTTCATGCCCTGGCGCATGTTGTCGATGGCCTGGTCGAACAGCTCGGGAATGCCCAGCGAACGGCGTGACCAGGTGTCGTAGTCCTGCACGGTGTTGAATGGCTGCGCGCCCGCACCGGAGCCGAGGATCGCCATGATGCTGCCGATGTTGTAGTACTGGCTGATCGGCATCATCCAGCTCGGGTAGCGCTCGGCGGCCAGCGATGCGCGCGCGTCGCGCACGAAGATCTCGTAGCTGAGCAGGTCCTGGCCCTGCAGGCCGTCACTGCCGAGCTTCTCGACCTTGCCCAGCCATTGCGTGGTGAAGTCGTGCGACTGCTGGCGCCAGGCGGCGGACAGGATGTTGGGCAGCTGGTCGTTGTAGCGGGCCTCGCCCTGGAAGGTCGCCTGCAGCGGATTCAACCGCATCGAGGCATCCCAGTATTCGTCGTACAGGCGCTCCAGCTGCACCTGCTTGGGTACGGCCCGGGCCGGGGCGACCGGGCGGGGCGCGGCGCGGCGCGCCGAGCTGCCACGCGCCGGCGCGGTGGCGCGGGCGGGCCTGGCCTTGGGCTTGGCAGCCTGGCGGGTCTGCGCGGCGGCAGGGCGGCTGGCCTTTTTCTTCGCTGCTTCGGCCGACGGCACGGCACTGAACAGGAACAACGCGGCAATGGCGGCGGCCAGGGCGCGGGTGGGATGCGGCATCAGGAGCTTCCGTGGAACACAGACCGTGGAGCTTGCACGATCCGGCCGCGTACGGCCAGCGTGAAGGCGCAGTCAGCTTATTGCCGCTGGGGCTTCAGTCAGCCGCAGCCGCGGCGCGCAGGGCGGCGGCCCTGTCGGCGCCCAGGTAGCGGGTGATCGCGCGCCGCATCAGGTACAGCAACGGGATCAATGCGATCGCAAAGCCCATCTTGTAGATGTAGTTGACGCTGCTGACGGCCAGGAACAGCGACGTCGGCCAGTGCTGCGGGCCGAGCACGAAGGCGATCCAGATCACCACGAAGCTGTCCACCACCTGGGAGATCGCGGTGGATCCGGTCGCACGCAGCCACACGTGGCGCTCGCCGGTGGCCTGGCGGATGCGATGGAACACGGCCACGTCGATCAGCTGGCCGAGCAGGAAGGCCACCAGCGAACCGGCGATGGTCCACATGCCCTGGCCGAACACCGCGGCGAATGCCGCCTGGTAGTCCGGCACGCCGTGGCCGGCCATCGAGGTGACCCACCAGCTGGCCGGAGCCAGCGAGATCGCTGCGAAGGCGAACAGGAAGCCATAGGCGATCAGCACCACGGCCAACCACGAGATGAAGCGCACGCCGCGCTTGCCGAAAAACTCGTTGATCGTGTCGGTCATGATGAACACCACCGGCCACAGCAGGGTACCGGCGGTGAAGCTGAGCGAGCCGGTCTGGCCAAACAGGTTCCAGTTCAGCGGATCGATGCCCAGGGTGTCTTCCAGCGCGAAGATCTTCACCCCGATCAGCTCGGCCAGCACCGCGTTGCCGCAGAAGAACGCGGCCAGCACGATGAACAGCAGGACCGCGCGGTCCTGCAGCGGGCGCTCGATCGGCGCCGGTGTCATTCGGTGCGTTCGCCAGTGCGTTCGCCGGCGCGGGTGAACGGCACGCTGGACGGTGCCACGGCACCGCCGGAGATGATGAAGCTCATTGCCTGATCGACGGTCCAGTCGGTCGGGGTCAGCAGTTCCACCGGCACGATTTCCAGATAGCCCGAGGTCGGGTTCGGCGTGGTCGGTACATACACCGCGGCCAGCTCACGGTCGGTGCCGTGTTCCTTGATCACGCGGGTTACCAGGCCGACCGATTTCATGTCGCGATGCGGGAAGTCGATCAGCACCACGCGCTGGGTGCTGCCCGGTTCGGTCTGCAGCATGTCCAGCAGCTTCTTGGCGCTGTCGTAGATGATGCTGGCCAACGGAATACGCTTGATGACCGCGCCGACCCAGCGCAGCAGGCGCTGGCCGAGCACGCGGCGGCTGGCCACGCCCACCGCCAGGATCACCAGCAGGGTGGCCAGCAGGGCGATGGTGTCCTGGATCCACTCGGCGCGGACCCAGCCCAGATAGTGCGGGAAGCTGGTTGCGATCTGTTCGGACAGCGGCACCACCAGCGGGCTGGAAATACCCGACAGCAGCACGAACACGAACTTGACCACGACCCAGGTCAGCCAGATCGGCAGCAGGGTCAGCAGGCCGGTCAGGAACAGGCGCTGCAGGGAGGGGCGGGGGACCAGGGCGGGGGCTTCGAGCGACATGCGCGCATTGTAGCGGTCACGGCCGGTCGATTACGCTGGGGAATCGACTGCGGCAACGGCACATGGAAGGGAAGCTGTGTTGAAGATTCTGCGCGGACTGGGCTGGACCCTGGCAGGCCTGCTGGTGCTGGCCATCGTGGTGTGGTGCGCCTCGCGCATGTGGCCGGTGCCCGAATCGCGCCTGCAGGCGCAGCAGCGACTGGAAGCACGCCTGCCGGTGAGCGGCCGCAATGGATATGCACTGTTGTGGACGCTGCCGTTCGACGATCTGGATGCCCAGCAGCGCGAGCAGGCGCTGGCCGAGGATGTACGGCGCTGGGAAGCCAATGCACATGGCGGAAGCAGCGGCCGGACACACCTGGTAGCCAACCATGCCGAGCTGCACTCGCGGCCCGGGGCCAGTTGCGGGCCGGCCGCCAGCGGCTGTCTCGCCCAGGTCCGCGCGGACCCGCAACGCTTCGTGGAGGCCCACGCCGGCCACCAGCAGTTGCATGCGCGGCTGGATCAGCTGGCCGACGCCGACTACTTCGCGTCGCCGTTCCCTCCGAAGGGCGAGGGCATTCTGGTCCCGTTGCCGGCCTATGGCGTAGTGATGGACGCCACCAGTGCACGCGCGCTGGCCTATGTGCAGGGTGACATTGACGGTGCCCTGCGTGGTGCCTGCCGTGGCCTGCAGCTGGGCCGGCGGCTGGTGCCCGGCAGCAGTTATCTGGTCGAGAGCATCATCGGTGCCAGCCTGGTGCAGGCCAATGCCCAGCTGCTGGCCGACATGCTGGTTGAACTGCCTGCCGACCACCCCCTGCCGGCCGAGTGCGAACAGGCCATGCAGCCGTTGCGGGCCGAGGAACAGAGCCTGTGCCGCGCTATGCAGGGCGAGTACGCGATGAGCCGGGCGGCGATCGAGTCCTCGGCCCGGGAATTTGGTGGCGTCCTGGTGCTTGACCGGCGCAGCACGTTGGCGCGCGTGGCCGGCAATCTTGGCTGGGCCTGTGGCGCAGCCGCCACGGCCGCGCTGGAGGCCGATCGGCCGCTGCCGTTACAAGCGCCGCCGCAGCGGGATTTCGGTTGCCTGTCCAATGTGATGGGGTGCGTGCTGACCGAGATTGCCGCGCCCGTCTATCCTGCGTATTCGTCACGGTCCCAGGACGCGGCGGCGATGCTGCGCCTGCTTGGCGCCCAGCGCTGGTTGCGGCAGCAGGCGCAAGACCCGGCTGAGGCGCTGCAGCGGTTGCCTGCGGAGTTCCGGTCGCCGGTGCGGTCGCCGCGGCTGTCCGTCGATGGCCGCCATCTGCTGGTGCCGCGTCGTTCTCCAGCGCGCAGCGCTGATGAGAACCCGTGGCTGACGGTACCGCTGCAGGCGGAGCCAGCTTCGGCTGCGTTGGCGCGCGATTGAGGCGCGCTCAGCGTGCGTGTGGCTTCAACCGCAGGTAGACCTGCTTGCGCACCTGGGCGACCACTTCGCCGCTCTCATCGACCACGTCGTTGCTGAACCAGCGCAGCACCTTCTCACCACTGGCTGCTTCCGTGCGCAGTTCATCCAGCAGCGCGTCGTCGATGCGGAATGACGTGCGTACGGTGCCGCGGCCGGGCTTGAGGAAGTCGATGGCGCCTGCTCGGTCCCACACGTAGTAGTCGCGCCCGAGGATGTGCAGCAGGCCCAGCATCCAGAATGGATCGGTCATCGCGAACAGGCTGCCGCCAAAGTGCGTGCCGACGTAGTTGCGGTTCCATGGCCGCAGGCGCAGCTCGACATCTATCTGCCGGTAGTCCGGCGTGATGCGGGTGACATGGATGCCGGTGAACAGGAACGGTGGCCAGAGATTGATACCGAAGCGGAACAGGTGGGCGTTCATGCGGGTGCGGGGACGCAGGGCGAGGCGCCCAGTCTAGCCATTCGCATGCGTATGTTGCACCCCGGCGGCGGCGAGGGTCACGCCTTGTCGTCGATCACATACCCGTCGCGGCCGTTGGCCTTGGCCTGGTACAACGCGGCGTCGGCGCCTTCGACGAAATGATGCGGTTGCAGCGTGCCGTCAGGCACGCGGGTGAACACGCCGATGGTGAGGGTGACGGCACCGTCGCTGCCATCACCGGGGGCCGGCAGTGCACGCACGCAGGCGATCAGGTCCTCGATGACCTGGCGTGCGCCTTCGGCCGGGGTATCCGGCAGCACCAGTGCGAACTCATCGCCACCGTAGCGCGCGGCCATGTCGCGTGGGCGCCGAGCATGCGCACCGATCAGCCGTGCAACATCGCGCAGCACGCGGTCGCCGACCTGATGCCCGTGGCGGTCGTTGTGGCGCTTGAAATGGTCGACGTCGATCAGTGCCAGGCTCAAGGACCTGCCACTGCGGCGCGCGGCATCGCATTCCTGCTGCAGTGACTGCTCGAAACGCAGGCGATTGCCGAGGCCGGTCAGCGCATCACGGTTGGCTTGGCGGTGCCAGGCCGAGATCCGCCAGATCGCCCAGGACAGCAACACCAGCAGGATGCCCAGCATTGCGCTTGCCGGTGCCCACCACAGGTCACCGGCACGCAACAGCAACCAGCTCAGCAGCGGTGGAAGCGGCAGCGAGCACAGTGCGGCAAGCCATGGCAGGCGCAGGCCGAGCAGGAGCACGCACAACGCGGCCAGCACGCCGCTGATGGCGTGCTGCCAGAGGCGTGGCAGCAGATCGATCTGCTTGTGCTGCAGCAGCATCGACGCGATGTTGGCCTGGTATTCGCTGCCGCTCATCCAGTACTCGCGGGTGGTCGGGGTCAACAGCCGCGGTGCGATGCCGCTGGCCGTCATGCCCACCACGATGCGGCGGCCATGCAGCATCGCCGTGTCCACGTGACCATCAAGTACGTCGGCATAGGACACCTGCGGCAGGCGCTCGGGCGGCCCCGCATAGCGCACGCGCACGTAGTCGTCGCGTCGCCACTGATAGGGCGAACCGATCTGCGGATCGGGATCGGGCAGGCCGTGCACCGTGCCCGGCGGCAGGTCGGCCAGCGCCAGGCCCAATGCCGGCCAATGGGCCTTGCCGATGCCCGCATGCAGATACACACCGCGCGCGACGCCATCGCCGTCCACTTCCACATCGGTATGGCCGATTGCCGCAGCACTGCTCGCGATCTGCGGAATCGGCAGCATTTCCTCGGCCATGCGGTCGCCGGCGGCCGGCGCCGCCAGCACTGGCAGCACCACCCGGCCACTGCGGCGGATCGCTGTGGCCAGTTCATCGTCCTGCTGGCTGTCGCGTCGATCCGGCTCAGACAGCATCAGGTCCAGTGCGATGCGCTCGGCGCCGGCGTCGGTCAGCCGGTCCAGCAGGCGCGCATGGACCGAACGGGGCCAGGGCCATTGGCCGATGCGCTGCAGGCTGCCCTCGTCGATGGCCACGATCAGCACGCTGGGGTCGGGGCGGTACTCCCAATTCCCAACCATGGCGTCATAGGCGGCTTCGTCCTGGCGCCACAGCCACTGGCCGTGGCTGGCGATCACCGTCAGCACGCCGGCCAGCAGTGCCAGCAGAATCCGCTTCGACCAAGGCAGCGGCGAGCGCCTCATAGCAACAGCAACAGCAGCAGGGCGCCGCCACCAGCGCCGTAGCACAGACGGCAAGGCAGCTTGATCTGCTGGGCCGGCGAGTACTCGCCCGCATGCCCGTCGTCGTCGATGTACTGCACGCGCACATGCAGGGTGCCGCTCCACGGCTGCTTGAAGCTGACCTGCGGCTCGCTTACGGTCTGGTCGACCAGGGGGGCCCGGAAGTCGCCTCGACGGTCCACCTGCACCCGGTACCGCTGGCCTTCGCTGCCGGCCTGCCAGCGGAGGGTCAGTTCGCCACGCGTGGCCTCAGGCGGCTGCAGGGCCGGGTCGACCGGTTCATTGCTCAGTTGCAAGGGCAGGGCCTGGCCATAGCGGCCCTGGTGGCCGTTGCCATCGCGCGAGGCCACCCGCCAGAAGTACTGGCCGGGCGGCAGCGGCTGCGCCAGGCGCAGGTCGGTGCCCGGGGTGCTTTGTTCCTGCAGCGGTTGCTCGAAGTTCGGCTCGGCGGCAATCTGCAGCACGCTGCTGCGCGCACCGGGCGCCTGGCTCCAACGGAAGCGCGGTCGGTCGCTGTTGATGGTCTGCCCGTGCAGCGGGGCCACCGTCAGTGGCGGCGGGGGCTGGTCGCCGAGTTCGAAATCGGCGCTGGCGTCGAGGCCTTCCACACCCTGCGCATCCACGGCGCGCAACAGGATGCGCAACTGGCCGGGGGGCAGGTCGCCGATCGCCAGCCGGGTATCGGTGGTGGTGGCGGCAAACAGCAGGATTTCCGGCGTTGCCGACAGCACCACTTCAACGCGGTAGCGGGCGGCGCCGTCGACGGGGTCCCAAGCGAGGAGGGCCGGCAAGGGCGCCAGGCGCATGGCGTCGCTGCGCAGCTGCGGTGCTGGAAGAAGCGCGGAGACAGCATCCGGCGCCGAATCGGCGCTGCTGCTGAGGCTGGCCTGTCCAGGCTGGACCAGGCGCTTGCCGTGGATGTTGCCGACCTGCACCTTGCCCTGCAGCACTTCGGTGGCAGCCACGTGGCCGGCGTCACCGGCGCTGACCCGGAATACGGTACCGCGTACGCTGCTGGTCGCCGTAGGTGCATCGATGATGTAGCGCGAGGCGGGGCCACGGGCAGGCGTCACCCGGTTGCTGGCGCGGCCCTGCTGGAGGCGCACGCGGGTATCGACCATGCCGGTGTGGCCGTAACGGCTGAGCTGGTCCAGGCGCAGCCGGGAATGCTCGCGCAGCTGCAGGCGGGAAGCGTCGGCGAATTCAAGCGTGACGCTGGAGTCGCCCTCGGTCTGCACCGTGTCACCGATGCGAAGCTGTTCCCCGGCCAGTAGCGCGCGCGTGGCGCTGCCATCGGCGCCGGACAGTTCGACCTTGCCCCTTACCGACAGCACGCGGGCGGGGGCTGGTTCGATGCGCAGCCAGCTGATCGGGAAGCGCAGCAGCTGCCCCGGCGGCAGCTGGTAGGGGTTGTCGATGCGGTTGTGCTGTTGCAGCTGCTGCCAGCGTACCGAGGGCTTGAGATACAGGCCACCCAGGTCCCACAGGGTATCGCCGGGACGGACCCGGTAGTTCCAGTCCTGGGCCGCGGCAATGGCCGGCAGGAAGAGAAGAGCGCAGAGCAGCGCGCCCTGGAAGCGCATGGCGAACGACAGCGAGCGGACGAAGGTCACAGTTTGCAATCCCGGCAATGCGGGGGCGCAGCTGCAAGACCCCATGGCCCCGACCTCATCCCCCCGAACGGATCGTGGCGGCCGCACGGCCGCCATCCAGTGCATTATTGCCCGCGTTCAGTGCAGGGATTCTGAACGAGGACGGCTCCCGTTCAGAACAGCAGCGAGGCCATCCGGCGACGGTACTGGCCGACCAGGTCCTCGTCGGAGATCACATTGAAGGCGTCGATCAGGGCCTTGCGCGGCAGCCCTTCCTCGAACGTGCGGTCGATCCGCAGCATTTCCAGGAACTGGGCCAACGCAGCTTCGTCATGGCCCCCGAGCAACAGTTGCACGCCGCGCAGATGGCGGGCCTTGAGGTCCTTGCCATCGGCGGCGATGCGGGCGTCCAGCACTTCAGCGGCCGGGGCATCCTTCAGCGCGGCGGCGAAGGCCAGGCGGGCGCGGCCACGCACGGCGCGGTCGTCGGTGGCCAGATTGGCGGGCAGGCCGTCGATCAGGGTGCCGGCTTCGTCCACGCCACCGATCTGCAGCAGGGCCAGGGCCAGGTCGAGCTTCAGTTCGTCCTTGTCCGGCTCGGCGGCGATCTGGGCACGCAGCACATCGACCTGCGCCTGCGGGTCCAGCGGGGCGTCATCTTCGGGCGCGGCGTCGCCGACATCGGCCGGCACGATGCCGTGCTGGGCCAGGAACTCACGCAGCTGGCCTTCCGGAATCGCGCCCGGGAAGCCATCCACCAGCTGGCCGCCCTTGACCAGGAACACGGTCGGCACCGAGCGGATCTGGAAGGCCGCTGCGATCTGCTGTTCCTTGTCGACATCGACCTTGGCCAGTTCGAAGGCGCCGTTGTACTCGGCGGCCAGTTTTTCCAGCATTGGGCCCAGGGTCTTGCACGGCCCGCACCAGGTGGCCCAGAAGTCGACCAGCACCGGCGTCTGCAGCGACTTCTGCAGGACTTCGGCCTCGAAGGTCGCAGTGGTGGCGTCGAATACGTAGGTCGTCTCGGTCATGGGGGAGGCATCGTTTGGCGTCTGGAGTCCGATTCTATGGTGACGATCGATGCCGGTCTCAACCCGGGTTGTGGTAAATGCCTGACAATGCAGTCTTCCTCTCGCCGTACTTTCCGGAGTCTGCATGTCGTCCCTGTCACCGTTGCTGCGCCTGCCTGGCCTGGTCGCCGCGCTGCTGTTTGTACTGGCGGTGATCGGTTTCGGCGCCGGCCTGGACGGCTACGCACAAGCCCGTCATCCGGTGGCACTGCTGGGCGCGCAGGGGGTGCCGCATGCGCTGGCCTTCAATCTGCTGGGCTTCGTGCTGCCGGGCCTGCTGGCGGCGATCGTGGCCGAGTGCCTGCGCCGCGGGCTGCCGGCAACCGCCGGCTGGGCGCCACGGGTGGGCAGCCAGATGCTGCTGCTGGCCGGGTTGGCCTTCGCCGCGATGGGGTTGCTGCCGCTGGATGTGGATGACCTGCACGGGCCGGCCAGCCAACTGCATGCCAGCGCCTGGATGATCTGGGTGCTGGGTTTTGTCGCCGGAACCCTGCTGCTGGCCGTATCCGGTCTGCGCCAGGTGCATGGCCGCGCGCTGGGCGTACTGGCGCTGGGCTGCGGCATGCTGGCCGCGCTGGCCGCGTTTGCCCTGCAGGGCGTACTGCCGGCGCCGCTGGCACAACGGCTGGCGTTTGCGTGCTGGGCAGTCTGGCTGGGGGCGGCCCTGCCGCTGTCGCGCCCACGCTGAGACGCCTCCCGGGGCGTCGCGGCGCCTGCCTCCGGCGGGCAGGATTGGAGACGTTTGCCGCACTGCGGTACGCTGTACCGCTTTGCCGCCGCATCCGCGTGTTCCATGACCAGCGCTGAAACCAACGCCTACGACCCGCAGCAGGTTGAATCCGCCGCCCAGCAATACTGGGACGCTACCCGTGCCTTCGAGGTCGACGAGACTTCGGACAAGCCGAAGTACTACTGCCTGTCGATGCTTCCGTACCCGTCCGGTGCGCTGCACATGGGCCACGTGCGCAATTACACGATTGGCGACGTGATCAGCCGCTACAAGCGCATGACCGGCCACAACGTGCTGCAGCCGATGGGCTGGGACGCGTTCGGCCTGCCGGCGGAAAACGCCGCGATCAAGAACAAGACCGCGCCGGCGGCGTGGACCTACAAGAACATCGACCACATGCGCAGCCAGCTGAAGTCGCTGGGCTACGCCATCGACTGGTCGCGCGAGTTCGCCACCTGCCGCCCGGACTATTACGTCCACGAGCAGCGCATGTTCACCCGCCTGATGCGCAAGGGCCTGGCCTATCGCCGCAATGCGGTGGTGAACTGGGACCCGGTCGACCAGACCGTGCTGGCCAACGAGCAGGTCATCGACGGCCGCGGCTGGCGCTCGGGTGCCCTGGTCGAGAAGCGCGAGATCCCGCAGTGGTTCCTGCGCATCACCGACTATGCCCAGGAGCTGCTGGATGGCCTGGACGAGCTGGACGGCTGGCCGGAATCGGTCAAGACCATGCAGCGTAACTGGATCGGCCGTTCCGAAGGCCTGGAAATCCAGTTCGACGTGCGCGATGTCGACGGCAGCGCGCTGGACCCGCTGCGTGTGTTCACCACCCGCCCGGACACGGTGATGGGCGTGACCTTCGTGTCGATTGCCGCCGAACACCCGCTGGCGCTGCACGCGGCGAAGAACAATCCGGAACTGGCCGCGCTGCTGGTCGACCTGAAGCAGGGGGGGGTGTCTGAAGCCGAGCTGGAAACCCAGGAAAAGCGCGGCATGGATACCGGCCTGCGCGCGCTGCACCCGGTGACCGGCGAGCCGGTCCCGGTGTGGGTCGCCAACTTCGTGCTGATGGGCTACGGCACCGGCGCGGTGATGGCGGTGCCGGGCCATGACCAGCGCGACAATGAAGTGGCCAACAAGTACGGGCTGCCGATCAAGCAGGTCATCGCGCTGAAGGATCCGCGCACCGACGAAGAGCGCACCTGGGACGGCAGCCGTTGGCAGGACTGGTACAGCGACAAGAGCCGTGCCTTCGAGCTGGTCAACTCGGCCGAATTCGACGGCCTGGACTTCCAGGGCGCGTTCGAAGCGCTGGCCGAACGCTTCGAGCGCAAGGCCCAGGGCCAGCGCCGCGTCAACTACCGCCTGCGCGACTGGGGCGTGAGCCGCCAGCGCTACTGGGGCTGCCCGATTCCGGTGATCTACTGCGCCAAGTGCGGTGCGGTGCCGGTGCCGGAAGAACAGCTGCCGGTGGTGCTGCCGGAAGACGTGGCGTTCGCCGGTACCGGTTCGCCGATCAAGACCGACCCGGAATGGCGCAAGACCACCTGCCCGGACTGCGGCGGTGCGGCCGAGCGCGAGACCGATACCTTCGACACCTTCATGGAGTCGAGCTGGTACTACGCCCGTTACACCTCGCCGGGTGCCCGTGACGCCGTCGACAAGCGCGGCAACTACTGGCTGCCGGTGGACCAGTACATCGGTGGCATCGAGCACGCGATCCTGCACCTGATGTATTTCCGCTTCTACCACAAGCTGCTGCGCGACGCGCGGATGGTGGACAGCAACGAACCGGCGCGCAACCTGCTGTGCCAGGGCATGGTGATTGCTGAGACCTACTACCGCCCGAACCCGGACGGCTCGAAGGACTGGATCAACCCGGCCGATGTGGAAGTGCAGCGTGACGAGCGCGGCCGCATCACCGGCGCCACCCTGATCGCCGACGGCCAGCCGGTGGTGGTCGGTGGCACCGAGAAGATGTCCAAGTCGAAGAACAACGGCGTGGACCCGCAGGCGATGGTCGGCAAGTACGGCGCCGACACCGTGCGCCTGTTCTCGATGTTCGCCGCGCCGCCGGAACAGTCGCTGGAGTGGAACGAGGCCGGCGTGGACGGGATGGCCCGCTTCCTGCGCCGCCTCTGGGCCCAGGTGCAGAAGCATGCCGCCGACGGCGCCGCCCCGGCGCTGGATGTTGCAGCACTGGACGCCAACCAGAAGGCGCTGCGCCGCAAGACCCACGAAACCATCGGCAAGGTCGGTGACGACTACGGCCGCCGCCACAGCTTCAACACCGCGATCGCTGCGGTGATGGAGTTGATGAACGCACTGGCCAAGTTCGAGGACGGCAGTGAGCAGGGCCGTGCGGTGCGCCAGGAAGCGCTGCAGGCCATCGTGCTGCTGCTGAACCCGATCACCCCGCATGCCAGCCACGCCCTGTGGCAGGTGCTGGGTCACGCGGAGACGCTGCTGGAAGACCAACCGTTCCCGCAGGCCGATGCCAGTGCGCTGGTGCGCGACGCGCTGACCCTGGCGGTGCAGGTCAACGGCAAGCTGCGTGGCACCATCGACGTGGCGGCCGACGCCGCGCGCGAGCAGGTGGAGGCACTGGCGCTGGCCGAGCCCAACGCGGCCAAGTTCCTGGAAGGCCTGACGGTGCGCAAGATCATCATCGTGCCGGGCAAGATCGTGAACATCGTCGCCGCCTGATGTATCCGCACCGGCGCCCGCGAGGTGGCCGGTGCCATTCCGGTGCAGGGCCAGGCGTCTGATGGCCCTGCATTCACGCGGCTTCGGGCAGGCTGTGTGTTGCCGTGATCGCCCGGCTCCGCCAGACTGTCTCCATGACCCGAATCCTGCTTGCCCTCGTTCTTGTCCTCGGCCTTGCCGGCTGCGGCTTCCATCTGCGCAACAAGCTGATGCTGCCCACCGACACCGCCCCGGTGAAGGTGGTATCCACCGCCCCGTACAGTGAACTGGTCAAGCTGCTCAACCGCAGCCTGCTGGCTTCCGGTGCCAGGCTGGCTGATGAGGACAGCAACGAACCCAGTACCCAGTTGCAGGTGCTGTCCGAGCGCTGGGGCGACCTGCCGATCGCCATCGACTCGCAGGGCCGCGCCCAGGAGTACAGCCTGCGCTATGCGGTGATCTTCATCTTCCGTCGCGAGGATGGCAGCGAACTGGTGCCGCAGCAGGTGATCGAGCTCTCGCGTGACTACGTGTCGCCACCGACCGACGCCACCGGTACCACCACCGAACGCGAGATCCTGGCCAACGAGCTGCGCCGGGAAATGTCCGCCTCGATCATCCGCCGCATCGACAGCGTGGTACGTGCCGAGCTCGAGAAGGGCGGCAGCCTGTCGGCGCCGAAAGCCAAGCCGATTGAAGGCGCGGTACCGGCCGAGCCGGTCCCCGCAGCCAAGCACTGAGCCGCGGCCATGGAACTGCGTCCGGAGCAGCTGGCCAGCCAGGGCGCTGATACCGCGCTGGCGCCGGTCTACCTGATTGCCGGCCCGGAAACCCTGCGTGTGCTGGAGGCAGCTGACGCCATCCGCGCACGCGCACGCGCCGCCGGCATCGGCGAACGTGAAGTGTTCGACGCCGATGGCCGTGATTTCGACTGGAACCAGCTCGACGCCAGCTTCAACGCGCCCAGCCTGTTCAGTGCCCGCCGCCTGGTTGAGGTGCGCCTGCCCAGCGGCAAGCCTGGCAAGGACGGGGCCGAAGTGATCAGCCAGTTCTGTGCCAACCCGGCGCCGGACGTCGTGCTGATGATCACCGCAAGTGAATGGAGCAAGGCCCACCAGGGCAAGTGGGCCGAAGCGATCAACCGCATCGGCGTGCTGTCGGTGGCCTGGGCGGTCAAGCCGCATGAATTGCCGGACTGGATCGAGCGCCGCCTGCGTGGCAAGGGACTGCGTGCCGATCCTGCCGCCGTGCAGCGCCTGGCCGAGCGGGTGGAAGGCAATCTGCTGGCTGCTGCCCAGGAAATCGACAAGCTGGCGTTGCTGGCCGATGGCCAGCCGCTGGACGTGGAGCGCATGGAGTCGCTGGTGGCCGATGCCGCCCGCTATGACGTGTTCCGGCTGGTGGAAGCGGCCTTTTCCGGCCAACCGCCGGCGGTGCTGCGCATGCTGGCCGGACTGCGCGGCGAGGGCGAGGCGGTGGCTGCGCTGATGCCGATGGTGATCCGCGAGCTGCTGGCGGGCGCTGGCCTGGCCCGGGTGCAGGCCCGTGGCGGCAACCTGGCGGCTGAAATGAAATCGCGCGGTATCTGGGAATCGCGGCAGGCCCCGTACAAGCGCGCGCTGCAACGGCATCCGGAAAGCAAGCGTTGGGAACGCTTCGTGGCCGAAGCCGGGCTGGTTGACCGCATCGCCAAGGGCCGCGCCGAGGGTGATGCCTGGCTGGCGCTGGAGCGCCTGCTGGTGGTGGTGGCCGAACCGCGTGCCGTGCGCCTGTTGGCGCGGGCCTGAGCAATGAGCCTGCGGATCTATTACGGGGGCACCTTCGATCCGGTGCACCTGGGGCACCTGGCGATCGCGCGTGCGGCCCGTGATGAACTGCAGGTCGCCGTGCGCCTGCTGCCGGCCGCCGATCCGCCGCACCGCGCGGTGCCCGGTGCCACCGCTGAGCAGCGCTGCACGATGTTGTCGCTGGCCATCGGCGACGAGCCGGGGCTGTTGTTGGACCGCCGCGAACTGGATCGTGCCGCCCGCTGTCCCGGTCGTCCGTCGTACACCGTCGACACCCTGCGCGAGCTGCGTGGCGAGCTGGGCCCGAGCCGGCCGCTGGCCTGGCTGGTGGGCGCCGACAGCCTGCTGGGCCTGTCCGGCTGGCACGAATGGGAGGCCCTGTTCGACCTGGCCCACTTCGTGGTGGCCGAACGGCCGGGCAGTCCGTTGCAGGCGTCGATCGATGGCGAGCTGGGGCGTGCCCTGCAAGGGCGCTGGGCCGACAATGAGCAGGCCCTGTTCGCCAGCCCGGCCGGGCGCGTCCTGCGCCTGCACCACCCGCTGCGCGAGGAATCAGCCAGCGCCGTGCGCTCGCAGATTGCCGCTGGCGGCCCCTGGCGCGCACTGCTGCCACCGGCCGTGGCCGACTATGTCGCTGCACACGGGCTGTACCGCCCGGCCACGGCGTGAATGGCGCGGCCGCGCCATCCCCGTATAATCGCCCCCACGTTTATCGAGTCGATCCACTTTGAGCAACCAGACCCAGCCCCAGACCATCAAGGTCGATCTTCCCAGCCCGCCGCCGTCCGTGCCGGAACTGCTGGCCAGCGTCCGCCAAGCCACCGAAGACCTGAAGGCCAAGGACCTGGTCGAGATCGACGTGCGCGGCCGGTCCAGCGTTGCCGATTACATGATCGTCGTTTCGGGCACCTCGACCCGCCACGTCAAGTCGATTGCCGATGAAGTCGTGCGCTTCGCCAAGAACCTGGACGTGATGCCACTGGGCGTGGAAGGCGAGCGCGAGGCCGAGTGGGTGCTGGTCGACCTGGGCGACGTGATCGTCCACGTGATGCTGCCGCGCGTGCGTGAGTTCTACGCCCTCGAGCGCCTGTGGACCGTCGGCGACCAGCCGCCGTCCAGCGACGACGAAGTGGCCTGAGCCACACGATGATGCATCCCTTCGACGGCGCCGATGGCGCCGTCGACGTTTTGGAGGACCGCTGATGAAAGCCCGCCTGATCGCCACCGGTGAACGCGCCCCCAGCTGGGTCGCGCAGGGCTTCGCCGAGTACCAGAAGCGGCTGTCGCACTGGCTGCCGTTCGAGCTGGTCGAAATCGAGCCTGGCCTGCGCGGCAAGGGCCGCGATCCGCGCCGCGCCACGGAGGATGAAGGCAGGCGGGTAATCGCTGCGCTGCCGAAGAACGCTTATGTGGTGGCGCTGGATGTGCCGGGCCGCCAGCTCAGCTCCGAACAGCTGGCACAACGCCTGGAGCATTGGCGCGGGCAGGGCAGGGACCTGGCGTTCCTGATCGGTGGCCCGGAAGGGCATTCGCCGGAAGTATCCGCGTTGGCCGATGAGAAGTGGTCGATTGGACCATTGACGCTGCCGCACATGCTGGTGCGGCTGGTGGTGGCCGAGCAGCTGTATCGGGCTGCCGCAATGATCGCCAATCACCCCTACCATCGCGCGTGAAGAATGGTTATACTAGTCGTCTGCCCGAATAGCTCAGCCGGTTAGAGCACTTGACTGTTAATCAGGGGGTCGTTGGTTCGAGTCCAACTTCGGGCGCCACCTTGAGAAACCTGTATCGCAAGATGCAGGTTTTTTTTTCGTGTTGTAGAACCGAGGCCATGCTCGGCTGCATCCTCGAAGCCGGGCATGGGCTCGGCGCTACAGCGTAATCAGGCCCTTCCAGAACGCGACCAGCGTGGCGATCGCCACCGCCAGGATCGCGCCGAACAGCACCCATTCCCAACGCGTGAATACCAGCTCGCCGCGCTGGCGCCGGGCCAGTGCGAACAGCACCACGCCGGGCACGTACAGCAACACCGACAACAGCAGGTTGTCGAGGCCGCCGGCATACACCAGCCAAAGCGCGTACGCACTGGCCAGCAGCGCAACCGCGAAATCACGCCAGCGCACACTGGGCTCATCGGCGTAGGCCTGCCCGCGCCAGGCCAGCTGCACGCCGAATGCCGTGGACAGGAAGTAGGGCACCAGGCTCATCGACGCAGCGAGCAGCACCAGCCCGGTGTAGCTGCCCGAACTGACCAGCACCAGCAGCAGGAACAACTGGATCAGGCCATTGCTCAACCACAGTGCATTGGCCGGCACACCACGCGCGTTCTCGCGGCCGAGGAAGGCGGGCATGGTGCCGTCGCCCGCGGCGGCATAGAGCACTTCGGCGCACAGCAGCACCCAGGCCAGCAATGCACCGAGGACGGAGATGATCGAACCGATGATGATTACCGTCGCGCCCCATTCGCCGACGATGGCGCGCAGCACATAGGCCATCGACGGATTGGGCAGCCCGGCCAGTTCGGCCTGCGACAGCACGCCCATCGACAGCAGGCTGACCAGCACCAGCAGCAGCCAGACCCCCAGGAAACCGATCACCGTGGCGCGGCCAACGTCGGCGCGGCGCGCCGCACGCCGTGAATAGATGCTGGCGCCCTCGATGCCGATGAATACCCACACGGTCACCAGCATCATGCCGCGCAGCTGCTGGCCGAGATCGCCGAGCGCGGGCGTGCCAAGGAAATCGGCACGGAACACCTCCATGCGGAACGCACCTGCTGCCAGGATCAGGAACAGCGTGATCGGCAGCAGCTTGGCCACCGTCACCAGGCCATTGACAATGGCCGCCGTACGCAGGCCACGCAGCACCAGCAGGTGCACGGTCCACAGCAGCACTGACGACGCCGCCACGGCGGCAGGCGTGTTGCCTTCGCCGAACACTGGCAGGAAATGGCCGAGGCCGCTGAAGATCAGCACGAAGAAGCTGGCATTGCCAAGCACCGAGGCGACCCAGTAGCCCCAGGCCGCAGAGAACCCGATGTAGTTGCCGAAGCCCTCACGCGCGTATGCGTAGATGCCGGTATCAAGATCCGGCCGGCGGTTGGCCAGGGCCTGGAACACGAAGGCCAGCATCAGCATGCCGGCGCCACTGACCGCCCAGCCGATCAGCGCGGCGGCCGGCCCGGCGCTGCGCGCCACGTTCTGCGGCAATGAGAAGATGCCGGCGCCTACCATCGAGCCAACTACCAGTGCAGTCAACGCGGGCAGGCCCAGGCGTTGCGATGTCGTGGCCATGGTGATCCCCTGCGGCGGTAGTGCCGCTTGCACACGGTAGCCACGTGCCCGTGAACGTGCATGCAAGGCGTGCAACGACGAAGGCCCGGGCTGCTGCCCGGGCCTCCGAAGTTGATGCGTTGAACGGTATTACTTGAAGGTGTACTTGGCGCCGACGGTGAAGTAGCGACCGATGGCGCCGCTGAAGTGCAGCGGGTTGTAGTTCACGCCACCGTAGGTGGTCGGATCGAGCGGAGCAATGCGATCGAACACGTTCTGCACCGAGGCGTTCAGTTCGAAGGCTTCGGTGATGTTCCAGCGGCCGGACAAATCGAAGGTGGTGAACGAGGAGATCTTGGTGACGTCGGTACCGTCGGCGTAGGAGAACTGGTACGAACCCTCCGGACCACGGAAATCCTTGTTGTCCATCTTGGAGATGTAGTTGGCGACGCCGCTCACGCTCCACGGCCCCTGACGCCAGGTGGTACCGAAGTTGATCCGATCCTTTGGCGTACCGATGCAGTTGGTCACGTCGCAGTTGCCGTGGGTGCCTGCATAGTCGAAGGTCTCGTCGGAGTCGGTGCGCTCGTACTTCAGCACATGGCTCCACTGCAGGTCCATTTCCAGCTGGCCCGGGCCGATATCGAAGGTCTGGCGGATATCGGTATCGATACCGCGCACGCGCGTGGATGCCGCATTGATGTACGCGGTGTTGACCGCCAGGATGCTGCCGGTGCCAGCGATGCCGTTGATCAGGTCGATGTCACGCAGCACGTTGCCGGCGGCGATGGCATCGGCCGTGGAGCCTTGGGCGATTTCGTTGGTGCGCTTGATCTGCCAGGCATCCACGGTCATCGAAGTGGTGGAGGTCGGCTGCAGCACGATGCCCACCGAGTAGCTCTTGGACTCTTCCGGCTTCAGGTCCTTGTTGGGGCGGGTGATGATCGCGACCGGGCGCGAGCTGCAGTTGGTGCCGACATCGGCCGGCGGGCTGACGGCGCAGCGCACCGGATCGCGGGCGTTGGAGAAGGCGGCCAGGCCACCATCGCCGTTCTCGGCCGGGTTGGGGGCGCGGAAGCCTTCGGCGTAGCTGGCACGCAGAGCGATCCAGTCGGCTGGGGTCCACTTGATGCCCAGCTTCGGCGTGGCCTTGCCTTCGCCGCTTTCGTACTTGTCGTAACGCAGCGCGCCGGAAAGTTCCAGTTGCTCCAGCACCGGTGCCGACAGTTCGACGTAGCCGGCGTAGACATTCTGCGTACCGTCATAGGCCGAATAGCCCAGGCCGATGATGTCACCCTGGTCGGTGTAAGTCTGCGGGGTCAGGCTGTTGCTGGTCTTGCGCCACTCGGTACCGATTGCCAGGCCCAGCGGACCACCTTTCAGGTCCATCAGGCTGCGCGACACGGTGAAGTCGAACATGTCCAGGCTGGACTTGGCGCGTGCGCTGATGGTCGGCGAGATGAAGTCGTACAGCGCCTGCGAGTTGAGGTTGGCATTGTCGCCAATACGCCACACGCCGCCGGCACAGTTCGGGTTGCCCAGCGCGCACTGTACAGCGCTGTAGCGCAGGAACCCGGTGCGCTTGTTCACCAGATCGGTACCGGAGTGCAGGTAGGCGGTGTCGTAGCTCCAGTCACCCCAGTTGCCCTTGACGCCGACCAGGAAGCGGTTGAACTCATTGGTGTTGTTGGTCACGCGCGGACCGACATCCCAGGCCGAGTAGCGCAGGCGCGAGGCCTGGCCCTGGATCGGATTGTCGGGATGGGTCGGCGACAGCACCACGGCGCCCGGGCCGCTGCTGGCATTGCGCGGGCCAAGGGGATAGCCCCAGCTGCCGGAGACGCCGGACGGTGTGTTGCTGAAGATCGTTTCCTTCTTCGAGTAGCCGATCTCGGTGTAGACCTCGCCGCCTTCGCCGAAGGCGAAGCTGGCGCGGCCGAACACGTTGACGTACTTCTCTTCAGGCGTGAGATCACGGAACTGCTGCGCCGGATCCCACAGGCAGCCCTGGGCCGCCACTGACGCGTCGGTCTGGCCCGGGATGGTGGTCAGGCCTTGGCAGCCGGGCAGTGGCACGAGCCTTGCCGGATTGGTCGCCGTGACATTGCGGTCGTCATACACCGAGCCATTCGGACCGACGCCTCCGCTGGTGCGGCCATTGAGGTAGGCGCCGCCGAGGAACTGGGCATTGTTGCCATAGCCCCAAGGACGGATGTCGCCGGTGCCGATCCACTTGCGGTTCTTGCGATCGCTGATCTTGATCGCGTCGGTCTTGCCGACGTCCAGGCTGAAGAAGGCATTCCAGCCGTCAGTGGCCAGGTCGCCGGTGCCGGCGGTCAGGGTCGCCTTCTTCGCGTCGCCATCGCTGTCACCGGACAGGCCATAGGAGCCACGCAGGATGGCGCCCTGGAAGTCGCTGCGCAGGATGATGTTGACCACGCCGGCGATGGCATCGGAGCCATAGATTGCCGAGGCGCCGTCCTTGAGCACTTCCACGCGCTCGACGGCATCGAGCGGAATGGTGCTCAGGTCGGTGAAGACCTTCTGGCCGTCGTCGGCCAGGCCGTAGGTGGCCATGCGGCGGCCGTTCAACAGGACCAGGGTCGAGCCCGCGCCCAGGCCGCGCAGCGAAATGCCGGCGCCACCGCCGGCAAAGCCGTTGCCGAAGGTCTTGGGGATGGAGCCGGAGCCATCAGCGGTCAGGGTCTGCAGGTATTCGGCAACCGTGGTCTTGCCGGTGCGGTCGATTTCCTGGCGGGTTACTACCTGCACCGGCGACGGCGTTTCAGTGTTGGTGCGCGGAATGTTCGAACCGGTGACCGTGATGCGGTCCAGGTTGGTGGCCTTGTCCTGCGCGAAGGCGGAGGTGGAAGCCGCGGCGCCAACCAGCAACAGGGTGCTGCCGGTAAGGATATGGGTGATGGACGATGCCAGAGTGCTGCGGCGGCGGCTGGCGGGCCGTTGGATCAGGTGTTTCACAGCTTCTCTCCTAACTGGAAAACCGTAGCGTTGAGGGCTGTCTCCGGAAGATTCCGGGACGGATCAATCTAGGTTTCCGGTAGGTGACGAAGTCGTGAATTTTTGCTTAATCGGTAACGGTTGATCCGGTTCCGTCCGTTGGCACGTGCAGGGAAGCGCCGGCCCGGCAGGTGGCCGGGCCGGCGATCACTTCACTCCGGCAGCGAGAACTGCACCGGCACCATGCCGATGGCCGGTACCGCCACGCCATCACGCTGGGCCGGCTCGAAGCGCCAGTGCCGGAGCACCTGCAGGCGCGCGGCCTGGTCCAAGCTGCGCGAACCGCTGCTGCGCTCGATGCTGACCCCCGTCGGCTGCCCGCGGGTGTCCACCTCTACCCGCAACAGCACAGTGCCCTGTTCGCGGTTGCGCAATGCCGCCAGCGGATAGGCCGGCGGCGGGGCGCTGCGGTACTGCAGCTGGGCACCGGCCAGTGGTGCGGAGGTATCGATGCTCGGTGCAAGCTGGGGCGGGGCCGGTTCGGCGGCCGGCAGCGCGATGCCCTGGGCTTCTTCCACGGTTGCGGTAGGAGCTGGAAGCGGCGGCGCGGCCGGCTGCGTCTGTGGCTTCGGTACGACCCGGGCGACCTCCCTGGGCTGTTCCAGCACCGGGGGCGGCGGCGTTGGCGGGATCTTCTCGATCAGCCTGACCGTGGTCTTTTCACGCGGGGCCTGCACGGCCTGGTAGGTCGCAGGGATGAGCAACAACAGGAAGGCCAGCAGGTGCAGGGCGATCGCCGCGCTCCAGGCGGCAACGCGGGCGGGGTCGAAGTGCAGGGATGCAACGGGATACGTACGAACCATGGTCCACCTCCATGCCAGTGACGAAGTCCTCAACGCACCAGGGCCCGTGGCGGGGTTGCCGCACGCGGCTGGCAGTGCATCAGTAGCGCGCCCGGGCGGCCACTGCATAGAGGCAGGGGCAGCCGTGTTGGGCTGGCCTTCAGCCACTGCCGTCGGAATGCACGAAAAAAGGCGGGTCCCCTGGGGAACCCGCCTCTGTCGGCAATGACCAACGGCTCAGCGACCCAGTTCGAACACCACGTCCAGGTTGACCGAGACGGTGGATTCACCCGGCGCGACCGGGGTGGCCTTGTCCATCGCCGCACCGGCCGCCATGGTGCGCATCATCGGCATCGGGCGGAAACCGCCATTGCTGTTCTCGGAGATGCTGACGATGCGGCGCACCTGCAGGCCCAGTGACTTGGCATAGGTCTGGGCGCGGGCCTGGGCCTTCTTCAGCGCAGCCAGGCGGGCTTCGTCATACACTGGTTCCGGCTGGTCGATCTCGAAGCTCGGGCCGTTGATCTGGTTGGCGCCCTGCGCGGCCAGCGCGTCCAGCACCTTGCCGAGCTTGGCGATGTCGCGCACCTTGAGGCTGACCGTGTTGCTGGCCTGGTAACCGGTGATCTTCGGCGCTTCGTTGTCGGCGTAGCGGTACTGCGGGTTGAGGCTGACGCCGCTGGTCTGCACGTCGCGCTCGGCGATGCCGGCGGCCTTGATCGCGGCCAGCACCTTGTCCATCTGCTGGGCGTTCTGGCGCATGGCGCTGTTGCCATCGGCAGCCTGGCTCACCACGCCGGCCGACAGCGTGGCCACGTCAGGCACGCGGGTGGCCTCGGCATTGGCCGAGATGTTCAGCAGCGTGCCCTCGGCCGGTGCGGCGATCGATGGCGAGGACGGAGCGGCATGGGCGGTCATCGAGGTTCCAAGGGCGAGGGACAGGGCGAGCAGCAGCGGGGTGGCAGTCAGGCGCATGGGATCTCCTTGTTGTGCCGTTGAGGGTGGTGTCGTAGCGATGAACGCGTTGTGAGTCCGTTCGGGGTTGAACGCGTTCCGGGACGGGTTGCCGACGATTCAGGTGGCGGCCTCAGGTTATGCTGTGCCGATGTTCTACCTAGCTTCCCGCTCCCCCCGACGCAACCAGCTGCTGGCCCGACTCGGACGCCCCTTCCAGCCATTGGATCTGGAGGTCGTCGAGCAGCGTGCGCCCGCTGAAAGCGCCGAACAGTACGTCTGCCGGGTCGCCGCCGACAAGGCACGCGCCGGCCTGGCCCGGGTGCTGGCCAATGACCCGCAGGCGCGGGTGCTTGGTTCGGACACCGAGGTGGTGCTGCATGGCGAGGTGTTTGGAAAGCCCGCCGACGCTGCCGATGCCCGGGGGATGCTGGCGCGTCTTGCCGGGCGTACCCACCAGGTGATGACGGCCGTAGTGGTGGTCGGCGCGGACGGGCTGGACAGCGAACTGGTCATTTCCGAAGTGACCTTCGCCCCGATCGACGCTGCCGACATCGCCGCCTATGTCGCCACCGGCGAACCGCTGGACAAAGCCGGTGCCTACGCCATCCAGGGCGGGGCCGAGCGCTGGATCGAGCACCTGTCCGGCAGCTACTCCGGCGTCATGGGGCTGCCGTTGCTGCACACCGATCGTTTGCTGGCGCGCTGCGGCGTGCCGGCCCCCACCGCCGATGCCGCCAGGGAGGCTGCAGATGTCTGAGGAAATCCTGGTCAACGTGACCCCGCGCGAGACCCGGGTCGCGGTGATCGAAAATGGCATGCTGCAGGAACTGCACATCGAGCGTGGCTGGCGCCGGGGTGTGGTCGGCAACATCTACAAGGGCAAGGTGCAGCGGGTCATGCCCGGCATGCAGGCCGCCTTCGTCGAAGTCGGGCTGGAGCGCGCCGCGTTCCTGCACGCCAATGACGTGGTGCGGCCGGCGCCGGTGGCCAGTGCCGATACCGAGAACACCACCCTGCCGCCGCCGGCCAGCGTGCCGATTGTCGAGCTGCTGCGTGACGGCCAGGACATCGTCGTGCAGGTGGTGAAGGACCCGATCGGCACCAAGGGCGCACGCCTGACCACGCAGATCAGCATTCCCTCGCGCTACATGGTGCTGCTGCCGCAGTCCAAGGTGGTGGGCGTGTCGGCGCGCATCGAGGACGAAGCCGAGCGCGCCCGCCTGAAGGCGCTGGTGACCGAGCTGTCGGCGCAGCACGGCGGCTACGGCTACATCGTGCGCACCAACGCCGAAGGCCAGCCGGCCGAGGCCATCGCCGAGGACATCGCCTACCTGTCGCGCGTGTGGAACGTGGTCGAGCGCCGTGGCCGCGAAGCGCCCTCGTGCAGCATCATCTATGAAGACCTGAGCCTGCCGCTGCGTTCGGTGCGCGACCTGATCCGCAAGGACGTGGACAAGGTGAAGGTGGACTCGAAGGAGACCTTCGGCCAGCTGCAGGCCTTCGTCGCCAAGTACATGCCGGTGCTGGCCGAGAAGCTGGAGCTGTATTCCGGCGATCGCCCGATCTTCGACATGTTCGGGGTGGAGGACGAGATCGGCCGCGCGCTGGACAAGCAGGTGCCGTTGAAATCCGGTGGCTACCTGGTGATCGACCAGACCGAGGCGATGACCACCATCGACGTCAATACCGGTTCGTTCCTCGGCCAGCGCAACCTGGAAGAAACGGTGTTCCGCACCAACCTGGAGGCTGCGCAGGCGGTGGCGCGGCAGCTGCGGCTGCGCAACCTGGGCGGCATCATCATCATCGACTTCATCGACATGGATGATGCCGAGCACCGCCGCCAGGTGCTGCGCACGCTGGAAAAGGCGCTTGCGCGCGACCATGCCAAGACAACAGTCTATGACTTCTCGCCGCTGGGCCTGGTGGAGATGACCCGCAAGCGCACGGTGGAAAGCCTGGAGCGCCAGCTGTCGGAAACCTGCCCGCAGTGCAGCGGCCGCGGCAGCATCAAGACCACCGAGACGGTGACCTACGAGATCTTCCGCGAGATCACCCGCGCGGTGCGCCAGTTCGACGCCGCGCGCCTGCTGGTGATCGCCTCGACCAAGGTGGTCGCGCGCATCACCGACGAGGAATCGGCGGCGGTGGCCGAGCTGGAGGAATTCCTCGGCAAGAGCATCCGCTTCCAGGCGGACGAGCAATACCTGCAGGAGCAGTTCGATGTCGTTCTGCTCTGATCCTCGCCGGCTGCAGGCCGGCGGTGGCCGATGAGCGCGCCGCCGCGCCTGCGACTGCGAAGGATCCGCCGTCATCTCATTGCCGCCTGCGCGGTGGGCCTGGTCGGGCTGGCACTGCTGGTGGGCACCCTCAGCCAGCTGCTGCCGCTGGCCGAGCGCCACCCCGACAGGATTGCGGCCTGGCTGAGCGAACGTGCCGGCCAGCCGGTGCGTTTCGACCAGCTGCAGACGGCCTGGACCCGTCGTGGCCCGTTGCTGCAGCTCAAAGGCCTGCATATCGGCGCGGGCCGCGGCCTGGCCATTGGCGAGGCCGAGGTGCTGGTATCGATGTACAGCGGCCTGTTGCCTGGCCGTTCGCTGACCGAGTTGCGCCTGCGTGGGCTGGCGCTGGATCTGCAGCAGGATGCAAGCGGTCGCTGGTCGGTGCGTGGGCTGCCACAGTCCGCCGACGGTGGAGATCCGCTGGATGCGCTGCGCCGGCTGGGCGAGCTGCAGGTGATCGGGGGGCGCCTGGGCGTGCACTCGCCGACGTTGGGCATCGACACCACGCTGCCGCGCATCGACCTGCGCCTGCGGGTCAATGGCGATCGCCTGCGCGTGGGCGTGCGCGCCTGGGCCCAGGCCGAAGCGCTGCCATTGACTGCGGTGCTGGATGTGGACCGCACGCGTGGCAACGGCGAGGCCTGGCTGGGCGCCGATCCGGTCGATTTCCATGCCTGGTCTCCGCTGTTGGCGGCCGGCGGTGTGCGCCTGCGCGAGGGCAAGGGCGAACTCAACCTGTGGTTGACCCTGCGCGATTTCGTGCCGGTGGCGGTGACCACGGATTCGGACCTGCGCGACGTGCGCATCGATGGCGCACCGATACCCGGCATGGCGGCGCCGCAGCTGCAGCTGCAGCGACTGCAGGCCCGCCTGCGCTGGCAGCGCCAGGCCGAGGGCTGGGCGCTGCAGGTACCGCGGCTGCGGCTGAAGAATGAAGACGGCGAGCAGCGCCTCGATGGCCTGCAGCTGCAGGTCGGCAAACAGCTGCGGGTGCGTTCCGGTGAAGTGCAGGCCGGCATCGCGCTGCGTGCGCTGGCCCTGAGCGATCGCCTTGAGCCGGGCCTGCGTCGCTGGCTGTTCCTGTCCAGGCCGCAGCTGGACGTGCGCGCGTTGCAGCTGGCCGGCGAACGCGATGGCCCATTGTGGGCGCAGGGTGAACTGCAGTCGCTGGGCTTTGCAAGCGTCGGCAATTCACCGGGGCTGCGCGGCCTTGGCGGGCGTTTCGAAGGCGATGCCAACGGCTTCAGCCTGCAGCTGCAGCCGCAACGGCAGCTGCAGTTCGACTGGCCCACCGGCTTCGGCGTGCGCCACGACCTGCAGCTGGCCGGGCAGATCGTGGGCTGGCGCGACGAGGGCGGTGGTTGGCGGATCGGGACGCCGGCGATGCGTGTGGAAGGTACCGACTATGCGGCCGACGTGCGCGGCGGTGTGTGGTTCCAGGGCGACGGTACGCGGCCGTGGCTGCAGCTGGCCGCCAAGCTGGACGACGTGCCGATGACGGCGGCCAAGCGCTTCTGGATCCACTCCAAGATGAGCAAGGGCGCCACCGACTGGCTGGACATGGCACTGGCCGGCGGCCAGGTACGTGGCGGCGTCGGCCTGGTCACCGGTGACCTGGACGACTGGCCGTTCGACAACAACGATGGCCGCTTCGAGGCCACCGGCCACATCACCAATGGCGACATCCGCTTCCAGCATGATTGGCCGCTGATGAGCCAGGTCGATGCCGATATCGCCTTCATCGGCCCCGGCTTCGACATGCATGGGCGCGGCGACCTGGCCGGCGTGGCGGTGCAGAAGTTCGAGGCGGGCATCCAGGATTTCGGGCAGCAGCCGCTGTACGTGCGCGCCGATGCACAGAGCGAGGCCGGCAGACTGCTGGCCATGCTGCGGCAGAGCCCGCTGCACAAGGACTATGGCGATACCCTGGACAACCTCACCGCAGCGGGCCCGGCGCATGTGACCTTCGATCTGCTGCAACCGCTGCACCACGATGAAGGCGGTGGCCATCTGCAGGGGACGGTTGACCTGGCCGGCGTGAAGCTGGTCGACAAGCGTTTCCAGCTCGCCTTCGACAACATGCACGGGCAGGCGCGCTACAGCAATGGCGGTTTCGATGCCGAGGAACTGTCGGTGCGCCACCTCGGCCAGGACGGCCGCCTGAGCCTGCGTGCTGGTGGCTACGTGCACGACAGCAGACTGGCCTTCGAATCGAAGCTGTCGGCCACGCTTGACGCCGGCGTGCTGATCGACCGCGCACCGGAGATGGCCTGGCTCAAGCCCTACATCACCGGGACCTCGCCGTGGACCATCGCGGTCAACCTTCCCAAGGTGGCGCCAGGTGCTCCTGCGCCGCCCAGCGAGCTGCGCTTGAGCTCCGATCTGGTCGGCACCCGGCTGGATCTGCCGGCGCCGCTGGACAAACCGGCTGCCGAGCCGCTGGCGACCACCGTAGCCGCACAGCTGCCGATGGGTGCCGGCCGCATCGATGTGGCGTCCGGCCAGCGCCTGGCGCTGGCCGCGCGCAGCCACAACAACCAGACCGGCGTGCAGGTGACGCTGGGCAGCGACCATGTCGATCGCGAGCCGCCGCCCAGCGGATTGACCGTCAACGGCCGCAGCCCGACCTTGGACGCATTGGAGTGGATCGGCCTGGCGCGGGGCGGCAGCGATGACAACACGATGCCGCTGCGTGCGGTGGACGTGCAGGTCGGTCAATTGAAGCTGATCGGTGGCGTTTTCGAGCAGACCCGGTTGCAGCTGCATCCGGGCGCGCAGGCGCTGGACGTGCGCCTGGCGGGCCCGTCGCTGGCCGGGCGCCTGACTGTCCCCAATGCTGACGGCGGCACCATCAGCGGCCAGCTCGACCGTGTGCACTGGCAATCGCTGCCGGCAGCTCCGGATGCACCGGCCGCACCCGCCCGGGTCCAGGCCGGCGCCAACGATATGGACCCGGCCAAGCTGCCGCCGTTCGCGCTGGACATCGCCGACCTCAAGTTCGGCAAGGTGGTGCTGGGCCAGGCGGTGCTGCGCACACGACCGTTGGCCAATGGCCTGAACGTGGACGAGCTGCGCTTCCGCGCGCCGGACCAGGAGATCGACATCAGCGGTCGCTGGCTGGGCCGTGCCGGCGGAGCCCGCACCGAGCTGACCGCCCAGGTGCGCAGCGAGGATCTGGGCGGACTGATGCAGAACCTGGACTACGGCGGCCAGCTGCGTGGTGGCTCCGGCCAGGCCCAGCTGCAGGCCACCTGGAGCGGGGGGCCGTCGGACTTCCAGCTGGGCAACCTGCAGGGCCGCCTGGACCTGCACGCACGCAACGGCCAGCTGCTGGAGCTGGAGCCGGGTGCTGGCCGCGTGCTGGGCCTGCTCAGCGTGACCCAGCTGCCGCGGCGCCTGATGTTCGACTTCCGCGACTTCTTCTCCAAGGGCTTCGCGTTCAACCAGATCGACGGCAGCATGCAGTTCGGCCAGGGCATGGCGCGCACCGACAAGGTGCTGATCGAAGGCCCGGCAGCCAACATCACCATCCGCGGCCAGGCCGACCTGCGCAACCAGCAGTTCGACCAGACCATCGACGTCAACCCGCGTGCCGGCAATCTGCTGACCGTGGTGGGGGCAGTGGCCGGTGGCCCGGTGGGAGCGGCGTTGGGCGCGGCCACCAATGCGGTATTGTCCAAGCCGTTGGGCGAGATTGGCGCCCGTACCTACAAGGTGACCGGTCCATGGAAGGAGCCCAAGGTGGAAGTGATCGAACGCAGCCGCGACAAGGCTCCACCACCCGCGCCGGCACCGGCGCCGGCCATTCCACCGACCGTCACCGGCCTGCCGCGCCCGCAGTGAGCGCGGCCTTCCTGTTCACGGGGCTTGCCTGAGCGCCCCCGCATCCCCAGATCGAGAACCATGACTGACATCGCCCTGACGCTTGCCCAAGACCGCCTGCTGCGCCCCGGCGGCCTGGATACCGCTGGCCTGGAGCGCACCTTCGGCCAGTTGCTTGGCCCCGGTGTGGACTTCGGTGATCTTTACTTCCAGCATGCCCGCCGCGAGAGCTGGAGCGTGGAAGACGGCATCGTCAAGGATGGCGCCCATTCCATCGAACAGGGCGTGGGCGTGCGGGCAATTTCCGGCGAAAAGACCGGCTTCGCCTATTCCGATGACATCCACGCCGACGCGCTGCTGGCGGCGGCGCAGTCGGCACGTGCGATCTCACGCGAAGGCGGTGCCCAATCCGGGCGATCGCTGCTGCGTGGCAACGCGCGCGCGCTGTACCCGGCGCTGGACCCGATCGATGGTATCGGCAACGAGGCCAAGGTCGAGGTGCTCAAGCGCCTGGATGGCTACCTGCGTGCCGCCGACCCGCGCGTGAAGCAGGTGATGGTGAGCCTGTCCGGCGGCGTCGACACGGTGCTGATCGCACGCAGCGACGGTGTGCTGGGTGCTGATGTGCGGCCGCTGGTGCGCCTGAACGTACAGGTGATCGTCGAGCACCACGGTCGCCGCGAGTCCGGCTATGCAGGCGGCGGTGGCCGCTACGGGTATGAAGAACTGTTTGCGGACGGGCGCCCCGAGGCCTTCGCCCGCGAGGCGCTGCGCCAGGCGCTGGTGAACCTGGACGCCGTTCCGGCTCCGGCCGGGGTGATGCCGGTGGTGCTCGGTCCGGGCTGGCCGGGCGTGCTGCTGCATGAAGCGGTTGGCCACGGGTTGGAAGGCGACTTCAACCGCAAGGGCACCAGCGTCTACGCGGGCCGCATCGGTGAGCGCGTTGCCGCCCCGGGCGTGACCATCGTCGATGACGGCACGCTGGACGGACGCCGCGGTTCGTTGAACATCGATGACGAGGGCCATCCCAGCCAGTGCACCACGCTGATCGAGGACGGCATCCTGGTCGGCTACATGCAGGACAGCCTCAATGCGCGCCTGATGGGCGTGGCGCCTACCGGCAATGGCCGCCGCGAATCATTCGCGCACATGACCATGCCGCGCATGACCAACACCTACATGCGTGCCGGCCAGCACGACCCGCAGGAGATGATCCGTTCGGTGAAGAAGGGCCTGTACGCGGTCAACTTCGGCGGCGGCCAGGTCGACATCACCAGCGGCAAGTACGTGTTCTCGGCGACCGAGGCCTACCTGATCGAGGATGGCCGCGTCACCACGCCGGTGAAGGGCGCGACCCTGATCGGGAACGGTCCGGAAACCATGCAGAAGGTGCGCATGGTCGGCAATGACCTGGCCTTGGACGAGGGCGTGGGCGTCTGCGGCAAGGACGGGCAGAGCGTGCCCGTGGGTGTCGGCCAGCCCTCGCTGCTGATCGAGGGCATCACCGTCGGCGGTACCCAGGCCTGAGCCGGGCGATGGCCAGCGCCACCGCCCCGACCGGCGCGGACTCAGTCCTCGTCGGCTTCGTCGGTCTCGACGTGGCCGGCGTCTTCGTCGCCCGCCGTCTTCAGGCCCAGCGCGGCCGGCAGCATCAGGCCGCGCAGCACCTGGAAAATCTCACGGTAGGCGCGCGGCGGCTTGTTCCTGGCCTTTTCGGCCTGCGCGTTGCGCACCAGCGTGCGCAGCTGCTGGCGATCGGCCTGCGGATAATCGTCGAGAAGGGCCGCCAGTGCCTTGTCACCCTCGGCCAGCAGGCGGTCGCGCCAGTCCTCAACGCGATGCATCATTGCCACTTCGCGGCGGCCGGTCTCGCTGTTGGCGTCCAGCGCGTCGCGGATCGCATCCAGCGTGGCCTCTTCTTCGCGCCGCATGTGCTTGGCCAGGAACGCCAGCTGGCGCTTGTGGGCGATGTGGGCGGTGATGCGCTTGCACTCGGCGATATGCGGCAGCAGGTCTTCCGGGATCGGCAGGCGCGCCAGCTGGGCCGGGGTCAACGACACCAGCTTCTCGCCCAGGGCCAGGACGTCGAGCGCGTCGCGCCGGTTCTGGCTGCGGCTCTTGTCGTGGAATTCACCGGTTTCTTCGTCGCGTCCGCGCATCGTCCATACCTGATTTCAAAAAAGTCGCCCGGCGTGATGCCGGGCCCAACCCGTACAGGATAAAGCATTGAACGTGATCGCCCCTGAAGTGGCCGTCGGCGACGACAGCGCGGCCCGGCTGGAACGGCTGGCCGACCTCTCCCAGCAGCTGCTCGACCGTGCCCGCGCGCTGGGCGCCAGCCAGGCCGAGGTCAGCTGCAGCGAGGATCGTGGCCTGGAGGTCAATGTCCGCCTTGGCGAGGTTGAGACCGTGCAGTCCACCCGTGACCGCGGTATCGCCGTCACCGTCTATTTCGGGCAACGCAAGGGCAGTGCCAGCACTGGCGACCTGAACGAGGCCAGCCTTGCCGCCACGGTCGAACAGGCCTGTGCGATCGCCCGGCATACCGAAGATGACCCGGCTGCCGGCTTGGCCGAGGCCGCGTTGATGGCCACCGACTTCCCGGATCTGGATGCCTGGCACCCGTGGGCGCTGCAGGCCGACGAGGCGGTGGACCTGGCCCTGGCCTGTGAGAACGCAGGCCGCGAGGCCGATGCGCAGATCCGCAATTCCGACGGCGCTTCGGTGTCAAGCATGCAGAGCCTGTCGGTCTATGCCAATTCGCATGGTTTCATCGGCCGTGAGCGCGGCACCCATCATTCGGTGGGCTGTGCGCTGATTGCCGGCCAGGGCGATGGCATGCAGCGCGATGGCTGGTACACCAGTGCGCTGGCCCGCGAGGATCTGGAGGAGGTGGGCCTGGTCGGTCGTCGTGCTGCCGAGCGCACCGTCGCCCGCCTGCAGCCTCGCTCGATGGCCACCGGCAGCATGCCGGTGTTGTTCGCCCCGGAAGTGGCGCGCAGCCTGGTCGGCCACCTGTTGTCGGCGGTGTCCGGCGGTGCCCTGTACCGCCAGGCCAGCTTCCTGCTGGACAGCGTCGGCCTGCAGTTGTTCCCCGGCTGGATGCAGATCGAGGAACTGCCTCACCTGCGCCGTGGCCTGCGTTCGGCCGCCTTCGATGGCGATGGCGTGGCCACCCGAGCTTCGGCGCTGGTCCGTGACGGCGTCCTGCAGCGCTACGTGCTGGGCAGCTACTCGGCACGCAAGCTGGGCCTGCAGACCACCGCCAATGCCGGTGGCGTGCACAACCTGCAGTTGGCCGCCAATGCTGGCGCGCTGCAGGACATCGCCCGGCAGATGGGCAATGGCCTGCTGGTGACCGAGCTGATGGGGCAGGGCGTCAACGGGGTGACCGGCGACTATTCGCGGGGCGCCGGTGGCTTCCGGGTCGAGAATGGCGAGATCCAGTATCCGGTGGATGGCATCACCATCGCCGGCAACCTGCGCGAGATGTTCAGCAGCATCGAAGCGGTGGGCAGTGATGTTGACCCGCGCTCGCACATCCGCACCGGCTCGATCCTGGTGGGGCGGATGACCATTGCCGGTAATGATTGATGGCGTCGATGGCGTAAGCTATGCCCGCCTGACGCAGCCAGCTTGGTGCTGGTGGGTCAAGACCACCCAATGAAAAGGAGTTTTGTCGTGAGCGAATTCGATAACGTCCCGCCGCCGCCGGCGACCACCGAGGCCCCGGCCGACCAGCGCACGATGGCGCTGGCTGCGCACCTGCTGGGCATCTTCACCGGCTTCATCGGCGCGCTGATCATCTGGTTGATCAACAAGGATGATGCGGGCAAGGCCTTTGTGACCGACCAGGCCAAGGAAGCGCTGAACTTCCAGATCACCGTGGCCATCGCCATGGTCATCTGCATGATCCTGACCATCGTCGTCATCGGCGCGATCCTGATGCCGATCGTTGGTCTGGTCAGCCTGGTGTTCTGCATCATTGCCGCCGTCAAGGCCAACAACGGCGAGGCGTACCGCTACCCGTTCGCGCTGCGCCTGATCAAGTAAGTTCGTCCGCACGCGGATACATGCAACGCCCGGCATTGCCGGGCGTTGTTGTTTGGCGCTCGTGCCGGGCCAAGCGCGGTGAGCGCAGTGCCGCAGCGTCGCCGCCAGCAATCAGTGATTGCGCTCCACCGCCAGCGTTGCCAGCGCGCGCAGCGGATCGGCTTCCTCGCCATGGCCGGCCAGGGTTGCCTGCATGCGCGCTGCCAGTTCGCGCAGCTGTGCTTTGGCGCCGTCCATGCCCAGCAGCGCCGGGAAGGTGCTCTTTTCCTGTGCCTGGTCCTTGCCGGCGGTCTTGCCCAGTTGTTCAGAACTGGCTTCCACATCCAGGATGTCATCGCGGACCTGGAAGGCCAGGCCGAGTGCATCGGCGAAACTGTCGAGCTGGGCCAGCTGCGGTTCGTGGGCCTGGCCGCACAGCGCACCCATGCGCACCGCCGCGCGGATCAGTGCGCCGGTCTTCAGTGCATGCATGCGGGTCAGTGCCGCCAGGGTCTGTTGCTGGCCGGTGGCATCGATGTCCAGCGCCTGGCCGCCGCACATGCCGGAGGCACCGGACGCGTGGGCCAGGGTCTGCAGGCAGGCCACGCGCAGCGTGGCCGTCAGCGGCGCATCGGCCAGCAGGCCAAAGGCGCGGGTCTGCAGGGCGTCACCGGCGAGGATGGCGGTAGCTTCGTCGAAGGCGATGTGGGTGGTCGGCTTGCCGCGGCGCAGGGCATCGTCGTCCATCGCCGGCAGGTCGTCATGCACCAGCGAATAGGCGTGGATGAGCTCGACGGACATCGCGGCCGCGTCCAGGTGCTCCAGTTGCGCGCCGAACAGGTGGCCACTGGCGTACACCAGCAGCGGCCGCATGCGCTTGCCGCCACCCAGCACCGAGTAGCGCATCGCCTGGTGCAGGCGTTGCGGGGCCTCGGCGGGCGAGGGCAGGGCGGCGTCGAGCTGGCTCTCGATGCGGTCGCGCCAGCGCGCGAACAGGGCTTCAGCCGTCATGGCTGGGCGGATCGAACGGCTCGGATGCTTCCGGCTGCGCCGGATCGCTGAGCAGGCGCACGCGCAGTTCGGCCTGTTCCAGCGCCTGCTGGCACTGGCGATACATACCGACGCCACGTTCGTAAGCACTGAGCGAGGCTTCCAGGCTCAGCTCGCCGGTTTCCATCTGCTCCACCAGCTGTTCCAGCGATTCAAGCGACTGCTCGAACTGGGCGACCGGGGAGGCGTTTTCGGGGGACTTCTTGGCCATGCGGCAAGTGTGGACGGGCTGCGCGCGGGGGTCAATTCACCAGCCGCCGGGACGCCAACGCAGCTGTGCCCCGTTCGCCTGCAACCAGGCCTGCAGGGGCGCGGCGATGACCACGTCGGCGGCGGCGAGCAACTGCGGGCCATCGAAGATCAACGGCAGCTGCGCGCGGCGCCACGGGGCAAGACGCTCACGTTGCAGGCAGTCCTTCAGCGCGTGCGAATGCTGGCGACCGGGTAGCAGGATGCGCTCACCGCCCGCGCGCGCACGTACCTGCAATGGGCGTTCGAAGGCCGGGGCGCCCTGCAGGCGCAGTTGTCCGCCATCGGGCAGCGCCAATGGCGCGCGTCCGTCCCATTCGGCCTGCCACGCGGGGGGGAGCGCAGGTAGCCGGGCTGGCAGCAGGTAGGCGTGGTCGCGCCATTGCTGGATCGCGTGATCGTGCCAGCGCACACGGGCCTGGCGATCGTTGCCGGCCGGCAGCAGTTCGTCCAGCGCCTGTTTCAGCACCGTGGCCGGCAACGGTGCTGCAGCATGGCCCAGCACCCAGGCGCGCAGCACGCGTGCGGCGCGGCCCGGCGACACTTGGCGCAGAAGTTCCAATGACAGCACGCGCGGTGCCACTTCCAGATGCGCGATCAGCTCGGCGTCTTCCTCGTCCAGCAGTTCGCGGGTCTGCCGGCAATGCGTCGCGCTGCCGGCCAATGCCGACGCCGCGTGCGGCCAGCGCTGGCGCAGCAACGGCAACACCTGCAGGCGCAGGAAGTTGCGATCGGCGTGGTCTTCCGCGTTGCTGGGGTCTTCAATCCATTGAAGCGCGTGCTGCCGGGCGTAGTGGAGCAGCGCGTCGCGCGACGTCGACAGCAGTGGTCGCCACAGGGGATGTTCGCCAAGATGGCTGTGTGCAGACATCGCTGCAAGGCCGTCGACGCCGGATCCGCGCAGGGCCCGCAGCAGGAAGGTCTCGGCCTGATCGTCCTGGTGCTGCGCCAGTGCCAGTGTTTCGCCGTCGCGCAGTTCGGCGGCGAACGCTGCACGTCGTGCCTGCCGCGCCGCGCCTTCAAGGCCGAGGCCCGCGCGCTTGTCGACCTGCACGTGATGCACGGCCAGTTCAATGCCCAGTGCCGCGCATTGCTGCTGGCAATGCAGCACCCAGGCGTCCGCATCGGCCTGCAGGCCATGGTGTACGTGCACCGCACGCAGCGCCGTGCCGGAGGCCTGTGCGCAGCGCCACAGCCAGTGCAGCAGCACGGTCGAGTCGACACCGCCGCTGTAACCCACCAGCAGCGGCGCATCCAGCGGAACGAGGGCAGGGAAGGCAGTCACGGCGGCAAGTATAGGGTGGGGTTTGCTTGGCAGGGCTGCGCCCTGCACCTGCTACGAGCCAGAGCAACAGCAACAGCTGGTCTGCTGAGGGATGGCGGGGTGGGTCCGGTTGCGGGGGACGCTGCAAGTCCCCCTCCGGGGCCCGGCCCAGCCGCTGGCGGCTGTGCGTTCGGGCGCTTGCGAAGCAGTGCTTCGCAAGCAAAGCCCCCTCACCCATGTAAGCTCGGTCGCCGCTTGCACGTGTGCGCAGTCCTGCGCACACGGCAAGACCGGGGTTGGGCGTCCTGCCCAACCCGCCCGAGGCATGCCTCGGGCCCATGCGGCTCACGCCCCCGCAACCGGACCCACCCCGCCTTCGACAGATTGCCGCGATCTGTCGGAACGGCGTCTTGCACCGCTTTGGTAGGTGTCGACCTTGGTGGACACAGAGATCCACGCCATGCGTGGATGACTCATTCGATATCTGACAGATGTGTCGACCAAGGTCGACACCTACCAACAGCCGCCGGAAAACTGTCGAAGGCTGGGCACTGTGGGTTTGCGGGGTGTGAGCCGCATGGATGCGGCGACCAAGGCTACATGGACGTACTCGCGCCGTCCCCGCACACCCACAGTGCCCCGCCATCCCACGGGATGCACGCTGTTGCTGTTGCTTCCGGCCGTTGCCGTTGCCGTTGCGTCTGCAGGTGCAGGGCGCAGCCCTGCCGAAACCCTACTTCACCCGGCGGCCCGAGCGGTCGATGCGGAACCGCTCTCCGCCTTCCATCGGCGTGTGGCCATCGGCATCCGGCATGCCACGCCGGCAGCCGTTGCAGACCTCGGCCACGCCATCCTGGAACGGCCAGGCGAAATCGAAGGTGCCCGGCACCACCTGGCGGAATTCCAGATCGAAGTAGCTCACGCGATTGCCGACGCGGCCGCGCAGCAGGCCTTCCTGCGGCGTTTCCGGGCCGTTGTCCCAGGTCAGCACCGGCAGGCTGCGGCCCTTGCGGTCGACGTAGTGGAAACCCTGGTCGGCGTACACCACCGCTAGACCGTGGTCGTCGTAGTTCAGGCCCTTCAACGTCTCGGTACTGATCTTCGGCCGGTGATCGATCACCTCGCAGTTGGGCAGCGGCCACAACCCGTGTTCGTCGGTCAGCAGCCTGCATGCCGGAGCCTGTGCCGCTGCAGTGGCGCTGACCAGCACGCCAAGCAGGGCCAGCGACCGCGCGAAGCAGCCGCTGGCAGCGTCAGGGCGGGCCTGCCGTGCGATCACTTGGCCTCGGCCTTGCGCTCGAACGCGGTCGGTGCCGGCAGCTGCACCGGCACGCCCTTGTCATCGCAGGTGCCGGCCTGGCACAGGCGCTCGCGCAGGGCCGGGGTGGCCTGCACGATCATGTGATAGATCGCGTTCTGTTCCAGCGTGCCGCGGATCGCCTTGCTGCCCGGGCCGCGTGCCCAGATGCCGACGTCCTCGCCACCGTGCGATTCGGACTTCATCGGCACCAGCGCTTCCTGCATGTAGTCCGGATGCTCGGTGTCGACCTCGCGCAGGTTCGGGCGGCCGTTGGCCGGTTCGAAGCTGCTCGGGTTGTGCGGATAGCGCTTCGGGCCGGCCGGCTGCTGGTTGCTGCTGCCGGTGTGGCCCGGGCCATTGGCGTAGCTCAGCGTGGTGTACGGCTGGCCGGTGCCGTCCAGTGCGTAGTCCAGCTTGCCGGCGCCATCTTCGCCGCCCTTGTCCTTCACCTTGCCCAGGATCGGGTTGCCGCGCGCCGGGTAGCCGACGAAGTTCAGCGTGTGCGAGTGGTCGGCGGTAACGATGATCAGGGTGTCGTCGGCCGAGGTCAGCTCGCTGGCCACGCGCACCGCATCGGACAGCGCCACGGTTTCGGTCAGTGCACGGTAGGCGTTGCCGCTGTGGTTGGCGTGATCGATGCGTGCGCCTTCGATCATCAGCACGTAGCCTTCCGGGTGCCTCGACAGATTCTTGATCGCCGCCGCGGTCAGTTCGGCCAGGCTCGGCTCACCGCCCGGATCCTGCGGGCGCTCGTACTCGTAGCGCATGTGGTCCGGTTCAAACAGGCCGAGGATCGCCGGTGCGTTGGCGGCGGCGGCCAGCTGCTTGCTGTTCCACACGTAGGCGCCGTGCGGATGGGCCTGCTGCCATTCCTGCACCAGGCTGCGCCCATCCAGTCGCTGGCCGACCTTGTCGTCGTACTCCGGGTCGCGCTCTTCCACGGTGGTGAATTCCCCGCGCCCGCCGCCGAGGGCGACCAGCGGGCCGCGCCCGTAGCGCGAAGTCGACAGCAGCTGCTGGGCGATGTCCTTGCAGCCGGCCGCCTTCGCCGCTTCAGTCAGGTCGGTATCGTTTTCCCAGTTGCGCTCGGGCGAGTGCGCGTAGGTCGCGGCCGGGGTGGCATGGGTCAGGCGCGCGGTGGACACCACGCCGGTGGCCAGGCCGGCGCTGTCGGCCAGCTGAAGCCAGGTCAGCAGGCCCTTGGACAGGCTGTCGGCACAGTCGGTGCGGCTGCCGGCGCTGACGCCGATCGCACCCATGTGGGTCTTCACACCGGTGGTGATGGCGGTCATGGTGCCGGCCGAATCCGGGGTCTGCGAATCGGTGTTGTAGGTCTTGCTGAACGCCGTGGCCGGGAAGCGCTCCCAGGACAGCAGGTTCTCTTCACCGGAGCCCCCCTTGCGCTGGCCCTCGTAGATGCGCGAGGCGGCCACGGTGGTCAGGCTCATGCCGTCGCCGAGGAACAGGATGACGTTCTTGGCCTTGCCGGACATCGCGCCGTTGGCGGCGGCCTGGGCAGCGCCGCTGCGGTACCACCACTGCGGGGTTTCGCCGGCCGGGTGGGCGACGGGATCGACGGCGACCTTCAGGCCGGCCGGGGCAGAGGCGGGGGTGGTGCTGGCGCAGGCGCCCAGCAGCAGGGTGGTGGCGCAGGCGGCCAACAGGGAGACGGAACGGCGCATGGACGCTGGGATCTCACAAACTGTAACGGGACGTTCATTATGCCCGCCCTCGCAAGGCACGCCGATGACACACTGATTTGCCGGTCGGGCGGTCGTTCCCCAGCCGTTGATGGGCTATCGTGCCAGCATCCCTTCCTTCCCTCTGGATTGCCTATGAAGCTGGTCTCTGCCTGGCTGCGGATTCCATTCTGGCAGCGCGTGGTCGGTGGCTTCGTGCTCGGCGCGCTGGCAGGCTGGGCGCTCGGCCCGGCCGCGGAAACGTGGTTCGGCCCGCTTGGCGAGCTGTACGTCACCCTGATCAAGATGATCGCCGTGCCGCTGGTGTTCTTCGCGGTGATCAATGCGATCTCGTCGCTGCACGGCCAGAAGTCGGTTGCCGCGCTCAGTGGCCGCACCTTCCTGTGGTTCGTGATCACTGCTGCTTTGGCGGTGTGCGTCGGCCTGGGCGTGGGCACCGTGCTGCAGCCCGGCGCCGGTGGCCTGCAGTTGACGATGGCCAGCAATTACGTGCCGCGCGAAGTGCCCAGCGTGGTGCAGGTGCTGCTGGACGTGGTACCGGCCAATGTCTTCTATGCGCTGTCCGGTATCGGCACCAAGGTCAACGCGGCCGGCGAAACCGTGCTGGCCGCCGGCCGTGGCTCGATCCTGCCGGTCATCTTCTTCGCTGGCCTGGTCGGCTTCGCCATCGTCAAGCTCGGCGAGAAGGTGACCGAGGCGCGCAAGCTGGTCGGCCAGATGAGCGACATCATGATCCAGGTGACCCGCTTCGTGCTGGAAGTCACCCCGATCGGCACCTTTGGCCTGATCGCCGGTCTGGTCGGCAGCTACGGGTTCGAGAAGCTGCTGCCGCTGGGGCATTTCGTGCTGGCGCTGTACGTGGCCTGCGCCCTGCACATCGTGGTGGTCTACAGCGCACTGCTGCTGGCGCACGGACTGAACCCGCTGAAGTTCTTCCGTGGTGCGGCGCCGGGCATGCAGGTTGCGTTCGTCAGCTCTTCCAGCTTCGCGGCGATGCCGGTGGCATTGCGTTCGATCACCCACAACCTGGGCGTGAACAAGGATTACGGTTCGTTTGCGGTGCCGCTGGGCGCCAGCATCAAGATGGACGGCTGCGGCGCGATCTACCCGGCGCTGTGCGCGGTGTTCATCGCGCAGTACAGCGGTGTGCCGCTGACTCCGGAGCAGTACGTGGTGGTGCTGATCGCCTCAGTGCTGGGCAGCTTCGGTACCGCCGGCGTGCCGGGTACTGCGGTGATCATGGCCACGGTGGTGCTGAGTGCGGCCAACCTGCCGCTGGAGACCATCGGCTACCTGTATGCCATTGATCGCATCCTGGACATGATGCGCACGATGACGAACGTGACGGGCCAGATGCTGGTACCGGTGATCGTGGCCAAGGAGACCGGGTTGCTCGACCAGGCGGTGTACGACAACCCGTCCAGCAATGTGGGCGTGGATGATCCCGACCCGACACCACCACGCGCCTGAGGTGGTGTGCTGAATTGAAAGGCCCGCCCTGACCGGCGGGCCTTTTTTTTGGGGGATGGCCGAGGCGGTGTCGGCCAAGGCGGCCTCCGCTTGATCCACACCATGTATGGATGGAGCCGGTGGCGACCAAGGTCGGCAGCCACCCACCATTACGGGCCCAACAAAAAAGCCGCTGCAGGGCAGCGGCTTCTTGCATCAGGCGGCGCTGTAGCGCCAGGGGTCAGAGATCCACCCGGCGGGCCTGCATGAACTTGTTGCCCCAGTAGCCACTGAGCAGGGTGTCCACGCGCACATCCTTGCCCGAGCTGGGGGCGTGCAGGAAGCGGCCGTCGCCGACATAGATGCCGACGTGGTCGACGCGGCCCTTGCGGCCGAAGAAGACCAGGTCGCCCGCCGCCAGCGCGGTGCGGTCGTTGATCAGTTCGGCGTTGTCATCGTGCGCCATCTCGCGCGAGACGCGCGGCAACTCGATGCCCAGCGCCGAACGGAACACATAGCCGACCAGGCCGCTGCAGTCGAAACCGCTGTCCGGGTTGCTGCCACCCCAACGGTACGGGGTGCCCAGCAGGGTCATCGCGCGGCGCAGCAGCGACTGCACCTTGCCGTTGTCGGCGGCGGTGCCGACGACGCTGCCATTGGCGGCGCTGCTGGTGTCGTAGTTGGCGAGCAGGCGGCTGAGGTCACCGGCCACCACGGCCGAGCGATCCATCAGCGGAATGGTGTCGTTGGCGGCCAGGTGCGGCAGCAGGGCGGCCAGCGTGGCACTGGCGGCGGCATCGACTCGGCTGCGCTGCGGAGCGGCAGCCTCGGCCTTGGCGGCCGGTCGGGCGGTGCTCTCGGCCACCGGGGCCGGGGTCACATCGGAACGGTTTGGAGCAGTCTGCGACCAGGCCGGAAGGCTGGTCAGGCACAGTGCCAGGCCAAGCAACAGCGGGCGGGCACTACGTGAAGATACGGAAGTCTGGCCTTCGCTTTTCAGGTCGTCAGTCGTCACGCGTCGGTCACAGGAAAAAAACGATGGGGCATCATGCCCTGTAAAAGCGCGGATAAGTTAAAAATTCCGTTATAAAATCGTTATTTATATAGTGACGTATGTCACAGTTTTAGACATATCGCCTGTTCAGCTTAGCGAAGGACACGTTTCGCGCCCGTGTAGTGGTCTTTCCAGTAGGGGCCACTGAGCGAGTCCAGGCGAACCGTACCGCCGGTACTCGGCGCGTGCACAAAACGCCCTTCACCTACATAGATGCCCACGTGGGTGACGCTGCCGCGGCTGCCGAAGAACACCAGGTCGCCGGTGGCCAGGCGTTGCGGATCGATCCTGGGGCCCTGTACCGCCGCCAGGTCGCGCGAGGTGCGCGGCAGCCGCAGGTCCAGCATCTCGCGATAGACATAGGCGACCAGCCCGCTGCAGTCGAAGCCCGAGTCCGGGGTGTTGCCGCCATAGCGGTAGGGCGTGCCGACCAGGCTGATGGCCCGCATCAGCACCGAGTTGGCGGCCTCGGGGTTGTCCGGCACGGTCTTCGGCCAGTTCGCCGTCGGCGGGGGCGGCGCCGGGCGGGTGGCCTTGCCGCCGCCACAGGCGGTCATCAACACGGGCAGGGCCAGCAGCAGGGCCGGGGCGAGAAACCGGCGCGGGCCGGACGAAACTGGCGTGATGTGCATGATCTCCGGATAATGCGCCACCTTGGAATGGCCGTCATGATGGCGGCGTCCCCGTCGGGCGACAACCCGCCCCAACCCGCCTGCCTCCGGCAGATCCAGACAGAGTTGCGCATGAAGATCGAAAAAGACCGCGTTGTCCGCTTCCACTACACCGTTTCCGAAGTCGGCCAGGAGCCGATTGAATCGTCCAAGGACCGCGGCGAGCCGCTGGCGATCCTGATCGGCCATGGCAACATCATCCCGGGCCTGGAAAACGCCATGATGGACAAGGAAGCCGGCGCGACCTTCAGCGTCGACGTCAAGGCGGCCGATGCCTACGGCGAGCGCCGCGAGGGCCTGTCCCAGCGCGTGCCGAAGAAGCACTTCGGCAACACCAAGCTGGCCCCGGGCCAGCAGGTGGTGCTGCAGACCAACTTCGGCCCGCGTGCGGTGACCGTGCAGAAGGTCGGCATGAGCGTCGTGGACGTCGACCTGAACCACCCGATGGCCGGCAAGGACCTGCACTTCGACGTGGAAATCGTCGATGTGCGCGAAGCCGGCAAGGAAGAGCTCGACCACGGCCACGTCCACGGCGACGGTGGTCACCAGCACTGATCGCAGCGCGATCGTGATGGATGCGACGGCCCGCTTCGGCGGGCCGTTGCGTTTCTGGAACATGGCGCGGCCATCCATGGCGCGCGGGCCGGCGGCATAATGGCGGACCTGCCTGACGGACGCCCCGTGAACGCTGTCTCTCCTTCCCTGCAGCCGGTGGCTTCCGGCGAACGCATCGCCGTGCTGGACGTGCTGCGTGGTGCCGCGCTGCTGGGCATCCTGCTGATGAACATCGAGGCCTTCAGCGGTCCGCTGGACCTGGCCTTCACCGGCATTGACGTGCACTGGCGGGGCATCGATTACTGGGCCGACGCCTTCGTCTATGTGTTCGTGCAGGGCAAGTTCTTCACCCTGTTCTCGCTGCTGTTCGGTGCCGGCTTTGCGGTGATGGCGCAACGCGCCGAGGTGGCCGGGCGCGACTTCACCCCGTTCTACCTGCGCCGCAGCGCCGGCCTGCTGCTGATCGGCCTGTGCCATGCACTGCTGGTCTGGTCCGGCGACATCCTGGTGATGTATGCACTGGTCTCGTTGCCGTTGCTGGCCTGCCGCGAGGCGCCGCGCAGCTGGCTGCCGTGGATGGGCGTGATCGTCTACCTCGGCGGTGTAGCGATGATGTTGCTGGTGGGTGCGATGGTGTCGATGGCTTCGGCCGAAGACATGCAGAAGATGCTTGCCGAAGCACAGCAGGCCATCGCGCAGCAGCGCCTGGTGTACGGGCACGGCAGCTGGATGCAGGCCACCGCACAGCGCCTGCACGAGTTCGGATCGTCGATGGGCGCGCTGCTGATTACCGGTCCGGAAGTGCTGGGCATGTTCCTGATCGGCAGCTGGTTCGCCAGCAGCGGTGCACTGGTATCACCCGAGCGCTTCCCACGGCTGTACGTGCTGTTGCGTTGGGTGGCGCTGCCGCTGGGCCTGGCGGTCACGCTGCTCGGCGTTGCCTGGAAGCCGTATCTGGCACCGGGCGCCTACGACCTGCCGGTGACCGCAGCGATGGCACTGGTGACGATCGGCGGGCTGCCGATGTGCCTGGGTTACCTGGCGTGGATCGTGCGTTGGCGCGCGCGGCTGGGATGGCTGGCGCCGGTGGGGCGCATGGCATTGACCCACTACCTGGCCCAGTCGTTGCTGTGTACCTGGCTGTTCTACCACTATGGCCTGGGCGGGTTCGAGCGGATGCCGCGCAGCGTGCAGTTGCTGTTCGCGCTGCTGGTATTCGCAGCGCAGGTGGCTGTTTCGCACGCGTGGCTGGCGCGCTTCCGCTTTGGTCCGGTGGAATGGCTATGGCGTGCAATGACCTATCGCCAGTGGCCACCGATGCGGCGTGGAGCCGGGCAGGGCTGATCGATGCAGGGCGCGCATCCTCACGTCTGGCTTGCAGCTGGGCATGGCATGCTCGGCATCAGCATGAGCGCCGGCACCGGCCAGCTGATCGCCGATCTCGTCTGCGGCCGCACGCCGGCGATCGATCCTGCCCCTTACCGACCCGAGCGATTCCGATGAGCACTGCACCCTATGATTACGACCTGATCGTCCTTGGCGGCGGTTCCGCCGGCCTGGCTGGCGCGATCCGCGCCGCGCAGCACGGCAAGCGCGTGGCGATGCTGGAGCCTGGCGAACTGGGCGGGACCTGCGTCAATGTCGGCTGCGTGCCGAAGAAAGCCATGTGGCTGGCGGCCGACCTGCACGAGCGCATCGGCCTGGCCAGTGCGATGGGCTTCGATGTCGAAGCGCGCCCGGCGCTGTCGTGGAAGGAACTGGTGATCCATCGCCAGGCCTATATCAGCAACATCCACACCAGCTACCACAAGCGCCTGGACGAAACCGGCGTGGTGCGCATTCCGGCGCGTGGTCATCTGCTCGATGCCCATACCGTGGCCTGCAGCGATGGCGTGCGCTACAGCGCCGAGCACATCCTGATCGCCACCGGCGCGCACCCGCTGCGCCCGGACATTCCCGGTGCCGAACTGGGCCTGGTCTCCGATGATTTCTTCGATCTGCGCGCGGCACCGGCCGAGGTGGCGATCATCGGTGGCGGTTACATTGCGGTGGAGCTGGCCGGCCTGCTGCAGGCACTGGGCAGCAAGGTCAGCCTGCTGGTGCGCGGCCAGCGGCTGCTGGATCGCTTCGATTACGAGCTGACCGATCAGCTGGCCGAGAACCTGAAGCAGCAGGGCGTGCGCATCCATTTCGGCTATCGCCTGCGCGAACTGCAGCGCGATGGCGAACGCGTACGTGCGTTCGGTCATGACGGCCCGCTCGACAGCGTGTTCGATGCGGTGTTCTTCGCCACCGGCCGTCGCGGCAACAGTCGCGACCTGGGCCTGGAAGCGCTGGGCATCGGCATCGGTGAGCACCAGCAGGTGGAGGTGGACGAATGGCAGACCACCAGCGTGCCGAACGTGCATGCGGTAGGTGACATCGCAGGCAAGGTTGGCCTGACCCCGGTGGCGGTGGCTGCATCGCGGCGCCTGATGGATCGCCTGTTCGGGGGCCGCCCGCAGTCGAAGATGGATTACGAGAACGTGGCCAGCGTGGTGTTCTCGCATCCGCCGCTGGGCGCGGTGGGCATGAGCGAGGAGGAAGCGCGCCGGCGTTTCGACCAGGTGAGCATCTACCACAGCCGCTTTCGCCCGATGCTGCAGGCGCTGGCCAACGGCACCCAGCGCAGCCTGTTCAAGATGGTCTGTGCCGGCCCGGAAGAACGCGTGGTGGGCATCCATCTGCTGGGCGAAGCAGCCGACGAGATCCTGCAGGGCTTCGCGGTGGCGGTGAAGATGGGGGCGACCAAGGCCCAGTTCGACGACACCGTGGCGATCCACCCGACCTCGGCCGAGGAAGTGGTGCTGATGCGCTGAGCCCGCAGTTGTAGAGCCGAGCCTATGCTCGGCTGCATTCCGTGCAGACATGGTGCAGCCGAGCGCAGGCTCGGCTCTACAGGGAACCTGGCGCCCCCATGCGATACTGGGCGCCCCCCAATGCGTTTCCGGGCCGCCCTATGCGGCCCGCCGTCGTCCTGATGTCCAGCCCCGCTTCCCGTATCGCCACCGCTTCCCCGCGCATCGCGCTGGGGGGTATCGGCCTGGCCGCGATCGGCGCCATCGCCGCCTCCGGCAAGGCCATCATCGTCAAGCTCGGCCTGCGCCACGGCGTCGATGCCACCACGTTGCTCGCCCTGCGCATGCTGATGGCGCTGCCGCTGTTCGTGCTGATGGCACTGTGGGCTGCGCGCCGGGCAGAGCCGCTGTCCTGGGCCGACCGCGCCCGCGTGCTGTGGCTGGGCTTCACCGGCTACTACCTGTCCAGCCTGCTCGATTTCCAGGGCCTGCAGTACATCAGCGTGACCCTGGAGCGGCTGATTCTTTACTTGAACCCGACCCTGGTGCTGCTGATCAACGTGCTGCTGGCACGGCAGCGCCCGGGCCGCTGGCAGATCGGTGCGCTGGTGCTGAGCTATCTGGGCGTGCTGCTCGCCTTCGGCCACGATCTTCAGCGCGAGGGCGGGCAGATCATCGTCGGCAGCCTGCTGGTACTGGGCAGTGCGCTCAGCTACGCGCTGTACCTGTTCGGCAGTGGCCAGGTGGTCGCGCGCATCGGTGCGGTGCGCCTCACCGCCTACGCCAGCTGCGTGGCCAGCGTGCTGGTGCTGCTGCATTTCGCGGTGACCCATCCGCTGCCGTTGCTGTGGCAGGCACCGGCGCCGGTGCAATGGCTGTCGCTGGTCAATGCCACCGTGTGCACGGTACTGCCCGTGCTGGCGATCATGCTGGCGGTGCAGCGCGTGGGTTCGTCGCTGGCCGCGCAGGTCGGTATGCTGGGCCCTGTTTCCACCATCGTGATGAGCCTATGGCTGCTCGACGAACCGATGGGGCCGGCACAGATCGCCGGCACCGTGCTGGTGCTGATCGGTGTACTACTGGTGACCCGCCTGCGGCGCTGACGCCGGAGCAGGCGCGGGCGCGCATCCTGGCGGTGATCCGCGCGATCCCGGCGGGGCAGGTGATGGGCTATGGCCAGGTGGCGATGCGTGCCGGCCTGCCGGGGCGTGCGCGCTTGACCGCGCGCATCCTCGGCCAGAACGACGACCCGGACCTGCCCTGGCATCGCGTGCTGCGTTCGGACGGGCGCATTGCCATGGAAGAAGGGTCGGCTGGTTGGCGCGAGCAGTCACAACGGCTGCGTGCCGAAGGTGTGGTGGTGGAGAACGGCCGGGTGCGGATGCCGGCCACCGATCCGGCCGCGGCGCTGGATGCCGCCGTGTGGGGCCCGGGCTGAGCACCGCTGGCGACTGAACAGGCTGCGCCTGCCGGTCGCCAACAACACACGGTGCTGCGGCTATGATGGAGGCCGTTCCATGCCGGTGCTCCCATGTTCCCGCGACTGCCTACCGTCACCAAGGCCCTGCTGATCGCCAACGCGATCCTGTTCCTGCTGCAGCAGCCGTTCCTGCTCGGCATGCAGACCTTCGAGCCGTTCATGCTGCAACCGCTGCAGCAGGGCTTCGATGCGTTCTCGCCGGGCGGCAACTTCCAGCCGTGGCAGCTGCTGACCTATGGCTTCCTGCATGGCAGCTTCGGCCACCTGTTCTTCAACATGCTGGCGGTCTTCATGTTCGGCGCGCCGCTGGAGCAGACCTGGGGCGAGAAGCGCTTCCTGCTGTACTACCTGGTGTGCGTGGCTGGCGCCGGTGTCTGCCAGCTGCTGGTCGGTACCCTGCTGGAGAATCCGGCCACGGTGCTGGGCGCCTCCGGCGGCGTGTTCGGCCTGCTGCTGGCCTACGGCATGCTGTTCCCGAACCAGCGGGTGATGCTGCTGTTCCCGCCGATCCCGATGAAGGCACGGACCTTCGTGATCCTGTTCGGTGTGGGCGAACTGGTGCTGGGCATGACCGGCTGGCAGCCAGGCGTGGCCCACTTCGCGCACCTGGGCGGCATGCTGTTTGGCTGGTTGCTGATCCGTTACTGGCGCGGGCAATCGCCGTTCAACAAGCGCCGCCCGCCCGGCCCCCCGAAGCGCCCGAACCATCTGCGCAGCGTGAAGTGAGGCGCGATGCGCCTCGCTTCACGCGGGTAGGTGCCAACCTCGGTTGGCACACCTTGGCCAGGATCATCTGACGCGGTAGGTGCCGACCGTTGGTCGGCACGGCTCTAGAGATCCTGCAGCACTACCTGTGCCGCGTTGTGCCCCGGCGCACCGGTCACGCCCCCCCCGGGATGTGTTCCCGACCCGCACAGATACAGGCCGGGCAGGGCGCCACGATAGCCAGCCTGGCCAACCATCGGCCGTGCCGAGAACAACTGGTTGGCACTGAGCGCTCCGTGAAAGATGTCGCCGCCGATCAAGCCGAAGGTGCGCTCCAGATCCAGCGGTGACAGCACCTGGCGGCCCAGTACGCTGCCAGCGAAACCCGGCGCATACCGTTCAACGGTGGCGATCATCAGATCGGCCACCGTTTCACGATGATCATCCCAGTGACGCCCACCGGGCAGCACGGGCGCCACGTGCTGGCAGAACAGGCTGGCGACGTGCTTCCCCGGCGGCGCCAGCGAATCGTCCAGCGTGCTGGGAATGAGCATTTCCACGATTGGTTCGCGTGACCAGCCATTGCGACGCGCATCCAGCCAGGCACGGTCCATGTAATCCAGGCTTGGGGCCATGATGATGCCGGCGCTGAGGTGATCGCCGGGACCGGGCAGAGCCCGGAAGTCCGGCAGCTGCGACAGCGCGACATTCATCCGGAACGTGCCGGAACCGCAGCGCCAGTTCGCCATGCGTTCGCGCGTTGCGTCCGGTACCTGCTCCGGTGCCAGCATCTGCTCGTACAGCAGCTTTGGATTGACGTTGGCGATCATCGCGCGTGCGCGCAGGATTTCGCCGTTGGCCAGTGCCACGCCCACGACACGACCCTGCTCGATCAGCAGGCGTTGCACACCGGCATCCGCGCGTAGCTCGGCCCCGGCCTCCCGCGCGGCAGTGGCGATGGCCTGGCTGATCGCGCCCATGCCACCGATCGCATGGCCCCACGCACCTTTCATGCCATTGCACTGGCCGAATACGTGGTGCAGCAGCACGTAGGCACTGCCCGGTGTATACGGGCTTGCGTAGTTGCCGACGATGCCGTCGAAGCCGAACAGGGCCTTGATCGGCTCGCTTTCGAACCAGCGGTCCAGGTACTCGGCGGCCGACAGCGTGAACAGGTCCAGCAGTTCCTGGCGTAGCGAAGCATCCAGCGTTGCCAGTTCGCGGCCGAGGCGGCCCATCTGCCAGAGCGCGGGCAGCGCACGCCAACCGCCTGCTACACCCAGGTCCGGTGGCGCGCGCAGGGCCCAAGCGCGCAGCACGTCGGCGAAGATCTCCAGGCGCGCTTCGTATTCGGGTAGCCGCTGTGCATCCCGCTCGGAGAACTTCGCGACCTCGACCTGGGTGCGGCCCGGTGCGGACAGCAGGTAGCGGCCGTCCGGCAATGGCAGGAAGTTGTTGACCGGGCGCGCGACAATGCGCAGCCCATGCGCATGCAGTTGCAGGTCGTCGATCACCTTCGGTTGCAACAGCGATACCGTGTAGGACGCCACCGAGTTGCGGAACCCGGGGTGGAATTCCTCGGTGACCGCCGCGCCGCCGAGAACGCCACGACGTTCCAGCACCAGCACCTTCTTGCCAGCGCGTGCGAGATAGGCCGCGCAGACCAGGCCGTTGTGGCCGCCACCGATGATGATCGCATCCCAGGACATCAGCACCTCGGAAAAAGGGGACGGAGGGAATTAAGTCGCAATTCGCATTGGGTCACAGACAATGGGGAAAAACGACTTAATCCCCTCCGTCCCCTTTTTTGATCGCTGCTTCGATGCTGGCGATGTCGATCTTCTTCATTGGCATCATTGCGTTGAAGGCGCGCTTGGCCAGTGCCTTGTCCTGGCTGGTCACCGCTTCGATCAGCATGCGCGGGCTGATCTGCCAGGAAATGCCCCAGCGGTCCTTGCACCAGCCGCACTGGCTCTCCTGGCCACCGTTGCTGACGATGGCGTCCCACAAGCGGTCAGTCTCGGCCTGGTCCTCGGTCTGGATCTGGAAGGAGAAGGCTTCGCTGTGCTTGAACGCGGTGCCGCCGTTGAGGCCGACGCAGGGAATACCGCAGACAGTGAATTCAACGGTCAGTATGTTGCCCTCCTTGCCGTCCGGGTAGTCGCCCGGGGCGTGGTGGACAGCGGTCACCGCGCTGTCGGAAAAGGTGTTGGCATAGAAGGTGGCGGCCTCGAGCGCGCCGTTGTCGTACCAGATACAGATCGTGTTCTTGTGTGCCATGGTCGGGCTCCGCAGCGGACGAAGGCGCAGCGATAGCACGGGCGGTGTTAACCCGGGATCGTGCTGCATCCGCAAAAAAAAGGGCGCCCGAAGGCGCCCTCTGCATCCCCAGCGTGACGGCTGGCTCAGCGCCAGACCTTGATCTGGTCGGCTTCGCTGCGCTGCATCGGCTGGCCGGCCTTGCAGCTGAAGGTGGCACCGAAGGCCGGCAGGTTGGCCAGCGTGCCATTGCTGCGCCACAGGCCCGGCGCGCGGATGTCGGCGGTCAGGCGGCGCGCGGCCTCGTTCGGCGACAGCTGCTGCGCCCACAACGTCGACCAGGCGCGGAAGAAGCCCTGCTGCTGTGCCGGCTTGGCCTTCGGCTCCTGCGCGGTGTATGCGGCCCAGGCCAGTTCCAGGCCGGCGATGTCGGCCAGGTTCTCTTCCTGGGTGAGCGTGCCGTTGACCTTGGCACCCTTCACGCCCGGGAAGTCGTAGGCGCTGTACTGCGCTGCCACGCGATTGCCGAGCAGGGTCCAGGCGGTCTTGTCGGCCGGAGTCCACCAGCTGCGCAGCTCACCCTTGGCATCGACCAGCGCGCCCTTGGCATCGATCGCACGGGTCAGTTCATGGCCGACCAGACCACCGAAGCTGCCGAACTTGTCGGCGGCGTCGGCCTTGGCGTTGAACACCGGGCCCTGCAGGATCGCGGCGGTGACGATCAGGCGGTTCTGCGCCAGGTCATAGGCCAGCGACGGCTGCTGCGGCAGCACGTCCCAGCGACGGTCGGCGTTGCCCTTGCCGATGCGCTTCATTTCCTCGCGATGGCGCCAGGTCGACGCGATCAGCATATTGCCACCGAACGAGCCGCGGCCCATCGGCTGCACGCTGTAGTCCAGGTCGCGCAGTGGAGTGCCGATCTCGATCTTCAGCGCAGCCAGCTTGGCCTGCGCTTCGGTCTTGGCTTCGGCACTCATCCAGCTGCTGTTCTTTACCGCCTCGATCTGTACTTCGCGCACCTTGTCGACGATCCATGCGGCCTGGCGACGATCTTCGGCCGACAGGTAGCGGGCGGCGTACTCGCGGCCGACCATCGGGCCGGCGGCCACATTGATTGCATCCAGCACGGATTCCCAGCGCTGCGGCGGCAGGGTCTGGCCACGCAGCACACGGCCACGGAATTCGAACTCGGCGTCGCGGTAGGCCTTGGACAGGTACGGCGCCATCGAGTCGCCCACGCGCCAGCGCAGGTACGCCTTCCACTGCTCCGGCTTGAGCTTGGTGACCATGCCATCGAGCTGCTTGAACAGGCCCGGGTCGGCCAGCGAGACCAGGTCATCGTCCACGCCCTGTGCCTTCAGGAAGGCATCCAGCTGCAGGTTGCGGTAGCGGCTGTTGAGCTCCTTGGTGGAGATGGGCGCGTAGTTGTTGAACGGGTTGTTGATGCCGGCCAGCGACTGCGCATTGCGTGCCAGTTCGGTTTCCAGCGCGATCACCGCCTGCGACTCGGCATCCAGCTTGGCGGCCGGGGTACCGGTCAGCGCCAGGATCTGCTTGACGTAGTTGCGGTAGCGGCCCATCAGCGCCACGGTGTCGGCGTCGGTGCGGGTATAGAACGCCGGATCCGGCAGGCCCATGCCGCCCTGCATGAAGTAGCCGATGTGACGATCCAGCGCCTTCAGGTCGACGTCCGGGCCGAAGTTGAAGGCCACCGGGATGCCGACCTGGTGCAGCGCGGCGATCGAGGCCGGCACATCCTTGGCCTTCTTGATGGCGTTGATGCGGGTCAGCAGCGGCGCAATCGGATTGGAGCCGTCTGCTTCCACGGCGGCTTCGTCCAGGCCACTGGCCCAGAAGTCGCCCAGCAGCTTCTGCACATTGCCCTGCGGCGACTTCATCGCGGCGTCGAGCAGTTCACGCTGCTGCTGGCGGCTGCGGTCAACCAGCTGTCCCAGCGCGGTGACGGCGCCGGTCTGCGGCACCGGGTTGGCCTTCAGCCAGCCTGCATTGGTGGCGTCGTAGAAGTCGCTGCACTGGGCGCTGACGGCCGGAGCGCGTGCGGCCTTCTTCTTGGCGGCGAACGCATCGTGAGTCGGGACCAGGGTCGCCAGGCTGATGCCCAGGGCGATGGCAAGCGGACGGAAGTTGGGCATGTGGAACGAATCCGTGATGGATTGAGGGCGCGCGCACTATAGCAAGCCAGGCATGGGCGCGGGATGCACGCGTCGCGGTGCATTCGCCGACCAAGGTCGGCAGCTACCGGGGAGCGCCGGGATCAGTAGATCCACGCCATGCGTGGATGAAAGACACCCCGGAAAAACAAAGGCCCGGGAATTCCCGGGCCTTTGCAGGTCTGCAACAGCGTCAGCCAGGACTTACCAGATCACCACCTGCTGCTCGCCGGTGCGGGCCATCGGCGAACCGGCCTTGCACTGGAACGCGGCCGCGAAGGTCGGCAGGTTCGACGGTGCACCCATGGCGCGGAACTGTGCCGGGGCGTGCGGGTCGGTCGCCAGGCGGACCTTGGCGTTCTCCGGGGTGTACTTGGTGCGCCACACGGTGGCCCAGTTGAAGAAGAAGCGCTGGTCGCGGGTGAAGCCGTCCACCTTCGGGTCTTCCTTGCCGGCGCTGGCCTTCTGCAGGGCATCGTAGGCGGTAGCCAGGCCGCCCAGGTCGGCGATGTTCTCACCCAGGGTCAGGTGGCCGTTCACCGCCTGGCCGTCGACCTTGTACTGGTCGAACTGCTTGACCAGCTTGCCGGTCAGGCCTTCGAAGTTCTTCTTGTCAGCGGCGGTCCACCAGTCTTCCATGTTGCCGGTCGGCCCGAAGCGCGCGCCCTGGTCGTCGTAACCATGGGTCATTTCGTGGCCGATCACCGCGCCGATGCCGCCGTAGTTCAATGCGTCGTCGGCCTTCGGGTCGAAGAACGGCGGCTGCAGGATGGCGGCCGGGAACACGATCTCGTTCTGCAGCGGGTTGTAGTAGGCATTGACCGTCTGCGGGGTCATGCCCCACTCGGTCTTGTCCACCGGCTTGCCGATCTTGGACAGGTTGAACTTGTAGTTGAACTCGTTGGCCGCGCGCACGTTGCCCAGGAAGCTGTCGCGCTGGGTCTGCAGGCCCGACCAGTCACGCCACTTGTCCGGGTAGCCGATCTTCGGGGTGAAGGTTTCCCACTTGGCGATGGCCTTGGCCTTGGTCTCCTCGCTCATCCAGCTCAAGCCCTGGATGCGCTCCTTCAGCGCGGCGGCCAGATTCTTCACCAGTTCTTCCATCTTCGCCTTGGCTTCCGGCGAGAAGGCAACCTTCACGTACAGCTGGCCGAAGGCTTCACCCGCATCGTTTTCGATGGTGCTCAGCACGCGCTTCCAGCGCGGCTTCTGTTCCTTCTGGCCGTTGAGGGTCTTGCCGTAGAACTCGTAGTTTTCCTGCACGAAGGCATCGGCCAGGTACGGCGAGGCGCTGTCCACGGTGTGGAAGCGCAGGTAGGCGCGCCACACCGACGGGTCGGTATCGCCCAGCGCCTTGCTCACTTCCTCATGGAAGGCCGGCATGGCCAGCGAGAACTTCTCCGGCGCGGCCACGCCCTGCGATTTGAAGAACTCGGTCCAGCTGAAGTTCGGGGTCAGCTTGTCGGCATCGGCCAGGGTGACCGGGTTGTAGTACAGCTCGACGTTGCGCGACAGCTCCACGCGCGACTTGGAGGCCTTGGCCAGGCGGGTCTCGAACTTGACCACGTCCTCGGCCTGCTTGGCGGCGTCGGCAGCGGCGACACCGGACAGCTCCAGCACCTTGGCGACGTGCGCCTGGTAGGCCTTCAGCTTGTCGGCATTCTTGGCGTCGGTGTAATAGGTGCTGTCCGGCAGGCCCAGGCCGCCCTGGCTGGCGTAGGCCATGTTCACGGCCGAGTTCTTGAAGTCCGCTTCGGCACCGAAGCCGAACAGGACGTTGTCGCCCCTGGCCGCGCTGGTGCGCAGGTAATCGGCGATGGCCGCCTTGTCCTGCAGGCCGTCGATGGCGGCCAGGTCGGCCTTCAGCGGCTCAATGCCCTGGGCATTGATCTTGGCCTCGTCCATGCCGGTGGCCCACAGGTCGCCGACGATTTTCTCGATGTGGTTCGGATTCTTGACCTGCGCCACCTGTTCGGCCAGCTGGTGCTGCACGGCCACCGAGCGCTCGTCGAGGATGGTGAACGCACCCCAGCTGGTGCGGTCGCCCGGAATTTCATTGGCGGCCAGCCACTTGCTGTTCACATAGTCGCCGAAGGCGCCGCAGGCGTCCTTGGTGGGATCCAGATCGCTGGGCTGGAAAGCGTTGTAGGCCGGCAGCTTGCTTTCGTCCAGCGTGTAGTTGGTGGCTTCGGCCGCGGCCGGCGTGGAGGCGGTGGCGTCCTTGGCCGGGGTTTCAGTCTTGCCGCAGCCGACCAGCGCGGCCGAAACGGCCAGGGTCAGCAGCACGATCTTGGGAGTACGGGTCACTTTGATGGCCTCCAGGCCGAGTGAGTCAGGGAAAGGCCGTGGGACGGCCGTGGGCCGAACGATACGCCGCCGGCCAGACCTGCAAGGGTGTCGAAGGTCACGGCTGGGTGCAAGGGGGCCGCTTGGTGGCCCGGAAAAGACAGACCCGGCAAAAGCCGGGTCTGTCGGGTGTTGCGGTCAGCGGTGGATCAGAACTTGTACTTCAGGCGCACGAACGGGGTGCGACCGTAGTAGTCGTACTGGGTGGCGAACGGGTGGGTGTTGCCGTAGCGCGAAGAGTAGACGCTGCTGGAGATCAGCGGCGGCTTGGCATCGAACACGTTGGAGACGCCCACCAGAATCTGCCAATCGGCCTGCTCGTAGCTCACCGAGGCGGTGTGATACCAGCGGCTGCCAGCGGTGATGTCGCGGTAGGAATTCGGACGGCCCTGATAGGTGAACGTCTCCAGCAGGTCCGGGTCCTTGGTCGACGCGATGTACTGGGTCATCCAGTTGTAGGTCCAGTCGCCACGCTCCAGGCTCAGGCCCAGGTTGCCGACCAGGTCCGGGCGACCGAAATCACCCAGCTGGTCCGACGAGGACAGGCCGCTGGCCGCTGCGCTGTCGAACAGCTCGGCGGTGTCTTCAACCGTGTAGGTGACCTGCGAGTCCAGCGAGAACTTGCCGAAGCTGAACTCGTGTTCCCAGTTCAGGGTCAGATCCCAGCCGCGGGTGCGCTGGCGGTTGATGTTCAGGTACTGCGCATACACCTCGGTGATCATGTTCGCGTTGGTACCCGAATTCGGATTACGACGCATCAGGTCGCAGTAGCGGTTCGGATAGGTGGTCGACTCGTAGCAGCCTTCCAGGATGGACGCTGCACTCAGCGCGGTGATCTGGTCGCTGACTTCGTAGTCGAAGTAGTCGATCGCAACGCTCAGGTCAGCAAATTCCGGGGTGAACACCAGGCCGATGCTGCGTGCACGCGAGGTCTCCGGCTTCAGGTCGCCGCCAGCGCCGCCACGAGTGAAGACGGTGGCGCTGCTGTTGCCTGCGGCGGTGTAGTCGCCCGGGATACCGGCAGCGGCGCAGTTGGCAGCAGCGTTGCTGTTGTTGCCTTCAGCCCAGCGGATGCAGGGATCGATCGCGGTCTGCGCCTGGAAGCCGGTCTGATTGCCAAGGTACAGCTCATACAGGCCCGGTGCACGGTAGGAGGTACCGATGGTGCCGCGCAGGCGCAGCGACGGGATGATCTGCCAGTTGACACCGAACTTCCACACCTTGTCCGAACCGGACACCGTGTCGTACTTGAAGACGCGGGCCGAGCCGTTCAGCGACAGCGACTCGATGCCCGGAACTCCCTTGAAGACCGGCACATCCAGTTCGACGAACGCTTCCTTCACCTTCTCGTCGCCCTTGGTGCGACCGGCGGTGGTCGAACCCCAGATGTCGGCAAAATCGGCACCCGGCTGGTCGTCGATCTTGTAGTTGCGGTACTCGACACCGACGGCGGAAGCCACGGCACCGGCCGGAAGATCGAACAGCTCACCGCTGAACACGGCGTTGACCGTGGTCTGATCGTAGGTGGTCTTGCCCTTGGCCCAGACGCCGAGGATCGAGACCAGCTCGTCGACCTTCGAGCCATTCAGATAGCCCGGGTCGAAGTAGTTCGCAGCTGCAGTGCCGGTACCCGGACGGCCGATGTCGCCGCTGATCGAGTTGCGGATGCCAAGGTTACTGTACTTGCCACTGGAGTGGCTGTAGTTGGCATTGACTTCCCAGCCCCAGGTGCTGCTGCCGAAGCCGCCATCGAACTTGTTGGCGAAGTAGTAGTAATCAACTTCGGTCTCGGAAGCAGACTTGAACGGCAGCACCGGCTGAGCGCGGGTGGTGGTGCCGGGGATCAGCACTGTCGGGAAGAACTGGCGCCACGAGAAGTTGTCCGTGGTGCGGTTGTTGTAGAGGAACTGGGTCTTCCAGTTGAACGAATCAAAGCCGAAGTCAGTGGCAAAGTAGACCGTCTTGCGCTCTTGGCGGTTGATGATCTGGGCTTGGCCGTAAGCCTGGAAGTTGTACGGCTCCTGATACGTCGCCACGGGGTTGCCGTTGGCATAGGTCTGGTTGGCGCGCGGACGATAGCCCGGGAACGGGCCAACCGTGCTGCCATCGGTGCTCGGCACGTAACGGACGGAACCGACGTCGATGACGTTGTGCAGCATGTTCTGGCAGTTGGCCAGGTTGGTGCCGGCCAGGATGGAGCGGTCGACGCGGTCGATGCGGTTGCCCTTGTCGTCCCAGACGATATCTTCGGCGCACTTGAAGAAATCGCGGTCACCGCGGGTCAGTTCGTTCTGGCGGTACCATTCCACGGCGGCGACGATGCTGCCATTGTCGAAGTTCCAGCCGTTGGCCAGCGACGCCGAGAATACTTCACCGCCGCCTTCGGTCGGAACGCGACCGCTGACGGTCAGCTCGGGACGGTCGAAGTTCTTCTTGGTGATCAGATTGACCACGCCGGCGACGGCATCGGAGCCATAGATGGAGGACGAACCATCCTTCACGATCTCGGCACGCTGCAGGACGGCGGTGGGCAGCACGTTCAGGTCGAACGCGCCGACCGCGCCGCGGGTACCGGCCGGGCCCGGACGCTGGCCATCAAGCAGGATAAGCGTGCGATTGGCACCCAGGCCGCGTAGCGAGAACGTCTGTACGCCGGTACCACCATTGGTGGTGAAGCCGCCGAACTGATTGGTGATCTGCGTTTCGGCGGCGCCGATCGCCGACTTCTGCAGGAATTCACTGACGCTGGTCTGGCCCTGGGCGGCATTGCGCTCGGTGTCGATGGTGAACACCGGCGAGGTGGTTTCATAGTCCGCGCGACGGATCAGGGAGCCGGTGACCGTAACCTTGTCAAGATCAGTGGCCTTCTTGTCAGACGTCGAAGCACTTGACGCCGCTGCTTCCTCGCGGGTGGATTCCTGGGCCAGCACCGGGGCTGCCTGCAGGCAGGCAATCACTGCCAGGGCGAGCGGCAGGCGGCTGGGCGTAATAAGGCGGTTGGTCTTGCGCATTGTGTCGGATCCCCACTTGTTATGCTTCGGTTAACGGAGTGTATGTACGGCGTAAAGTAAATGCAACATGAACATTCCCCGTATGTAACGCGCTTTTGCTAATGGCGTATTCATGTACCGGTGGGGAGCTGCAGAGCTCCCCAGCTGCGTGGACGACGGCAGGGTGCCTCCCTGGGCGGCCTACAGGCCGCCTGGGCCGCAGTCCTTGGCCAGGAAGTCGGCCATCAGCGGCAGCGTGGCCCGGTAGTGGCTCGGGTACCACGGCATGCTGTGCGGCATGTCGGCGATCAACTCGAACTTCGCCGGAACCTTGCCTTGGACTGCGTTGTAGAACGATCGGGCGTGGAACGCCGGAGTACGTACGTCACGATCTCCGACGTAAAGCAGTACCGGGATGGTCGCCTTGGCCGTGTTCTGTATCGGGTCCATTCCCTTGACGGTCTGCCCCTGCAGGATGCGCTGCAGGCGGTTCTCGCTCCATGACATGCCGACTCTGCCGAGATCGGTGACGGGCGCTCCGGCAATGGCACACTGGAAAGGCGAGGGGCTGCGGACCGTGGCAGCAGCGGCTGCGAAGCCGCCATAGGAGTACCCGAAGATGGCCAGGCGGTCCTTTGCGGCGATGCCCTGCTGCACCAGCCACGCAGCCGCATCGTCATTGTCGTCCTGCATGGTCAGCCCCCACTGCCTGTCACCCGCGAGCCAGTGGTCGCGTCCAAAGCCGGTTGAGCCTCGATACTGGGGGCGGATGACAGCGTAGCCACGCGAGGTGAAGTAAGGCACCCAGCCAGATGCATCCCAGCCGGCATAGTCACGAGCCCATGGGCCACCGTGCGGGTGCACGAGCGCTGGAAGTGGTTCTCCCCCTTCCTTCCAGCCCGCGGGCAGATCAAGGATGGCGGGAATCTTTCGTCCGTCGCGGGCGGTATAGGTGACCCAGCGTTGCTGGCCGATCTGCCTGCCATCGATCCAGGGTCGCTCACTGCCCAGGGTGGTCACCTGTTTGCGGTCGCTGAGTATGTGATAGGTCGTCGGCGTGTCGGCATTGTTGGTGGTAAAGAGCACGCGGGAGAGATCGTCGTTGTAGCCGGTGATGGCGACGTACTTCCCCGGATAGGCCTGTTTGAGGCCGTCGAAGAGGGCCTTCATCTGCGGGTCGACATAGATCGCTTCGCGCCGCGGCCCATCCACATAGAAGCCCAGAACCTGATTGAAGTTGCTGGGTTTGCTGCCGAGGATGAGGCCGCTGATCGGATGCTGCGGGTGGGCGGCCAGCGGCTCCTTGTCGAAGGTCCGGGTTGCTGGGTCGTACAGGCGGGCCTGCACCTGCTCGGAAAATCTGTCGGTGAGGATGTAGAGCTTGCCGGTCTGGTCATCGATGCCCGCCACGTCCATCGTGTAGCGTTCGCTGAGCTTGGTTGTCAGCGCATCGTGCTTCTCGAACTTTCCGCTTGCCTTGTCCTTGATCAGGATCTGCTGTTCGTACTCGCTCGACCCGGCCGGTTCGATCTGGGTCCTTGTCAGGAGTTCGCCGCTGCGGGGATGGAACAACCCGGGCGTCGAGCGCGCGTCGCCACGGAAGAGCAGCTCGGTCTGTCCGGTCTTGAGATTGAACAGGTAGTAGCCTGCCGAGAACGTTGACTGATTGATCTGTGAAATGATGACCTTGTCAGGGTCCATTGGGAGCGAGTGAACCAGTGATGCAGTTCCCGCCAGTTCCAGGCAGCGTTGTGTCTGTTCGCTGATGCCAAGCTTGCGTGAATTGTCGGCGAATGCTTCGTCGAACTTGGTCTGGGAAGTGTCGGTCAGGTAAGCCTTCGATAGGAAAGTCTTGGTGTTTCCCACCGAGTTGCCTTCTCCACAACCGGCCAGCTGCGCGGTAAGTTCCTGGCGGCCGATGACAAGGCTGCGGCCGGCCTTCAATGCGCTGGCGGCGATGAACTTCATGCGGTCGCCGGAGGGCGTGATGGCCACCGGGCCTGCGCCGAGATTGTCCAGGTTCCAGTTGGCGAGCGCGGTGTCACCGTTGTTGCTTCCCGGGGCAGCGATGATCGCAACCAGCTGCTTGCCATCGGGGCTCATGGTGACCGATTGGATGGCGGGAATCTTGGCGAAGTCGTCGACCGGCAGCGGTGTAGCCAGCGCCTGGCCCACGGCCAGGCCCAGCAGCGTAGCAGCAGCGCCCACATGGGCGAAGAGGCGTGTGGCTTTCATGTACAGGGCATCCTTGGCAGTTTGACTGGAAGATGACCTGAAGATGAACGAGGGCGCCCGGTTCGTCAACTTGGCGTGAAATCTACAACCCTGGCCGGCCCTGGTTGCGTTCCAAAGCAGAAGGCCCCGCTGGAGCGGGGCCTTCTGCAGCACAAGTGGCGTCAGCGGATCAGCGGCCACCGAACTCGTACTTGGCCTGCACGTAGATGGCTCGCCCGTAGGCGTTGTACAGGTAATTGTTGTACGGCTGGCCACTGGTGCCGGCGAAGCTGAAGCGCTGGTTGTCCGGCATCCTGTTGAAGACGTTGTTGACCATCAGCGACAGGGTCAGGTTGTCCAGCGCGCGATAGTTCACGCTCAGGTTGTAGGTGGTGTAGGAGCCCCACTTGCCCGCCTTGTAGCCGGAGCTGTGCACATAGTCGTAGCCATTGCCCAGGTATGCCATGTAGTTCGGCGTCTTGCCGATGTAGTTGGCATACAGGGTAGTGGTCCACTTGTCCTTGGCCCAGCCGATCGAGCCGTCCGCGCGCACCTTTGCGTAAGAGTCGTACACCCACATCGCGTAGGGGTCACGCAGCAGGTCCAGGAACTCATCGCCCGGCTGCGGCTGCAGCTCGCGCTTGAGCATGTCGGTGTAGTTGCCCGAGAACTGCAACGAACCGAAGCGACCCATGTCGTGCACGTACTTGAAGCTGGCGGTCAAAGCTTCCAGGTTCTGGCGCGCAACATTCATCTTCGGGGTGTAGATCTCGTCCAGCACGCCGGATGCATCACGGGTGATCCAGTCGTTGACGTTCTGGCAGCTTGCAGAGGTGTTGTTGGCCTGGTCGTTACGGCAGTAGTACTCGGCCAGCAGCAACTGGTCCGAACTGAGCGTGTCGACCTCGTTCTTGATTTTCCAGTTGTAGTAGTCAACCGACAGCGAGAGGTTATTGATCGGAGCCCACACCACGCCCGCGTTCCACACGTCGGCGGTGATAGGCTGCAGGTCCGGGTTGCCCGAACGCGTACCGAACACCGATACGCTGTCATACGGGCAGCCAGCGGTGTTGCTCGGGGCATACCCCAACTGGCCGCAACGGTAGTAGTCGGTGGAGCCGTTGGCATAGTAGCCACTGCGGCCCTGGAAGGCATCGGACAGGGTCGGCGCGCGGAAGGCCGTCCCGTACTTGCCACGGAACAGCAGGCTCTCGATCGGGCGGAACTCGATGCCGATGCTGTAGGTGGACTTGTCGACGGTGTTGCTGCCGATCTTGAAGGCGTCGTAGCGGCCGGATCCGGTCACGGTCAGCATGTCATGCAGCGGCAGGCGCAGTTCGCCTGTCACGGCGTAATTGCTGCGGTGGCCAGCGCCGGAGACCGCCGTGGTGCCCCAGACGCTGCCATCCATCAGGCCCGGATCGGGAGTGTAGTCCCAACCTTCGCTGCCACCCTCGACCACCACCGCCAGGCCGGCGTCGCCACCGGGCAGCTTGAACAGCGACCCGTTGGTGACCTGGGCCCGGGCCAGGTTCTGCCAGGTACGGCTCTGGCTGTAGCTGTAGCCGGTGAACGTCTGGAAATCACCTGCCGGCAGTGGCGCATAGAACGCTTCCCAGTTCGGGCTGTAGATGTTGTAGCCAGTGCTGGTAATACCCAGCACCGGGCCCAGCACACGCTGCTCGAAGTAGTCGTTGATCGGATCGTTCCAGCGCACGAAGTTGCGCTCGGTCAGCTTGTACTCGCCACGGGTGAAGCTGACGCTGTAGTCCCAGTTGCCGGCCGTGCCGCGGCCGCCCAGTGTCACCTGGTAGGCCTTGTTGCGGTCGGTGTTCATGATGTCGCGGTAGCCGGCGCCGCCGATGTCTTCCGGGGCGAACACGCGCTGCAGGTTCATGTACTGGCCGCTGGCCTGGTCGTAGAAGCGACCCCAGCCGGACGAGGTGCCCCACCAGGTGTAGTTGGAGCCGGTCGCATACTTGACCTCTTCCAGGCTGTACAGCGCATCGCCAAACAGCTGCAGGTTGTCATTGAGGTCAAAGGTGGCAGAGCTATAGATCTGTGCGCTTTCCTTGCCGTTCTTGATGGTCTTGTAGCCGGTGCCGTACACCGAGCCGCATGCCTGGCCGGTCGGGCGGGTGCCCAGTACGGTGGTACCGTCGAACTGGCCCGCCACGTTGGCGCAGAGGTTCGGGTCCATCATGGCGTAGCGGTTGTTGGCGGCCGGCAGCAGCACCAGGAAATCGTTGGAAACGTACTGCGGGCTGTAGCCGTCTGGATTGTTGACCTTGGTCAGGTCGCGCTGGTAACCCCAGATCGGGCTGGTCTTTTCGTACTGCACGTTGACCAGCGCGTGGAAGCGGTCATCGACGCCATTGAACCCGTGTGCGCCGCTCAGGCGGAAACTGTTGCCACCGCCTTCGCTGTAGGCACCGCCACGGACGTTGAGAACGCCGCCGTCCATGCGTTCCTTGAGGATGATGTTGACCACGCCGGCAATCGCATCCGAGCCATACAGGGAGGACTGGCCACCCGGCAGGATCTCGATGCGCTCCACGATGTCGATGGGAATGCCGCTGATGTTGTTGAACGTATCGCCGCCGTTGTACAGCGGTGGATACGAAAGCATCGGGCGGCCATTGATGAGGTACTTGGTGTAGCCCGGGCTGAGGCCGAACATGCCGGCCGCTTCGGCGCCCTGGGTGAACGAGGCCGAGGTCTGGCCGCCCTGGAGGCCGCCCGTGGACAGTGAGGACTGCTGCAGTACGTCGGCCACACTGGTGAAGCCGCGGGTCTGGATGTCCTCGGCGGTGACGGTCAGGACCGGCGTGTGGTTCTCGATTTCGGTCTGTGGAATCAGCGAGCCGGTGACGGTGACGCGGTCAAGCTGGGTCGGTGCGGTGCCGCTTTGCGCCAGCGCGGTACCGGAGGCGAGCAGGGTGCCAAGCAGGGCGAGGGTCAGTGGGTGGCGCAGCGGCGTGGAGCGATGGCAAGACATGATGGATCCCCGTATAAGCGTTGTCGGCTGACACCCATGGCCACACCCCCGGCCATGTCAAAAAAAAGGCCCCGCCGAAGCGGGGCCTGGTCCGGAATCAAACCCGGAAAACGACGGGATTACTTGCCGAAGTCGTACTTGGCCTGCACGTACACGGTGCGACCGTAGACGTTGTACAGGTAGTTGTTGAACGGCGTGCCGGAGGTGCCCTGGTAGCTGTGGGCCTGCTGTTCGGGCATCTTGTTGAACACGTTGTTGACCATCAGCGACAGGGTCAGGTCATCCTGCGCACGGTAGTTCACGCTCAGGTTGTAGGTGGTGTACGACCCCCACTTGCCTGCCTTGTAGCCCGATGCGGCGTGGGTGTACTCGTAGCCGTTCAGGCCTGCCAGGTAGTTCGGGGTGTGGCCGATGTAGTTCGCGTACAGCGTGGTGGTCCACTTGTCCAGCGACCAAGCCACCGACGCGTCGGAACGGACCTTGGCGTAGCTGTCGTAGTTCCACATCGACTTCGGGTTGCCCAGCAGGTCCTGGAAGTCCTCACCCGGCTGCGCCTGCACTTCACGCTTCAGCATGTTGGTGTAGTTGCCCGAGAACTGCAGCGAACCGAAGCGGCCGATGTCCTGCAGGTACTTGAAGCCGACGGTCACGGCCTGCAGGTTCTGCCGGGCCACGTTCATCTTCGGGGTGTACAGCGAGCTCAGGTTGCCGGCCGGATCGCGCACGACCCAGTCGGCCACGTTCTGGCAGGTGGCCGAGGAGCCATTCGGCAGGCCGTTGCGGCAGTAGTACTCGGCCAGCAGCAGCTGGTCGGTGCTGGCCGTATCGACTTCGTTCTCGATCTTCCAGTTGTAGTAGTCGGCCGAGATCGACAGGTTTGCCATCGGTGCCCAGACGATACCCGCGTTCCAGACGTCGGCGGTGATCGGCTCCAGGTCCGGGTTGCCGGCACGCTCGGAATAGACCGAGACGCTGTCGGCGTAGCGGCAGGCGTCGGTGTTGCCCGGGGTGTAGCCCAGCTCGCCGCAACGGTAGTAGTCGGTCGAGTTGGCAGCATAGTAGCCGCTGCGACCCTGGAAGGCGTCGGGCAGGGTCGGCGCGCGGAAGGCGGTGCCGTACTTGCCGCGGAACAGCAGGCTTTCGATCGGACGGAACTCCACGCCCACGCTGTAGGTGGCCTTGTCGACGGTGTTGTCGGCGATCTTGAAGGCGTCATAGCGACCGGAAGCGGTCACCGTCAGCGACTCCAGCAGCGGCATGCGCAGTTCGCTGGTCACCGCATAGTTGCTGCGATGGCCGTTGCCGGCAACAGCCGACGAGCCCCACACGTCGCCGTCCAGCAGGCGCTGGTCGGGGCTGTAGTCCCAGCCTTCGCTGCCGCCTTCGACGACCACGGCCAGGCCCGCATCGCCACCCGGCAGCGAGAACAGCGAACCGTTGGTGACCTGCGCGCGAGCCAGGTTCTGCCAGGTGCGGCTGTGGTTGGTGGTGTAACCGGTGAAGCCAGCGAAATCTTCCGGCGAGATCGGCGAGTAGAACGCGCCCCAGTTGGTGTTGTAGATGCCGAAGCCATCCTTGGTGCCCAGCTGCGGGCCGAGCACCTTGTCGGCGAAGTAGCTGTTGATGGCATTGCCGAAGCGCTGGAACTTGCTTTCATCCAGGCGATATTCGCCGCGGGTGAAGCTCAGGCTGTAGTCCCAGTTGCCCACTGCGCCCTTGCCGCCCAGGGTGACCTGGTAGGCACGGCTCTTGTCGTTGTTCAGGATGCTCTTGTAGCCTTCGCCGCCGATGTCTTCCGGAGCGAAGGCGCGCTGCAGGTTGACCAGCTTGCCTGACGCCTGGTCGTAGAAGCCGCCCATGGTGCTCTTGGTGCCCCACCACAGGTAGTTCGAGCCCGAGGTGTACTCGGTCTTTTCCTTGCTGTACAGCACGTCGGCGAACAGCTGGAAGTTGTCGTTCACGTCGAAGGTCATCGACGAATAGAACTGGCCGCTGTCCTTGCCGTTCTTCAGGGTCTTGTAACCGGCGCCGAACACCGAGCCGCAGGACTGGCCGGTCGGGCGGTTGGCCAGCACGGTGGTGCCGCCAAACTGGCCGGCGACATTGGCGCAGTTGCCCGGGTCCATCATGTACAGCGCATTGGTCTTGGCGTCGATGACGGCGAAGTCGTTCGACGGCAGCTGTGCGGTATAGCCGTGGGTGTTGTTCTGCTTGGTCAGGTCACGCTGGTAGCCCCAGATCGGGTTGCTGCTTTCGATCTGCACGTTGACCAGCGCATTGAAGCGGTCGTCCAGCGCCGAGAAGCCGTGCGCGCCACTGATGCGGAAGCTGCTGCCACCGCCTTCGGTGGAGGTGCCGCCACGCACGGACAGGCTGCCGCCTTCCATGTGGTCCTTCAGGATGATGTTGACCACGCCGGCGATCGCGTCCGAACCGTACAGGGAGGACTGGCCGCCCGGCAGGACTTCGATGCGCTCGACGATGTCGATCGGAATGCCGCTGATGTTGTTGAACGCGTCGCCGCCGTTGTACAGCGCCGGGTAGGACATCATCGGGCGGCCGTTGATCAGGTACTTGGTGTACCCCGGATTCAGGCCGAACATGCCAGCGGCTTCAGCGCCCTGGGTGAACGAGGCGGAGGTCTGGCCACCCTGGATGCCGCCGGTGGTCAGCGAAGACTGCTGCAGCACTTCGGCGACGCTGTTGAAGCCGCGCGACTGGATGGCTTCAGCGCTGATGGTCATGACCGGGGTCTGGGTCTCAACCTGGGTCTGCGGGATCAGCGAACCGGTGACGGTGATCTTGTCCAGGTTGGTGGCCTTGTCCTGGGCCATTGCCGGCGAGGCGGCGACCAGGGCGGAAATCAAGGCGACAGCGAGGGTGTTGCGACGTGCGGAATTGCGAAGGTCTTTCATGTGGTTCCGTTCAAAGAGCAAATACGAATACGGCACTGCGCATGCGCCATCGTGCGTGCAATGAAACAGCGACGCAGCCCAAAACCAGTGCTTGGCGAACGTAACATGAACTTAACAATCTGTGCACGAATCTGTAGCAATCCTGAATTTCAGTCAGCTTGTGTCCAGCTTGTATGATGTTGGGTTATTCCCCTGACCCGCCGGTGCTCGTTGTGAACAGTTCTCCCCGCCGTCCCCATGCAAGCCAGGTCCAGAAGGGACTCACGCCGCATGCCCGCATCCGCAACGTGATCGCGGTTGGTTCGGGCAAGGGCGGCGTCGGCAAGTCGACCACCGCAGTCAATCTGGCCGTGGCGCTGCAGCAGCTCGGCGCACGCGTGGGCGTGCTTGACGCGGACATCTATGGGCCGAGCGTACCGGCCATGCTGGGCCTGTCCGGTCGTCCGGAAAGCCCTGACAACAAGAGCATCGAGCCGCTGCGCGCGTTCGGCGTGGACACCATGTCGATCGGCTACCTGATCGAAGAGGATACGCCGATGATCTGGCGTGGGCCGATGGCCACCTCGGCGATGACCCAGCTGTTCAATGACACGCTGTGGGATGACCTGGATTTCCTGCTGATCGACCTGCCGCCGGGCACCGGTGACATCCAGCTGACCCTGACCCAGAAGATTCCGCTGGCCGGTGCGGTGATCGTTACCACGCCGCAGGACATCGCCACGCTGGATGCGAAGAAGGCGCTGAAGATGTTCGAGAAGGTGGAGGTGCCGGTGCTGGGCATCGTCGAGAATATGGCGGTACATACCTGCAGCAGCTGCGGGCATGTCGAGCACCTGTTCGGCGAGGGCGGCGGCGAGCGCATGGCCGCGCAGTATGGTGTGCCGTTGCTGGGTTCGCTGCCGCTGCAGATCGGCATCCGCGAGCAGGGGGATGCTGGCACTCCGATCACCGTGGCGCAGCCCGATTCGGTGCCAGCCCAGGCCTACCGCCATGCCGCCCAGCGCCTGATCGAGGAAGTGGGCAAGCGCCCGCGCGCTTCTATTCCGATTCTGTCGTCGCTGCTCTGAGCACAGCTACAAAGAAAAAGCCGCCGGCGCGAGGCCGGCGGCAAGTGGCGCTTTCCTGGAGAGTTGTCCGTTTACCAGTCGTATTGAACCTGGAAGCGGACGTAGCGCGGATCGTTGAAATACTTCGGCGTGTTGTAGTTGTAATAAGTCCGGATGGTCGGCGCCGAGCTCGGGCGACCGTACTTTGTTTCGTACACCTGCACCGGCTTGATGTTGTTGAATGCGTTGATCACCGACATCTGAACGCTCAGGCCCTTCAGCCAGTTCGGGGTATAAGTGATGTTCGGACTGACCGTGAACTGCCACGGGGTTCGGCCCGCGCTGCCGACCTTGGAAATATCGTCAGCAGGCTGGTTGCCGTTGAGTTCGCAGCTGTGGAACACACCGGAGTAGCCATACTCGCTGTCGAAGCTGCCCCAGCCGCCGCCAAGGCAACTCTTCGGTGCACCGGACTGCGCCAGCATGTTCACACCCACCGACCACTCATCAGTGAACCTGAAGCCGCCATAAAGCTTGATGCTGTGGCGATGGTCATTGAACAGATAGCCGTCCGAACCATACATGATCTCGGCGAAATCGAAGTCGGACGTGGTGCCGGTGTCATCCTGGCCGTTGGTGCTCTTGACCAGGCCTTCGTAATTGCCTTCCAGCTTGGACCAGGTATACGAGAAGCTGGCATACCAGCGCTCGGTCTGCTTGTCAGCACTGAGGGTCACGGCCTTGTACACGCGCTTGGCCTTCGGGCCCAGGCTTGCTCCCGGCACGGTGATGTCGTCAACCTTGCCATCACCGTCCACGTCCAGGGTTACCTGCAGGTCGCTACCCGGGTTGTAGATCCAGCAACCCGGCAACCCTTCCGGCACGGTCCAGGGATCGGCCCAGTTGGAAAGGTCATAGCCGGCGGCTACCGCCGCGTTGTAGAGCGAACGCGAATCGCAGGTGTCGTCGATCACCTTGTTCGCACGGCGATAGGTCGCCTTGATGCCAACGGTCCAATCATTGAAGAAGTCGATCGAGGAGTTGATCTGTTGCTGGTAGCCAAGGATCACTTCATCCTGGGTGTAGGGCTTCAAACCCTTGGACGCTACCGCGCGAGGATCCGGGGTGACGCCGCTCTCACCGTTGACGATGTTGTCATAGGCACCATCTTCGTAGCTGCCAGTGATGATTGGCGACCCGTTCGGATTGATGCCATCGTAGGTGAAGTACTCGTCCAGGTAATACGATGCGCTCGCGGCGCGAAGCGCCACGTTGGCAGCGATGGGCAGAGAGTAGCGACCGGCCGATGCGAACAGCTTGCTGCGGCCGTCACCCAGAATGTCCCACGAGAATCCGAAGCGTGGCTGCCAGATATCATCCTGCTTCACGAAGCTGATGCCGTCGGAGTTCTTGTTGTCGAACGAGTCATTGCGGATGCCGGCGTACAGCATGAAGTTGTTGGTGATCTGCCAGTTGTCCTGTACATACCAGGACTTCTGCTTGATTTCGATCGAGCCACCATTGCGGAAGTTCACGCGGTTGGCGTAATCATCTTCCAGATACCAGAGCGCGCCTGCGGAATAGGAGGTGCCCTGTACTGAAGTCCACTTCTCATCGCTGTAGCCAAAGCCGATCTTGTGGTCACCCAGCTGCCAATCGAAGTCGGCACGTGCGCCTTTGCGCTCGTTGCGGCCGCCGAACATGCCTACTGTGCTGGCGACGGCGCAACCGATGCGACGGCCGGTGCCGCCAGTTTCCGAACGGTAATCCAGCACGTACGGGCATGCGCCTTCAGGGCTGTTGATGTTGCCGTCATAGAAGCTGGTCACACCGTCGGGGCTGATCGTGTGTTCCGAGCTGCGGTTGCGCATCTGGCCGTACTGGATCGAGCCCGTCAGATTCTCGGTCAGGTAGCTGGTCCACTTGAAGATGTCGGTCTGACCGCCGGTCTTGCCGATCAATTCGCCGAGATCATTGGTGCGTGCGGGTTCGCCACCAGCGTCGGGCTTGTCATAGAGTGCATTGAAATAGTTGTAGCTGTAGCGACGGCTGTTGTCGAAGCCGGTGTATTCCAGGTGATTGTTCTCATTGAGGTACCAATCGACCTTCAGCAGCCAGTAGGGCGTCTTGGACTCATAGTCGTAGCCGGTCGTTGAAAGCGCAGCAGCACTCGGCGGGCGACCGTTGGTGGTGTACTGCGATCCGCGGTTGCTGTAGCTGCCGGTCTTGGAGTTGCTGAACTGCCCCATCGCGAAGACGAAAAGCTTGTCCTCGATCAGCGGGCCACCAGCCCAGACACTGTAGACATTCGAACTGCTGCTGTTCTTGTCGTAGGAACGGAAAATCGAGCCATCGTTGTAGTAGGTGTCCGGTTCGTTCTCACGCAGCGAGTCAGGAGCGCCTGTCCAGCTGAACCCGCCCTTCCACTCGTTGGTGCCGCGCTTGACGTTGACGCTGGTCACGCCACCGGTCGAAAAGCCGTACTTGGCGCCATAACCACCGGTCTGAATGTCCAACTGGTCGATGGCCTGGTACGGAATCTCCGAGAACGAGAGACTGTCATACAGATTGGTGACGTTGAAGCCATTGACGTAGTAGCTGTTCTCGGCCGCCGACGCGCCGCCGAACGACGCTGGGCCGAAGTACCCGCTGGATGATACGGTGCCGGGAGTCAGCAGCGAGACGCTCGTGACATCGCGGGCGACCGGCAGGGAGTTGAGCTTGTCGGCGGTAAATGTGGTCCGGGATTCGACACTGCCCAGATCAATGGCGTTTGCCGCGCCCAGTGCGCGTACGTTCACGGTCTCCAGGGATGTCGCGCTGCCGGAGGATGCCGACGCGAAAGTGGCCATCGAGGACTGGCCGGCGACCACGGTTACCCGGGTGGTCGCGGTTGGGCTGCCATTGCTGACCGTGCTGACCTCGTAGGTTCCGGTTGGCAGCTGCGATACACGGAAACGTCCGTCGCTACTGACGTTCACCTCGCGCGTTGTGCCCGATGACAGGCTCTTGACCTGAATCTTATCTGCCGAAGTCACGCTGCCGACGATATCGCCGGTTGTGCTCTGGGCGTAGCTGGTGCCTGCCAGGGCACCGAGAACCAGCGCAAGGGCAGTGCGCTTCAGTGTGCGGCCATTGAAGTTGAGATTCATCGTGTTCCTTTGCGGTTGCAGATGGAAATCGGTTCAGTTCAAGTGGCCTGAACGAATTGTTCAGGATGAATGAAACCGTAATCATCGGGCTCCCGTCATGCAACGTTCATCTGGCGCTCATTTTATAAAAAGTGCTTTCTGGCGCCTCATCCTGTTGAATTTGAAGAGAAAATTTTTTTATGTCGATATGTGTCATTGCTTGCGCTTCGATTGGAACTGACATAAATGTGTGGTAACTGATTTCCTTTGGTCGGGGTGGTCTCATTTGTTATCCGCCTTGCGGGCGCGTGCATCGCTCGAGGTCCCACGTCACTGGCGACTGGTCAACATCCACACCGTGGCTGGCACAGTTGGCCCGGCTGTAGAATCGCCGGCCCGGACCCAGTCCCATTCCCCCTCGTTCAACAGGACAAAGCATGAGCATCAAGAGTGACCGTTGGATCCGCCGCATGTCCGAGCAGCACGGCATGATCGAGCCGTTCGAGGCCGGGCAGGTCAAGCAGGCCAATGGCGAGCGCATCGTCAGCTACGGCACCTCCAGCTACGGGTACGACGTCCGTTGCTCGCGCGAGTTCAAGGTGTTCACCAACATCAACTCGACGATTGTCGATCCCAAGCATTTCGATTCGGGCAGCTTCGTCGACATCACGGCCGATGAGTGCATCATCCCGCCGAACAGCTTCGCCCTGGCGCGTACCGTGGAGTACTTCCGCATCCCGCGCGACACCTTGGTGGTGTGCCTGGGCAAGAGCACCTACGCGCGCTGCGGCATCATCGTCAACGTGACCCCGTTGGAACCGGAGTGGGAAGGCCACGTCACCCTGGAATTCAGCAACACCACGCCGCTGCCGGCCCGCATCTATGCCAACGAAGGCGTGGCGCAGATGCTGTTCTTCCAGGCCGCGGCCGATGACATCTGCGAGACGTCGTACCGCGATCGTGGCGGCAAGTACCAGGGCCAGACCGGCGTGACCCTGCCGCGGACCTGATCGCCCGCGTCATCGCATGACGAAAGCGCCGGGCCATGCCCGGCGTTTTCGCATGGTCCACGCGGTGCGTTCGCCGGGCACGACCCGGCGCTACGTCATTTGCCGCGACCGAACAGCATCGCAATGCCCACGCCCACCAGTGCCACCGGCCACCAGGTCAGCAGCAGCTTGGACAGGTTCAGGTGCGTCCAGCCGAGGTTGCTGGCGAGCATGAACAGGCCGATCAGGATCAGCAGGATGGCGGCAACGAGGTTGAATCGCATCGGGTCGGGCAAGGCTCAAGAATGGGCTGGATATCCTAGCCGTTCCCTCCAGTAGGCGACATGCTGGTCCAGCGCCGCAGGCTCGTAGCGGTGCGCCGGGCCGCTGCCCCAGACCGGGCCGGGCCAGGCCGGATCGCCGTCGCGGCGGCCGATCACATGGAAGTGCAGCTGGCGCACGATGTTGCCCAGCGCGCCGATATTGATCTTCTCCACGCTGTCGTGGCCCTTCAGGGCCTTGCAGGCGCGGTTGAGCTCGGTGCGCAGCTTGTCCTGCTGCTCGCCGTCCAGCTCGATCCACTCGGTCACCCCGGCCAGGCGTGGTACCAGCACCAGCCAGGGGAATCGTTCGTCGTTCATCAGCCGCACTTGCGACAACGGTCCTTCCGCCACCAGCACGCTATCGGTGGCCAGGCGTGAATCGAGTTCGAATTCGCTCATCCAAGATGCTCCGAGAAGAAGTCCAGGGTGCGTTGCAGCGCCAGGGCGGCGCTGTCTGGATCATACGCATGTCCGACCTCGCGGTTGAAGGCGTGGTCGGCCGGATAGACGAAAGTGGCCATCTGCGGCAGCTTTTCGCGGTGGGCCTGGACGGCCTCCGGCGGGATGCTCCTGTCCTGGGTGCCGAAGTGGAAGATCACCGGCGCCTTGGGTGTCTCATCGAGGAACTGGACGTTGCGTGCACCGTAGTAGCTGACCGACGGCAGCCCGAGCCGCAGCGCCGACAGCATCGCCACCGTGCCGCCCCAGCAGTAGCCGACGGTGCCGACCTTGCCGTAGGGGGCCAGCCGGGTGGCCGCCGCGCGGACCACTTCCAGCGCCTTCTCCATGCCCAGCGCGCTGACCCTTTCCAGGCCCTGCTTCACGCCGTCGGCGTCGTAGGGCAGGGCATCCGGGTCGGCATCGGGTCCATCGACCAGGTCGAAGAACGAAGGAGCCAGCACCGCATAGCCCTCGGCGGCGAAGCGCTCGGCCACGGCACGGATGTGCGGGTTGGCGCCGAAGATTTCCTGCACCACCACCAGCCCGCCTCGCGCGGTGCCCTCGGGGAGTGCCTGCCAGGCCCGTACGGTGCCGTGGTGCGTATCCAGGGTGATCCACTCGGCCATCGTCATCTACTCTCGTTGCAGGGACAGGACCGCATTGTCGGTGCTGCGCCGGTTAGCGCGGTGTCAGCGGCTGTGCGCGATCGGGCGGCTGGCCGTTCAGAGCGAGGTCGCCAACCCCGGTATACTGGCGCCCTTTCAGGCCCCGGCCCCCAGGAACCCCTGCCATGCCGGCAGGGGCCCAGGCCCCCAGAGTCCCGCGATTCCATGTCCCAGCTGAACCCCAAAGTCGGCTTCGTCAGCCTTGGCTGCCCGAAGGCCCTTGTCGATTCCGAGCGCATCCTTACCCAGCTCCGCTCGGAAGGCTACGACATCGTCCCGTCCTACGATTCGGCCGACGTGGTGGTGGTCAACACCTGTGGCTTCATCGATTCTGCGGTGACCGAGTCGCTGGACGCGATCGGCGAGGCGATGAACCAGAACGGCAAGGTCATCGTCACCGGTTGCCTGGGCAAGCGCCCGGAGCAGATCCGCGAGGCCTACCCCAACGTGCTGGCGGTGTCCGGCCCGCAGGATTACCAGAGCGTGATGGAAGCGGTGCATGAAGCACTGCCGCCCAAGCACGATCCGTTCGTGGACCTGGTGCCCGACTACGGTATCAAGCTGACCCCACGGCACTACGCGTACCTGAAGATTTCCGAGGGCTGCAACCACAAATGCAGCTTCTGCATCATTCCGTCGATGCGCGGCAAGCTGGTTTCGCGCCCGGTCGACGAGGTGCTGCGTGAAGCCGAGCGCCTGGTGCGTGGCGGCGTGCGCGAGCTGCTGGTGGTTTCGCAGGACACCTCGGCCTACGGCGTGGACGTGAAGTACGCCGAAAAGATGTGGCGCGACAAGGCCTACCAGACCCGTTTGAAGGCGCTGTGCGAAGGCCTGTCGGAGCTGGATGCGTGGGTGCGCATGCACTACGTCTACCCGTATCCGCACGTGGACGAAGTGGTGCCGCTGATGGCCGAGAACCGCATCCTGCCGTACCTGGACATCCCGTTCCAGCATGCCAGCCCGCGCATCCTGCGCCTGATGAAGCGCCCCGGCGCAGTCGAAAAGACCCTGGAGCGCGTGCAGAACTGGCGCCGTATCGCGCCGGACATCACTGTGCGTTCGACCTTCATCGTCGGCTTCCCGGGGGAAACCGAAGCCGAGTTCGAGGAACTGCTGTCGTTCCTTGACGAAGCGCAGCTGGATCGCGTGGGCGCGTTCGCCTATTCGCCGGTAGAGGGCGCCACCGCCAATGACCTGCCCGACGCTGTGCCGGAAGAAGTAAAGCAGGAACGCCTGGCCCGTTTCATGGAGAAGCAGGCGCAGATTTCCGCCGCGCGCCTGGAAGCCAAGATCGGGACCGTGCAGCAGTGCCTGGTCGATGCCATCGAAGGCGATATCGCCGTGGCCCGCTCCAGGGCCGATGCGCCGGAGATCGACGGCCTGGTGCATATCCAGAACGCCGATCAGGTGCCGCTGCGGGTGGGCGAGTTCGTCGACGTGGAAATCACCGAGAGCGACGAGCACGACCTGTACGGCGATGCGCTGCCGGCCAATGCCCGCCCGGCGTTCGACCTCAAGGTACTGTGATCGCAACGGCCGCCGCCGGTGACGGCAGCGGTGTCCGGCGCTTCGTGCCGCCGCCGCGTGCGGCGGTCGATCCGCAGGTGTTCGCGCATCCGTTGTTTGCCGGATTGCAGGATTTCCGGGATCTGCTGCTCGGCCCTCGCTGGCCGTCCATCGCTGCACTTGATGCGCGCCTGGCATTGCCCGGGAAGCGCCTGGTTGAACAGGACGTCGCGCTGCTGGCCGATGGCCTGCACTACGAAGTCCGCATCGCGCAGGGGCGCATCGCCACCCGCGCAGACAACTGGCACGACCTGTTCAATGCGCTGGTCTGGGCCTCATGCCCACAGCTGAAGCGTGCGCTCAATGTGCAGCAGTGCGGGCATATCGAGGCCATGCCGCCTGGCCAGCGCAACCGCGCGCAGGCCGCGTTGACCCAGTTCGACGAAACCGGTGTGATCGTGCGCGTGCGCGATGACTCACTGCGGGCTGCCTGGGATGCACACGACTGGCCCGCGTTGTTTGACCCGGTGAACTGGCAGAGCGATGACATCGCCATCACCGCGGTATTCGGGCATGCGCTGATGGAACAGGCACTGCTGCCAGGGCGATTGCTGGTGGGCAAGTGCGTGGTGGTGTACAGCGATGCCGATGCGGCCTGCGTTGACGCGGTGGCCGTGGCCATCGCCGAGGGCAGGGCGGTGACCGATCCCTTGCAGCTGCGTCCGCTGCCGTTGGCTGGAATCCCGGGGTGGCACGAGGGACAGGATGCCGCCTTCTATCGCAATGCCGACTACTTCCGCCCGCTGCGTGCCGGCCGCGCGTACCCGCCGCCATTGCACGGGGCCATGTAGAGTCGACTGTCAGTCGACTGCTCTTCGTTCCGAGGCCGTGAGCGCCTGACAGATGGCTTTGGCGAGTCATCAACCGCGATGAAGATCGCGGTGCGTTTGCCGTCCCGCTGTGGAGGTTTGTGCCGCGCTTCGCGCGGTAGTCGACTGACAGGCGACTCTACACCGTCTCGTATTCCACGCCGATCACCGCAAAGGTGAACCGCCCGCCGGGCAGCTCCACCGAAAACTCGTCATCCAGCCGCTTCTTCAGCAGCGCACGCGCCAGCGGCGAGTCGATGCTGATCCAGCCCAGGCCTGCGTCAGTCTCGTCCGGGCCGACAATGCGGTAGCGGCTGGTGTCGCCACTGTCCACGTTCTCCAGCTCCACCCACGCGCCGAAGAACACCGCCAGCGGATCGGTTGGCGTAGTGTCGACCACGCGCAGTGATTCCAGCCGCTTGGTCAGGTAGCGCACGCGGCGGTCGATCTCGCCCAGCTGCTTCTTGCGGTAGGTGTACTCGGCATTTTCCGAACGGTCGCCTTCTGCGGCGGCTGCGGCCAGTGCTTTCACCACTTCGGGCCGCCGTACCCGCCACAGGTCATCCAGTTCGGCCTTCAGCCGAGCGTGGCCGGAGGCGGTGATCAGGGCGGTGCTCTTTTCTGCAGGGGGACGCCAGCGCGACATGCAATACGACTTCTTTTCCGGAGGACGAACGGAGGGTGGGGTCAGACTCCGCTCCCGCGGGAAGGGCTCTGACCCCAGCAGCGGCGGATCAGATCAGCGCTTGCCGCCGAAGATGCCGCCCAGCAGGCCGCGCACGATCTGGTTGCCCAGCTTGGTGCCGACCGTGCGCGTGGTCTGCTTGGCCATGGTCTCGATCATGCCCTGGCGGCGCTTGGTGCCGAAAATCGCATCCTTGATCGCCTGGCCGAAACCGCCTTCCTGCGCATCGTCCTGTTCGCGGCTGCGCGCGGCTGGCGCCTGCGCCTGCTCGACGCTCTTCTGTGCGCGCTGGGCCAGCAGTTCGGCAGCCGATTCGCGGTTGATCGCGGTGTCGTAGCGACTGCCGACCGGGCTGCCGGCACGCACCTGGGCGCGCTCGGCTTCGGTGATCGGCCCCATCCGGCAGCGTGGCGGCGCGATCATCGTCTGCTGCACCGGCATCGGCACGCCCTTGTCCTGCAGCGTGGAAACCAAGGCCTCACCGGTGCCGAGCTGGCTCAGTACCTTGGCCACGTCCAGCTTCGGGTTCGGCACGAACGTCTCGGCCGCGGTCTTCACCGCTTTCTGGTCGCGCGGGGTGAACGCCCGCAGCGCGTGCTGCACGCGGTTGCCGAGCTGGCCGAGGATGTTGCCCGGCACGTCGTCGGGGAACTGCGAGCAGAAGTACACGCCCACGCCCTTGGAGCGGATCAGGCGCACCACCTGCTCGATGCGCTGCACCAGCGACGGCGGTGCGTCGTCGAACAGCAGGTGGGCCTCGTCGAAGATGAAGACCAGCTTCGGCTTGTCCAGGTCGCCCACCTCCGGCAGTTGTTCGAACAGCTCCGACAGCAGCCACAGCAGGAAGGTGGAATAGAGCTTGGGCTTGAGCACAAGCTGGTCGGCGGCGAGGATGCCGATCATGCCGCGGCCGTCGTGATTGACCCGCATGATGTCGGCCAGTTCCAGGGCCGGCTCACCGAAGAAGTTCTCGCCGCCATCCTGCGCCAGGCGCAGCACCGACCGCTGGATCGCGGCGATCGACTGCGCGCTGACCAGGCCGTATTCGGTGGAAATGTCCTTGCGCTCCTCGGCCACCAGGCCAAGCAGGGCGCGCAGGTCGTCCATGTCCAGCAGCAGCAGGCCACGATCGTCGGCCAGCTTGAACACGATGTCGAGCACGCCGGACTGGGTGTCGTTCAACTCGAGGATGCGCGCCAGCAGGGTCGGGCCCATCTCGCTGACCGTGGTGCGCACCGGATGCCCGAGCTTGCCGTACAGGTCCCAGAAAATGGTCGGGCTGGCGGCCGGTGCGTAGTCGGCCACGCCGATCTCGGCGGCGCGCTTGAGCAGGTTCTCCGCGCCGGTGCCCGGCACGGCCAGGCCGGACACGTCGCCCTTCACGTCGGCGAGGAATACGGGTACGCCCAGTCGCGAAAAGCCTTCGGCCAGGGTCATCAGGGTCACGGTCTTGCCGGTGCCGGTGGCGCCGGCCACCAGGCCGTGGCGGTTGCCGAGTTTCGGCAGCAGGGTGACGGCCACATCGTCGGTGATGCCTTTGCCGAGCAGAATCGGATCCATGGTCCAGCCCTTGTGGTGAATAGCCCAATGTTAACCGCCGGCAGTGGCAGTCCGAAGGTCGGCTTGCCCCGACCTTGGCGGCGCCGCTACTCTGCCTGCCTGTTTCGCACACAGTGCCATCAATGCCCGTTTCTGTCCTGATTTCCCGCGGTTGGCCGCTGCTGGCCCTGGCCGGCCTGGTTTCCCTGGCGCCCGACGCCCATGCGCAGCGGGTCTCGGCCCGGGACAAGGCGAAGGTGGATGCGCTGCAGCAGCGCATGACCGTCGCCGAGAAGCGCTACAGCGATGCGCTGCTGCTGGTCGCCAATGCCGACCCCAAGGGCAGCAACGAGGCCGACGCCGCGCTGGAGGACATGGAAGACGTTCTCAACGACTGCGTGAAGCAGAAGGGCTGCCAGATGGGCACGCTGCTGGCCAGCTACAAGCGCCTGCTCAAGCACGACGCCGATGCGGCGGGCAGCGATGAGGTGGCCGACGAGGGCGGTGACCGGCTGGAAGCCGACCCCGACCATATCGGCCCGCTTACCGCCGACGTGCCGGAGGCGGCCCGCGCCGCTGCGCTGCTCAACGACAAGCGGCACGCCTTCGACAGCATGGTCGAATACAACCCGGCCGTGCAGGCGGGCATCCGCCGCTGGCTGACCGACATGCGCCCGGCGCTGCTGACCAGCTACGAGAACTACCAGAACCTGCGTGCGGTGATGTGGCCGGAGTGGGAAAAGCGCGGCCTGCCCGAGGCGCTGCTGTTCGGCATCATGGCCAAGGAGTCCAACGGCCGCGTGCATGCCTCCTCGCGCGCCGGCGCCGCCGGCCTGATGCAGTTCATGCCGGCTACCGGCCGCCGCTTCGGCCTTGGCCCGGATGGCACCGGCTTCGACACCCGCTTTGACGCGCGCAGCGCCGCCGAGGCCAGCGCCAGCTATCTCAACGAGCGCCTGCGCGAACTGAACAACAACGTGGAAATGTCGGTGGCCGCCTACAACGGTGGTGAAGGCCGTGCCGCGCGCGTGTTCAAGCAGAGTGCGGGCCAGAGCTTCTGGACCGACAGTGTCTACAACCAGTTCCCCGGCGAGACCAAGGACTATGTGCCGATGGTGATCGCGGCGGCCTGGATCTTCCTGCACCCGCAGCAGTACGGCGTGGAATTCCCGAAGATCAGCGCGCAGCCGGCCACGCTGCGCCTGGCCAAGTCCACCACCATCTACGAACTGACCATCTGCCTGGGCAGCCACGGCACCCGCGATGGCTACATGCGCGCGCTGCGCAACCTCAACCCGCGCTATGAAGCCGACGGCTGGATTCCGGCCGGCACGCTGATCAACGCTACCACCCGCATCGCCGGCCTGTACCAGCGCAACTGCGTCAGCGGCCCGCGTGCCGACCTGGCCCGTACCCTGATCACCGCCGACCTGAACGCGGCGATCAAGCGCCCGGCCGCCGCCGGCTACACCGGCAGCGTGGCCGTGGGCGGCGTGGTGCCGGTGGCCGACGCCGCAGCCTCCACCAGCGTGCCGACCACCCCGGTCGCTCCGGTGGCCGCGCCGCGCCCGGCCGCACGGCCAAAGCCGCCGCGCAGCCACAAGGTGGGCCGGGGTGAAACCCTGGGCGCCATTGCCGCGAAGTTCCAGTGCGATGTGCCGACCCTGGCCCGCGCCAACGGCCTGAAGGCCCCGGCCTACAGCCTGCGCCAGGGCCAGACGCTGAAGCTGCAGGGCTGCGACAAGTAATTCCCACGACCGCTGGAATCTGCAATGGACCTCGAAGACACCCGCAACCTGTTCGCCAACCTCCGCGAAAACACCGACTGGGACATCAAGGGCCCGTTGCTGTGGGGGTACTTCTTCGTGCACTCCACCGCTGAGCCGCTGCAGGCGCTGGCAGAGCACCTGCAGGCGGAGGGCTATACCTTCGTGGAATTGTTCGAGCAGGAGCCGGAAGAGGGCGACGCGCCGTTCCACGTGCTGCATGTAGAGCGCGTGGAGATCCACGACGAAGCCTCGCTGGACCGCCGCAACCAGGAATTCGCAGCGCTGGCTGCGGAGAAGGGCGTGGAAGACTACGACGGCATGGACGTCGGTCCGGCCCCGGTCCTGCAGTAACGCGCTTCTGGCTGTAGAGCCGAGCCCATGCTCGGCTTCCTTTGCCCACAGAAATGCACGGCCGGTTGCAGCCAGTAGCCGAGCATGGGCTCGGCTCTACATGTACCTCAGCGCAGCTTCGCCAGCGCCTGGCCCAGCTGCACCGGGCTTTCAGCGGCCAGTTGCGGGGCGAACTCAGCCACGCCCGGCGGCAGCAGCACGATCACGGTCGAACCGTAGTTGAAGCGCGCCATCTCGGCGAAGCGCTCCAGCCTGATGCCCTGGCCGCGGTAGTCCTTGCGCGTGATGCGGTCGCCATAATGCGGAATTTCCTCGCCGCTCCACACGGTTTCGACGCCCGATACCAGCAACGCACCCACCATCACGCTGACCATCGGGCCGAAGCTGGTGTCGAAGTGGCAGACCAGGCGCTCGTTGCGGGCGAACAGGCGCGGCACGCCGTTCACTGCGGCCGGGCCGACGCTGAACAGGCGGCCCGGCACGTGCACGGTCTCGCGCAGGGTGCCGGTCCACGGCATGTGCACGCGGTGGTAGTCGCGCGGCGACAGGTACACGGTCGCGTACAGGCCGTCGTTGTACGGTTTGGCATCCTCGTCACTGCCCAGCAGTTCGGCGGCGGTGAACGATTGGCCCTTGGCCTGGAAGATGCGGCCGGCCTCGATCCTGCCGAGCTGGCTGATGCGGCCGTCGGCCGGCATCACCAGGCTGCGCGGATCGGCGTCGGCCACGCGCGCGCCCGGCTTCAGCGCGCGGGTGAAGAACTGGTTGAAGGTCGCATAGCTGCGCGGGTCAGGGTTGGCCGCTTCGTCCAGGTTCACGTTGAACTTGCGGGTGACCGTGTCGATCAGCCAGCGCGACACGCGCGGATCGTCCGAGTACGCCAGCGAACGCGCCATCGAAGACAGCAGGCGGTGGGGCAGGGCGTACGTCAGGGCGGTGGTGAGGCTCATGGGGCGGTTTTCTCGGTCAGCTTCTGCAGGTCGCGGGCGATCGCCGGCGCGTTGAACGGGGGGCGCACCAGGCCGGCAAGGCGGCCCTGCGGGTCGAGCACGGCCAGGCTGGCCGAATGCTCGACGGTGTAATCCTCGGGGTTCTCGTCGAAGTGCTTGCCCGGCACCTTCTGGAACACGAAACCGAGCGAGGTGGCGAAGCGCTCCAGCGACGGGATATCGGCGGTGGCGGCCAGGGTGTCCTTGTGGAAGCCGTGCGCGTATTCGCCGAGCCGGGTGGCGCTGTCACGATCCGGGTCGACCGAGATGAACAGCACGCGCGGGCGCAGGCTGTCGGGCAGGGCCTCCCACTGGTTCTGCGCGCCAGCCAGCTCGGCCAGGGTGGTCGGGCAGACGTCCGGGCAGAAGGTGAAGCCCAGGAACACCAGCGTCCAGTGGCCCTTCAGCTCGCCCGGTATCAGGCGGGTGCCGTCGGACTGGGCCAGGTTGAAGTCGGGCAGTTCGCGCGGCTGCGGGTACAGCGTGATCGCTTCGGTGGCCGGGGCATTGGCCGGCGGCTTCGGCGCAAACACCTGCTGGGCGGCCAGCAGGCCCAGGCCCGCCGCCAGGGCGATCAGCAGGATGATGCCGGCATTGCGATTGAACATGGGTGCCCCCGCGCGAAGTGGGCTCCATCATACCGGGTGAGGCCGGATCGTTTCCGCCGCAACGGATGCTGCCGCGGGCGCCAGCCCCTATAATCGGGGCCCACTTTGCCCGCAGTACCGCCATGACCGCTGAAACGGCCGCCGAACTCCACACGATCATCGATCTGATCCGCTACGGCACCAGCCGTTTCAACGAAGCCGGGCTGACCTTCGGTCACAGCTACGACAATGCGCTGGACGAGGCCACCCAGCTGGTGCTGCACAGCCTGCACCTGCCGCACGATCTGGGCCCGGCCTATGGCCAGGCGCGCCTGCTGCAGGCCGAAAAGCTGCGCGTGCTGGAACTGTTCCAGCGTCGCATCGATGAACGCATCCCGGCCGCCTACCTGACCGGTGAGGCCTGGTTCGCCGGCCTGAGCTTCAAGAGCGACAAGCGCGCGCTGGTGCCGCGTTCGCCGATCGCCGAACTGATCGAATGCGGCTTCGAGCCGTGGCTCGCCGGCCGCGATGTCAGCCGTGCGCTGGACCTGTGCACCGGTTCGGGCTGCATCGCCATCGCCATGGGCCACTACTACCCGAACTGGGAAGTGGATGGCGTCGACCTCAGTGACGAAGCACTGTCGCTGGCCGAGGAAAACAAGGAACGCCTGCAGGCGCACAACGTCACCCTGATCAAGTCGGACCTGTTCAACGGCCTGACCGGCCGCCACTACGACCTGATCGTCACCAACCCCCCGTACGTCACCAACGACGAGACCGACGCCCTGCCGCAGGAATACTCCTACGAGCCGGAGATGGGCCTGCGTGCCGGCGACGACGGCCTGGACCTGGTGCTGAAGATCCTGCGTGACGCGCCGCTGCACCTGAGCGAGGACGGCCTGCTGATCTGCGAAGTGGGCGAATCCGAGCAGCACCTGATCAAGCTGCTGCCGGAAGTCGATTTTTCCTGGATCGAGTTCAAGGTCGGCCAGATGGGCATCTTCGCGGTCGAATGCCGCGAGCTGATCGCCCACAGCGCACGCATCACCGAACTGGCGGCGCAGCGCCCGTGAGCTCCAATTCGTTCGGCAAGCTGTTCACCGTCACCACGTTCGGCGAGTCGCACGGGCCGGCCATCGGCTGCGTGATCGATGGCTGCCCTCCGGGGCTGGCGCTGGACGCGGCCGAATTCGCCCACGACCTGCAGCGCCGTGCCACCGGCAAGAGCCGGCACACTTCCGCGCGGCGCGAGGCCGACGAGGTCGAGATCCTCTCTGGCGTGTACGAGGGCCTGACCACCGGCACCCCGATCGCGCTGCTGATCCGCAACACCGACCAGCGCAGCAAGGACTACGCCAACATCGGCCAGCAGTTCCGGCCGGGCCATGCCGACTACAGCTACTGGCACAAGTACGGCATCCGTGACCCGCGCGGTGGCGGCCGTTCCTCGGCGCGCGAAACCACCATGCGCGTAGCCGCCGGGGTGGTCGCCAAGAAGTGGCTGGCCGAGCGCTTCGGCGTGACCGTGCGCGGCTACCTGTCGCAGCTGGGCGACATCACCCCGGCCGGTTTCGACTGGTCGGCGGTGGAAGACAACCCGTTCTTCTGGCCGCACGCCGCACAGGTGCCCGAACTGGAGGCGTACATGGACGCGCTGCGCAAGTCCGGAGATTCGGTCGGTGCGCGCGTGGACGTGGTCGCCGACAACGTGCCGCCGGGCTGGGGTGAGCCGATCTACGGCAAACTCGACGGTGAACTGGCTGCTGCGCTGATGAGCATCAACGCGGTGAAGGGCGTGGAGATCGGCGACGGTTTCGCCAGCGCCGCGCAGAAGGGCACCGAACACCGCGACCTGCTGACCCCGCAGGGCTTCGCCAGCAATCACGCGGGTGGCATCCTCGGTGGCATTTCCACCGGCCAGCCGGTGGTCGCCTCGATCGCGTTGAAGCCGACCTCCAGCCTGCGCCTGCCGGGCCCGTCGCTGGATACGTCCGGCAACGTGGTCGAGGTGGTCACCACCGGCCGCCACGACCCCTGCGTCGGCATCCGCGCCACCCCGATCGCCGAGGCGATGGTAGCGATGGTGCTGATGGACCAGGCGCTGCGCCACCGCGCGCAGTGCGGCGATGTCGGCACGGTCACCCCGCGCATTCCCGGGCAGATCGATGGCTGACACGCGGCCGATCGTGTGGGTGAGCCAGCCGCTGATCGACGCGGCCATCGCGCCGCTGCGCGATCGCGTGCAGCTGCGCAGCACCGACACCGTCACCGCCTGGGCGCCGGACCAGATCGCCGAACAACTGGCCAGCGCCGACGGCGCGATCATCACGCTCAACGAGCGCATCGGCGCGGCCCAGGTGGCCGGCGCCGCGCAGCTGCAGGTGATCGCCAATGTCGGGGTGGGCTACAACAACCTGGATGTGGACGCGCTCAGCGCGGCCGGCATCCTGGCCAGCAACACGCCGGACGTCCTGACCGAAACCACCGCCGATCTCGGTTTCGCCCTGCTGATGGCCACCGCGCGCCGCATTACCGAGTCCGAGCGCTGGCTGCGCGAAGGGCAGTGGCAGCAGTGGTCGTTCCAGACCATGCTCGGTGCCGATATCCACGGCAGCACGTTGGGCATCCTTGGCATGGGCCGCATCGGCCAGGGCATCGCCCGTCGCGGCGCGCACGGTTTCGGCATGAAGGTGCTGTACCACAACCGTTCGCAGCTGCCGGCGGCGACCGAGGCGGAACTGGGCGCGACCTATGTGGATCTGGATACGCTGCTGGCACAGTCCGACCACCTGCTGCTGGTGCTGCCGTACACGCCGGCCTCGCATCATCTGATCGATGCCGCCGCGCTGGCGAAGATGAAGCCGTCGGCGACGCTGGTGAATATCGCCCGCGGTGGCCTGGTCGATGAGATCGCGCTGGCCGACGCGCTGGCCAACGGTCGCCTGGCTGCGGCGGGCCTGGATGTGTACGAAGGCGAGCCAACGGTGCGCCCGGAACTGCTGGCGCTGCGCAACGTCGTGCTCACTCCGCATATCGGCAGCGCCTCGCTGGCCACGCGCACGGCGATGGTACAGCTGGCCGTGGATAACCTGGTTGCTGGGCTCGGCCTGGACGGCGGCCCGTCGCGCATGCCGAGCGCGATCAACGCTGATGCGGCGATGGCCGCGCGCGTGACGCTGGGCAAAAAAACCGGGAAACGATAGGGAACCTCCGCGCGCCCCGCTTGAGGAGGTTCCCCGAACCCAGCTGTCGTGCGTGTTTTTCCCCATTCCCGTTTTCGTGAGAGTTCCCCCATGAGCAATGCACAGCGCAGTTTCCACGTCGCCGTCGTCGGTGCCACCGGCGCCGTCGGCGAGACCATGTTGTCGATCCTGGCCGAGCGTGATTTCCCGGTCGGCACCCTGAGCGTTCTCGCCTCCGAGCGTTCGGCCGGCGGCGAGATCGAGTTCAACGGCCAGAAGGTCAAGGTCCAGGACCTGGCCACCTTCGATCCCACCGGCGTCGAGATCGCCCTGTTCTCGGCCGGTGGCAGCGTGTCCAAGGAATACGCACCGAAGTTCGCCGCAGCAGGCGCGGTGGTGATCGACAACTCCTCGGCCTTCCGTTACGACGATGACGTGCCGCTGGTGGTGTCCGAGGTCAACCCGGAACAGGTCGCCAACCGTCCGCGCGGCATCATCGCCAACCCGAACTGCTCGACCATGCAGATGCTGGTGGCGCTGGCACCGCTGCACCGCAAGTACGGCATCGAGCGCATCAATGTGTCCACCTACCAGTCGGTGTCCGGAGGCGGCCGCTCGGCGATGGAGGAACTGGGCAAGCAGACCGGCCAGCTGCTCAGCTTCCAGGAGATCGATCCGCAGCGTTTCCCGGTGCAGATCGCCTTCAACCTGATCCCGCACATCGATGACTTCCAGGACAACGGCTTCACCAAGGAAGAAATGAAGCTGATCTGGGAGACCCGCAAGATCCTCGGCGATGACGGCATCCTGGTGAACCCGACCGCGGTGCGCGTGCCGGTGTTCTACGGCCACTCCGAGTCGGTGGCGATCGAGACCCGAGACAAGGTCACGGTCGCCGAAGCGCGCGCGCTGCTGGAGCAGTCGCCGGGCATCGAAGTGGTGGATCGCCACGAGGCCGGTGGTTACCCGACCCCGGTCACCCACGCCTCAGGCACCGACGCGGTGTACGTCGGCCGCATCCGCGAGGACCTCTCGCACCCGCGTGGCCTGAACCTGTGGATCGTGTCGGACAACGTGCGCAAGGGCGCAGCCCTGAATGCCGTACAGCTGGCCGAGCTGGTTGCCGCCGAGCAGCGTTGATGGAGAGGCCGGGCAATGCCCGGCCTTTTCTGTAGAGCCGAGCCTACGCTCGGCTCAGGCCATGCAGCCGAGCATGGGCTCGGCTCTACATGGGTGCGGACCTTGGTCCGCACGCTTTATAGTGTCGCCCATGAATAAACGGGCCAGGGGCGCAAAGCGCCCGCTCACCTATCTGTCCGCAGCGCTGCTCGCCTTGGCCAGCAGTTCGGCGCTCGCCCTGGGGTTGGGCGACATCCGCGTCCTGTCCAGGCCGGGCCAGCCCCTGCTGGCAGAAATCCCGGTCGTTTCGGCCGATCCGTCCGAGCTGGAAAACCTGCGGGTGGCCTTGGCCTCGCCGGTCACTTTCGAGCGTGTCGGCCTGCAGCGGCCGACCGGACTGGTCAGCGAACTGCAGTTCGAGCTGACCCGCGACACGCAGGGCAGAGCGGTGGTGCGGGTGACCTCGCAGGCACCGGTGGAGACGCCGTCGCTGAGCTTCCTGATCGAAGCCGACTGGGGCCAGGGCCGCCTGGTGCGCGAGTACTCGGCGCTGGTCGATGCGCCGCCCAGTGCGCTGGCCGTGGCCGAGCCGGAAATCGTCGCGCCGGCAGGCACGCTCTCCAATACGATCGTGCGCGAATCTGCACCGGCTTTGGCAACGGTGCCAGCCGCAGAGGCGCCCGCTGCGCCGCCATCTGCGGTGGCGCCTGCAGCGGCACGCCCGCGTGCGGCCTCCGCGCCGGTCGCTGCACCGGCGGCCGATGGCAGCGTCACCGTACAGCGCGGTCAGACCCTGTCGCAGATCGCCAGGGTGGTGGCGCGTGGCAACCAGGTCAGTCGCGACCGCGCGATGATCGCCCTGCTGCGTGCCAATCCCGAAGCCTTCATCCGTGGCAACGTCAACCTGCTCAAGCAGGGCGCGGTGCTGCGCATGCCGGGCAGCGATGCGCTTGCGGCGGTCGACGCCGCCGAAGCGGCGACGCTGGTGCGCGAGCACGCCGCGCAATGGCGTCAGGCGCGTACCGTGCCGCAACCGGCGGGCATGCTCGCACCGGTTGCCAGGGCGGCAGCCACGAACGCTTCTTCCCCGGCTGCGGCCAACGGGCCACGGCTTGAGATCGCTCCGGCGCTGGCGTCAGACGCCGCGCACGCGGGCACAACCACCGGCACAGCTGCCGGCAGCGAGGGCGACATGCTGGGCAACGAACAACTGCGTCAGGCGCGTGAGGACATCGCCACCCGTGATGCCGAGATCGGCGAGCTGAAGCAGCGCGTGGCCGACCTGGAGAAACTCAGGGAACAGCAGCAGTCGCTGATCGCGATGAAGGACAACGACCTGGCCGCTGCGCAGCAGCGCCTGGCGCAGGCGCCGAGTGCTCGTGATGCGGCGACACCGTGGTACTGGCTGGGGCTGCCGGTACTGCTGCTGGTGGCGGGGGCGGCCTGGCTGCTGCGTCGTCGCAAGCCGTCGCCGTTGCCTCCGCTGCGTGAGGAAGACGATGCCGCCGGCCTGGCCGCAGCGGTGCCGGCAGGTGCCGCGCTGGATGCGCTGGCCGAGCAGTCCTCGTGGTCGTCGCCTGATGCCGGCAACGGCCGCCAGGAACCGGCGATGCCTGCGTGGGCGACCGGAACCGAAGTGCACGACGTGGTGGTCGCCGAACCCACCGCTGAGCACGCGGTGCGGGCCGACCAGGAGGCCGACACGCTGCGCGACCAGGACGCGGTGGCATTGCCCGAAGGGGTGACCGATCTGCCGCGCTGGGACGATCCCGCAACCACCGGCGACGAGGTGGTCCCGGCCGAGCCGCTGCAGGACGATCGCGTTGTACCGCAGGTGCCGGCCGAAGTGGTGGTGCCCGACTACGCACTGCATGCCGAACGGCAGCCGCAGTTCCGCGGGGTGTTCGATCTGCCGGCCGACGCGCTTGAGAACCCGTCTGCGGCGGATGCCGCAGGTCCCGAAGCCATCGACGGCATCGACCGTGGCAGCACCGAGGCTGCTCATTCCGACGACACCGCGTCGAGCGCACCCGCGCCTGCCGATGACGCGGGCTGGTCGCCACGTGCCGGCCAGGAGCGCCTGGAACTGGCCATTGCCTACCTCGATCTGGGTGACGCGCAGACGGCGCGCACCTTGTTGCTGGAAGTGGCCGAGGGCGGTGACCTGCACAGCCAGACGCAGGCCCGCGAACTGCTTGCCCGCCTGCCGTGACCGAACCCGCCGACAAGGACCCTGCCATGAGCCGCGAGCGCCGTATCGACTACGTTGAATTCGCCTCCAGCGACCCGGCCGCCAGCCGTGCCTTTTTCGAAACGGCGTTCGGCTGGTCATTCGTCGACTACGGCAGCGACTACACGGCTTTCGACGATGGCCGCCTGCAGGGCGGCTTCTTCCGTGGCCAGCCGCAGCGGGCCGACGACAGCGGTGCACCGCTGCTGGTGCTGTATGCCGACGATCTGGCTCCGGTCGAGGCCGCCGTGCGCGACGCCGGCGGCCAGATCGTACGCCCGGTGTTTTCCTTCCCCGGTGGCAGCCGCTTCCAGTTCGTCGAGCCCGGTGGCAACGAACTGGCGGTCTGGTCCGAACGCGATCCGGCCTGAGCGCCGCCCCACCCGCAACATCGAGGTAGCACATGCGTTATGCGCTTGGCGTCGAGTACGACGGCAGCGATTTCAGGGGCTGGCAGAACCTGGGCGAGGGTGGTCCCAGCGTGCAGGCCAGCCTTGAGCAGGCCTTGTCATCGGTGGCGGATGCGCCGCTGCAGGTGGTCTGCGCCGGCCGCACCGATGCCGGTGTGCACGGCCAGTGCCAGGTCGTGCATTTCGACACTGACGTGGTGCGTGACCCTCGCGCCTGGATGCTCGGCACCACCACCCGCCTGCCGCGTTCGATCGCGGTGCGCTGGTGCGTGCCGGTGGCCGATGATTTTCATGCGCGCTTCTCGGCACGTGCGCGCCGCTACCGCTATCGGCTGCTCAACCGCGAGGTGCGGCCCGCGCTGGACCGGCAGACCCTGAGCTGGGAGCGCCGCGCGCTGGACGAGACCCTGATGCACGCCGCCGGCCAGGCCCTGCTCGGCGAGAACGATTTCAGCGCGTTCCGTTCGGTGCAGTGCCAGGCGCTGCATGCCCGGCGTGAGCTGCAGTCATTGCAGGTCAGCCGCCAGGGCGAAGTGATCGAAGTCGCAGTGCGTGGCAATGCATTTCTTCATCACATGGTCCGCAATATCGTCGGATCGTTGATCCTGGTGGGCAGCGGCGAAAAACCGGTGGAATGGATCGCCGAACTGCTGGCTGGGCGCGACCGCACCGTAGCTGGTCCCACCGCACCGCCGCAGGGCCTGGTGTTCCTTGGGCCCCTGTACCCCGACAACTGGCATCTGCCCGCCGAGGTCACGCTATGAGCCGTTCCTACTACCGTACACGCATCAAGTTCTGTGGAATGACCCGCGCCGGCGATGTCCGCCTGGCCGGTGAGCTGGGCGTGGACGCGGTGGGTTTCATCTTTGCCCGCGAGAGCAGCCGCCGGGTCGCGCCTGCCGAGGCGCGCGCGATGCGCCAGGCAATCGCGCCGATGGTCGACGTGGTTGCGCTGTTCCGCAACAACAGCAAGGAAGAAGTGCGCGAGGTGCTGCGCACGGTACGACCGACGCTGCTGCAGTTCCATGGCGAGGAGGACGAGAGCTTCTGCCGCAGCTTCAACATGCCGTACCTGAAGGCGATTGCCATGGGGGGGCGCGAAGAGGTCAATGCCCGCACCCTGCAACTGCGCTATCCCAGCGCTGCCGGCTTCCTGTTCGACAGCCACGCGCCGGGTGGCGGTGGCGGCACCGGCGTGGCGTTCGACTGGGGCCGCGTCCCGACCGGATTGCATCGGCCGTTCCTGCTGGCCGGTGGCCTGAACCCGGAAAACGTCTACGACGCCGTGCTGGCGACGCTGCCGTGGGGCGTGGACGTCTCCAGCGGTATCGAACTGGAGCCGGGCATCAAGGACGGTTACAAGATGCGCACCTTCGTCGAGGAAGTGCGGCGCGCCGATTGCACCGTCCTGGAGTGATCCGCGTCACTTGAGGGGCGCCGGGATGTCATCGTCGACGGTGAGCCTTGCAGCAGACCCTCAACCAGGGACTGTCCGCCGACGGCATCGTCGGTCGCCACACCGCTGCCGCCCTGGCGGCGGGGCGTGTGCAGGGTCATGAACCCGCAGCGGCTGTGCCCAAAGGGCCGTCGCTCAATGATGCATCGCATCCGGACCACGCACTGCACAACGCGGTCCGCAGCAAGCTTCCCAGCGTGTTTTCCGAAGAGGCTGCGGCCAATATCACCCTGCATGCAAAGCAGAACGGTATCGACGCGGCCGACAAGCTGCAGAGCATCACGGTGCAGGATGGCAAGCCGTTCGTGATGGGCACGACGCCGGGTTTCCGCACCGCTGTCGATCTGGCCCAGGCGCCGCCGTCGCTGGAGCAGACCAGTGCCAAGCTGCTGGCAGATCCGTCGCACCAGCAGCAGGTGCATGAGGAGCAGCAGCGGGTCGCGATGGGCGGTCGCTGAGGCCTGCATTGCCGGCTCCGGGAGGTGGATGCCGCCCGGGGCCTCGTCTCATCGCAGTTGCGCTGCTGCCCAGTCGGCCAGGGCGTCTACCCGTGCATCGGCCGGGCCATCCGGCCGCGCCAGCACCCAGAAGCCGCCGGTGGCCGCAAACCCCCACGGTGCGACCAGCCGGCCTGCTGCCAGATCTTCGGCCACCAGCGGCTCGGGCGCGATTGCCGGGCCCAGCCCGGCCACGGCTGCTTCCAGCAGGTAATAGAGATGTTCGAAAGCGGTGCCCAGCTGCAGCTTTGACGGGTCCAGGCGGTGTGCCTGCGCCCAGGCGGGCCAAGCCTGTGGACGTGACGTGGTGTGCAGCACGGTTTCCTGCAGCAGTGCCGAGGGCGGTGCCTGCCGCAGCCGCTGCGCCGCCGGATGTGACGGGGCCACCACCACACCGACCCGTTCCGGTGCCAGCTCGCGGACCTGCCAGCCGCGTGGCCACGGTCCCTGCGCCAGCAACAGCACGGCGTCCAGCGCCGCCTGCGCTTCGGTGAAACTGCCGTCCAGCGCCGACCACTGCAGGCGCACGCCAGGCAGGGCGGCCTGCAGGGCAGGCAGGCGCGGAATCATCCAGCGTGCCAGTACGCTGCCGCTGCAGCCCAGTACCAGTGCTGGGGAGGCCGCGGGCCGCCGCAGCTCGCGCACGCAGCCTTCGATCCCGGCGAAGGCCTCGCTGCACGCTGCCTGCAGGCGCGTACCCGCAGCGGTCAGGCGCAGGCCGCGACCGGCACGCTGGAACAGCGCCAGGCCGAGGTGATCCTCCAGCAGCTTCAGTTGTCGGCTGACCGCGCCGTGGGTGACGTGCAGGTCCTGTGCGGCGCGCCCGACGCCGCCAAGGCGGGCAGTGGCTTCGAACGCGCGCAGCGCATTGAGGGGAGGCAGCAGGGAGCGGCTCACGTGAGATTTCCTGACGATATGTGCCAGATAATATACATTTTCCGGTCATGACCCGTGCGCTAGAGTATCCACCTGTCTGAACCACCGGTCGTATCCATGTCTGCCTCCCCCATTGCCGACTACCACGCCTTCCCGGATGCCCAGGGCCACTTCGGCCGCTACGGCGGCAGCTTCGTCGCCGAAACCCTGGTCGGCCCGCTGCAGGAACTGGCCCAGGCCTATGACCAGGCCCGCCAGGACCCCGCGTTCCAGGCGGCCTATGACCGCGACCTGGCGCACTACGTGGGCCGGCCGAGCCCGATCTATCACGCCCAGCGCCTGAGCGATCACGTCGGCGGCGCGCAGATCCTGCTCAAGCGCGAGGACCTGAACCACACCGGTGCGCACAAGATCAACAACACCATCGGCCAGGCACTGCTGGCCGCACGCATGGGCAAGAAGCGCATCATCGCTGAGACCGGTGCCGGCCAGCATGGCGTGGCCAGTGCCACCGTTGCCGCGCGTCTGGGCCTGGAATGCGTGGTCTACATGGGCGCCACCGACATCGAGCGGCAGAAGATCAACGTCTACCGCATGAAGCTGCTCGGTGCAACGGTGGTGCCGGTCACCTCCGGTTCGGCCACTTTGAAGGACGCGCTCAACGAAGCGATGCGCGACTGGGTGACCAATGTGCAGGACACCTTCTACATCATCGGTACGGTCGCCGGTCCGGATCCCTACCCGCGCATGGTGCGCGACTTCAATGCCATCGTCGGCCGCGAAGCGCGTGAGCAGATGCTGGCCGAGTACGGCCGCCTGCCCGATGCGATCACCGCCTGCGTCGGCGGCGGCAGCAACGCCATCGGCCTGTTCCACGCCTTCCTCAACGATCGCCAGGTCGAGATCGTCGGCGCCGAAGCCGCCGGTGATGGCATCAGTACCGGTCGCCATGCCGCCTCCATCGCAGCAGGCCGCCCCGGCGTGCTGCACGGCAACCGCACGTACGTGCTGTGCGACGATGACGGCCAGATCATCGAGACCCATTCGGTGTCGGCCGGCCTGGACTATCCGGGCGTCGGCCCGGAGCACGCGTTCCTGGCCGATACCGGCCGCGCGCGCTACCTCGGCATCACCGACGAGGAAGCGCTGCAGGCCTTCCATCTGCTGGCGCATACCGAGGGCATCCTGCCCGCGCTGGAATCCAGCCATGCGCTGGCACAGGCAATCAAGCTGGCGCGTGAGCGTCCGCGTGACCAGATCGTGCTGTGCAACCTGTCCGGCCGCGGCGACAAGGACGTGCACACCATCGCCGCGCGCGAAGGGCTTGTGCTGTGAATCACGTGCTGCGCCACGGCGGGGCGCTGGTGCTGGTGATCGGCATGGGCGGCTGCACGCCGCCCGATCCACCGGTGCTTGCCCCGGCGCCGGCCGCCCCCGCGGCGATCGCCCCGGCACGCGAACCGGCCAGCAACGACGATGAGGCCGCACATCGCCCGATCGAGGGCGCGGCGATGTTCACGGCAGGCGATGGCGGCGAGGACCAGGCGGCCCGGGCGGTGGTGTCGGTGGCCCTGGACCATGCCGGTGAGGTGCTGATCGGCCAGCCCTTCAGCGAACTGCAGGGCGAGGCGCAGTGGCACTCGGCCGGGCTGGGCGAGTCGACCGCTGGGCGTTGCGAGTACTACGAGCGCGGCACGCTGCCCGAGGGCGTGGCGATGATGGTGCAGGACGGCGACGTGGTGCGCTTCGACCTGGCCCCCATCGACGATTCCGGCCAGGTGGTGCTGCAGCCGGGGCCGTTCGGCCTTCATCTGGGCATGCCACGCGCGCAGGCACTCCAGCAGTTGCCCAAGGGCGTTTCCACGCAACCCTATGGTGATGATGCGGAGGCCGGCGAGAGCCTGCTCTGGCAGGACCCCGGTTCCGACCTGGCGATCCGTGTGGAGATCGTCGACGGCACCATCTCCCGAATGTACTGGGGCGCCAGCGGCGCCGTTGACCTGATCGAAGGATGTACCTGACATGTCCGTATCCCGACTCGATGCCTGCTTCCAGCGCCTGCGCGAACAGCAGCGCAAGGCGCTGATTCCCTTCATCACCGCAGGTGATCCCTCGCTGGAAGCCACCGTGCCGGTCATGCACGCGCTGGTCGATGCTGGTGCCGACGTGATTGAACTGGGCGTGCCGTTCTCCGATCCGATGGCCGATGGCCCGACCATCCAGCGTAGTTCCGAACGCGCGCTGGCGCGGGGAGCCGGCAGCCGCTATGTGCTGCAGGCGGTGGCGCAGTTCCGGGAGCGTGATGCGCACACCCCGGTGGTGCTGATGGGCTACCTGAACCCGGTGGAGATCCACGGCTACCCTGCCTTCGCCGGGGCGGCCGTGCAGGCTGGCGTGGACGGGGTGCTGCTGGTCGACCTTCCGCCGGAAGAAGCCGTTGAAGCGCAGCAGGCCTTCGATGCAGCGGGCCTGGCGCTGGTCCTGCTGGCGTCGCCGACCACCAGCCAGGCGCGTGCCGACAAGCTGCTGGCCCTGGCCCGTGGTTACCTTTATTACGTCAGCTTTGCCGGCGTGACCGGCGCCTCCGAGCGCCTGGACAGCGACGCCGCCAGCGCCCGCCTGCAGGCGTTGCGCGCGCGCGCCTCGGTGCCGGTGGTGGCGGGCTTCGGCATCAAGGACGCCGGCAGTGCCGCAGCCATGGCCCGCCAGGCGGATGGCGTGGTGGTCGGAAGTGCGCTGGTGGCGGCGCTGGCCGAAGCGGGCTCGGCTGAAGACGCGGCCCAGCGTGCGCGGGCGTTCCTCGCCCCGCTGCGGCAGGCGCTGGACGCGTAGCGGTAATGCTGGCCGCTGGCCGGCATCGTCCGTACCCACCCGCGTGCAGGGCCGCCGGCCAGCGGCCGGCACCGCGCAGCACCTAAACGTACGTCCCAGCATGGTTTTTCCGGCTGCCCCGTAGCTGGCAAGGGGGTGCACGGCCGGGGAAAGCGGAGCTAGACTGTCCGCCTTTGCGGCCCATGGGCCGCCCTGAACGGAAGTGTCCTCCCGCATGAGTTGGCTCAGCAAGTTGATGCCGTCCGGCATCCGCACCGACAACACCCCCAGCAAGAAGCGCAGTGTCCCCGAGGGCCTGTGGGAAAAGTGCAGCAACTGCGGCAGCGCGTTGTACCGTCCGGAACTGGAAGAGAACCTGGAGGTCTGCCCGAAGTGCGGCCACCACATGGCGATCCGCGCGCGTGCGCGCCTGGCGGCCCTGTTCGACGCCGACAGCACCACCGAGATCGGTGCGCGCCTGGGACCGACCGACCTGCTCAAGTTCAAGGATCAGAAGAAGTACAGCGAGCGCATCAAGATCGCGCAGAAGAACACCGGCGAATACGACGCGCTGATCGCCATGCGCGGCCTGCTCAAGGGCCGTGCGCTGGTCGCCTCGTCGTTCGACTTCGCCTTCATGGGGGGCTCGATGGGCTCGGTGGTGGGCGAGCGTTTCGCGCTGGCCGCAGAAACCGCGGTCGAGATCGGTGCGCCTTACGTGTGCTTCTCGCAGAGTGGCGGCGCGCGCATGCAGGAAGGCCTGTTCTCGCTGATGCAGATGGCCAAGACCTCCGCTGCGCTGGGCAAGCTGCGTGAAGCCGGGCTGCCGTACATCTCGGTGCTGACCCATCCGACCACCGGCGGCGTTTCGGCGTCGTTCGCGATGCTGGGCGACATCAACATCGCCGAACCGCAGGCACTGATCGGCTTCGCCGGCCCGCGCGTGATCGAGCAGACCGTGCGCGAGAAGCTGCCGGAAGGTTTCCAGCGTTCGGAGTTCCTGCTGGAGCACGGTGCCATCGACCAGATCTGCGATCGCCGCGAACTGCGCGACCGCCTGTCCGATCTGCTCGCCATGCTGGGTCGGCAGCCCGCGCCGCAGGTAGCCTGATGGGTGCCCGCAAGTACTTCGGCACGGACGGCATCCGTGGCCGGGTCGGGCAGGGCGTGATCTCGGCCGACTTCGTGCTGCGCCTGGGCAATGCGCTGGGCCGCGTCCTGCTCGCCCAGCGTGGCCAGGACGGACGCCGGCCGATCGTGGTGATCGGCAAGGACACCCGCATTTCCGGCTACATGTTCGAGGCGGCGCTGGAGGCCGGCCTGGTCGCCGCCGGTGCCGACGTGCAGCTGCTGGGTCCGATGCCGACCCCGGCGGTGGCGTTCCTGACCCGCACGCTGGGCGTGGACGCCGGCATCGTCATCAGCGCCTCGCACAACCCGCATTACGACAACGGCATCAAGTTCTTCTCGGCCCAGGGCGAGAAGCTCGACGATGCCACCGAGCTGGCCCTGGAGGCGGCGCTGGACGTTCCGTTCACCACCGCCGAATCGGAAAAGCTGGGCAAGGCATTCCGTGCACGCGAAGCGGTCGGCCGCTACATCGAATTCTGCAAGGCCAGCGTGCCGCGCACATTCGATCTGCGTGGCCTGCGCCTGGTGCTGGATTGCGCGCATGGTGCCACCTACCAGATCGCGCCGCTGCTGTTCCGCGAACTGGGTGCCGAGGTGATCGGCATCGGCGCCGAGCCCAATGGCATCAACATCAACGCCGGCGTGGGCTCCACCCATATCGACAACCTTGCGGCCAAGGTCCGCGAGACCGGCGCCGATCTCGGTATCGCCTTCGATGGTGATGGCGACCGCGTGCTGATGGCCGACGACCAGGGCAACCCGGTCGATGGCGATGACCTGCTGTACATCCTGGCCCGTGCCTGGAAGGCCGAAGGCCGCCTGCGCGGCCCGGTGGTCGGCACGCTGATGAGCAACTATGGCATCGAGAAGGCCCTCGCCGACCTGCAGATTCCATTCGTGCGCAGCAATGTCGGCGATCGCTACGTGCACCAGGCGCTGATCGAAGGCGGTGGTGTGCTCGGCGGTGAAGCCTCCGGCCACCTGCTGTGCCTGGACCGCGCCACCACGGGGGACGGCATCGTCAGCGCCCTGCAGGTGCTGGTCGCGCTGCGCAACAGTGGGCAGACCCTGCGCCAGGCGCTGAAGGGCCTTGTGCGGGTACCGCAGAAGACCGTGAACGTGCGTCTGGGCAATGTCCCGGCCAAGACTGCGGTGCAGTCTGAAAGCGTGCAGTCCGCGCTGGCTGTGGCGCAGCAGGCTGTCGCCGGCCGTGGCCGCGCGTTCCTGCGCCCGTCCGGTACCGAGCCGGTGGTGCGGGTCACGGTCGAGGCCGATGACGCCACGCTGATGCAGGACACGCTGGACCGCCTGTCCGCAGCGGTGCGTGAAGCCGCTGCCTGAAGCGCGTGCACATTCGCACCAACGAAAAACGCCCCGCAAAGCCGGGGCGTTTTTCATTCAACCGGCAGGGGCGTGGTGCTTATGGCCCCGGCACCATCTTCTTCTGGCGCGCTTTGAAGCCATTGAACAGTGGCGCGATCAGCGGGTTGTAGCTCTGCGCGATGCGCTTGCGCAGCCAGCTGGCCGGGCGGTTGCGGATCGCGAAGCGGTAGATCCGCTCCGGATCACCGCCGACCACGTTGCGGCCGAACGGGTGCGTGGTGTGCAGGTAGCGGAAGCCCTGCTCGCGTGCCACCTCGATGTGGTCCTGGTCGAAATCGCCGTAGGGCCAGCACAGCGTATCGGACACCTCGCCGAGCTTGTCCTGCAGGACGTCGCGCGAGATCGCCAGATCCCGGCTGAGGCCCGCACGGCGCTGCGCACGGTCCAGATCGTCGCGGCGCAGCCAGCGGGTGTGGGTGTGGGTATGGCAATGCACTTCGAAGGTGCCGGCGGCAATGGCTGCGCGTGCTTCGCTCCAGCGCATCATCACATCGTCGCTGCGGTCCTGCTCGTAGATCGCCGCTTCGCAGCCACGATGGTCCGGCGTCGACGGCAGTGCCGCGCCGGCAATGCCGGCGTGCGGACGTTCCGGGCCTTCGCCCATCCAGCCGGTGACCACGAACACCACCGCGTGCATGCCGTACTTCTGCAGGATCGGGTGCGCATACACCCAGTTGTCGAGATAGCCATCGTCGAAGGTGATGACGATCGACTTGCGCGGCACCGGCTTGCCGGCCAGGAAGCCGGCGTACTGCTCCAGCGTCAGTGAGGTCCAGCCATTGGCTGCCAGCCACGCAATCTGGCTTTCGAAGTTCTCCGGCGACACGGTGATCATGCCCGGCGAAGGGCTGACGTGGTGGTGCATCAGCACCGGAACGGTTCGTGCATCAGCCATGTCCCAGCTCCTTCAGCCACTGGTGGTAGTAGTGTTCGGTCGCTTCACCGTGGCCGTCCGGCGTGAAGCGATGTGCGCCGTGCATCCACTCCCAGCCAGCGCGCCCCATCTGCCGTCGCCGTTCCGGGTCGTCCACCAGCAGGCGCAATGCACCTGTCAGGGCGGCATTGTCACCCAAACGGGTGAGGATCGCATTGCTGCCATCGATCACCATCTCCGGCACGCCGCCCACCCGCGTGGCGACGATCGGTACGCCCACGTAGGCCGCTTCCAGGAATACGGTGCCGGCCGCTTCCTTGTGCGAGGCCAGTGCGAAGATGTCGAAGCCGGCCATCAGCCTGCAGGCTCCATCGCGGTAGCCGAGCAGGTGGACCTGGCGCTGCAGCCCGTGCTCGGCGCACATCGCCTGCAGTCGTTCCGTCACGGCCTGGCCATCACCGACAATCACCAGGTGCAGGTCCGGGTTGGCTTTGCACAGCGGCACCATCGCCTGCAGCAGGTCGGCATGGCCTTTGGGCTCACGCAGCACGGCCACGCAGCCGACCACGATGTCCTGCTCGCCGAAGCCAAGCTCGGCACGCACTTCCGCGCGTACGTCCTGCAGGCACTGCCAAGGATCGGCCTTGCGGATATCACTCCAGCGTGGAGGCACCGCGATCGGCGGCACGATACCAATGCGCTCGGCTGGAATGCCGCGGTCGACCAGCAGTTGCTTGACGAAGCTGCTGACGGTCAGCACCCGGTGTGGAAGCTTGGTATAGGTCAGCAACGAGTTGACCGGGCTCATCAGATGGCGCGAGCGCACCACCAGCGGCGTGCCGCCCAGGCGTGCACCGGCGGCGGCGATCAGCGCATCGCGGCGGCTGGTGGTATTGACCACGTCGAAGCGTTCGCGGCGCACCAGCCGCGATACCGACCACATGCCGCGCAGCAGGCGTGCCAGGCCGCCCATGCGCAGCGTATGCACGGTGAATCCGTCCTCGCGTGCCAGTGTGGCCAGGCGTGCATCGGGCTGGCACAGCAATGACACCTCATGGCCACGCGCGCGCATCACCTGCATGTGCCGGAAGATGTAGATCTCCTGCCCGCCCATTCCCTTGGCGGCTTCGGTATGCAGGATGCGCAGAGGACGGTTCATGCAGGATCGGTCCTTGAAGATCAGCGGTTGCGGAAGCGGGTCAGCGCTTCCCATGCAGAGCGGATGGCTGCGGCGTCCGGAGCCTGCTGCGGCAGCGGGCGGTAGTGCCGGTCGAGCGCGGTCGCGTTGCCGAACTTGTCGAATACGTAGATGGCATCGCCATGGCGTACAGCGCGTTGCGACCAGCTCTCCACCACCAGTGCACGTTCGCTGGCGGCGGGCGTGGCCAGCAGGTCCTGGCCGGTACTGAAGTCCGTCAATGCGTTCTCGCAGCCCAGCGCATGGCGCATCAGCGTCGGTACCCAGTCTTCGTGCGAGCTGGTGCGGACGTCGCGGCCAGCGGCCCTGCCTGGCCAATGCAGCACGAACGGGACCTGCAGCTGGTAATCGGAGAAGTTGCCGTTGTGGCCCCAGTAGTTCAGCTTGAGGTCGTTGAACTCTTCGGCATGGTCACCGGTGACCAGCACGATGGTGTCCTCGGCCAGGCCCTGCGCGCGCAGGTCGTCCAGCAGCGAACCGATCAGGCTGTCGGCATAGTGCACGGCAGTGCGGTAGCGGTTGAGTTCCGGCGTCGGGTCGTGGTCCGGGCCGAAGGACAGGAAGTCGATCTCCTTGGCCATCGGCGTGGCTACCGGTGGGTAGCTGGCGGGCAGGTGGTAGCCGGCGTGGGTGGAGTCGAGGAACACGAAGCCGAACCATGGGTGCTGCGCCGCCTGGCTGCTGCGGATGTCATTCCGCAGCGCGGCGACGATGGCTGCGTCGCGCTTGTCGGGGGTCAGGGCGGAAGGGCCCTGGTGCAGCCGGTCGCGCACATCGGCAAATGCCGTGCGATCGAATTCCGGGCTGTACAACGGCGCGCTGCCGTACAGGTGCAGGTCGTAGCCCTGCTGGCCCAGCACCTGGAACAGCTGCGAGCCGCGCTGTTCGTCCAGCATGCTCTGCCAGTAGCCGCCGGGCAGGCCGTAGAGCAGGCCGAACAGGCCGTAGCGGGTGGCATTGCCGGTGCTGAAATGGCGATCGAACACGCGCGCGTCCTGCGCCAGCGCCGACGTGTTGGGCATCAGCTGCGGCGTCAGCACGTCCTGGCGCAGCGATTCCAGCACCACCATCAGCACATTGGGGCGGTGTGGGTTCTGGCAACGCAGGGGCTGGAGCGGATACAGCAGCTGCGCATGGCGCGGGTCGGGCAGGCCCGCCTGCTGTTCGCTTATGACCCCGAGCCTGCGCATGAAGCTCTTGGCGGTGATCGGCTGTGCCCAGGGCAGGTAGTTCCACTGCGCGATGACGGCACGGTCGCCGCGGGCATCGTAATAGGCCGTGGCGGCTTGGCCGCCGGCCATCAGCAGCGCAACGATGGCCCACCCCTGCAGGACCCGGCGGCGGCGCGGCCGGGCGGGCAGCAGCTTCCAGCATGCCCAGGCCAACAGTCCTTCAGCCGTGAAGATGGCGGCCACCAGCAGTCCGGCCTGCAGCCAGGTCTTCCACGACAACGCGACCTGGTCCTGCAGCGCACCGCCGAACACCATGTTCACCACCATGGCATTGAGGTGAAACCGATACAGAGTGAAAACCTTTGCATCAACCAGCAACAGGCACAGCCACAGGCCCTGCAGCAGCACGGCGCTGAGGCTCAGGGGGCGTGCGCTGCGCGGCCAAAGGCCCATCAGCAGCGGCAGCAGGCCGGCGAGGGCGCCGAATGCCAGCAGGTGACCGGGCAGGGCAACGGCCAGATAGGCCAGGCCCACGCTGCCCCCCGGGTTGTCTGCCAGCGGTACGTTGCCGAGCGTGATCGCCATGGCCAGCAGCGCGTTGCCGGCCACGAACAGCGACCACCACGCCAGGCGGCGCCAGTGGCGTGCGGGGCCGGAGGGCAGGGCGGTGTCGGCAGAGGGAGCAGCAGGGCGCATGAGGGACTGGGGCGGCGGGTGATGCAGGCGGCGGGATCCCCGGGGTGACGGAATCGTGGGGCCGCGCGCGGGTCGCGCATTGTATCTGTTTGTTTCTTCGTATCGGGTGGCGTCCCCCGGGCGATCTGTCACAATGTTCAGGTGGGCCATGAATGCGCTGGCCCCCCAGACCCAATGACAAGCCAGGAACCGCTGTGAGCCAGATCCCCACCCTCGACATCACCCGTTTCGACAGCGACCGCGAGGCCTTCGTGGCCGAGCTGGGCGCGGCCTACCGCCAATGGGGATTCGCGGGCATCCGCAACCACGGCATTCCGCAGGCCGACATCGATGCGGCCTACGATGCCTTCAAGGCCTTCTTCGCCCTGCCCGAAGAGGTCAAGCGCAAGTACCACGTGGCCGGCAGCGGCGGCGCCCGCGGCTACACCCCGTTTGGGGTGGAGACCGCCAAGGGCTCCAAGCACTTCGACCTGAAGGAGTTCTGGCACATCGGCCGCGAGATCGCCGACGACTCCAAGTACCGCGATGTGATGGCGCCGAACCTGTGGCCGACCGAGGTCGAGGGCTTCCGTGAGCGCGGCTATGGCCTGTACCAGGCACTGGACAACCTGGGGTCGCGCGTCCTGTCGGCGCTGGCCCTGCATATCGGCCTGCCGGCAGACTTCTTCGCCGACAAGACCAACTTCGGCAACTCGATCCTGCGCCCGATCCATTACCCGCCGATCACCACCGACGACATCCCGAACGTGCGTGCTGGTGCCCATGGCGACATCAACTTCATCACCCTGCTGGTCGGTGCCAGTGCCGCAGGCCTGGAAGTGCAGTCGCATGATGGCGAGTGGGTGCCGTTCACGTCAGACGCGGACACCATTGTGGTCAACATCGGCGATATGCTGCAGCGCCTGACCAACCACGTGTATCCGTCGACCATCCACCGCGTGGTCAATCCCCCGGGCGAGCTGGCGCGCCAGCCGCGCTACTCGGTGCCGTTCTTCCTGCACCCGAACCCGGACTTCCTGATCGACGTGCTGCCCTCGTGCATCACCCCGGAGAACCCGAGCCGGTACCCGGAGCCGATCACCGCCCACGGCTTCCTCGAGGAGCGCCTGCGCGAGATCAAGCTGAAATAAAGAGAAGCGAGGCCGCCGAAAGGCGCCCTTTTTCTTTGCAGGGTTGCACCCTGCACCCGCGGTAGTGCCGGCCGCTGGCCGGCAAACCCAAAGCCAAAGCGGCTCTGGGTTTCTGCGTGTTGGGCGGGGCGGCGTGGGTTGGCAGGACACGCCGTGAACCCCCAGACCGGCCCAGCCGCTGGCGGCTGTGCGTTCGGGCGCTTGCGAAGCAGTGCTTCGCAAGCAAAGCGACCTCACCCCTGGGGGCTCGATGGCGCCTTGCTCGTGTGCGCTGTCCTGCGCACACGGCAAGACCGGGGTTGGGCGTCCTGCCCAACCCGCCCGAGGCATGCCTCGGGCCCATGGCGCCAACGGTCCTGCCAACCCACACCGCCCCGTTCCCGACAGCTTCCCGGTGACGGTGGGTAAATCGCGATTCCCGGTGGGTGTCGACCTTGGTCGACGCGGTAGATCCACGCCATGCGTGGATGAGATATCTCTGTTCGAAGTGGGGTAGGGGGTTGGTCCAGCCAGCATCAACCCGGGATGCAGCTTTTGCCTTTGCTCTTGCTCTTCTTTTTTTCTTTCCGTGGCGGGCGGAACCGCCGGAATGTGTCAAAGGCCGGGCGGGTGGGGCTGCGCAGGGGCGTGAGCAGCATGGATGCGGCGATCGAGCTTACATGGACGTACTTGCAGCGCCCCCTGCGCAGTCCCACCCGCCCGGCCAAGCCCCAGATCTAGCCGGGCTCTCCGCGACCAACCAAACCCCGCCCCCCCCCCCTCCGCCACGAGGGGCTGCGCCGTTGGCTGAAAATCCATGTAACCGCTTACAAGGAAACGGATTTTTGCCGCAGCGGGTATCATGCTCGGCTGACTTCACACAGGAGCCACCCGCTCATGCGCCGCAAGATCGTCGCCGGAAACTGGAAGCTGCATGGCAGCCGTCAATTCGCCAATGAACTGCTGGGGCAGGTGGCTGCCGGGCTGCCGCTGGAGGGGGTGGACGTGGTGATCCTGCCGCCGCTGCCCTACCTGGGGGAGCTGGTCGAGGACTTCGGCGAGACCGGCCTGGCCTTCGGCGCGCAGGACGTGAGCAGCAACGAGAAGGGCGCCTACACCGGCGAGGTCTGCGCGGCCATGCTGGTCGAGGTTGGGGCCCGCTATGGCCTGGTCGGCCATTCCGAGCGCCGCCAGTACCACCATGAGAGCAGCGAGCTGGTCGCGCGCAAGTTCGCCGCCGCCCAGCACGCCGGCCTGGTGCCGGTGCTGTGCGTGGGCGAGACCCTGGAACAGCGCGAGGCCGGGCAGACCGAAGCGGTCATCGCCAGCCAGCTGGCGCCGGTGCTGGAGCTGGTGGGCGCGGCAGGTTTCGCCAATGCTGTGGTCGCCTACGAGCCGGTCTGGGCCATCGGTACCGGCCGTACCGCCAGCAAGGAACAGGCACAGCAGGTGCACGCGTTCATCCGTGGCGAAGTCGCGCGCATCGATGCTAGAATCGCTGATTCACTGCCCATTGTTTACGGCGGTAGCGTGAAGCCCGACAATGCCGGGGAACTGTTCGCGCAGCCGGATGTCGATGGTGGGCTGGTCGGCGGCGCCTCCCTGGTGGCCGCGGACTTCCTGGCCATCGCACGGGCGGCGGCCGCGAACTAATCCTAGAAGTATTGTCCGAGGGCGGTTTCCAATGCTGATGTTGATCCTCAATGTCGTCTACGTGCTGGTCGCTGTGGCCATGATCGCGCTGATCCTGATGCAGCGTGGCTCGGGTGCGGCGGCAGGTTCGGGCTTTGGTGCTGGTGCCTCGGGCACGGTGTTCGGTGCGCGCGGCGCCTCGAACTTCCTGTCCAAGTCGACCAAGTGGCTGGCCGTGGTGTTCTTCGGCATCAGTCTGTTCATGGCCTGGTATGCCGGTCACGGCAGCCGCCCGGCGGCCGACCAGGATCTGGGCCTGATGTCCGCCCCGGCGGCCAGCGCGCCGGCGGCTCCGGCGGGCGAACTGCCGGCCGTTCCGAAGGCCGATGCGGTCCCGGCCGCCCCGGTTCCGGCGGCGAATGTGCCGGCTCAGGCGGAATCTTCGGTTTCTGGTGAAGAAAAGCCTTCGGAAGGCTCCCAGAAACACTGAAGCCGGTTACAATACGCGGCGCATCGGGAAGATAGTCTGATGTGATCGTTTGCCCAGGTGGCGGAATTGGTAGACGCACTACCTTGAGGTGGTAGCGACGCAAGTCGTAGGGGTTCGAGTCCCCTCTTGGGCACCATTTGTAAGTAAAGCGGGTTCGTCTGGCGCGCAAGGCGCCAGGCAGATTCCCGTCCACTCCCCCATGCCAAAGCGCCTGCAGGCGCGGCGGCAGAGGCAAGAGAGAATCGCTGTGCTGGCCGAATATTTGCCGTCTCTGCTGTTTCTGATCGTTGCCACCGGTATCGGCGTTACGCTGATGCTGGTTGGTCGATTCCTCGGTCCCCGCCGCCCCGATCTGGAAAAGCTCTCGCCGTACGAGTGCGGCTTCGAGGCCTTCGAAGACGCGCGCATGAAGTTCGATGTGCGCTACTACCTGATCGCGATCCAGTTCATCGTCTTTGACCTGGAAATCATCTTCATCGTGCCGTGGACCCAGGTCTTCATGGAACTGGGCGCCCGCTCGCTCATCACCATGGGCCTGTTCGTCGGCATGCTGTTCCTCGGTTTCATTTACGTCTGGAAGAAGGGAGCGCTGGAATGGGAGTGATTCAGACTCTCGATGGCCTCATGAACAACCCCACGCCGGAAGGCCGGGTTGATGACATCCTGCGGCCGGAAGGCGACAACCCGCTGCTGGAGAAGGGCTTCGTCACTACCAGCGTCGATGCACTGCTGAACTGGGCGCGCACCGGCTCGATGTGGCCGATGACCTTCGGCCTGGCCTGCTGCGCCGTCGAGATGATGCACGCCGGTGCCGCGCGCCTGGACCTCGACCGCTACGGCGTGGTGTTCCGCCCGTCGCCGCGTCAGTCCGACGTGATGATCGTGGCCGGCACCCTGGTCAACAAGATGGCCCCGGCGCTGCGCAAGGTCTACGACCAGATGCCGGACCCGAAGTGGGTCATCTCGATGGGTAGCTGCGCCAACGGTGGCGGCTACTACCACTACTCCTATTCTGTGGTGCGCGGCTGTGATCGCGTGGTGCCGGTGGACGTCTACGTCCCGGGCTGCCCGCCGACCGCCGAGGCGCTGGTGTACGGGATCCTGCAGCTGCAGAAGAAGATCTGGCGTACACAGACCATCGCCCGCTGACCCCTTCACCTGACAAGAGCGCGCCAAGCCCCCATGGCAGAGCAAGCATCCTTCATCGACCGACTGTCCGCACGTTTCGCTGGTGCGAAGGTCATCGTGGTCGAACCCCGCGGCGAAGTGACGCTGGAAGTGCCTGCCGCCGAGTGGCACGCCACCGCCCTGGCGCTGCGTGACGAGTTTGGTTTCGAGCAGGCCGTGGATCTGTGCGGCGTCGACTACCTCGGCTACGGCTCCGACGAGTGGGACACCGCCGATGTGTCCTCGCAGGGCTTCAGCCGTGGCGTCGAAGGCAAGGCCCAGGGCCGCTTCGCGTGGGGCGAGTTCCCCACCGAGGAAAACGGTGCCGACGGTGCCCGCCCGCAGCACATGCCGACCCAGCGCTTCGCCGTGGTCGCCCAGCTGCGTTCGTACCAGCACAACCTGATGATGCACCTGCGCTGCTTCGCCCCTGACGAAGCGCTGCCGGTGGTGTCCTCGCTGACCGGCATCTGGCCGGGCCTGAACTGGTTCGAGCGCGAAGCGTTCGATCTGTACGGCGTGATCTTCGAAGGCCACCCGGACCTGCGCCGGATCCTGACCGACTACGGTTTCGTCGGCCATCCGTTCCGCAAGGATTTCCCGCTGATCGGCAATGTCGAAGTCCGCTACGACGAAGAAAAGAAGCGCGTGATCTACGAACCGGTCACCTCGGTGGAGCCGCGTGTCGGCGTGCCGCGCGTGATCCGCGACGACGCCCGTCTGCAGACCGCAGAAGGTGAGCGCGCGCAGGAGGCAGTGAAGTGAGCCACGTACACCAGGCTGGCGAAGCGTTCGCCAGCAACGCCGCCGAAAGCCGGCAGGAAATCCGCAACTACACCATGAACTTCGGCCCGCAGCATCCGGCCGCTCACGGTGTGCTGCGCCTGATCCTGGAAATGGACGGTGAAACCATCATGCGCGCCGACCCGCACGTGGGTCTGCTGCACCGTGGTACCGAAAAGCTGGCCGAGTCCAAGCCGTTCAACCAGTCGATCGGCTACATGGATCGCCTGGATTACGTGTCGATGATGTGCAACGAGCACGCCTACGTGCGCGCGATCGAGACCCTGATGGGCATCGAGGCGCCGGAGCGTGCCCAGTACATCCGCACCATGTACGATGAAATCACCCGCATCCTCAACCACCTGATGTGGCTGGGCTCCAACGCGCTCGACCTGGGCGCGATGGCGGTGATGCTGTACGCCTTCCGCGAACGCGAAGAGCTGATGGACTGCTACGAAGCGGTTTCCGGCGCGCGCATGCACGCGGCGTACTACCGTCCGGGCGGTGTCTACCGCGACCTGCCGGACCACATGCCGAAGTACAAGGAATCGCGCTGGCACAAGGGCAAGGCGCTGAAGCAGCTCAATGCTTCGCGCGAAGGCTCGCTGCTGGACTTCCTGGAGAACTTCACCGTCGAGTTCCCCAAGCGCATCGACGAATACGAAACCCTGCTGACCGACAACCGTATCTGGAAGCAGCGTACCGTCGGCATCGGCGTGGTCACTCCCGAGCTGGCCCATCAGTGGGGCATGACCGGCGTGATGCTGCGCGGCTCGGGCATTGCCTGGGACCTGCGCAAGAAGCGTCCGTACGCCAAGTACGATGCCGTCGATTTCGACATCCCGCTGGGCAAGGAAGGTGACTGCTACGACCGCTACCTGGTCCGCGTTGCCGAAATGCGCGAATCCAACCGCATCATCAAGCAGTGCGTGGCGTGGCTGAAGGCCAACCCGGGCCCGGTGATGGTGAAGAACTTCAAGGTCGCTCCGCCCAGGCGCGAGGACATGAAGGACGACATGGAAGCGCTGATCCACCACTTCAAGCTGTTCAGCGAAGGCTACTGCGTACCGGCCGGCGAGACCTACTCGGCGGTGGAGGCCCCGAAGGGCGAGTTCGGCTGCTACCTGGTCTCCGATGGCGCCAACAAGCCGTTCCGCGTGCACCTGCGCGCGCCGGGCTTCGCCCATCTGTCCTCGATCGATTCGGTCGTGCGCGGCCACATGCTGGCCGACGTGGTGGCGATGATCGGTACCTACGACCTGGTGTTCGGCGAGGTTGACCGGTAATGCCGTCCGCTACGCCAACGCCCGCTGCAGGCAGCCGGCGCAAGCCGGCGCCGCAGTTTCTGGAATTTCACGTTATGCATTTCGCTGAGGTCGGCCGATGAAGGCGACAGGTAATTTCGAGGCGGCGCGCGACGTCGACCCGATGGTGGTGCTGAGCGACAAGACCCGCGCTCACATCGATCACTGGCTGTCCAAGTTCCCGCCGGATCGCAAGCGCTCTGCCGTGCTGCAGGGCCTGCATGCGGCCCAGGAGCAGAACCAGGGCTGGCTGACCGACGAGCTGATCGCCGCCGTGGCCAAGTACCTGGACCTGCCGCCGGTCTGGGCCTACGAGGTCGCCAGCTTCTACTCGATGTTCGAGACCGAGAAGGTGGGCCGCAACAACGTGGCCATCTGCACCAACATCAGCTGCTGGCTCAATGGCGCCGAAGACATCGTGCGCCACTGCGAGAAGAAACTGGGCATCAAGCACGGTGAATCGACCCCGGATGGCCGCGTCTACCTCAAGCGCGAGGAAGAGTGCCTGGCCGGCTGCGGCGGCGCACCGATGATGGTCATCAACGGTCACTACCATGAGCGTCTGACCCTGGAAAAGGTCGACGAGCTGCTGGACGGGCTGGAGTAAGGGCATGGCACATCACCACGAATCCAAGGGTCCGGTCGGCCCCGCGCCGCTGCCGCACCAGGTGGTCTACACCACCCTGCATTACGACACCCCGTGGTCGTACGAAAGCTACCTGAAGACCGGTGGTTACGCCGCCCTGCGCAAGATCCTCGAAGAGAAGATCCCGCCGGAGCAGGTCATCGAGATGGTCAAGGCCTCGGGCCTGCGCGGCCGCGGTGGCGCAGGCTTCCCGACCGGCCTGAAGTGGTCCTTCATGCCCAAGGGCAACATGCAGAAGTACATCCTCTGCAACTCGGACGAATCCGAGCCGGGCACCTGCAAGGACCGCGACATCCTGCGCTACAACCCGCACTCGGTGGTGGAGGGCATGGCGATCGCCTGCTACGCCACTGGTTCGACCGTGGGCTACAACTACCTGCGCGGTGAATTCCACCACGAGCCGTTCGAGCACTTCGAGCAGGCCCTGGCCGACGCCTATGCGAACGGCTGGCTGGGCAAGAACATCCTCGGCAGCGGCGTGGACATCGACATCTACGGTGCGCTGGGCGCCGGCGCCTACATCTGCGGTGAAGAAACCGCGCTGATGGAATCGCTGGAAGGCAAGAAGGGCCAGCCGCGCTACAAGCCGCCGTTCCCGGCAAACTTCGGCCTCTACGGCAAGCCGTCGACGATCAACAACACCGAAACCTACGGTTCGGTGCCGGCGATCATCCGCAACGGCCCGGAGTGGTTCAAGGGCCTGAGCCTGACCGCCAACGGCGGCCCGAAGTGCTTCTCGGTGTCCGGCTGCGTGCAGAACGGCGGCAACTTTGAAGTGCCGCTAGGCACCACCTTCGACGACCTGCTGGAAATGGCCGGTGGCCTGCGTCCGGGCCGCAAGCTCAAGGGCGCGATTCCGGGCGGCGTGTCGATGCCGGTGCTGACCGCGGCCGAGCTGAAGGGCCTGCCGATGGACTACGACACCATCCGTGCGCTGGGCTCCGGCCTGGGTTCGGGGGCCATCGTGGTGCTCGACGACAGCGTCTGCTGCGTCAAGTTCGCCTGCCGCATCAGCCAGTTCTTCCACAAGGAATCGTGCGGCCAGTGCACGCCGTGCCGTGAAGGTACCGGCTGGATGCACCGCGTGCTGGAGCGCATCGTCGCCGGCAAGGCCACGATGGATGACCTGCACCAGCTGAAGGCGGTGGCCGGCCAGATCGAAGGCCACACCATCTGTGCGTTCGGTGAAGCGGCTGCATGGCCCATCCAGGGCTTCCTGCGCCAGTTCTGGGACGAATTCGAGTACTACATCGTCAACGGTCATTCGATGGTTGACGGCAAGAAGGTGGAGGCAGCCGCCGCATGAGCGCGCAACCCGTAAACCCGAACGTGCCACCAGACCACGTGACCATCGAGATCGATGGCAAGTCGCTGGTCGTGCCCAAGGGTTCGATGATCATCCAGGCGGCCGATAAGGCCGGCATTCCGATTCCGCGCTTCTGCTACCACGAGAAGCTGCCGATCGCCGCCAACTGCCGCATGTGCCTGGTGGACGTGGAGAAGTCGCCGAAGCCGGCGCCGGCCTGCGCTACCCCGGTGATGGACGGCATGAAGGTCGCCACCCGCAGTGAGAAGGCACTGAAGTTCCAGCGCTCGGTGATGGAGTTCCTGCTCATCAACCATCCGCTGGACTGCCCGATCTGCGATCAGGGCGGCGAGTGCGAGCTGCAGGACGTATCGTTGGGCTATGGCCGTTCGGTCAGCCGTTTCAACGAGCGCAAGCGCGTGGTGCCGGACGAGGACATGGGGCCGCTGGTGGCCACCGAGATGACCCGTTGCATCCAGTGCACCCGCTGCGTCCGCTTCACCGCCGACGTTGCCGGTACCTACGAACTGGGTGGCATGTACCGCGGTGAGAACCTGCAGATCGGCACCTTCGACGGCAAGCCGCTGACCACCGAGCTGTCGGGCAACGTCGTCGACGTCTGCCCGGTCGGCGCGCTGACCAACAAGGTGTTCCAGTTCCGCGCCCGCCCGTGGGAGCTGACCGCGCGCGAGTCGCTGGGCTACCACGACGCGATGGGTTCGAACCTGTTCCTGCACGTGCGTCGCGGCGAAGTGCTGCGCACCGTGCCGCGCGACAACGAAGCGGTGAACGAGTGCTGGCTGTCCGACCGCGACCGCTACTCGCACCAGGGCCTGTACAGCGAAGACCGCGCGGTCAAGCCGCTGCGCAAGGTCAATGGCGAGTGGAAGGAAGTGAGCTGGGCCGAAGGCCTGGCCGCAGCCGCCGAGATCCTCAAGGCGAACCAGGGCGACAACCTGGGCGTGCTGGTGCATCCGTCGACCTCGAACGAGGAGGGTGCGCTGCTGGCTCGCCTGGCCAAGGGCCTGGGCTCGGGCAACATCGACCACCGCATCAACAACCGCGATTTCTCCGACGCCGCAACCGCCGAAGTGTTCGGCCTGCCGCTGGCCGAGATCGAAGGCGCCGACCGCATCGTCGTCCTGGGCAGCAACATCCGCCACGAACTGCCGCTGCTGCACGCCCGCCTGCGCAAGGCGCAGACCACCAAGGGCGCGAAGATCCACGTCATCAATCCGGTGGACTTCGACTTTGCCTTCAGCATTGCCGGCAAGCAGATCGTCGCACCGTCCAAGTTCGTCGATGCGCTGGCCAGCAGCGAGCTGCGTTCGGCAGTGCAGGGCGGCAACAACACCGTACTGATCGTCGGTGGCATCGCCGAGAATCACCCGCAGGCTGCCGCGATCCGCGCCGCGGCGCGTGACTTCGCCGCAGCGACCGGTGCCAAGCTGTGCCGCATCCCGCAGGGCGCCAACGCCGTGGGCCTGACCCGCGCCGGCGTGCTGCCGGCCGGCAAGGACGTCGCCGCGATGCTGGCGCAGCCGCGCCAGGCCTACGTGGTGTACGGGCTGGAGCCGGGCCTGGACTTCGCCGATGCACCGGCCGCGCGCAAGGCGCTGGTGGGTGCCCAGGTGGTGGCGTTCAGCCACTTCGCCTGCGCCTCGACCCGCGACGTTGCAGACGTGATCCTGCCGATCGGTGCGCTGCCGGAAATCGATGCCACCCTTACCAACCTCGACGGTCGCGAGCAGTCGGCCCGTGCCGGCGGCAAGCTGCCGGGCGAGGCCCGTGAAGGCTGGCGCGTGCTGCGCGCCCTGGGCGGCGACATGGCGCTGGCCGGTTTCGACTTCACCGACCTGGCCGGACTGCGTGCCAGCCTGGCCCCTGTGTCGGTCAGTATTGCCGCTTCGGCACAGCCGGCGGTTGCCGGTGAAGGCCTGGAAGTGGCTTCGACCGCCGCGATCTACCGCACCGATGCGGTGGTCCGTCGCGCGCCGGCGCTGCAGTCGCATCCGCTCAGCAACGCCCCGCGCATCGTGCTGAACGCTGAAGATGCCGCTCGCCTGCAGCTGCAGGAAGGGCAGATGGCCAAGGTCGGCACCGATGCCGGCAAGGCCACCCTGCCGGTGGTGGTCGACGCCCGCGTCGCAGCGGGTTCGGTCTGGATTGAATCGGGCCACGGCGCGACCGCGCCGCTGGGTGCCGCTCGCGTATCGGTGGTGGCTGCATGAACGAATTGCTGTTGAACGCGGTCGACCCGCTGCACCAGTGGCTGCTGGGCCTCGGTGACATCGGCGCGCTGATCTGGATCATCCTGAAGATCCTGGTGATCGCCGTTCCGGTGATCATCTCGGTGGCCTTCTACGTGGTCTGGGAACGCAAGCTGATCGGCTGGATGCACGTCCGCCACGGCCCGATGTATGTCGGCATGGGCATCTTCCAGGCCTTCGCCGACGTCTTCAAGCTGCTGTTCAAGGAAGTGGTCCAGCCGAGCAGCGCCAACAAGGCGATCTACCTGCTGGCCCCGCTGATCACCCTGGCCCCGGCCTTCGCGGCCTGGTCGGTGGTCCCCTTCGATTCGCAGATCGTGCTGTCCAACGCCAACGCCGGCCTGCTGTACCTGCTGGCGATGACCTCGCTGGGCATCTACGGCATCATCCTGGCCGGCTGGGCGTCCAACTCGAAGTACGCGTTCCTGGGTGCGATGCGCGCCTCGGCACAGATGATCAGCTACGAAATCGCCATGGGCTTTGCCCTGGTCGGCGTGATGATCGCCTCGGGCAGCCTGAACCTGAGCAACATCGTGATGGCGCAGGCCGGCAGTTCCGGCTTCTTCGACTGGTTCCTGCTGCCTTTGTTCCCGCTGTTCGTCATCTACTGGGTGTCGGGCGTGGCTGAAACCAACCGCGCGCCGTTCGACGTGGTGGAAGGCGAATCGGAAATCGTCGCCGGCCACATGGTCGAGTACTCCGGCGGCGCGTTCGCCCTGTTCTTCCTGGCCGAATACGCGAACATGATCCTGATCAGCTTCCTGATCTCGATCTTCTTCCTCGGCGGCTGGCTGAGCCCGGTCCAGGGCTGGGTCAACTTCGGCGATGTCTCGCCGCTGGTCGACTGGGTCTGGAAGGGCGGCGCGCCGTGGCTGTTCGTCAAGGTGTTCTTCTTCGCCAGTGCCTACATCTGGTTCCGTGCCAGCTTCCCGCGCTTCCGCTACGACCAGATCATGCGCCTGGGCTGGAAGGTCTTCATCCCGCTGGCCATTCTGTGGATCGCGGTTACCGCCGTCATGGTGTTCTTCGGCGTGATTCAAAAGGGCGTCTAAAGTGATGAACAGGATTACCCATTACTTCAAGAGCCTGCTGCTGCTCGAACTGCTGGCGGGCCTCTGGCTGACGCTGAAGTACAGCTTCAAGCCGAAGTACACGATGATGTACCCGATGGAGAAGTTCCCGCAGTCGCCGCGCTTCCGTGGCCTGCACGCGCTGCGCCGTTACCCCAACGGCGAAGAGCGCTGCATTGCCTGCAAGCTGTGCGAAGCGGTGTGCCCGGCGCTGGCCATCACCATCGACTCGGCCAAGCGTGAGGACGGAACCCGCCGCACCACGCGCTACGACATCGACCTGTTCAAGTGCATCTTCTGCGGCTTCTGCGAGGAAAGCTGCCCGGTGGACTCGATCGTCGAAACCCACATCCTCGAGTACCACTTCGAGAATCGTGGCGAAAACATCGTTACCAAGCCGCAGCTGCTGGCCCTGGGCGACCGTCTCGAAAACGAGATCGCCGAGCGTCGTGCCGCCGATGCCGCTTACCGCTGAGGTCGAGAGATGGATTGGGTAAATATCGCTTTCTGGGTGTTCGCCATCGCGGCAACGGTTTCGGCCGGTGCGGTGATCAGCGTGCGCAACCCGGTTCACGCCGTGCTCTGCCTGGTGCTGACCTTCTTCTCCATTGCCTGCGTGTGGCTGCTGGTGGGCGCCGAGTTCCTCGGTGTGGCGCTGGTGCTGGTCTACGTCGGCGCGGTGATGGTGCTGTTCCTGTTCGTGGTGATGATGCTGGACATCGACCCCACCAAGCTGCGTGAGGGCTGGGTGCGCTACCTGCCGGTCGGCCTCATCGTCGCCGTCGCGATGCTGGTGCAGATGCTGATCCTGATCGGCGTCAAGGCGCGTTCGGCCACGCCGTTCCCGGCCGACAACGCCGCTGCGGTCGCCGCCGACACGTCCAACATCACCTGGCTGGCGCGCACGTTGTTCACCGAGTACCTGCTTCCGTTCGAGTTCGCCGCCGTCATCCTGACCGTGGCCGTGGTTGCTGCCGTGATGCTGACCCTGCGTCGCCGCACCGGCGTCAAGAGCCAGAACCCGGGTGAGCAGACCATGGTCAAGGCCGGCCAGCGTCTGCGCATGGTCAAGATGGGTGCCGAGGCCCCGGTCGTGCACAGCAACAGCAAGCCGGCCACCGGCGAGGAGACCCAGCCGTGATTACCCTTGGCCACATCCTTGCGCTTGGCGCGGTGCTGTTCGCCATCAGCCTGGCCGGCATCTTCCTCAACCGGAAGAACGTCATCGTCCTGCTGATGTCGATCGAACTGATGCTGCTGTCGGTGAACATCAACTTCGTCGGCTTCTCGCGCCAGCTGGGCGATCCGTCCGGCCAGCTGTTCGTGTTCTTCATCCTGACCGTCGCCGCCGCGGAAGCCGCCATCGGCCTGGCGATCCTGGTGACCCTGTTCCGTACCCGCCGCACGATCAATGTCGGCGAAGTCGATTCGTTGAAGGGCTGATCCACAGATGGAAATCACTCTCTCCAAGAGTCTGTTGATCGCAGTGGTGCTCGCACCGCTGTTCGGCAGCATCATCGCCGGCCTGTTCGGTCGCCAGGTCAAGCGCTTCGGCGCGCAGACCATCACCATCCTCGGCGTCGCGGTGGCCTGCGGCCTGTCGATGTACACGTTCTACCAGTTGATGTGGGGCGGCGCGCAGCCGTTCAACCAGAACATCTACACGTTCTTTGAAGTCGGCCAGTATTCGGCGCACGTCGGCTTCATGGTCGACAAGCTGACCGCGATGATGATGGTAGTGGTGACCTTCGTGTCGCTGCTGGTCCACATCTACACGATCGGCTACATGCAGGACGACCCGGGCTACCAGCGGTTCTTCAGCTACATCTCGCTGTTCACCTTCTCGATGCTCACCCTGGTGATGAGCAACAATTTCCTGCAGCTGTTCTTCGGCTGGGAAGCGGTGGGCCTGGTGTCGTACCTGCTGATCGGCTTCTGGTTCAAGCGCCCGACCGCGATCTTCGCCAACATGAAGGCGTTCCTGGTCAACCGCGTCGGTGACTTCGGCTTCCTGCTGGGCATCGCCGGCGTGCTGTGGGTGTTCGGCACCCTGGACTACTCGCAGGTGTTCTCGCAGGCCGGCATGCTGGCTGACCCGCGCGCCCAGCTGCAGATCTGGGACGGCACCATCCTGGGCATGCAGCTGCTGAACGAGCCGGTGATCTGGTCGATCGCCACCGTCATCTGCATCTGCCTGTTCATTGGTGCCATGGGCAAGTCGGCCCAGGTCCCGCTGCATGTGTGGCTGCCGGACTCGATGGAAGGCCCGACCCCGATCTCGGCACTGATCCACGCCGCGACGATGGTGACAGCCGGTATCTTCATGGTCACCCGCATGTCACCGCTGTTCGAGCTGTCGCAGACCGCGCTGAACTTCGTGCTGTTCATCGGTGCCACCACCGCGTTCTTCACCGGCCTGATCGGCATCGTGCAGAACGACATCAAGCGCGTCGTCGCGTATTCCACGCTGTCCCAGCTGGGCTACATGACGGTTGCACTGGGCGTGTCGGCCTATTCGGCCGCCGTGTTCCACCTGATGACCCACGCCTTCTTCAAGGCCCTGCTGTTCCTGGGCGCCGGCTCGGTCATCATCGCGATGCACCACGAGCAGGACATGCGCAAGATGGGCGGCCTGCGCAAGTACATGCCGATCACCTTCATCACCATGTGGATCGGTACCCTGGCGCTGGTGGGTACGCCGTTCTTCTCCGGCTTCTACTCGAAGGACACCATCATCGAGGCGGCCGAGCTGCACGCGCACCTGTCCAACAACTGGGTGGCCACCTACGGCTACTGGGCCGTACTGGGCGGCGTGATCGTCACCAGCTTCTACAGCTTCCGCCTGCTGTTCCTGACCTTCCATGGCAAGGAACGATTCCGCGACACGCATGATGACCACGCGCATGGCCATGGCCATGACGAGCACCATGCCGCCGACGCCCACCACGGCGATGCGCATCACGACGACCACGGCCATGGCCACGGTCCTCATGAGCCGCACGAAACCCCGTGGGTGGTGACCCTGCCGCTGATCCTGCTGGCCATCCCTTCGATCGCCATCGGCTTCTTCAGCATCGGTCCGATGCTGTATGGCACCGACTGGGCCGGCCACCACGCGCACGACGCCATCAAGGGACAGGCGCATACGTTCTTCACCGGCATCGTCGACTTCTACGATCCGGCCAAGAACACCATCGGCTTCCTGGGCGAGGAGTTCCATGGCCCGGTCGCGTTCGCGCTGCACGGCATGATGGCGCCGGCGTTCGTGCTGACCGTTGCGGGCTTCCTGCTGGCCGCACTGTTCTACCTGTGGAAGCCGGACCTGTCGGGCAAGGCCCGCAAGACCTTCGCTCCGCTGGTTTCGGTGCTGGAAAACAAGTACGGCTTCGACAAGCTGTGGATCGATGGCTTTGCCGGTGGCAGCGTCAAGCTGGGCAAGGTCTCGCGCTGGATCGACAGCAACATCGTCGACGGCGTGGTCAATCTCTCGGCACGTGTTGTGGACGTCGCAGCCGGCGTGCTGCGTCGTACCCAATCCGGTTTCCTCTATCACTACGCCTTCGCGATGATCATCGGCCTGATTGCCCTGCTGGGCGTGCTGATGCATTACCTGCGTTGATGACCTGTACGGAATAAGAAGACGTGTCGAACTGGCCTCTACTCAGTGTCCTCATCTGGCTGCCGATCATCGGTGGTGCCCTGATTCTTGCGATCCGTGATGCGCAGACCGCCCGCTGGGCGTCGCTGGGCGTAGCGGTGCTGACGTTCGTGGCGAGCCTCTCGCTGCTGAGCGGCTACAACGCGGGCGTCGACGGTCTGCAGTTCGTCGAGACCCACGCCTGGATCCCGGCGTACAAGATCGGCTACAACCTGGGCGTGGACGGCATTGCCGTGGCGCTGATCCTGCTGACCACCCTGGTCAGCGTGCTTGCCCTGATCGGCGCCTGGAGCGCCATCGACAAGCGCGTGAACCAGTACGTGGCGGCCTTCCTTATCCTGGAAGGCGTCACCGTGGGCATCTTTGCTGCGACGGACGCGATGCTGTTCTACGTGTTCTTCGAAGCGATGCTGATTCCGATGTTCCTGATCATCGGTGTCTGGGGCGGCCCGCGCCGCATCTACGCCGCGCTGAAGTTCTTCCTGTACACCTTCCTCGGCTCCGTGCTGATGCTGGTGGCGCTGATCTACCTGTACATGAAGGGCGGCAGCTTCCAGCTGGCCGACCTGTACGCACTGCCGCTGTCGGCCAAGGAACAGACCTGGATCTTCTTCGCCTTCCTGATCGCCTTCGCGGTCAAGGTGCCGATGTTCCCGGTCCACACCTGGCTGCCGGATGCCCACGTGGAAGCGCCGACCGCCGGTTCGGTGATCCTGGCCGCGATCGCCCTGAAGATCGGTGGCTACGGCTTCCTGCGCTTCAACCTGCCGATCGTTCCGGACGCGTCGCAGGAATGGGCCTGGCTGGTGATCGCGTTGTCGCTGATCGCAGTGATCTATGTCGGCCTGGTCGCCCTGGTGCAGGACGACATGAAGAAGCTGATCGCCTACTCGTCGATCGCGCACATGGGCTTTGTCACCCTCGGCACCTTCATCGCCCTGTGGCTGGTGCGTGAAGCCGGCAACGCCGATGCCGCCCGCCTGGGCCTGCAGGGCGCCATGGTGCAGATGATCTCGCACGGCTTCGTGTCCGGCGCCATGTTCTCCTGCGTCGGCGTGCTGTACGACCGCATGCACAGCCGCCGCATCGCCGATTACGGCGGCGTGGTCAACGTGATGCCGTGGTTCGCCACCTTCGCCATGCTGTTCTTCATGGCCAATGCTGGCCTGCCGGGTACCAGCGGTTTCGTCGGCGAGTTCATGGTCATCCTCTCGGCCTTCCAGCGTAATCCGTGGATCGCCCTGGGCGCGGCCACCACCCTGATCATCGGCGCCGCCTACACCCTGTGGCTGTACAAGCGCATCTTCTTCGGCGAAGTGGCCAACAGCCATGTGGCCGAACTGAAGGACATCAACGGCCGCGAATGGCTGGTGCTGGGCGTGTTCGCCATCGGCGTGCTGGCCCTGGGCATCTACCCCAAGCCGCTGACCGACCTGATGGAGCCCTCGATCGCGAAGCTGGCGATGCAGATCGCATCCAGCAAGCTGCTGTAATTCCAGGATTTGATGATGACCACCTCGCCGCTGCTGCCATTGACCGCCGCTGACCTGCCACCGCTCGCTCCCGAGCTGGTGCTGATCGGCAGCGCCTTCGCCCTGATGATCCTCGACCTGTTCGTCAGCAACCGGAACAAGATCGTCACCCACCTGTTCGCGCTCGCTGCGCTGGCCGTGGTGCTGTTCATGCTGGCCACCGGCGTGGGCGGGCAGGGGGAGGTCTTCCATGGCATGTTCGTGCGCGATACCGCCGCGGACGTGATGAAGACCGGGATCGTGCTGCTCAGCGGCCTGACCCTGATCTACGGCTGGCGCTACCTGCGTGACCGCAACCTGTTCCAGGGCGAGATCCCGGTGCTGATCCTGTTCGGTACCGCCGGCATGATGATCCTGGTCTCGGCCGGCAGCCTGCTGATGGTCTACCTGGGCCTGGAGCTGCTGGCGCTGTGCTCCTACGCCCTGGTCGCCAGCAACCGTGAAAACGGCCTGGCCTCGGAAGCGGCGATGAAGTACATCGTGCTGGGCTCGCTGGCCTCGGGCCTGCTGCTGTACGGCATGTCGCTGATCTACGGCGCCACCGGCAGCCTGCACCTGGACGTCATCCGCGATGCCATCCCGCACTCGGAAGAGCGCGTGCTGCTGATCACCGGTGCGGTGTTCATGATCGCCGGCGTCGCCTTCAAGCTGGGCGCCGCGCCGTTCCACATGTGGCTGCCGGACGTCTACCAGGGTGCCCCGGCACCGATCGCGCTGTTCATCAGCTCGGCGCCGAAGCTGGCGGCCTTCGGCATGGCCTACCGCCTGCTGGAAATGGGCGTGGGGCCGCTGTCGACCGAGCTGCAGCTGCTCATTGCCGGCCTGGCCGCAGTCTCGCTGGTCATCGGCAACCTGATGGCCATCGCGCAGAGCAACCTCAAGCGAATGCTGGCGTTCTCCACCGTCTCGCACATCGGCTTCCTGCTGATGGGCATCGCCGGTGGCGGCGCGCAGGGCTATGCCGCCGCGCTGTTCTACGCACTGGCCTACGCCATCATGTCGACCGCTGCCTTCGGTGCGATCATCGCCCTGTCGCGCGCCGGTTTCGAAGCCGAGAACATCGAGGACTTCAAGGGGCTCAACGCCCGCAATCCGTGGATGGCCGGCCTGGTGCTGTGCATCATGGCGTCGCTGGCCGGCATCCCGCCGTTCCTGGGGTTCTGGACCAAGCTGGCGGTGCTGGGCGCGGCCGTCAACGGCGGCCTGCTGTGGCTGGCCATCCTTGGCGTGCTGTGCGCCGTGGTGGGCTGCTTCTACTACCTGCGCGTCATCAAGGTCATGTACTTCGATGAGCCGGTGGGCGAGGCCATGCCGCGCAGCAACGACCGCGTGCTGGGCCTGGTGCTGGGCGTGAACGCGCTGGCACTGCTGGCGCTGGGCCTTGCCTGGAACCCGATCATGGTCTGGTGCCAGCAGGCATTTGCGCATCTTGCATAAAAATTGACACAAAGCTGCGCGATTCGTGTAATATGCGCAGCCTGAGTTGTCACTGCAGCGGTTCAGCCAGAACATCGTTGCGGTAGCCGTCATCGAGAGAGCGCGGCAGCAGTTCAAACACTTCCGGTGCGGGGTGGAGCAGTCTGGCAGCTCGTCGGGCTCATAACCCGAAGGTCGCAGGTTCAAATCCTGCCCCCGCTACCAACGTCGGATCGGCGCCAACCGATTTGATGAATGAGGGAATGCTTGCATGTTTCGAAGCAATCGCTCATAATTCCGCTTCTGATGCGGGGTGGAGCAGTCTGGCAGCTCGTCGGGCTCATAACCCGAAGGTCGCAGGTTCAAATCCTGCCCCCGCTACCAAGTAAAGAGATCGCCTTCGAAGTCCTCCTTCGAAGGCGTTTTTCTTTGGGCTGGCCCGTTTCTGTAGAGTCGAGCCATGCCCGAACTGCCGGTGCGGAAAAGGGGCTGCCCCCAGGCCCGCACCTTGCACCAGCGCGGTGCAGCCGCTATCATCAGCGGCCTAGCAGTACCCCTGAAGGCGGCCTCCCAGCGGGAGTCCGGATCCGGAAGGAGGGCCGCGACCGGCAGGCAATGCAGGTTGCAACCGGAATCCAGTCACCGGAGTCTTTCCGGAAAAGGGGCCCAGCGGGCCCTTTGTCGTTTCCGGGGCGTCATGTTTTCACGCTGGCCAAGGCCGGCACCCAACCAAGAGATCAAGGCAGGCTGTGAGCGACAAGGCAACCGACATCGCGAATCTGCTCGCCCCGACCGTTGTGTCGCTGGGCCTGGAGCTGCTGGGCGTTGAGTATCTGCCGGCCCCCGGCGGTGCGACCCTGCGCCTTTACATCGACGTGCCACTGGCTGAACAGCCCGAGCGCATCATCAATGTCGACGACTGTGAGCGGGTCAGCCGCGAAGTGTCGGCGCAGCTGGACGTCGAAGACCCGATCAGCGGCAATTACACGCTGGAAGTGTCCTCGCCGGGCGTGGATCGCCCGTTGTTCAACCTGGAGCAGTTCGCTCGCCACCAGGGTGAATCGGCCAAGGTCACGCTGAAGCTGCCGCAGGACAACCGTCGTCGCCTGCAGGGGCGTATCGAGGCGACCGACGAGGCTGCGGGCACCATCACCTTCATCGTCGACAAGGCCGAAGTGGTGGTGTCGGCCGACAACATCGACAAGGCACGGATCATGCCCGACTGGGTGGCGCTGGGGCTGGCCCCGAGCAAGCCGACCGGTCCGGCACCGAAGCGTCCGAAGCCGAACACGAATTCTTCTTCCAACGAGCCGGCGGCAAAGAAGCCGCGCGCGGAGTGAGCCAATGAGCAAGGAACTGTTGCTGGTAGTCGACGCAGTCGCCAACGAGAAGGGCGTGCCGCGTGAAGTGATCTTCGATGCCATCGAGGCCGCTCTGGCCTCGGCAGCGAAGAAGCGCTATCCCGACGAGGAAGTGCTGACCCGCGTGGTCATCGACCACAAGGATGGCAGCTACGAAACCTTCCGCCGCTGGGAAGTGGTGGCCGATGATGTGGTCATGGAGTCGCCCGACCGCCAGATCCGCCTGATGGATGCCGTCGACGAAGCCGAAGGCGTCGAGGTCGGCGACTACATCGAAGAACAGATCGAGAACCCGGACTTCGGCCGCATTGCTGCCCAGGCCGCCAAGCAGGTCATCGTCCAGCGCGTGCGCGAAGCCGAGCGCCAGCAGGTCGTGGACGCGTGGAAGGATCGTGTCGGTGAGTTGATCACCGGCGTGGTCAAGCGCGCCGAGCGTGGCAACATCTATGTCGACCTCGGTGGCAACGCCGAAGGCTTCATTCCGAAGGACAAGGGCATCCCGCGCGACGTGCTGCGCGCCGGTGACCGCGTGCGCGGCTACCTGGCCGAGGTCCGTTCGGAACCGCGTGGTCCGCAGCTGTTCATCAGCCGCGCCGCCCCGGAATTCATGATCGAGCTGTTCAAGCTGGAAGTGCCGGAAGTCGGCCAGGGCCTGGTGGAAATCAAGGCCTGTGCGCGCGATCCGGGCGATCGCGCCAAGATCGCCGTGCTGGCCCACGACCAGCGCACCGATCCGATCGGTGCCTGCATCGGCATGCGCGGTTCGCGCGTGCAGGCCGTGTCCAACGAGCTCAACGGCGAGCGCGTGGACATCGTGCTGTGGAACGACAATCCGGCCAACTTCGTCATCAATGCGATGGCGCCGGCCGAAGTCCAGTCGATCATCGTCGATGAAGACAAGCACTCGATGGACCTGGCCGTTGCCGAAGACCGTCTCGCCCAGGCGATCGGCAAGGGCGGCCAGAACGTGCGCCTGGCCAGCCGCCTGACCGGCTGGCAGCTCAACGTGATGACCCAGGACCAGGTCACCGCCAAGTCGGAGGCCGAGCAGGCCGCCGCACGCCAGCTGTTCATGGACAAGCTGGAAGTGGACGAAGAGATCGCCGGCATCCTGGTCAGCGAAGGCTTCGGCACCGTCGAGGAAATCGCATATGTCCCGGTCGGCGAACTGCTGGCCGTGGAAGGTTTCGACGAAGACATCGTCGAAGAGCTGCGCGCTCGTGCCCGCGATGCGCTGCTCAATGAGGCCCTGGCAGTCGAGGAAGGCCTTGAAGACGGCCAGCCGGCGCAGGACCTGCTGTCCCTGAAGGGCATGGACGAAGCCACCGCGTATGCGCTGGCCGGCCACGGCGTGCGTACCAGCGAGGACCTGTCCGACCTGGCCGCCGACGAGGTCATGGACTTCGGCATTGAAGGGCTGGACCAGGAGCGCGCTGCGGCGCTGATCCTGGCCGCGCGTGCCGAGGAGATCGCCCGACTGGAACGCGGCGAATGAGCCGGCAATGAACAGGGCCCTGAGCCGCTCAGGGCGTAGAATCCGCGCCACCTCCAGATGCGGGGGGGCGCCCACAAGATCATAGGATCCGAATGTCGCAGCAAACCACCATCCGCAAGCTTGCCGAACTGGTCAACACGCCGGTCGAAAAACTGCTGGAACAGCTGGCCGGTGCCGGCATGAAGTTCAGCGGTCCCGACCAGGTCGTGACCAGTACCGAGAAGGTGAAGCTCCTGGGCTTCCTTCGTCGTTCGCACGGCAAGCCCGAGCAGGCCCCGGAAGAGACGGATCAGTCTGCAAAGAAGATCACGCTCAACCGCCGGAAACAGCAGGAAGTGACGGTCAGTTCCGGTCGCAGCAAGACGACCGTGAATGTCGAGGTGCGCCAGAAGCGTACCTACGTCAAGGATGGTGCTCGCGCCATGACGCCGGACGAAGAGCGCGCCGACATCCTGCGCAAGCTGGAAGAGTCGCGTGCGCGCAACCTCGCCGAACAGCAGGCGCTGGCCGAAAAGGATCGTCTGCGCGACGAAGCCATCGTCCGTGCCCGCGAGGAAGAGGCCGCCGCCAAGGAACGCGCCGAGGCCGAGAAGAAGGCCGCCGAGGAAGCTGCGGCTGCCGCCAAGGCGGCCGAGACGCTGGCTGCCAGCAAGCCCAAGCGTGCTCCGATCGACGAAACCGCGCCGCGCCCGCCGCGCGCCCCGGCGACAGCCCCGGCTGCGCCGCGCAGTGCGCCGCCGCCGCGCAACGACGACCGCAACAACCGCAGCGCGCCGCGCAACGAGCGTGGCCCGGGTGATCGTTTCGCCGGCCAGATGCACCTGTCCGCGGCCGATCGTGCGCGTCGTGGCAACAGCAACAACAGCAACACCCGTGGTCGTCCGGGCGGCCGCAACCAGGCCGGTGGCCGTCGCGACATGTCGCGTGGTGGCAACAACGCCGGCCCGCACGCGTTCGAACGTCCGACCGCACCGGTGGTGCGTGAAGTGGCGATCGGCGACACCATTACCGTGGCCGACCTGGCGCAGAAGCTTGCGCTGAAGGGTGGCGAGGTGGTGAAGGCGCTGTTCAAGATGGGCGTGATGGCCACCATCACCCAGTCCATCGACCATGACACCGCCGCGCTGGTGACCGAAGAACTCGGCCACAAGGCGATCCGTGCCAACGACAACGACGCCGAAGACGCGCTGCTGGCCTCGGCCGGTGAAAACCAGGGCGAAGCCACCCAGCGTCCGCCGGTGGTCACCATCATGGGCCACGTCGACCACGGCAAGACCTCGCTGCTGGATTACATCCGCCGCACCAAGGTTGCCACCGGCGAAGCCGGCGGCATCACCCAGCACATCGGTGCCTACCACGTGGATACGCCCAAGGGCGTGATCAGCTTCCTGGATACCCCGGGCCACGCGGCGTTCACCTCGATGCGTGCGCGCGGCGCCAAGCTGACCGACATCGTGGTGCTGGTCGTTGCTGCCGATGACGGCGTCATGCCGCAGACCAAGGAAGCGATCCAGCACGCCCGTTCGGCGGGTGTGCCGCTGATCGTGGCGATCAACAAGATCGACAAGTCCGACGCCGACCCGATGCGGGTCAAGAACGAACTGCTGTCCGAGCAGGTCGTGGCCGAGGACTTCGGTGGTGACACCCAGATGGTGGAGATCTCGGCCAAGACCGGCCTGGGCATCGACGACCTGCTGGACGCCATCTCGATCCAGGCCGAACTGCTGGAACTGAAGGCGGTCGACGAAGGCCGGGCCTCGGGCGTGGTGATCGAATCGTCGCTGGACAAGGGCCGTGGCCCGGTCGCCACCGTGCTGGTGCAGCAGGGTCGCCTGAAGAAGGGCGACTACCTGGTGTGCGGCATCCAGTACGGCCGCGTGCGTGCGCTGTTCGACGAAACCGGCAAGCAGCCGGAGTTCGCCGGCCCGTCCATCCCGGTGCAGGTCCTGGGCCTGTCCGGCGTGCCGGAAGCCGGTGACGACTTCGTGGTCGTCGAGGACGAGCGGCTGGCCAAGGACGTTGCCCAGCAGCGTGAGACCAAGCGCCGTGAATCGCGCCTGGTCGCCACCGCGGGCAGCCGCATGGAAGACATCATGGCGACCCTGGGCAAGGGCGAGGGCCAGCAGGTCCTCAACCTGGTCATCAAGGCCGACGTGCAGGGTTCGGTGCAGGCCCTGAGCCAGGCACTGGTCGCGCTGTCCAACGACGACATCCGCATCAACGTGATCCACTCCGGCGTGGGCGGCATCACCGAGTCGGACGCCAACTCGGCGGCCGCTTCGAAGGCCACCGTCATCGGCTTCAACGTGCGTGCGGATGCTTCGGCCCGTCGCATCATCGAATCCAACGGCGTGGACCTGCGTTACTTCTCGATCATCTATGACGTGATCGATCAGGTGAAGCAGGTGGCCTCCGGCCTGCTGGGCGTGGAGATCCGCGAAGAGATCATCGGTATCGCCGAGGTCCGCGACGTCTTCCGCAGCTCCAAGCTGGGCGCTGTTGCCGGCTCGATGGTCATCGAGGGCGTGGTCAAGCGCAACAAGCCGATCCGCGTGCTGCGCGACAGCGTGGTGATCTTCGAGGGCGAGCTGGAATCGCTGCGTCGCTTCAAGGAGAACGTCGAGGAAGTCCGCAACGGTACCGAATGCGGTATCGCGGTGAAGGCCTACAACGACGTCAAGCCGGGTGACCAGATCGAGTGCTTCGAGCGTATCGAAGTGCCGCGCACCCTGTAATGCTGCAAGGCGGCCCGACCAACGGTCGGGCCCTACCGTGATGTAGAACCCGACCAACGGTCGGGTACCATGGTAGATGTAGCGCCCGACCGTTGGCCGGGCGACAATCGAATCAAAGATAGCGCCCGACCGTTGGCCGGGCGACAATCGAATCAAAGGTAGCGCCCGACCGTTGGTCGGGCGACAACTGAACCAAGAGCTCCTCGTGCCCAAGACTTTCCATCGAACCGACCGTGTCTCTGCCCAGCTGCGCCGCGAACTCGGCACCCTGGTGCACAACGCCGTGCGCGAGCACGGGTTGCCCTCGGTGAGCGTGTCCGACGTGGAAATCACCCGCGACATGGCTCATGCCAAGGTCTTCGTCACCGCGCTGATGCCGGAGCGTTCGGCGGAAGCGGTGGCCGGCCTGAAGGAACTGGGCTACCGCCTGCGCATGGACCTGGCCCGGGCGATGAAGCTGCGCCATGTGCCGGAGCTGCATTTCCACTACGACGACTCGGTCGATCGTGGCGAGCATATCGACAACCTCCTGCGCGACCTGCCCGATACGCTGGCCGCGGAGAAGCGTCGCGAGAGCGACGAAGAATAAGCCAGCGCCGGGCCCATGCCCGGCGTCTTTTCATTCTGACCGTGCGAGGCGGGACGCTGGCCGCGCTTCGCGCTCGCCGGGCATGGCCCGGCGCTACCCGTATCTGTCATGACCCGAATTCAGTTCCGCCGCCTGGATGGCATCCTGCTGCTCGACAAGTCGACCGGCATGAGCTCCAACGCCGCCCTGCAGGTGGCCCGTCGCCTGTTCCGTGCCGAGAAGGGCGGCCACACCGGCAGCCTCGACCCGCTGGCCACCGGTCTGCTGCCGCTGTGCTTCGGCGAGGCGACCAAGATCGCTGGGCTGCTGCTGGGGTCGGCCAAGGCCTACGATGCCGAGATCGTGCTCGGCCAGACGACCGATACCGACGATTCCGAGGGCCAGGTGCTGCAGCAGCGCCCGGTACCGGCGATCGGTGCCGAGGCCCTGCAGGCCGCGTTGGCGCCGCTGACCGGCAACATCCGCCAGCGTGCCCCGGTCTATTCGGCACTGAAGCAGGGTGGTGAGCCGCTGTATGTGAAGGCCCGCCGTGGTGACGTCATCGAGGCGCCGGAACGCGAGGTGCAGGTGCACGCCATCGACGTGCTGGAGCAGCAGCCTGAGCGCTTGCGGCTGCGCGTGACCTGCGGTTCGGGCACCTACATCCGCAGCCTGGCCCGCGACCTGGGCGAGGCGCTGGGATGTGGCGCACACATCAGTGCGCTGCGCCGGCTCTGGGTGGAGCCGTTCCGCGAACCGGCGATGGTCACCCTGGACCAGCTGCGGGCGATGGCCGAGGCCGGCGACGAGGCGGCCATGGATGCGCTGCTGCTGCCGCTGGCGGCCGGCCTGGCTGAATACCCGCGGGTCGAACTCGATGCCGACCAGGCCCATCGCTTCTGCGTCGGCCAGCGCCAGCGCGACCCGTCCTGGCCCCACGGCCTGGTGGCGGTGTTCGGTCCGGGCGATGCTGTCCAGGGGCTGGGCCAGGTCGATGGCAGTGGCCTGCTGGCTCCGCAGCGTCGTTTCAACCTCTGACCGGGGCCAGGGCGGTTCAGCCCCGGTCCTTGTCCCGGAAGCCCCTGGCCGTTACAATTTCGCGGCCGTTTTCCGGCAGCCTGCCTCGTGCAGGTTTCATCCTCGTAGTCCACGGCGAGCCTGGCGGTGCGCGAAGCGCGTTCCTGCCGGCCACGCATCACAGAGAAAAAAGAAATGTCGATCGACACCCAGAAGGTCATTGAAGACAACAAGCGCAGCGCCGCTGACACCGGCTCCCCGGAAGTCCAGGTGGCCCTGCTGACCGCCCGCATCGAACTGCTGACCGGCCACTTCAAGACCCACAAGAAGGACCACCACAGCCGCCGCGGCCTGCTGCAGATGGTCAACCGCCGTCGCAGCCTGCTCGACTACCTGAAGAAGAAGGACGTCGAGCGTTACAAGGCCCTGATCGAGAAGCTTGGCCTGCGTCGCTAAGCAACGAATTCCCCGCGGCGCAGCGATGCGCCGCGGTTTTGTTTTGTAGTACCGCAATCCCCGATTCAGGCCGGAACGATCCGGTCACCCGCTGGCGGCAAGGGTCGCCGACGGTCCAAATTCGCAGACAGCATCCCCAAGGACACCCTCCGTGGCAAAAATCACCAAAACCTTCCAGTACGGCAAGCACACCGTCACGCTTGAGACCGGCGAAGTCGCCCGCCAGGCCAGCGGTGCCGTCATCGTCAAGATGGACGACACCGTACTGCTGGTCACCGCCGTCGCCGCCAAGAGCGCGCGCGAAGGCCAGGACTTCTTCCCGCTGACCGTCGATTATCAGGAAAAGTTCTACGCCGGCGGCCGTATCCCGGGTGGTTTCTTCAAGCGTGAAGGCCGTGCGACCGAGAAGGAAACGCTGATCTCGCGCCTGATCGACCGTCCGATCCGCCCGCTGTTCCCGGAAGACTACAAGAACGAAGTGCAGATCATCGCCACCGTGATGTCGCTGAACCCGGACGTGGACGGTGACATCCCGGCCCTGATCGGTGCCTCGGCTGCCCTGGCCCTGGCCGGTACCCCGTTCATGGGTCCGATCGGCGCTGCCAAGGTCGGTTACAAGAACGGCGAGTACATCCTGAACCCGACCGTCAGCGAACTGGCTGACTCGCAGCTGGAACTGGTCGTCGCCGGTACCTCCAACGCCGTGCTGATGGTCGAATCCGAAGCCGCGCTGCTGTCCGAAGAAGTGATGCTGGGCGCCGTGACCTTCGGTCACCGCGAAATGCAGAAGGTCATCAACGCGATCAACGAGCTGACCGTCGAAGCCGGCACCAAGCCGTCGACCTGGGAAGCCCCGGCCAAGAACGACGCGCTGATCTCCGCCCTGAAGGAAGCCATCGGCCCGCGCCTGGGCGAAGCCTTCCAGGTGCGTGACAAGCTGCAGCGCCGCGACGCCATCTCGGCGATCAAGAAGGACGTATTCGAAGCCCTGGCGGGCCGCGTGGCCGCCGAAGGCTGGAACCCGGCCGAGCTGTCGAAGGAATTCGGCGAGCTGGAATACCGCACCATGCGTGACTCGGTGCTGGACACCAAGGTCCGCATCGACGGCCGTGCGCTGGACACCGTCCGCCCGATCACCGTGAAGACCGGCGTGCTGCCGCGTACCCACGGTTCCTCGCTGTTCACCCGCGGCGAAACCCAGGCCATCGTGACCATCACCCTGGGCACCGCCCGTGATGGCCAGGTCATCGACGCCGTTGCCGGTGAGTACAAGGAAAACTTCCTGTTCCACTACAACTTCCCTCCGTTCTCGGTGGGCGAGTGCGGCCGCATGATGGGCCCGAAGCGCCGCGAAATCGGCCACGGTCGTCTGGCCAAGCGCGGCGTGCTGGCTGTCATGCCGTCGCTGGAAGCCTTCCCGTACACCATCCGCGTCGTTTCGGAAATCACCGAGTCGAACGGTTCCTCGTCGATGGCCTCGGTCTGCGGCTCGTCGCTGGCCCTGATGGACGCCGGCGTGCCGGTGAAGGCCCCGGTGGCCGGTATCGCCATGGGTCTGGTCAAGGAAGGCGATCGTTTCGTGGTCCTGTCCGACATCCTGGGTGACGAAGATCACCTGGGCGACATGGACTTCAAGGTGGCCGGTACCGCTGAGGGCATCTCCGCCCTGCAGATGGACATCAAGATCGAAGGCATCACCGAAGAAATCATGAAGCAGGCCCTGCAGCAGGCCAAGGCTGGCCGCCTGCACATCCTGGGCGAGATGGCCCACGGCCTGACCGCTCCGCGTGAAGAGCTGTCGGACTACGCGCCGCGCCTGCTGACCATCAAGATCCACCCGGACAAGATCCGCGAAGTGATCGGCAAGGGCGGCTCGACCATCCAGGCCATCACCAAGGAAACCGGCACCCAGATCGACATCCAGGACGACGGCACCATCGTCATCGCGTCGGTCAACGCCATCGCTGCCCAGGCTGCCAAGGCCCGCATCGAGCAGATCACCTCGGACGTCGAGCCGGGCCGCATCTACGAAGGCAAGGTCGCCAAGATCATGGACTTCGGTGCGTTCGTCACCATCCTGCCGGGCAAGGATGGCCTGGTCCACGTCTCGCAGATCTCCAGCGAGCGCGTCGAGAAGGTCGGCGACAAGCTGAAGGAAGGCGATGTGGTCAAGGTCAAGGTGCTGGAAGTCGACAAGCAGGGCCGTATCCGCCTGTCGATGAAGGCAGTCGAAGAAGGCGAAGGCGCCAGCGCCGAATAATCGGTACTGCTGATCGTGCGGTGGGTGAGGACCGTTGGTCCTCACGCTTTCGCAAATGAAAAAGCGGGCTTCGGCCCGCTTTTTCTTTGCCTCGATGTTGCGAAGAGAAGCTCATCCAGGTCGCTGCATGTCCTGCTGCAGTGCATGATCGCCGCCACGCGGCCATCGTTCTGTCTCGGTTGTACGGATCGCGCCTGTCCATGGGACGACATGCCGCGATACCCGTACCGCAGCCCCATCGGTTTGCTAACGTGGCGGCGCCTTCGAACCGGGAGATCTCCATGTTCCGCCAGACCGTGGCCGTCCTTGCCGTGCTGATTGCCGGTGTCTTGCCCATCGCCGCGCACGCGGCGCCCGCGCAGCCGCCGATCTTCGGCGCCTACTACCCGGGCGGCTCGGCCGAACGCTATCCGGTCTCGAGCATTCCAGCCGAGCGCCTGACGCATCTGTTCTATGCGTTCTCCACCATCGAGGACGGGCGCTGCACGATCGGTGCGGAAGCGCCGAAGAATTTCGCCGCACTGGCCGAACTCAAGAAGGCGCATCCGCACCTGCGCACGCTGATTTCGATCGGTGGCTGGGGCGCGGGTGGGTTCTCCGATGCGTCGCTGAGCGAGGCCAGCCGCAAGCGGTTGGTCGATTCGTGCATGGCGCTGTTCTTTGATCGTCACGCCGGCAGCTTTGATGGCGTGGATATCGACTGGGAGTTCCCGGTCAGTGGTGGCCCGAAGGAGCTGGCGCACCGCCCGCAGGACCGCGCCAACCTGACCCGGCTCGCGCAGGCGTTCCGCGTGGCACTCGATGCGCGCGGTCGCAAGATGGGACAGCCGATGCTGCTGACCGCCGCGCTGGCCGCCGGTCGCCTGCAGACCGATGGCCCCTACGATCCGGCGGCGAGCTACGACCTGCCGGCGCTGGCCAAGGTGTTCGATTTCGTCAACCTGATGAGCTACGACATGGGCACCGGCTTCTCGGCGGTGTCGACCTTCAACGCGCCGCTGCATGAGGTGGCGGCCGACCCGCTGGCGCCGGAACTGCGGCGCTGGAACAACGTGGCCGGTGCCGTGCAGTTCTACCGCGACCACGGCGTACCGGCCGACAAGCTGGTGCTGGGCGTGCCGTTCTACGGGCGCGGCTTCAAGGTCACCGGCGATGCCCCGGATGGGTTGTACCAGCCCTACAGCGCACCGGCCGATGCGGGCGACTGGCGGGTGATCAAGGCGCGCTATCTCGACCAGCCGGGCTGGACCAGGCACTGGCAGCCGCAGGCGCAGAGCCCGTGGCTGTACAACGCCGAACAGAAGGTCTTCATCAGCTATGAAGACCCGCGCTCGATCGGGCTGCGTGCGCAGTTCGCCCGCGAACAGGGCCTGGCCGGCGTGTTCATGTGGGAACTGACCGGCGATGACGAACAGGCCAGCCTGCTCAATGCCATGCTGGGCCCCTGGCAGAAGGCGCGCATCGGCGATTGAGTGTCGGGTGGCGCGTCGTGCTGGGCCCATGCCGCAACGTCACCGACCTGATACACACACTGCGGTGTACGTCGTTGCCCGTGCCAAGCCGACTTCCAGTAGCACCGGGCCATGCCCGGCGAAGGCTCAATCGGCCCAGACGCTGTTGGGATCGCCGTTGCGGGCGCGGCGTTGGCTGGCCACGGCCAGACGCGCGAAGCCGAAGGCCATCGCCAGCGCGATGGCATCGACCCAGAACAGCGGCCAGTGCCCCCCTGCGGCGGCGCGCCACAGCCAGTCACCATTGAGTGCGCCGTGCAGCACCGGCACCAGCGCGGTACTGACCGCCGCCGCCCACAGCAGTTCGCGCGCGGCCTGCGCCGGGCGGCGCAGCGTGGCCCATAGCGCGCAGGCCGCCCAACTGCCGAAGCAGGCCCAGCGGATGCCGTGGTCGACCGCCGACGGTGCCAGCCGCTCCAGCACAAGTGCGGTGCCGAACGCGATCGAGATCGCCACGCACAGGCCGATGCACACGCCGACCGTGGCCCGCGCCATGTTCACACCGGCACGTGGCTGTTGCGGCTGGCGACGCTTGCGCCGCGACTCGATCCACAGCAGGTTGCCGGAGTAGAACAGGAACGCACCGCCGAGTCCGAGCAGGAAGTACAGCCAGACCACCACGCCATTGCCGAATTTGCCGAAGTGCAACGCGTAGGCGGCGCTGAGCGTGGCGTGGTTGGCGTCGCGCTGGCCCGGCAGCTGCGACGCGAGCAGATTGCCGGTGGCGACGTCCAATGCCACGGCACCAAGCGGGCCGAGGGTGCCACTGGCCTCGCCGGTGATCTCGATCGTCGCGTTGGCATCGCCGCCATTGGCCAGCTTCAGATAGGCCGGTTCGAAGTTGGCCACGCCCTGTGCGCGGGCCACTTCAAGTGCGCGCGCATGCAGCACGCGCAGGCTGCCCGGCGGTGCCGGGATGCCACTGGCATTTCGCACCGGCGCGGTGTCCATCGCAGTCGGTACTGCCTGCAGCGCGTTGCCGTCGTAGATCAGCGGATTGAGCAGGGCCATCTGCACGAACACCAGGCAGAGCAGGGCGCCGGTGACCGCGAACATCAGGTGGAAGGGCAGGCTGAGCACACCGACCACGTTGTGCGCGTCCTGCCACAGCTGCTTCAGGTTGCGCCCCGGACGCAGCGCGAACAGGTCGCCGAGCAGCTTCGGCAGATGGATCACCAGGCCGCTGAGCAGTGCCATCCCGTACAGCAGGCTGACAATGCCCATCACGTAGATCCCGGCCACGGGCAGGCCGAGGCTGTAATGGAGCTCGTTGACCAGTTCGGCCAGTCCGGTCTGCGGTGGTGTGGGGCTGCCGGCGATCTGGCCGGGCCAGGCATAGCGCCAGCTGCCGTCATCGGCCTGCCAGTAGGCCAGAGGCTGCGGGTGTTCGGTGCCGGGGAAGGTCATGCCGACGTGGCGGCGCGCTTCCGGATGCGCCGCCAGCACGTCCTCCAGCAGGTACTGGGCGTCATCCAGGCTGGCCGGGAGTGCCGTGGCGGCGCCCGGTGTCTGCCACCGCGGCAGGTCATGGTGGAACAGGGTCAGCGAGCCTGCGTAGAAAGCCACGAACAGGCCGAAGCCGGCCACCAGGCCGACCCAGGTGTGCAGGGTGGTGAACGTGCGCAGGGTCTGCGAACTGAACTTCATGGCGTGGATCTCATTGCACCGCGCCGGTCAGGCGCAGCAGCCCGAGCACGACGAAGCCGGTGGAGGCGCTGCCGCCCAGCACCAGCCAGGCGCGCAGCGCGCTGCGGAAGCTGAACGCCCACAGGGCGGCCAGCATCCACAGCGGGATGAAGGCGATCAGGGTAGGTACCAGCGCTCGCTGCCAAGGGCCCGGCGGAAGCCAGGCGAGCAGGCCGGTAACGGCGGCTGCAAGCAGGAAGCCGACGATGATGCCGGCGAAGGCGCGCGCCCACATCAGGGCAACTCCGTGCCCGGTCGGTGCCAGGCGGCCAGCGCCGGCAGCAGCATCGCCGCGAGCATCCAGGTGCACAACATCGCCACCAGGCCGGCGGCAAAGCCGAGCTCGGCCATCCACAGCCACAGCGCGGCGGCAGCGGCGACCAGGCCGATCTGGCGGCCCAGGCGGCCGGCGCGGCGCAGGCGCGGCCAGCGGCAGTGGGGCGAGGCCGCATAGAAGGCCAGTGCCGAGAACATCGCCGCCAGCATGCCCAGGCTGCAGAAACCCAGCGTGGAGAGGCCGACGGTGATCATCGCGGGCAGCCTGCGCGGCGGCGGGTCGGCGAACGCGGGGCACGGGCGGGGCCGGCGGCAGCCGGTCGAAGCGGGTGGCGCATCACGAGGTCCTGGGGGAAAGCGGGCAGGCTGGCACGGGGCGGGCTGCGCGCACATGGTAATCATTGCGTTTTCACGCCGCCAGCGCGGCTCATTCAGCGGGCCGTACGGTGGCCCTTGGGCTTTCCGGTGCGCTGGTTTAAGATCATCGCAGAACCCCTGACTGGAACAAGGTGGCCCGCGCCCAGCGCCGGCCGAGCGTGCGACATGAGCACTACCACCGCCCACTGTTGACCTGCCCCCGAAGGCCCTGCGTACCAGGCGCCCTCGCGGCGCTTTTTTATTGCCCGGGCAACGGCCCGGGAACGCTTTCCAGCCCGCCCGGCGGGCCCCGCACGAAGCCACTGCGATGATCAACATTACCCTTCCCGACGGCAGCCGCCGCGAATTCGAAAACCCTGTGAGCGTCATGGAGGTTGCCCAGTCGATCGGCGCCGGCCTGGCCAAGGCCACCATCGCCGGTGCCGTGGATGGCGTGCTGGTCGATGCCAGCGACGTCATCGACCACGACGCCAGCCTGCGCATCATCACCGCCAAGGACGAGGAGGGCGTGGAGATCATCCGCCACTCCTGCGCCCACCTGGTCGGCCACGCCGTCAAGCAGCTGTACCCGGATGTGAAGATGGTGATCGGTCCGGTGATCGCCGAAGGCTTCTACTACGACATCTATTCCGAGCGCCCGTTCACCCCGGACGACATGGCCGCGATCGAGAAGCGCATGGGTGAACTGATCGCCCAGGACTACGACGTCATCAAGAAGATGACGCCGCGCGCCGAAGTGATCGAGATCTTCAAGGCCCGTGGCGAGGACTACAAGCTGCGCCTGATCGAGGACATGGCCGACGACATCCAGGCGATGGGCATGTACTACCACCAGGAATACGTGGACATGTGCCGCGGCCCGCACGTGCCGAACACGCGCTTCCTGAAGGCCTTCAAGCTGACCCGCATCTCCGGCGCCTACTGGCGCGGTGACGCGCAGAACGAGCAGCTGCAGCGCATCTACGGCACCGCCTGGGCCGACAAGAAGCAGCTGGAGGCGTACATCAAGCGCATCGAAGAAGCCGAAATGCGCGACCACCGCCGCATCGGCAAGCAGCAGGACCTGTTCCACCTGCAGGAAGAAGCCCCGGGCCTGGTGTTCTGGCACCCGAAGGGCTGGGCGCTGTGGCAGGTGGTGGAGCAGTACATGCGCAAGGTCTACCGCAACAGCGGCTATGGCGAAGTGCGTTGCCCGCAGATTCTGGACGTGAGCCTGTGGAAGAAGTCCGGCCACTGGGACAACTACCAGGACAACATGTTCTTCACCGAATCGGAGAAACGCACTTACGCGGTCAAGCCGATGAACTGCCCGGGCCACATCCAGGTGTTCAACCAGGGCCTGCACAGCTACCGCGACCTGCCGATCCGCTACGGCGAGTTCGGGTCGTGCCACCGCAACGAGCCGTCCGGCGCGCTGCACGGCATCCTGCGCGTGCGTGGCTTCACCCAGGACGACGGCCACGTGTTCTGCACGGAAAACCAGATCGAGTCGGAAGTGACCGCCTTCCACCAGCAGGCGCTGGCGGTCTACCAGCACTTCGGCTTCGACGAGATCCAGATCAAGATCGCGCTGCGCCCGGAATCGCGCCTGGGTGACGACGCCACCTGGGACAAGGCCGAAGGCGCGCTGCGCTCGGCGCTGACCGCCTGTGGCGTGGAATGGCAGGAGCTGCCGGGCGAGGGCGCCTTCTACGGCCCGAAGATCGAGTACCACCTGAAGGATGCCATCGGCCGTACCTGGCAGCTGGGCACGATGCAGGTCGACTTCATGATGCCGGGCCGCCTGGGCGCCGAGTACGTGGACGAGAACAGCCAGAAGAAGCACCCGGTCATGCTGCACCGGGCCATCGTCGGCTCGATGGAGCGTTTCCTGGGCATCCTGATCGAACACCATGCCGGCCAGTTCCCGGCCTGGCTGGCGCCGACCCAGGTGGTGGTGGCCAACATCACCGACGCCCAGGCCGACTATGTCTCGGGCGTGACCAAAACCCTTGCGGAGCAAGGCTTCCGCGTCAGCTCGGATTTGCGTAACGAGAAGATCGGCTATAAAATCCGCGAGCATACGTTGCAGCGCGTGCCCTACCTGCTGGTCATCGGTGACCGCGAGAAGGAAAATGGGGCTGTGGCGGTGCGTACGCGTTCTGGCGAAGACCTGGGCAGCATGAGCCTGCAGGCCTTCATCGAGCGGCTCCACGCCGAGGGCGCGTAAGCAAAGGTCCGGTCCGGGGGCACAGGCACCCGGGCCGGTTCGATACCCTTGGGAGAACGTAATATCAGCACCCCTGACAACAAACAGAACCGCAAGAATCAGGAAATCCGTGTGCCGCGCGTCCGCGTGATCGGCAGTGACGGAGAAATGATCGGCGTGTTGTCGCGCGACGAAGCGCTGTCCATGGCCGAAGATGAAGGCCTGGACCTGGTCGAAATCCAGCCGCAGGCCGATCCGCCGGTCTGCAAGATCATGGACTTCGGCAAGTTCAAGTTCGAAGCGCAGAAGAAGGCCAGCGAGGCCAAGAAGAAGACCAAGCAGGTCGAGATCAAGGAAGTGAAGTTCCGTCCGGTCACGGACGAGGGCGACTACCAGATCAAGCTGCGCAAGATGCGCGGGTTCCTCGAAGATGGTGACAAGATCAAGGTCAACATCCGCTTCCGTGGCCGTGAAATGAGCCACCAGGAGCTGGGCCGCGAAATGGCCAACCGGATCGAGGCCGATCTGGGCGAGGACATCGTCATTGAATCCCGTCCGCGCCTGGAAGGGCGTCAGATGGTCATGATGATCGCGCCGAAGAAGAAGACCTGAGGCCTGACGGGCTGCCTTTCGGGGCGCCTGGCTGAATGGTTCAGGGTAAGGGGGCGCCGCTGGCGTCCCTTTGCTTTTGTGGCGGGCCGGCGGGTTGCGGATGAAAGGCGGGCAGGGGCTGGTGGCAGGGCCGTTTTGCCTGTATCATGCCCGGCTCGACCCACCCAGGACGGGTCGTACGCCGATCATGGCAGGACGGAAAGAGCGGCCCAGGCCGCCGCCAGATCAGTCAGAAACCAGGGTCAAATCCCATCAAGGACATTGCAATGCCCAAGATCAAGACCAACCGGGCAGCGGCCAAGCGTTTCCGCAAGACCGCCTCGGGCAAGTACAAGTGCGGCCACGCCAACCGTAGCCACATCCTCACGAAGAAAGCGACCAAGCGTAAGCGTAATCTGCGTCAGACGGGCCATGTCCGTGCAGAAGACGCAGGCCGTCTGGACCGCATGCTCCCTTACCTCTGAGGAACTGAAAAATGGCACGAGTTAAGCGTGGCGTACAGGCGCGTCGCCGCCACAAGAAGATTCTGGATCTCGCCAAGGGCTACTACAACGCCCGTCGCAAGGTCTTCCGCGTTGCCAAGCAGGCGGTCATCAAGGCACAGCAGTACGCCTACATCGGCCGTAAGCAGAAGAAGCGCAACTTCCGTTCGCTGTGGATCACCCGCATCAATGCGGCTGCCCGCATCAACGGCCTGAGCTACAGCCGCTTCATGAACGGCCTGCTGAAGGCCGGCATCACCCTGGATCGCAAGGTCCTGGCTGACATCGCCGTGCACGACGCAGCCGGTTTTGCCGCGCTGGCCGAAAAGGCCAAGGGCGCGCTGGCGGCATAAGTCCTTCCCGATGCCGTAACCGTTCACTCGGAACGGTGTCAGGTCAAGGCAATGCATGGGGAAGGGCGCAAGTCCTTCCCCATTCTTTTTTGGGTCCCGGTGCGGCCACAGCGGCAGCGCGGGGACGGCGGTGGCGACAGGGGTCGGCCCTTCGCGCATCGCGATGGCAGATCGACTGGAGTTCCGGCCCCCCATGAGCGACATCCAATCCCTCACCACCCAGGCGCTGGCCGATGTGGCCGCCGCACAGAGCCCTGACGTGCTGGAACAGCTGCGCGTGGCCCTGCTTGGCAAGAGCGGCAGCATCACCTCGCAGCTCAAGCAGCTCGGTGCCCTGCCGGCCGAGGAGCGCAAGGCCGCCGGTGAAGCGATCAACCAGGCCCGCGACACACTGACCCGTGCGCTGGCCGAGCGCAAGGCGCTGCTGGAAGACGCCGCACTGGACGCGCGGCTGGCTGCCGAAGCCATCGACATCACCCTGCCGGGCCGCAATGGCGACCGCGCTGGCCTGCATCCGATCACCCGTACCCTGGAACGCATCACCGGTATTTTCGGCCGGCTGGGCTACGAGCTGTCGGAAGGGCCGGAGATCGAGGATGACTGGCACAATTTCGAGGCGCTGAATTTCCCGCCGCACCACCCGGCGCGCGCCATGCACGACACCTTCTACTTCGGCGACGGCCGCCTGCTGCGCACGCATACCTCCGGTGTGCAGGTGCGCTACATGGGCGACCACGCGCCGCCGCTGCGCATGATCGCTGCCGGCAAGGTGTACCGCAGCGACAGCGACCAGACCCATTCGCCGATGTTCCATCAGGTCGAAGGCCTGCTGGTGGACGAGCACTCGACCTTCGCCGACCTGAAGGGCACGCTGGCAGAATTCGTGCGCGCGTTCTTCGAGCGCGATTTCGAGATGCGCTTCCGTCCCAGCTACTTCCCGTTCGTCGAACCGGGTGCGGAAGTGGACATCGCCTGGCAGCAGCCCGATGGCAGCACCCGCTGGCTGGAAGTGCTCGGCTGCGGCATGGTGCATCCGAACGTGCTGCGCAATGTCGGCATCGATCCGGAGCGTTACACCGGCTTTGCCTTCGGCATGGGCGTGGAGCGTTTCGCGATGCTGCGCTACGGCGTCAACGACCTGCGCGCGTTCTTCGAGAACGATGTGCGGTTCCTGAAGCAGTTCGCGTAAGCCGCAACCGTGTAGAGCCGGGCCATGCTCGGCTGCCTTTCTGGATGGACGCCTCCTTGCGCATGCGCTGGGCGACCACAAAAACCGCAACGGGAGGCACGCCTCCCACCAGGGTGACACCATGAAATTCTCCGAAAACTGGCTGCGCAGCCACGTCCCGACCTCCGCCTCGCGCGATGAGCTGAGCGCGGTGCTGACCGCCATCGGCCTGGAAGTGGAAGAAGTAACCGCGCTGGGCGAAGGCCTCGATCACGTGGTCGTGGCACGCATCGTCGAGGCCGCGCGCCACCCGGAAGCCGATCGCCTGCAGGTGTGCAAGGTCGATGCCGGGCAGGGCGAGCTGCTGCAGATCGTCTGCGGTGCGCCGAACGCCCGCGCGGGCCTGGTCGCGCCACTGGCGATGGTCGGTGCGCAGATCGGCGAGCTGAAGATCAAGCCGGCCAAGCTGCGCGGCGTCGAGTCCAACGGCATGCTGTGCTCGGCCAAGGAGCTGGGCCTGGACAACGATGCCTCCGGCCTGCTGGAACTGCCCGATGACGCCCCGGTCGGCCAGGCCCTGGTCGAGTACCTGGGCCTGCCGGACGCCAGTATCGAAATCAAGCTGACCCCGAACCGCGCCGACTGCTTCAGCCTGCGCGGCATCGCCTACGACGTCGCCGCCGCTACCCGCAGTGAAGTGCTGGATTTCGTCGCCGGCGCCATTCCGGCTGCCGGCAGCCGTGAGCTGGCCATCCAGCTCGACGCTGGCGCCGAAGCGCCGCGTTATCTGGGCCGTGTGATCGAGGGCGTCAACGCTGCCGCCAAGACCCCACTGTGGATGGCCGAGCGCCTGCGCCGCAGTGGCGTGCGTCCGGTCTCGCTGCTGGTCGACATCACCCAGTACGTGATGCTGGAACTGGGCCAGCCGATGCATGCCTACGACCTGGCCACCCTGCAGGGCAGCATTGCCGTGCGCCGTTCGCGCGCGGGCGAGACGCTGAAGCTGCTGGACGGCCGCGATGCCGCGCTGGACGACAGCTTCCTGGTGGTCACCGACGCCGATCGTGCGGTCGGCCTGGCCGGCCTGATGGGCGGCTTCGACACCCGTGTCACCGACGCTACCACCGCCGTGTTCCTGGAGGCCGCGCACTTCGCGCCGGCCGCGATCATGGGCCGTGGCCGCAAGCTGGGCCTGCACACCGATGCCGGCCACCGCTTCGAGCGCGGTGTCGATCCGGCACTGCCGCGTACCGCGATCGAGTACGCCACCCGCCTGGTGCTGGACCTCGCCGGCGGTACCCCGGCGCCGGTCACCGAAGCTGTGCGCGAGGCCGATCTGCCGCAGCCGGCCACGGTCGTGCTGCGCCGCACGCGCATCACCCGCGTGCTTGGCATCACCATTGACGATGCCGAAGTCGAGCGCATCCTGCGTGCGCTGGGCATGGACGTGGCCGCCACCGCCGACGGCTGGCAGGTCACCGCGCCGAGCCGCCGCTTCGATATCGCCATCGAAGAGGACCTGATCGAAGAACTGGCCCGCATCCACGGTTACGAGCAGATCCCGACCACGCTGCCGGGCGGTGCCTCGCGCGTGGCGATGCCGAGCGAGACCCAGCTGGACGCGCTGAGCGTGCGCCGCCAGCTGATCGCTCGCGACCTGCAGGAAACCGTCAATTTCGCCTTCGTCGACGACGCACTGCTGGCCCAGTGGCAGCTGCGCGACGCCCTGGTGCCGCTGGCCAACCCGCTGTCGGCCGAACTGGCGGTGATGCGCCCGTCGCTGCTGCCGGGCCTGGTTGCCACCCTAGGCCGCAATGCCGCTCGCCAGCTCGGCCGCGTGCGCCTGTTCGAGCTGGGTCGGGTGTTCGCCCAGCAGGCCGGAGATGCGTCGCTTGGCGGAAGCCAGCCGGCACCGCTGGAAACCCCGCGCGTGGCCGCTGCGGTCTGCGGTGATGCGCAGGCGGTGCAGTGGGGCCTGCCGACCCGCAAGGTCGATTTCCATGACCTGAAGGGTGACCTCGAATCGCTGGCGGCCGCCAGTGGCGCGCAGCTGGAGTTCCGTCCGTCCACCCGCGCCTACGGCCACCCGGCGCGTTCGGCCGAGGTGTTGCGCGATGGCGTGGCGATCGGCTGGATCGGCCAGGTTCACCCGCGCCTGGCCAGGGCGATGGACATCGAAGCCGACGTCTACGCCTTCGAACTGGACCTGGAACCGCTGACCGCCCGCCGCCTGCCGCGTGCCGGCGAACTGTCGCGCTTCCCGGCGGTGCGCCGCGACCTGGCGTTCCTGGTGCCTGAACAGGTGGCCTGGGCCGATCTGGCGGCGACCGTCCGCCAGGCCGCCGGCCCGCTGCTGCGCGACCTGAACCTGTTCGACCGCTATGTCGGCCAGGGCGTCGAGCCGGGATTCAAGAGTCTCGCTATGGGCTTGATTTTGCAGGACAAGTCGCGCACTCTGACGGACCGCGACGTGGAAGCGGTGGTGGCCGAGGCGGTCACTGCCATCGAGCGTGAACACCACGCCCGGATCCGCGGCTGAGCGGGCAGCACTCGGGGGTAGCAGGCAATGGCATTGACCAAGGCGGAGATGGCGGAAAAGCTGTTCGACGAAGTCGGTCTGAACAAGCGGGAAGCCAAGGAATTCGTCGACGCGTTTTTCGATGTGCTGCGTGAAGCATTGGAACAGGGACGTCAGGTGAAGCTGTCGGGCTTCGGTAATTTCGATCTGCGGCGCAAGAACCAGCGCCCGGGTCGCAACCCCAAGACCGGCGAGGAAATTCCGATTTCCGCCCGTACGGTGGTCACCTTCCGTCCGGGCCAGAAGCTCAAGGAGAGGGTGGAAGCTTATGCTGGATCCGGGCAGTAACCGCGAACTACCGCCGATCCCGGCCAAGCGCTACTTCACCATCGGTGAAGTCAGCGAGCTGTGCGACGTCAAGCCGCACGTCCTGCGCTACTGGGAAACCGAGTTTCCCAGCCTTGAGCCGGCCAAGCGCCGAGGCAACCGCCGCTACTACCAGCGCCATGACGTGCTGATGGTGCGGCAGATCCGCAGCCTGCTGTACGAACAGGGCTACACCATCGGGGGTGCACGCCTGCGTCTGGACGGCCCCGATGCCCGCGAGGAATCGGCGCTGAGCAACCAGATCATCAAGCAGGTACGCATGGAGCTGGAAGAAGTGCTGCAGTTGTTGCGCCGCTGATCCCATTTCCATCGTAATCCGCTATACTTCACGGCCCGCCGCACTGGCGGGCACATCGCAGCATCAGTCGGGGCGTAGCGCAGCCTGGTAGCGCATCTGCCTGGGGGGCAGAGGGTCGTCGGTTCGAATCCGGCCGTCCCGACCAAAAGCAGCGATAGAACAAGGGCTTGCGCCATACGGTGCAGGCCCTTTTTCGTTGTGCACCCTATCGCCACCCTATCGAATGGCGAGGATGCCCGTGTTGATCTCGCTCAACGGCCTTTCGTGGCCTTCCAGATACACCTCGGTCATCGCCGGCGAGCTGTGTGTGAGAAGGTGCTGCACTTGTTCTTCCGACCAACCTCGACGGTTGTGTGGAAGAGCACCGCCAAGCCTGCGGATCTCCTTGAGTGACACCTGATGCATGCCGATCCAAGCTGATTGACTCGCGGACGTCCTGGAACTCGCGGCTCTCCGCTGATGCGCTCGATTGCCAGGCGAAAGGCGTAGTTCTTCGACGCTTCACTGAAGTCCAACGGTCTCGCCGGCGATGGCCTTTGCGATCATGGCCGAGCTCGGCACAGTGGCGTAGGCGCGGTAGCAAAAGATCCTGGAGGTCAGTGCCTGCAAAAACGTGATTCTTATGGCGGTTCGAAAATTTAATCTGCGGTTCGGGGGAAGTCCTACAGATCGATGGCTGAGGTTCGGGTTGGAAAATGCTGATCTGTATGTTAATAACGCATCTTGAATCATGGAAGAAGGCGGGTGGCGGAATGAAATCACCCATTAAAGTGGCAATGCTGTTCATCGCGCTTTGTAGCAGCAATGTTGCGATGGCCGACGCTCGGCTACAAGTCGAAATAGTTCCGCTGAAGGGCGACCTGGGAGAAACTTCAATCGCGTTGAAGCTCTCGAATGTCGGTGACCAGGTTGCGGTAGTCGCTGAGTCTTCTCTGCCGACGCTCAATGCTCGCAAAATGTTGTTGGATGATCCCTTCATAGTGAAACAGCAGGATGGGCGCGAAGTCCAGTTCTTCGGGATAATGAGGGATACGCTCTCCGAAACTCCGAGTTCTTTGTCCATACCTCCTGGCGGCAGTTTCAGCCTAGATATAAATCTTGCAAGTGGCTATAGTCTGTCGCCAGGGCTGAGTTACACCATTGGCTTGCGAGCCCCGATTTCCTATCGCACCGCCGACGGCAGGAATGCGGAAGCTGGGCCCATAAAGCGGCAATCAGGCAAGTGGCAAAGTGCGTATCCCGCACCCCGCACGGTTGTTGTACCCGTTACTGGAAGAACAATGAAGCAAGCCCGGGCGGGGGAGTTTCTTGAACCTGTGGCATGTGTCGATCCGGCTGGCACCCCGCCTTCGGCCAAAAAAGTGCAATTTTTCAGAGTGTATTGGCTGGGGTAACGATTGGTGCAGGAAATGCGCTGAGCCAGCTCCAGCAGATGACTGAGGTCGATACAACATCTGAAACTGAGTTGTGGCTGAGGTTCAGCCCCTCAGTTCACTATACGCGCTACTTCGGGGAGCATGGCCCGGACGTCAACGTCGTTGCCGGTGAAGATGTCAACGAAGATGATGCGCTGGTTGATAGCACTTTGATGGCGATCATCTGGAGAATTTCGGGAGACGGAGTGACCCCGAAGCCGCCGGTGTCCCTCTCCTGCCGGTGCAATGCTGACGAAGTGCCGGCAGACACCATTGCTTATGTGCAGTCAGGTGCTCCATACGTAATTCACGCATGCCCTGTATTTTGGTCCCTATCTATGCTGCCTGCCAATCACATTGGTGAACCCTCAAAGGTTGGCACGATGGTCCACGAGTTCACTCATTTTACTGACGACAAGGGCATGGCGCTGCGGCATCCGCCGGTCCCCGGCAAGAATGTCTCATCTCTTTCGTACGCACTAGAGTTGGCGGCCAGCTCACATCCAGGCGCTGTTCGATTCCCGAACGCGTACAAGTTTTTCGTTTTGGGTCAAGCACACGGTTTTTCTCCGCCGGAATAGTCCGAGGCAGGAGGGTGCGGTCATTGGAGCCCGCCAAGCCGCCGCCGGTGACCAAGCTCCGTCCGAGCGACGCCCGTAGGGCGTAGATGAGGGCAGGGCCGCAGCAGATGCGGAGCCATGTTTAGTCCCGGTGGCTGCAACCCTATCAGCGCGGAAGTAATTGATTGAATTGGGCCTCAATCGGCACTTATGGGAGGCCCGGTGCAGGCCTGAAACCCTTATAGATCAACGGGATGGGGCAACCAGTGATGATGCCTGGGGACAGAGGGTCGTCGGTTCGAATCCGGCCGTCCCGACCACTGTGATGAATCAAGAAGCCCGCGCAGCGATGCGTGAGTTTTTTTTGTGCGTGCGGTGTATGCTGCGCGCCACTCGTACTACCGCGGCTGCTGAACCCGGTACTCACGAGAACACATCATGGAATCTGCAAGAAACCGTGCCTGGCGTCGCAGCCAGGCCCGCAACCATGGTGGCGACCGCGCCACGACCGCCTACAGCTACAAGCCCGAGAAGAACTGGAAGCTGCTGTATACGCGCGATGCCAAGCTCGCGCGCGCACGCCAGCTGGGCTTCACCTATCCGGTCCTCAGTGCCCGCCAACTGCAGGAACAGGAATGATCAACCTGCTGTTCGTCTGCAGCCGCAACCAGCTGCGCAGCCCGACCGCCGAAGCCATGTGGCGACGGCGGCCCGGCTTCAACGCGCTGTCGGCCGGTACCAGCCCGCACGCACGACGCCCCATCGGCCCGGCGGATATCCGCTGGGCCGATGTCATCTTCGCGATGGAGGCCAAGCACCAGCATCGCCTGCAGGCCACGTACGCGCGACTGCTGGAACACAAGCGCCTGCATTGCCTGGACATCCCCGACGACTATCGCTGCATGGATCCGCTGTTGATGGACCTGCTGGACGCCAAGGTGGCCGTGTATCTCGATCTGCTGCCGGCAAAGCAGTAGATCAGTTCCGGATCGCCTTCGTCCAATCCATGCACGATGCCACTTTCGATGAAACCCGAGGCGGCGAGCAGGCGTTGCATGCTGGTGTTGGATGCATTCGTCGAAGTAAACAGCTTGCCTTGCCCCTGCAGCGCGATGGCATGGCGCAGCAGGGCGGCGCCGGCGTCCTGTCTGCGTTGTTCGCGCGCCACCATGAGCATCTCGACGAAGGCTTCGCCGAAGAAATGACGATGGATGACCAGGTAACCGGCCAGCTGGCCGGACCGTTCGGCCACGTGCATGCCACCGCTGGCCTGCCAGTCGCTGATCTGCCGTGCGCGCCGCGGATCGTGGGCCGCAACGCTGTCGAGCGCGATCAACGCGGGAACGTCGGCGGGCATTGCCTCGCGGATATGCAGCGTCGTCGAGGAAGGATCGGGCGGCACCATCGAAGCTCCTGGGCTGGTTGCGCCCAGTCTATCGATCACGTCGGCCGTGTCCGCGCATGCGCCACAGCCAGCGCGTGGCAGGCAGTCAATACACCCGGAACTCGGCACGGCAGCCGTCGCTGACCCACACGCCGCGACGGTCCCAGCCCCAGTTGCGGTCCTCGATGCAGGTCGTCACCGATTTCTGCTTGACCAGCCGCACCTCGTGGCGGACGCGGATGCGGCACTCCTTGTCCTTGTTCTCGTAGGACTCGCAGACCAGGCGTTCACCCTCGTTGTCGCGATCACGGCCACGGCCACGTCCCGGCCAGCGCCCGTATCCGTCGGCGACGAACTCGGCGCGGCAGCCGTCGGTCACCCATAACGTGCGGCGGCTCTGGCCCCAGTTCTGGTTCTCCACGCAGCGGGTGACCGACAGTTGCCTGGCCAGGCGCATCGGGCCCTCAATGGGGCATTGCTCGGTCTTGTTGAACTGGGATTCGCAGCGCAGCGCTGGAATGTGATCAGTGTCGTGGTCCTGGGCGGCCACGGCGGTGGCGGCCAGCAGCAGGGCAAGGACGGCACCGGTGATCGGCAGCAGCGGGCGAAGGGTCATGGGGAGCCTCGAGCGGGGGATTCGGGCGGCAAGAATGACCCAGCACGGGGCCGTCGGAACGCATCGTTCCGGAAGTGGCTCAGTAAGGATTTAGTAGTGCGCACGGGCCCAAGCAGAGGCTTACATCCCGTATCATCGCTGCACATCCGATCGCATCGGCTTACACCTTCTTACATGTCTTCCACGCCTGTCGGCGCAGCCTGTGGCTGCCGTCACTGGTGTGCGGGCGGCCTGTGCGGGAGGATGCGCGGACCACGACGACCACAGGGGGTTGCGTTGATCAGCAGTACCGTCATTCATCGCTCGGCCGACGCAGGCGGCGCCGAGGTGCGGGTCCTGGACACCACGTTCAAGGGCAAGCACGTGTTCACTGCCTGGGGCCTGCGCGGGCCGGAACTGACCCGCAGCGCGGACCCGGTTGCGACCGTGGCCGCACGCAAGGCGCTGCACGCGGTTGCTGGCCACAGCGAAGGGCCGCGCAGCCCGGAAGTGTTCATCGCCAACCAGTCGGCGGTGGCGATCACGGTCTATCGCCTGCTTACCGAAGCGCGCTCCGGCGATGCCATCTTCTTCCTGTGCGATTCCCAGGCGGTGGTCGAATGGCTGATCACCGCGCTGGAAGTGCAGGGCGCGGACTGATTCCGCGTTCCGGCGCGCTTTGATTCACGCCAGCGCCGCGTCCACGGCGGCCCGCGCATGCAGTGCAGTGGTATCGAACAGCGGCACTGTGCTGTCCTCCGGCCGTACCAGCAGCATGATCTCGGTACAGCCGAGGATGATGGCCTCGGCGCCGCGCGCGACCAGTCTCTCGATCACGCCGGCGTAGACCTGTCGTGAGTGTTCGCTGACCACGCCGGCGATCAGTTCCTGGTAGATAATGTCGTGCACGCTGCGACGATCATCGGCTTCGGGAACCAGGACCTCCAATCCGAAGCGATCCTGCAGCCGGCCGCGGTAGAAGTCCTGCTCCATGGTGAAGGCGGTGCCGAGCAGGCCCACCTTTCGCGCCCCTGCCTGCACGATGGCCTGGGCGGTGGGGTCGGCGATATGCAGCAGTGGCAGTGGGCAGGCCGCCTCGATGCGGTCGGCCAGTTGGTGCATGGTGTTGGTGCAGACCAGCAGCAGTTCGGCACCACCGGCCTGCAGGCGCCGTGCGGCCTCAACCATGTGGTCGCCCAGTGCATCCCAGTCGCCGTCGTGCTGCAGCTGCTTGATCGGGGCGAAGTCCACCGACCACAGCAGCAGCTGCGCCGAATGTGCGCCACCGAGGCGCTGCCGCACGTCCTCGTTGATGAGCCGGTAATACTGCGCCGAGCTTTCCCAGCTCATGCCGCCGATCAGGCCAAGGGTCTTCATGCACAGCTCCATGCCGGGGAGCCGTCATTGCAGCACAGCCGATGCGGGAGTTGCACTACACATTAGTGATTGCTAATGTATTGGTCATGATCGAGAACGCCCTCTTCAAAGCGCTGGCCGACCCCACCCGCCGCCACATCTTCGAAAAGCTGGCCGAGGGCGGGCAGCATGCCAGCGCGCTGCGCGAGGGCATGGCGATCAGCCAGTCTGCGATGTCCCAGCACCTGGCGGTGCTGCGCGATGCCGGGCTGGTGAGCGAACAGCGCCAAGGCCGCTTCGTCTACTACGAGGTCGATCCGCGCGGGCTGGCTCACATCGGACGCTGGTTGCAGCGCTACCGGGCCTACTGGCCCGCGCGTATGGATGCCTTGCAGGATCTGCTGAAGGAGATGGATTGATGGACGACGTTCTGAACGAAGCGGCTCCTGCGTTGGTGATGGAGCAGTGGCTGCCAGCGCCACCGGAACGGGTCTGGCGCGCACTGTTGGACCCGGCGCTGCGTGAGCGCTGGTTGCCTGCGGCCGATCTTGCCGATCCGCAGCCTTGCCTGCGCGAGGAGGGGCGGGAGCTGGGGTTCCACCTGCGCGATGCGCATCCCCCGCATCTGCACAGCCAGGTGTGTTTCCGGCTGCGCGCGGATGACGGCGGGGGAACGGTGCTGACCATCGTGCATCGGCTCACCGACCTGCGCGCGCTGCGGCCGTTGGCCGCCAACGACGATCATCGCACCATGATGCGCGCGGCGTGAGGCGACGCCTCAATCCCACCGGACAAGGAGCAGGCACATGCGGGACAGGATGCAGCTGGTACCGATGGTGGTGGAACGCAGCGAGCGCGGCGAGCGTTCCTATGACATCTACTCGCGGCTGCTGCGCGAGCGCATCATCTTTCTCAACGGCGAAGTCGATGACACCGTATCGGCGCTGGTCTGCGCGCAACTGCTGTTCCTGGAATCGGAAAACCCGGAGAAGCCGATCCATCTGTACATCAACTCGCCAGGCGGAGTCATTTCCAGCGGCTTGGCGATGTACGACACGATGCAATACATCTCTGCTCCGGTGCATACGCTGTGCATGGGCACCGCGCGGTCGATGGGGTCGTTCCTGCTGATGGCCGGCGAGCCGGGTCACCGCGCGGCGTTGGCCAATGCCAGCCTGCACGTGCACCAGCCGCTGGGCGGGGTGCAGGGCCAGGCTTCGGACATCTTCATCCACGCCGAGGAAATGCAGCGCACCAAGCAGCGCATCACCCGGCTGTATGCGCAGCATTGCGGACGCAGTGTCGAGGAGGTCGAGCAGACCCTGGACCGCGATCGTTTCATGAGTGCCGAGCAGGCATGCGAATGGGGCCTGATCGACCAGGTACTGGTACGGCGCGACGCGCACGCGGCCTGAGCCTGCCTCTGTAACCACCACATCCACGCTGTGCTGTATGTGCCGCGCGTTGCAGACGCACTCTATGCTGGTACGGTCTTCTGAAGCGGATGTGCGCCATGGCCCTGCATACCTGGTGGTGGTTCCTCGCCACGGTGTTCGTTCTGTGTGGCACGCCGGGGCCGAACATGCTGCATATCCTCGGCCGCAGCGTCGGACTCGGCTTCCGCGGCAGTGTACCGGCGATGGCCGGCTGCCTGCTGGCGATGCTGCTGGTGCTGGCCGCGTCCGCTGCTGGCCTGAGCGCATTGCTTCATTCCTCGCCGATGCTGTTCGAAGTGCTGCGCTATCTGGGCGTGGCCTACCTGGCCTGGCTGGGCCTGAAGGCATGGCGCGACAGCTGCCGTCCCGCGCCTACGGTGACGGTGGATGCCGCACTGCCGATGATGCCGACGCTTGGTGCCTGGACCGTGTTCCGTGGTGGCCTTCTGGTGGGCCTGAGCAATCCCAAGCTGCTGCTGTTCGCGGCGGCGTTCCTGCCGCAGTTCGTTGACCCGTCACGTGGCCAGGCGTTTCAGTACAGCGTGCTGGTGGCCACCTTCGCCGCTTGCGAACTGTTCTGGTACGTGATGTATGCAGCCGGTGGCCATGGCCTGCGCCGCTGGCTGGCCGAACCCTTTGCGCGACGCTGGTTCGAGCGGTTGGTCGGTAGCGTGTTCCTGGCGTTTGCCGTCGCGCTGCTGCGCTTTCGTCCGCGCTGATTCACGCCGCGCACGCGGCCTGTTCACGACTGCCGCATCGGTGACGGCCTAGCCTGATCATCCAGTACGCAGTCCCCGCAGGGAAAGGTTTGACATGATCAAGTGGGCCATCATCTTCGCCATCATCGGTGTGATCGCAGGCGTGCTCGGCTTCGGTGGCATCGCCGGTGCCTCGGTCGGCATCGCCAAGTTCCTGTTCTGGGCCGGCATCATCATCGCCGTGGTGCTGTTCCTGCTCGGCATGACCGTGGCCAAGAAGGTCAGCTAGCGTTGATCGCGCAGCAGTGTGCTCAGTGCGCGCTGCTGCGCGAAAACAGGTTGATCACGAGTACACCGGCGCAGATCAGGCCGATGCCGATCAGCGCGGGTGCATCCAGGCGCTGCTTGAACACCACCAGCCCGATCAGCGAGATCAGCACGATGCCGACGCCGGACCAGATCGCGTAGGCGATGCCGGTCGGGATCGACTTCATGGTCATCGACAACAGGTAGAAGCACAGTCCATAGCCGACCAGTGCGCCCAGTGTCGGCGCCAGCCGGCTCATGCCGTCGGACGCCTTCAGCAGTGATGTGGCAATCACTTCCAGCACGATGGCAGCGGCAAGGTAGAGATAGGAATTCATTGACCGCTCCAGCTCATTGCGCTCAGTTTCAGCGCCTGTTCGGCCATGGTCAATGCGCTGGCACGTTCCTGCGCGTCCAGCGGGTAGGCCGTGGCCCAGCAGCCATTGGCAGCGTGCAGCGCGCCGCGTACCGTTGGCGTCGCCAGGATTCGGCCAGCATCGCACGCTTCCAGGACGTCAAGTGCAGGCAGCGCTGGTTCCATCGGGTTGCCCGCGCTTCGAAATCGCCGATCAGCGCGCCGGTGGCTTCATCCACCAGCAGCCAAGCCATTACGGCAGGCTACTTCGATGGTGGCCCGCAGCAGTGATTGGCGCACGCGGTCTGCTGCCTTGCAGCGCGAACAGGAGCGGATACCGGCGTGGCGGGAAGAAACCGACTGGACGGTACGACTGTAGCGCAGGCCCACCGCGTTGCCGCGCGCTGCCGGCCAAGGCCGGCAGCGGAGCCATCATGCGTCGATGCGGGCGAAACGCGGTTGCGGTCCGTGCTCGCCCGGCACCTGCTCGACGAACATGGCGTACGGGCGTACCCACAGGCCACCTTCGCCATACAGCGCGCGGTACAGCACCATCGGCTGCAGGGTCTCACTGCTGCGGACGATGTCGAGCACTTCGTACTCGCCGCCCTTGAAGTGGCGGTAGCGGCCCGGGGCCAGGGTGGTTAGCGGACTCAGCTCAGCCATGAGCGGCGCGACTCACTTGCGCGCCGGGCTGGCCGGCTTCGCGCAGTAGGCATCGATGGCTTCGGCGGTGTGGGCCAGACCCTGTGCCTGCGCCAGTTCCCACGGACGTTCGCAACGCTGGCTGTGCTCGCACCACTGGTAGCCGGCCGAACCGATGCAACCGTGGGCATCGCGGTCGCCACCCATCTTCGGCGTGGCAGGCGAAGTGGCCGCCGTATCGGCACGCGCAGCGGCCTGATGCTGGTTGGCACAGGCGGACAGCACCAGCAGGGCTGGAATCAGAAGAAGCGCTTTCATCGGGCGGGCTCCGTGCCTAAAGCGACAGTGTCTGCCGCAAATAGCCCTGCAGCAAGCGCTCAGTGCATGGCGGCGCGGATCAGTTCCTCGATCAGCACGAGGTAGCTGGCCACGAAGTAGAACTTCAGCAGCGTCCAACGCTGCTGCGAGAAGAAGGTGCGCATGTGGAAGGGGCCCCTGTTGGTGACGGTAGTGTGAAGCTCCGCCAACTCCGTGACAAGGGTCACGAAAGGGGACTCACTAAACGGCCTCAGGGATGTGATGGCGGGGCGCCCTGACAGCGCGGCGCGGCATTTTCGTACAAATCTGATGGGCCATCCCGGAGGCGATCGCTAGCCTGATGGGGTACCGGTGCTCAGGGCCTTCCGTCGCCGGCTTGACCCATTCCGCAGGAGTCTCCAATGGTCATTACCGTTCAATGCAATGCCCGGCACTGGTCCGTACTGGACCCGCAGGCGCATGACGCAACCCGTTATGCACGGGGTGCCGAGGCCTTCGATGACGCCGCAGCGCGGGCCCAGGAGCACCACCGCCGCACCGGCCAGTGCAGCACGGTACGGGTCGAGGCGCTTGGCAATTCCGTGGACGCACTCCACTTCGGACGTTGACACCACCCGGCCGAGGTGCAGTCAGCCACGGTTGAGCTGTTTGAATGGGGAAAGAACCGCCTTGGGGGCGCCCCCTGTCCGCCGCGCCGCGAATCCCGGATGCTTGCGCCATCGTATTCATGTGGAGATTCCGATGGGCAAGGCACTCACCTGGCGCGCCCTGGCCTGCACGCTGCTGCCGATGTTGGCCGCCGCGGGCGGCGCGCAGGCGCAGAGCTATGGCTACGGCTATGACGACGATCGCTATGGCGGTCGCGACGGCGGCGGCATCGTACGCTGCGAATCGATCAAGAACCGCAGCAATGAATGCCGCCTGGAAGGCCGTGCCCGGATGATCCGCCAGTTGTCCGGCTCGCCGTGCGTGGAAGGCGAGACCTGGGGGCAATCGCGCTACGGCGTCTGGGTCACCCAGGGCTGCCGTGCCGAGTTCGTCGGCGAGTACCGCCGCGGCGGTGGCTGGGGTGGTGGCCGTGGCAACGGCTGGGGCAATGGTGGCAATGGCTGGGGCGGGGGCGAGGTGATCACCTGCCATTCCAACGGTCACCGCCAGGAATACTGCGATGCCCGCATCCGCCGTGGCGTGCGCCTGGTCCGCCAGGATTCACGCAGTGCCTGCATCGAAGGCCAGACGTGGGGCTGGGACCGCCGTGGCATCTGGGTCAGCGACGGCTGCCGGGCGCAGTTCCAGGTGAATTGAGCGCGCCCCTCGAAAATCAGAATAATCTGATACAGCTCACATTTTGAACGTCGTATCTTCTGCGAATCAGGGCACCCCTGCGTGCCCCTGATCCGTCGCGATGAAGTCTGCCGTAACCGGCACGCCCATCCCGCCACCGTCGATACGCTGCCTCAAGGAGTGAGCTGCATGTTGATCCGCCTGCAATGCGAGCAACGCCAATGGCGCGTGCTGCACCCGGACCGGCCCGAACCGATCGAGTTCCGCGACGGTGCCAGAGCCTATGATTTCGCCGAGACCCTTGCACGTCTCCACTTCGTCGACACCGGGCAGCGCGCTGCGGTGCGGGTGGAAGCCAGCGGCGCCTTCGTGGAAGCGGTCAGCTACGGCTGAGGGTTGGGGCTTCCGGCCAGATCCGGTTCTGGGACCCCGCTATCCACGCATGGCGTCGATCTACTTTGCATCTGGCGTGGGTCTGCGCCTCTGTTCCGCAGTAGATCCACGCCATGCGTGGATCCACGGATTGGCAATCGGCCTCAGCCGGCCGCGCTGAGCGGCGGTGTGCCGGCGGCCAGCTGCGGCCAGCGCTTGAGTACCGCCGCGCGGATGCCCGCGGCATCGATACCGGCTTCGGCCAGCAGGTCTTCACGGCTGGCGTGGTGCTGGTAGCTGTCGGGCAGGCCCAGGTGCAGGATGGGGCGCAGCACGCCTTCGGCGTTGAGCAGCTCACCGACGCCGGAGCCGGCGCCACCGGCCACCACGTTGTCTTCGATCGTCACCAGGCCCTCGTGCTGGGCGGCCACAGCCAGCAACAGCTCGCGGTCCAGCGGCTTGATGAAACGCATGTTGACCACGCTCAGGCCCAGCTCGCGGCCGACCTGCTCGGCGGCGGCTACCGTGCTGCCGAAGGCCAGCAGGGCGATGCGGCTGCCCTGCAGGCGCAGCTCGCCCTTGCCGATCGGCAGGGTGGACAGGTCGGTGCCGGCAGCCACGCCGGTGCCGGTGCCACGCGGATAACGCACGGCTGCCGGGCCGGGGTGCTGCAGGCCGGTGCTGAGCATCTGCCGGCATTCTGCTTCGTTGGAGGGGGCCATCACCACCATGTTCGGCACGCAGCGCAGGAAGCTCAGGTCGAGGTTGCCGGCATGGGTCGCGCCGTCCGGGCCGACCACGCCGGCGCGGTCGATCGCGAACAGCACATCCAGGTCCTGGATGGCCACGTCATGCACCAACTGGTCGTACGCGCGCTGCAGGAAGGTCGAGTAGATCGCCACCACCGGCTTGCCCCCCTGGGTCGCCATGCCGGCGGCGAGGGTGACCGCGTGCTGTTCGGCAATGGCCACGTCGAAGTAGCGCTGCGGGTATTCCTTGCTGAAACGCACCAGGCCGGAGCCTTCGCGCATCGCGGGGGTGATGCCGTACAGGCGCGGTTCGGCGGCGGCGGCATCGCACAGCCAGTCGCTGAACACATCGGTGTAGGTCGGCTTCTTGGCACCGGCCTTGGCCACCAGGCCCTTGTCCGGATCGAACGGACCCACCGCGTGGTAGCCGATCTGATCGCCTTCAGCCGGCTCGTAGCCCTTGCCCTTTGTCGTCATCACGTGCAGCAGCTTCGGGCCCTTGGAGGCGCGCAGCGTCTTCAGCGTGGACAGCAGGGCGGGCATGTCGTGGCCGTCGATCGGGCCGGTGTAGTGGAAACCCATTTCCTCGAACATCGTGGACGGCACGAACATGCCCTTCCAGTGTTCTTCCCAGCGCTTCACGAAGCGCGCCGGGTTGTTCTTCTTGTCACCGAGTATCTTCTTGCCGCCTTCGCGCAGCGCATTGAGCGTGCGGCTGCCGGTAGCACGGCCGAGCATCTTGGTCAGGCCGCCGACCGCCTCGGAGATCGACATGTTGTTGTCGTTGAGGATCACCAGCAGGTTCGGTTCCGGCTCCATGCCGCCGGCATGCATCAGCGCTTCGAACGCCATGCCGGCGGTCATCGCGCCGTCACCGATCACGGCCACGATCTTGCGGTCGTCGCCTTCGGACTGGCGGGCGATGGCCATGCCCAGTGCCGCCGAGATCGAGGTCGAGGAGTGGCCGACGCCGAAGGTGTCGTACTCGCTTTCCTCGCGCTTCGGGAACGGCGCGACGCCGTCCTTCTGCTTGACGGTATGGATCTCGTCGCGGCGGCCAGTCAGGATCTTGTGCGGGTAGGTCTGGTGACCCACGTCCCAGACCAGCTGATCGACCGGAGTCTGGTAGAGGTAGTGCAGGGCCACGGTGAGCTCGATCACGCCCAGGCCGGCGGCGAAGTGGCCGCCGCTCTTGCCCACCGATTCGATGAGGTAGGCGCGCAGTTCGTCGGCGACCGCCCTCAATTCGGATTCGTCGAACGTGCGAAGGTCATCCGGAGTCTGGATGCGCGCGAGGCGGGGATAGCGGGCAGAGTCGATCATCATGTTCGCACTTTTTCTGAACGCCCATTTTCGCCCTCAAACGGGGGTGGGGCAAGCAAACGCCGCCGCCCGTGACAGGACGGTGAGGGTTGCATTTTCGGGCGTTCAGGTGCTCAGTTTCGACCGCTTGGGCAATTGCGCCTTCAGGAAGGCCATCTGGTCGGCCAGGATGTTGCGGTTGGACAGGATCAGGTGCTCGATCCAGCTGGGCCGGTAGGGGACTGCCAGCAGGGGCATGCCGGCCTGCTGCGGGGTGCGGTCGCTCTTGCGCGAATTGCAGTGGAAGCAGGCGGTAACCACGTTTTCCCAGCAATCCAGGCCGCCCTTGGACAGCGGCACGACGTGGTCGCGGGTGAGCGTGGGGCGGTTGAACTGCTGGCCGCAGTACATGCACAGATGGGCGTCGCGGGCGAACAGGGCCGGGTTGGTCAGGTTCGGTGTCGGATCGATCGCGCGGGAGCGGGCGTGGCCGCGGGCGGCAATGATCGGGTGCAGGTCCATGCCGCTCTGCAGGCCGCTGAAGCGGTTGGTACCGCCGTGGATGTGCAGGCAGGGATCGCCCAGCGTCCAGGCAACCGCTTCGCGGGCGTAGAGGCAGGCTGCGTCCTGCCAGGTGATCCAGTCCAGTACGCGTCCGTGGGCATCAAGCGAGAGCAGCCGGACCGATCCGGGGCGATGCAGCGTCGTGGCGTTGGGCGATGCTTCGGCGCCCGGAGCAGAAAGGGGAGCTCCGGCTTCGATCAGACCCAAGCGTGTAGTGTCTGTCTCCATCGGGAGAACAGCTTATACCTGAATCATTGCGATTTGGGTATCGCCCTGTGGGCGAAACCCAAATCGCAAGATTCAGGTCCGCGCATTCCGCATCCCAGCCCGCCGATGGCGGGTTGGGATGCCCACGCATTCCTCCTATCCCCTGCGCCATCGGCGCGCCCCCCTTAACAAAGGGGGGCTTTTCCCCAGAGGGATTTCGGTGGCTTTCATCCACGCGTGGCGTGGATTTACGCAGATCGCGGGGAACTGTCAGAGGCGGGGAGGTGTGAGTTGGCAGGACCGTTTGCGCCATGGGCCCGAGGCATGCTTCGGGCGGGTTGGGCAGGACGCCCCAACCCCGGTCTTGCCGTGTGCGCAGGACAGCGCACACGAGCAAGGCGCCATCGAGCCCCCAGGGGTGAGGGCGCTTTGCTTGCGAAGCACTGCTTCGCAAGCGCCCGAACGCCCAGCCGCCAGCGGCTGGGCCGGACCGCGGAGCGGGGTTTACGGCGTGTCCTGCCAGCCCACACCGCCCCGCCATCCACCGGGATCCAGCTGTTCCTATTGCGGTTGCCGGCCAGCGGCCGGCACTACCGCGGGTGCCGGGCGGCAGCCCGGCTCAGGCGCCGAAGCGCTCGTCGTCCATTGCCATCAGCGGGGCGGCGCCGGCCTGGATGGCGGCGGCGTGGCTGAGGGTGCGCGGCAGCACGCGGGCGAAGTAGAAGCGCGCGGTTTCGCGCTTGCCCTGGGCGAAAGCGGCACCGTGCGCGCTGGCATCGGCGGCGGCGACGCTGCGGGCCCACCAGTAGGCCAGCACTACGTAACCCGAATAGAACAGGTAGTCGTAGCTGGCTGCGCCCAGTTCGTCCGGATTGCCGGCCGCGCGCTGCAGCACGTCCATCGTCAGCTTGCCCCATTCGGCGGCCTTGGCGCGCAGCGGGCCAATGAACTCGGCCAGCGCTTCGTTGCCCTCGTGTTCCTTGGCGAAGGCTTCGATCTCGGCCAGCATCAGCTTCAGGCCGGCGCCCTGGCTGGAGGCGGTCTTGCGGCCGATCAGGTCCAGCGCCTGGATGCCGGTGGTGCCTTCATACAGCGTGGTGATGCGCGCATCGCGGGCCAGCTGTTCCATGCCGTGTTCGCGGATGTAGCCGTGGCCACCGAAGCACTGCAGGGCGTTGTAAGTGTTCTCGATGCCCCATTCGGTCTGGCAGGCCTTCGAGATGGGCGTGAGGAAGCTCACCAGGGTGTCGGCGCGCTCGCGCTCGGCGGCATCGCCGGCATGGTGGGCAATGTCGATCAGGGTGGCAGCGTGCAGCGCCAGCAGGCGGCTGCCTTCGACCAGCGACTTCACCGTCAGCAGCATGCGTCGCACATCCGGGTGGACCAGGATCGGGTCGGCCGGCTTGTCCGGGAACCTGGCGCCACTCAGGGCGCGCGACTGCAGGCGCTCACGGCTGTACTTCAGTGCGTTCTGGTAGGCGCGCTCAGACAGGCCGATGCCCTGCAGGCCAACGCCCAGGCGCGCGGTGTTCATCATGGTGAACATCGCCTGCAGGCCCTTGTGCGGCTGGCCGACCAGGTAGCCCTGTGCGCCATCGAAGTTCATCACGCAGGTGACCGACCCCTTGATGCCCATCTTGTGCTCGATCGAGCCGCAGCGCAGTGCGTTGCGCTCGCCGACGTTACCTTCGCGGTCGACCTTGAACTTGGGGGTGACGAACAGCGAGATGCCCTTGGCGCCCGGAGGGGCGTCGGGCAGCTTGGCCAGCACCAGGTGCACGATGTTGCCCGTCAGGTCGTGCTCGCCGGCGGTGATGAAGATCTTGGTGCCGGTGATCGCGTAGCTGCCATCGGCATTCGGCTCGGCCTTGGTCTTCAGCAGGCCCAGGTCGGTGCCGCAGTGCGGTTCGGTCAGGCACATGGTGCCGGTCCAGCGGCCTTCGATCAGCGGCTTGAGGAAGGCCTCGTGCTGCCAGGCTTCGCCGTGCTGCTTCAGCGCTTCGATGGCGCCGTGCGAGAGCAGCGGGAAGTTGCCCCACGCCAGGTTGGCGGCGTTGATCATTTCGTTGAGCGGCACGCCCAGGGTGTGCGGCAGGCCCTGCCCACCCAGTTCCGGCGAGGCGGTCAGGCCGGTCCAGCCGCCATCGACGAACTGGTCGTAGGCCTGCTTGAAGCCGGGCGGGGTGGTCACTTCACCGGTGGCCTGGTCGAGCACGCAGCCGATCTCGTCGCCGACGCTGTTGAGCGGGGCCAGCACGGTGGCGCTGAAGCGGCCGGCTTCCTCCAGCACGGCATCGACCACGTCGGCGGTGGCGTCGGTGAAGCCCAGGCGGGCGAACAGGGGTTCGACCTTGAGCACGTCGTGCAGGGCGAAACGGAGGTCGGAAAGCGGGGCGGTGTAGCTGCTCATCGGTACGTCTCGGTTTGATCAGGGCAGGGAGAGTGGCGCCAGGCGCCGCGACGGAAGGTGGAAATCAGCGCAGCACGCCCGGCAGGCCGGGCGCCTGGTTGAGGGTGCTGCGGCTGCTGATATCGAAGCTGCGCTGCTTCTTTTCCTGCGGCGTGGCCGCCACCGTTCCCTTCAGGCCGTAAGCCAGGGTGCGGTTGCTGGCCAGCGCGTCGGCCACCACCAGGCGTGCGGCCGAGCTGGGCACGAGGTCAACATTGATGACATCGGCTGAGGTGCCGCCAATGGAGATGCCCGGCTTGGCCTGCAGGGTGCCGGCGTCGCTGTCGCCGACGGTCAGCGCCAGCGCGACGTCATCGAAGGTCATGGGCATGGAGCTGTAGTTCTGCAGGCGCAGGGCCACGGTCCAGTTGCCGTCGGCGCGCACGGTCAGCTGCTGGAGGCTGGCCGCCGGTTCCGAAACACGCTTGACGATGCCGTTGTTGCAGGCAACAAGGGCGAGGGTGCACAGGACGATCAAGGCGATACGGAAACGGTGGAGCATGGGCGCAGTTCCTCTGAAGGGGTGCGTTGGATAAGCATACTACGGCGTATGGTCGTTTGGATCGCCTGTGGCGACCCGTCGCAGAGGGTAGCGCGTGAAGATGGCGGCCGGGCGTGCGCGGCGCCGGATGGCGCGCGCGTGGTGCGCCGGATGCGGGGAGGTTCAGTCGGTGGGTGTATCGCGGATCGGGGCCATCAGGCGCAGTGGGCCGAGGTCGTAGCCCATGGCTTCGGCTTTTTCTTTCAGCTGTTCGAACCGGGCGCGATCCATTTCCGGCAGGCGCGAGAGAATCCACAGGTACTTGCGGTCCGGTTCACCGACCAACGCCCACTGATAGTCCGGGTCCAGGGCCAGGACCCAGTAGTCGGCCCAGACCAGCGGCACCCAGCTCAGCCAGTCCGGCACGAAGCGCACCTGCAACTGGCCGGGATGGCCGGCGACCGGGCGTGCTACGCCTTCAGCAACCACACGTTCTCCGTCGCCGTTGCGGCAGGTATTGGTGACGCTGATGCGGCCATCGCGGCGCAGCCCGTAGTTGGCGGTGATATCGCCCACGCATTGCTTCTGGAACGAAACCGGAAGATGCGCAATCTCGTGCCACTGGCCGGCGTAGCGATCGATGTCCAGGCGCTCGACCGCGCGCACAGGTTCAGTGGCGATCACCGGGAAGGCGGCCAGCAGCAGGCAGGCGAGCAGGGCAGGGCGCAGAGGCATCGTTAGGCTCCAGGCAGGAGTCTGGAGCGTAGGTGCCGCCGCGCATGCCGGTGTAAATGTTTCGTCAACCGGGCGTGTGCGCAGGCGCCGCATCCGCAACTTGTGCAGTGCGCGAAGCACGGACAAAAAAAAGACCTGCATCTCTGCAGGTCTCGAAAGATGGTGGCCGAAGACGGAATCGAACCGCCGACACGGGGATTTTCAATCCCCTGCTCTACCAACTGAGCTACTCGGCCAAACTGTGTGGCAATCACGATCAACTGCGATTCCCGAAAAAAAGACCCGCATTTCTGCAGGCTGTCGAACGTGGTGGCCGAGGACGGAATCGAACCGCCGACACGGGGATTTTCAATCCCCTGCTCTACCAACTGAGCTACTCGGCCACGTAGTTCATTGCAGCGAGGTCGCTGCCAAGGACGCGCATATTACGGAGGTCAGTCGCCTACGGCAAGCATTTTGGCAAAAAACCTTCACATTGCCGTCTGCGCAGGCGCAAGTACTTGATCCGCCGTCGCGGGGCGGGGGCGCGCTGGATGCCGATTAATCCGGGCGCGGCGGCGCGGTGATCATCGCCTGCGGCGGAATTCAGCGGGCCACGGTGATCGACAAAAGCGGTGTGGCGGGGCCAGCGCTTGGACGGCACCGACACCTGACATGGAACGCTGTTTTCGTGACCGCCATTGGGGCACGCTGCGGCGTAGTGTCGGCGTTCTCTTCCTGACGCTGGCAACAGCAGAGATCGTCGTCATGTCCGACTCATCGACCACCATCCGCATCGTGCTGGCGTCGCGTCCGCTGGGGGCGCCTACTGCAGCCAATTTCCGCTTGGAGCATGCCGCGCTGCCGCCCTTGGGCGACGGCGAGGTGCTGCTGCGCAACCGCTACCTGTCGCTGGACCCGTACATGCGGGGACGCATGGACGAGGGCCCGTCGTACGCCGCGCCGGTGGCGGTGGGCGCGGTGATGGAAGGGCAGACCGTGGCCGAGGTGTTGCAGTCGAACGCCGAGGGCGTAGCCACAGGTGAGCTGGTGCTGGCACCGGGTGGCTGGCAGACCCACGCGGTGCTGCCGGCCAAGGCACTGGGGCGCCGGCTGGATCCGGCCGGGCTGCCGCTGAGTACGGCGCTGGGGGTATATGGCATGCCCGGCTTCACCGCCTATTCCAGCCTGCATGAAATCGCCCGTCTGAAGCCGGGCGAGACGTTGGTGGTGGCTGCCGCGACCGGGCCGGTGGGCGCGACCGTGGCGCAGCTGGCCAAGCTGCAGGGCGCGCGCGTGGTCGCCATCGCCGGTGGCGAAGCCAAGCGCGCTTACCTGCAGACGTTGGGGGTGGACGTGGCGCTGGATCATCGCGCCGCTGATTTCGCCGCGCAGCTGCGCGCAGCGGTTCCTGCGGGTATCGACGTGTATTTCGAGAACGTGGGCGGGCACGTGCTGGATGCAGTGCTGCCGCTGCTCAACGACTTCGCCCGCGTTCCAGTGTGCGGCACCATCGCCACCTACAACGAGCGGGGCGTCGAGCAGCCCGGTCCGGACCGGTTGCCCGCACTGTTCAGCCAGATTCTGCGCCAGCGCCTGACCGTGCGCGGTTTCATCGTGCACGACTTCAACCACCTGTGGCCGGACTTCGAACGCGAGATGCCGCAGTGGCTGCGCGAAGGCCGCATCCAGTACCGCGAGGATGTGGTGGAAGGGCTGGAGAATGCGCCGGAGGCGTTCTTCGGGCTGTTGAAGGGGCACAACTTCGGCAAGCTGGTGGTGAAGCTGGATTGAGGGCTTGGCGGTGTGCCAACCAAGGTCGGCACCTACCGGAAGCTGGGCGTGCCGACCAAGGTCGGCACCCACGTCAGGCAGTCGAGGCCTTTTCCCGGCGCAGCAGTTCGCGCTTGCGCGCTACGCCCCACGCATAGCCGGACAGGTCCCCATCGCGACGTACGACGCGGTGGCAAGGGACGGCCACCGCCAGTGGATTGCTGGCGCAGGCGCGAGCCACCGCACGGCTTGATCGCGGCGCGCCGATGCGCGCGGCGATGTCGGCATACGAGGCGGTCTGGCCACGTGGGATCTGCTGCAAGGCCTGCCATACCCGTTGCTGGAACGCGGTGCCGCGGATGTCCAGCGGCAGTGTGGCGCCCCGCGTGGGATCCTCGACCAGGCCCACCACCTGTGCCACCAGTTGTTCATAGCCCTGGTCGGCGCCGACCAGTACGGCCTGGCGGAAGCGTTGCTGCAATGACTGCAGCAGCGTCTCCGGATCGTCGCCGAGCAGGATCGCGACCACGCCGGTGGCACTGCTGGCCACCAGCACGCTGCCCAATGAACTTTCGGCAAGCGCGAAATGGATGACTTCGCCGCGACCACCTGCGCGCCATTGCTTGGGCGTCATGCCCAGCAACTTCGGTGCGTTCTCGTAGAAGCGCCCACTGGAACCGAAGCCGGCATCATGGAAGGCATCGGTGATGCGTTCCTGCTGTTCAAGCCCGGTGCGCAGGCGGTCGGCGCGCAGCGCGGCAGCGTACTGCTTGGGGGTCAATCCTGTGGCCTGCTTGAACAGGCGGTGCAGCCGGGTCGGGCTGCAGCCGGCGATGTCGGCCAGTTCCTGCAGTGAGGGTTCGTCGAGGCTGGTCTGCAGGTGGCGGCAGACCCGTTCGACGCGGGCATCGAGGGCGGTGGTGGCGGTACTGTCCATGGCCGGATTCTGGCACGCGCCGGTTCTGCGGAAACTCCGTTTCCTGCACCGACGGGCCAGGCCCGGAAACGGAGTGTTGGCAGGCCGAAGGCGCGGCATCGTGGCGGCCACTTCACAACCGGCACCACGACCATGCGCCTGAACAACAAGATCGCTCTCATCACCGGTGCCAGCGCTGGCATTGGCCGCGCCAGCGCGCTGCGCTTCGCCGCCGAAGGGGCGAAGCTGGTGCTCAACGCACGGCGGCCGGAGCCGCTGCAGGCGCTGGTCGAGCAGATTCGCGCCGCCGGTGGCGAAGCCGTGGCGCATGCCGCTGACGTGGCTGACCCGGGCACGGCACAAGCGCTGGTCGATCTGGCCCAGCAGTCCTTCGGCGGCCTGGACATCGCGCTCAACAATGCTGGCATGCTCGGGCCGGGCGTGCCGGCAGCGGAGTTCCCGGTGGACGCTTGGCGTGAAGTGATGGCCACCAATCTGGATGCCGCGTTCCATGCCGCACGTGCGCAGTTGCCGGCACTGCTGGCGCGCGGCGGCGGCTCGCTGGTGTTCGTTGGCACTTTCGTCGGTCACACCGTGGGCTTCCCGGGCATGGCGGCCTATGCGTCGAGCAAGGCCGGGCTGATCGGCCTGAGCCAGGTGATCGCCGCCGAATACGGTGCGCGCGGCGTACGCAGCAATGTGCTGCTGCCCGGTGGTACCGATACCGAGATGGGGCGGCAGGCCGCACCCACCGGCGATGCCCGCGACTTCGTGCGCGCGCTGCACGCACTGAAGCGCATGGCCGAGCCGGAGGAGATCGCCAACGCGGCGCTGTTCCTGGCCAGCGATGAAAGCAGTTTCGTTACCGGAACCGCGATGCGTGTGGAAGGTGGGGTGTCGATCACACGTACCTGAGCGGGGTCAGGAGCGTGGCGCGTAGCGGATGCCGCTGCTGGCCATGAAGCCCTTCGGATCGAAACCGGCCCAGGCTTCGCCCCAGTCGAACCGGGCGCGGCCACCTGCCAGTTTGCGCCCCAGTGCCGTGGCCAAGGTGCGCCGCATGAAAGCGACTTCGGCATCGATCGCGGCCTGGGTCGGCCAGCCGTCTTCCAGTGTCGCACCAGGCAGATCGACGCCGATCGTCACCATGTCGAGCTGTTGCCCGTGGAAGCACAGGCTGATGCCAGCGGGCACACCGCCCAGGCTGAGCCGGTGCAGGCTGAGCCAGCGATAGCCGGTGCCGACATCGCGCTCCCCTCGGACCAGCGGGGCAAAGGCGGCACGCGCTTCGTCCAGTAACAAGGTGGGGCCGATCAATGCTGGCAGGTTGCCGAGCTGGATGCTGCCGTCGGTCGCATTGAGGAGCATCGGCAACGCGTGGGCTGCGTGCTGGGCAGAGGAGGGCATGGCACACCGGTGAGCGTGGTGCCCCGGATTCTGGCTGGGCGGGGCGGTGGCGGCAAGCCGCTTCCTGCACAGGATGTTGGCGCGGGACTGACCTGCGGCTCACCCGGCAACCTCTAGCGTGGTGGCAGCGCTGGCCTGCTGCTGGCGAGGGAGTTTTCGATGAACGAGCAAAGCAGGGATCAGGACCCGAAGCAGGGCATCCAGGAAAGCCGCCAGGACAGGAAGCAAGACGATGTGGCCAAGCAGCGGCCGGGGCAGCGCGATCAACAGGTGCGTGATACGCACTCGCGCGGCCCGCAACGCAAGGATGGAGACCAGGAGCCGGCCTGAGCCGGAGGCGCTGAAAAGAAAAAACCCGCAGATCATGGCGATCTGCGGGTTCTTCTGAAGAGTGGTGGAGCCAAGGAGGATCGAACTCCTGACCTCGTCATTGCGAACGACGCGCTCTCCCAGCTGAGCTATGGCCCCACGGCAGGACTCAAGTGTAGCCAAGTGGCCGCGCCTTGCCAAGCCGATCCGGGACGCCGGACGACGCGGCGTGAGCGCGCGCAATGGTGCCGAAACCGTTCGGTTCGCCGCGGCGGGGTCCGCGCAACGAAATCGTAACAATTTGGGGGATAATGGCCGCTTGCGCAGTTCTCCTCCCTTTTGCCGCCCGGCTCGCGCAGGCCGCACGGACGCCTCCTCAGAGCATTCCATGCCCTCCCATTCCGATTCCCGCCGCCTGTCGGGTCTGTCGTCTTCCTTTGTTTCCTTCCGCCGTCACCCGCTGGCCCTGGCCTGTGCTGGCCTGGCCCTGGCGGGCAGCTTCGGTGCCGCCGCGCAGGACAGTGCGCCGACCCCGACCGGCCTGGACACGATCACCGTGACCGCCGAACACCGTGAGCAGAACCTGCAGGAAGTGCCGGTCTCGGTGGGTGTGGTGCAGGGGGAGCGCATGCGCGACTTCACCGCCGGCGGCGACGACACCCTGCTGGCACTGTCCGGCCGCGTGCCGAGCCTGTATGCGGAAACCACCACCGGCCGCATCTTCCCGCGCTTCTACATCCGCGGCCTGGGCAACATCGACTTCTACCTGGGAGCCTCGCAGCCGGTGTCGATCATCCAGGACGACGTGGTGCTGGAGCACGTGGTGCTGAAGTCCAACCCGGTCTATGACGTAGACCAGGTGGAAGTGCTGCGCGGCCCGCAGGGCTCGCTGTTCGGCCGCAACACCACCGCCGGCATCGTCAAGTTCGACACCCTGAAGCCGACCCAGGACTACACCGGCCGCGTCAGCGCCAGCTACGCCACCTACAACAGCGTGTCGATCGACGGCGGCTTCGGCGGCCCGATCAACGACATTGCCTCGTTCCGCGTGTCGGCGCTGTACCAGCACCGCGACGACTACGTCGACAACACCTACAGGGGCCCGAGCGCCGACGGCACGGTCAGCCCGAAGAAGAACGCCATGGGCGGCTTCGATGACCGCAACGTGCGCGCGCAGCTGCTGCTGACCCCGAGCGACCAGTTCTCGATCCTGGCCTCGGCCCATGCTCGTGATTACGAAGGTACCTCGACCCTGTTCCTGCGCGGTGCGCTGACCAAGGGCTCGAACAAGACCGACGTGCCGCGCGACAAGGTTGCCTACGACGAAGCCGGCAACAATCCGCAGGCCTACAAGACCTACGGCGGCTCGGTGAAGGCACGTTACGACTTCGGCGCGATCGACTTCACCTCGATCACCGCCTACGAAACCACCTCCGGCTACAGCCGTGGCGACACCGACGGCGGCGCTGCGGTGAACTTCCCGGTGAACGGCGTGCCGAACGGCTACGGCCAGTCGATGGGCCGCATCCGCGACCTGGACCAGTGGACCCAGGAATTCCGCCTGGCCAGCCATGACGACAGCGCGCTGCAGTGGCAGGCCGGTGCGTTCTACTTCAACGGCAGCGACACCACCGACTTCTACCAGCGCGCCTGGTTCCTGCAGGGCGCGGCACGCAACCCGAACAACTGGGTGCGCCTGCGCAACAAGAACACCTCGTGGGCCGGTTTCGGCCAGCTGAGCTACGCCTTCACCGACAAGTTCACCGTCACCGCCGGCCTGCGCCAGACCAGGGACGAGAAGCACACCCGCCTGCTGAAGACCGCCGACACCGCTGCCGGCGTGGTCACCTACAAGGGCCGCACCGACGTCAAGATGTCCGACACCACCCCGAGCTGGGATCTGAGCGCGATGTATCAGATCACGCCGGACGTGAGCGTCTACGCCAAGGTCGCGCGTGGCTTCCGTGGCCCGACCATCCAGGGTCGTTCGGCAGTGTTCAATGCCGACTTCACCACCGCCGATTCCGAGACGATCCTGTCCTGGGAAGCGGGCGTGAAGAGCAGCCTGTGGGACAACCGCCTGCGCCTGAACGCCACCGCGTTCACCTACACCGTCAACGACATCCAGCTCAACGGCAACGATTCGGACGGCAACGGCGTGCTGTTCAACGCCGACAAGGCCAGGGCCTACGGCTTCGAAGCCGACATGGAGCTGCGCCCGATCCCGAACCTGACCTTGAGCGCCGGCCTGAGCCTGCTGCACAGCGAGATCAAGGACAAGCGCGTCTACGCACAGGTCTGCGGCCTCAACGGCCAGGTGGTGTGCACGGTGAATGACCCGACCATCAAGGTCGGCGCCAACACCTTCGCGCAGATCGACGGCAACCCGCTGCCGAACGCACCGAAGTACAACGTGAACCTGGCCGCCCGCTACGACTTCCCGGTCAGCGACGCCGGCACCATGTTCGTGTCCACCGACTGGAACAAGCAGGGTTACACCAGCTTCGTGCTGTACGACAGCAAGGAGTTCAACTCCAAGGGTGACTTCGAAGGTGGCCTGAAGATCGGCTACTCGGGCAATTACGGTGCCTATGAAGTGGCGTTGTTCGCGCGCAACATCACCAACGAGAAGAACCTCAAGGGTGTGATCGAGAACTACATGGCCGCGGTCTACAACGAACCGCGCACCGTCGGTGTCTCGCTGAACATGAACTGGTAAGCCTTACCCCGTCGTGTACCGGAAACGGCGCTCATCGAGCGCCGTTTTTCGTTGCTGGCCAGGCATCATCCGTGCTCAAGGCGTGGCGCTGACGCCCTTGCCCAGCGCTGCATCGGACGGCGCACTGGGGCCCAGCACCTGCAGCTGCATCGCCTCCATCCGCTCCAGTACCTTGCGCTGCTTGCCGTTGAGGCCGCGCGAGGTGATTGCGATGTGCTTGCGTGCAGCGTCCAGCGGCGCGGGTTGGTAGTGCACCGTGAAGCGGCGCAGGGCGCATCCCATCAGCTTGTCGACCGGTGCGCAGTCGTTGGCGTTGAAATCGATATCGCCGTCGGCGGCAACAATGAAGGGGCTGAGCAGGATCTGCCCTTCGCGGGCAGTGAAGGCCAGTGGCGCGTGGGCCTTGGCGATGACCGCCTGGATGCGTACGGCAGGGATGTCTTCAGGGACGATCCTGTCATCCCAGTAGCCTTCGGTCGGGCGCGAGGTTTCGTAGTTCTGGGTGCCCCATGCCACGCAGTTGCCGGAGGCCACATGCACCGAGATGCAGACCTGCTGGGAGTGCTGATCGGTCAGGACGCCGGGTGGTACCCAGACCTTCTTCCAGGAATAGAAACGGTAATCGACGTCGGCCAGGCGGGTGGCGCCGATGTCCTTCGATACTTCGTCCGTGGTCCCCAGCGGCTTCAGCTTGGCCACGCGGGTGTTCAGGCGGTAGTTCTCCGCACCGTTCAGCAGATAGGTGCCCGGCGGAATCAGATGCACCTCGAACACGTCCATCAACACCGTCCGCTGCGGGCCGGTTTCCAGTTCGTTGGTGTTGAACAGCTGCACATAGCCCTGGGAGGGAATATCCTTGTGCTGGAAGGACACCCGCGTCGAGAACCCGGGTAGGTCGGTCGAGCGGTTGCCCAGATGAAAGCCGGGGACCGGAGAGCCGACACCTGGCCCGCCGTTGTGCACGACATACGGGGCCGGCACCAGCACGGCAACCAGACCGTCGCGGGTGGCACCGTCAATGATGTCCACCAGCTTGGCTGTGTTCTCCTTTTCCTGTGCGTAGGAAAGCGGTGCGGCCTGCCCAGAGCATGCCAGGCCCAACGTGGTTAGCAGCGGTGCGCAGGCGGTCGCGATCTTGAGGGTCTGCATCGACGTCTCCTTGTCAGTACCGCCCAACCCTAGCACGGCCCCTGCAGGCTTGAGGTGCACGGCGCCGGCGTGGTCCGGCGCCTTGTCATCAGCGTGCCGGCAGCAGCGCCTGCAGCCGCGACTCCAGTTCCTGCTGGCGCCAGCCGGCCAGAGCGGCCGGCCATTGGCGGCGCTCCAGGTAGCTTTCCAGATGCTTGCGCGAGGCCAGCACGCCATCCGGCAGGCCCAGCTCGCGGCTGCGCTCGGCAACGGCGTCCTGCAGCCTCTTCAGTGCCTGCTTGTTGGTGTCGTTGGCGGGCAACGCCAGCGGTGCCTCGGCCTCATCGGCCAGCGGCGTGTCCAGCGCCTGCCACACCGCGCCGGCGAGCTTGCGCGGTGCCTTCGGGAACTGTTCAAACAGCGTGGCCAGCGCGGCGGCATCGGCCGGTGGCGTGCGTGCCAGCGTGGCGGCCAGTTCGTTGTCCAGGATCCAGCTGCGCGGGCGGTCGCTGCTGCGTGCCTGCACATCACGCCAGCGCAGCAGGCGCAGCAGGCGGCGCTGTGCGGCTGCGTCGAGGAACTGCGCCGAGCGCATCGCCAGATGCGGCCAGCGGTCCTCGTCATTGGCGACGCTGGCCAGCAGGCGCTCGCCGTCGTCGTGCAGCCACTGCTGGCGGCCCAGTGCCTGCAACTTGGCATCAATGGCGTCATGCAGCGCGAACAGGTGCTCGACGTCGTCGGCGGCGTATTGCAGTTGCGACTCCGAGAGTGGACGGCGCATCCAGTCCGAGCGGGTTTCGCCCTTGGCCAGCGCCACGCCGGTGATTTCCGCGACCAGCTTCTGGTAGCCCATGCCGCCACCAATGCCGGCCAGCGAGGCGCCGATCTGTGTGTCGAACAGCGGTCGCGGCAACACGCCGCAGGTCCACTTGAAGGCAACCAGGTCTTCGCTGGCGCTGTGCATCACCTTGGTGATCGATTCATCGGCCAGCCACGGCGCCAGTGCCTCGGTCATGCCGGGAATCAGCGGATCGATCAGCAGGATGTCCTGCCCGACCGCCATCTGCACCAGAGCCAACTGCGGCCAGAAGGTGCGTTCACGGATGAATTCGGTGTCCAGGCCGATGCGGGCCGGGCGCTGCTGGAAGTACGCATCCAGCTCGGCGGGGGTGGTGATCCAGGTTGCCACGGTTCAGGGCCTACTACTCGGGTTTGCTCAGGCAGGGGAGAATAGCCTAACGTCGGTGCGCGTCCGTGCCGAAGGAGGCTCCGCTTGCGTTTTCCGTTGTCGTCCGCGCTGTGCACCGCCTTGGCCATGGCCCTGGCAGGCTGCACGCCGTCGCCCCCCACGGCAGTGGACCGGAGTGCCGGGGAGGAGGCGCGCCCGTCCGCGAACGCAGACAGCGACGAGCGCCCGCAGGCCGGGCAGGGCAGCGTGACCATCGCCGGTGAGGATGCCGCCGAGGATGTACAGCAGTGGACGCCGCCGCGGGTGGACCGCCAGGGCCGCAGCCTGGCCCAGTTGCGCCGCGCGGCCGGGCAGGCCTTCACTGAGGGCCGGCTGTATGAGGATGCCGATGCCGCCATTCCGCTGTGGCTGGCAGTACAGGAAGAGGACCCGGACGACCGCCAGGCCCGCCAGGGCCTGCAGCGTGCCCGCCAGCGCCTGCAGCAGCAGGCGGATGCGTTGCTGGTGCGGCCGCTGAAGCAGCGCGAGGCGCTGGCCGAGGCCAGCCGCCAGGCGCTGGTGCTGCTGACCCTGGCGCCCAAGGACGAGAAGGTACGCGCACTGCAGGGTCGGGTGGAGCTTGCCCAGCGGGTGGTCGCTTACAACCGCGCCGGTGAAGAGGACCTGCGCGCGGACCGGATCGGCGAGGACGGGGATGGCGCCATCGGCAACTTCCGCGAGGCGCTCGCACTGGACGAGAACAACAGCCGTGCACGGCAGGGACTGGCCGCGGCCGAAAGCGGGTTGATCCGTCGTGCCGAGGACGCTGCTCGCACGCGCGATTTCGCCAGCGCGGGCACCTGGCTGGCCGAAGCCAGCAAGGTGCGCGACTCATCGCCGACCATTGCCGACGCGTTCGAGCGCATCGAGCAGATCCGTGCGGCGGTGTTGCTGCAGCTGCGCGATGACGGCCTGCGCGACCTGTCCACGCCGCAGGGCCTGAAGCCGGCACGCGAGAAGCTGGCCGAGGCCCTGCGCATCGCCCTGCCGGGAGACCCGGTGGTGGCCCAGCTGCGTGAGCGCATTGACCTGGCCACGCACTACGGCAGCTTCCGCCCGGGGCAGGTATTCAGCGATGCCATGCGCGATGGCGGGCGCGGGCCGCAGATGGTGGTGGTCCCGCACGGCGGCTTCCAGATGGGGGCCGGTGATGCCGAGCCGGGCGCCAGCGATGCCGAGCGGCCATCGCATTATGTACGCTTTGATCGAGGCTTCGCGATGGCGATCACCGAGGTGACGGTCAGCGATTTCCAGCGCTACGTGAAGGCGACCAATGCGCGCCCGCGTGCGACCCGTCGCGGCCATTCGGTGGTCTATGACGAACGCAGCGGCAACTTCATCCGCCGCAGCGGCGTGGACTGGCGTTCGGACTACGACGGTGGCCTCGCGATGGCCAATTCGCCGGTGATGCATGTCAGTATCCGCGATGCCGAAAACTATGCGGCGTGGTTGTCCGAGCAGACCGGGCGCAGCTACCGGTTGCCCAGCGAGGCCGAGTTCGAATACGCGCTGCGCGCCGGCAGCAGTGGCCGCTATCCGTGGGGCGCCGCCGGCACGCCGCCGCCCGGTGCTGGCAACTTCACTGGCAGCAAGGATGTCTCGCCATCGGGACGGCACTGGCACAACGCCTTCATCGGCTATGGCGATGGCTGGTGGGGGCCCGCGCCGGTGGCCAGTTTCCAGGCCAATGCCTTCGGCCTGCACGACATGGCGGGCAATCTCAGCGAGTGGGTGGCCGATTGCTGGCATGCCAGCTACCGGCGCGCGCCCTCCGATGGCGCGGCCTGGTTCAACCCGGGCTGTCGCGCGCGGGTGATCCGCGGGGGCAACTGGGCCAACGCGCCGGAGCAGACCCGTGCGGCGTGGCGGCAGTCGCAGGATTCGGACACCACCAGCGCGCGCATCGGTTTCCGCCTGGTGCGGGGCATCTGAGCGGCACCGGGCTTCACCCGCTGCTGGCGCCCGCGCACTAAGATTGCGCCGTGCCCGCCGGCCGGCGGGGCCTGCTGGACGACCCCTGATGCGCAATGATCCCTTTTCCCGCTCGCCCCAAGGCCCGCAGCGTCGCGGCCTGTTTGGCAACATCCGCTGGTGGGTGCTGTTGCTGGCCGCCGGCTATGCGCTCTTCTACTGGTTTTCCAATCGCACGGTGGACCCCTACACCGGCGAGAAGGTGATGATTGACAGCAGCCTGGACGCCCGCCAGGAGACCGCCTTGGGCCTGCAGGCCTACCAGCAGATCCTCTCGGAGGAGCCGCCGATGGACTCCAACGCGCCGATCGCGCGCGATGTGCGCGACATCGCCCAGCGCCTGATTGCCAAGGTTGATGTGGTGGAGACTGCACTGGCGCAGGAGCACGGCGTTCAGCCGGCGCATTTCGCGCGTGATTTCCAGTGGGAAGTCAACGTGATCCCATCTGAACAGGCCAACGCATTCTGCCTGCCTGGTGGCAAGATGGCGGTCTATACCGGCCTGGTGCCGGTGGCGCGCACGCGCGACGCGATGGCGGTGGTGATGGGCCACGAGATTGCCCATGCGCTGCTGCGCCACGGTGCGCAGCGGATGGCGCAGCAGAAGCTGACCCAGATCGGGCAGATGGCCGGCGCCGCCAGCGGCATGGATGCGCAGCAGCAACAGATGATGATGTCGGCGATGGGCTATGGGTATCTGTTGCCGTATGCGCGCAGCCACGAGACCCAGGCCGACGAAGTGGGACTGATGCTGGCTGCGGCGGCGTGCTTCGACCCGCGCGAGGCGGTGCCGCTGTGGCAGCGCATGGGCCAGGCCAGTGGTGGCCAGTCACCGCCGGAGTTCGCGTCGACTCACCCGAACCCGGGTACCCGTATCCAGAACCTGCAGGCGTTGATGCCGAAGGCACTCGAGTACCGGCAGAAGTTCTGCGAGCAGGCAAAGTAGGGGGTTGTTCGGCAGGGCTTGCAGCCCTGCACCTGCCGAAGCAACAGCAACAGCAACAGCAACAGCAACAGCAACAGCAACAGCAACAGCGTGCATTCCTTGGGATGGCGGGGTGGGTCCGGTTGCGGGGGCCGCTGCAAGTACGTCCATGTAAGCTCGGTCGCCGCATCCATGCGGCTCACGCCCCCCCAACCCCCCCCACCCCTCCTTCGACAGATGTCCGCGATCTGCCGGAATGGCGCTTGGGGTCAGATCCGTTTTCCGCAGGAAAACGGATCTGACCCCGAATTGATTCGATATCTGAAAGAGATTCATCCACGCATGGCGTGGATCTACCGACCGTCATCGGGACACTGTCTAGGGTGGGGCGGTGTGGCTGTGAGGACCGTTGGCGCCATGGATGGCGCCATCGAGCCCCCAGGGTGAAGTGACCCCCGAGACTTGGACAGGGGTCAGGCGGCCGATTGGGCCTGTTGGGCCTGCTCCCGGTACTGTACCGGGCTCAGGCCCTTCAATTTCAATTTGATGCGCTCTTGGTTGTAGTACTGGATGTATTCCACCAGC
>NZ_JCAFRG010000007.1:0-222196 GCF_059367845.1 Stenotrophomonas sp. YJH_SMC_20 | reverse complement strand
ATAGAACCGGGCCTGGCGATGAAATCCGCGCCAACCATACAGCCGATAGGTCGCCACCCAGCGCCTGACCGTGGAGGCCTCCAGGCTGTGGCGACGAGCAACGGCTTTGACTGATGTGGACGTCTTGCAGGCCTCTTTGGCAACCTGCAGTTTGAAACGAGCGTCGTATCTGTTCATGTATCCCTCGGGGTTGGATCTGGCGTCCAACTCCCGGGGGTCACTTCACCATGGGGGCTTGGCAGCCGCATCCATGCGGCTGACACCCCGCACTCCGACACCGCCCCACCTCTGACAGTTTGCCGCGATCGGGTAGATCCACGCCATGCGTGGATGAATTTCTGTCAGATATCGAAATTCAAACTGGGGTCAGATCCGTTTTCCGAAGGAAAACGGATCTGACCCCAGTGCCATTCCGACAGCTCGCGGAAAACTGTCGAAGGCGGGGTGGGTCCGGTTGCGGGAGTGTCCGCGGCATGGATGGGTTTACGGCGTCTCCCGCAACCGGACCCACCCCGCCTACCCACGAGTAGTCAGCTTTTGCCGTTGCCGTTGATTCGGCAGGTGCAGGGCTGCAAGCCCTGCCGAACACCCCCTACCTGCGGGGTGCGAGCTGCTCGAGCATTTCCCAGGACTTCAGGCCGCGTGGCCCGAGGTGATGGGCCAGCACCCGCCGCATCGGCAGGCGCAGGCTGGCCAGGTCGGCGGCAGCGGGCTCTTCGTCGGCCGCCAACGCCAGCAGCGCCGAGCCAGTGGCCGCCGCCCGGCGCTCCCCGCCGCGCTCGCTCAGCAGTCGCTGCGCGCCTTCCTGAGGATCCAGTTCGTAGCGCGCCGCCGGGTCGATCGGCTGGCCATCGCTGGCGCTGTCCAGATCGAAACCCAGGCCCAGCGCGGACAGCAGCTCGCGTTCGAAGCGACGCAGGGTCCAGGCCAGGCCGGCGCCCACGGCCAGCCGCGCACGTGCCTCGCCGTAGGCCAGGTACAACTCAGGCAGCGGGTCCTGGCGCGGGGCCAGGCGCAGGGTCAGTTCACTCAGGTAGAAGCCGGCCAACATCGCCTGGCCGACCAGGCGTGGCGCGGCATCCAGCGCCTCGGCACCGCGCAGCTGGGCCAGTTCACCGCGCTGCTGGGCACTGAAGCGGATCCATTGCAATGGCTGCAGGGCAGCGCGCAGCACCTGGCCCTTGGCGGTTGACACACCACGCGCGAGCAGGCCGATACGGCCATGCTGCGCGCTCAGCACTTCGACCAGCAGGCTGGTCTCGCGGTAGGCCCGTGCATGCAGCACGAAGCCGGTGTCGTCCTCGATCAGCATCGAAGCGACCGCAACGACTTACTCGTAACCGAAGGCCTTCAGTGCGGCCTCGTCGTCGGACCAGCCTTCACGCACGCGCACCCAGGTCTCCAGGAACACCTTGGCCCCGAACAGACGTTCCATCTGCAGGCGGGACTTGGCGCCGATCTCCTTCAGCCGGGTGCCACCCTTGCCGATCACGATCGCCTTCTGGCCTTCACGTTCGACCCAGATAACCGCACCGATGCGCAGCAGGTTGCCATCTTCGGTGAAACGCTCGATTTCCACCGTGGTGGCATACGGCAGTTCCTCGCCGAGCTGGCGCATCAGCTGCTCGCGCACCAGTTCACCGGCCAGGAAACGCTGGCTGCGGTCGGTGATCTCGTCCTCGCCGAACATTGGCGGGGCTTCCGGCAGCAGCTTCAGCACATCGCGCACCAGCGCTTCCAGGCCGTTGCGCTTCTGCGCGGAGATCGGATGCACGGCGGCGAAGTCGCGACCTTCGGTCACCTGCTGCAGGAACGGCAGCAGCGCGCCCTTCTCCTTCAGGCGATCGATCTTGTTGACCACCAGCACCACCGGAATGCCAGCGTCGCGCAGCACATTGAAAGCCAGGCTGTCCTCTTCATCCCAGCGGCCGGCTTCGATCACCAGCAGGCCGGCGTCGACGCCTTCCAGCGAGCCGCGCGCAGCGCGGTTCATCACCCGGTTCATCGCCCGCTTCTGCACCTTGTGCAGGCCGGGGGTGTCGACCAGCACCAGCTGTCCTTCCGGATAGGTGGCGATGCCCAGCAGGCGATGGCGCGTGGTCTGCGGGCGGTTGGAAACGATGCTGACCTTGGCGCCGACCAGGGCATTGGTCAGGGTCGATTTGCCCACGTTCGGGCGGCCGATGACGGCCACGCTGCCGCAATGATGGGAAGTTTGTTCGCTCACTTGGAATCCAGTTGTTCTAGGACGGCCGCAGCCGCCTGTTGTTCGGCAAGCCGCCGCGAGGCGCCTTCGCCCTCGGTGCTGGCGGCCGGGTCGGCTACGTTGCAGCGTACCCGGAAGTGCTTGGCGTGGTCGTCACCGGATTCTGACACCAGCTCGTACTGCGGCAACGCCTTCTGTCGGGCCTGCAGCCATTCCTGCAGGCGGGTCTTGGGATCCTTCTCAGGCCGGCCCGAGGCCGGCAGCGCCTCGATCGAAGCACTGAACCAGGGCAGCACCACTGCCCGGCAGGCCTCGAAGCCGGCATCCAGGTAGATCGCAGCCACCACGGCTTCCACCGCATCGGCCAGGATCGAGTCGCGGCGATGACCACCGGACTTCATTTCGCCCGGGCCCAAGGTCAGCCGCTCGCCCAGTTCCAGGCTGCGCCCGATCACCGCAAGCGCGCCTTCACGCACCAGCTCTGCGCGGGCACGGGTCATCGCCCCTTCGTCGGCCTTGGGCCAGCGCCGGTACAACGCCTCGGCCGCCATCATGTTGACGATGCTGTCGCCAAGGAACTCCAGCCGCTCATTGTGCGGCGCACCGGCACTGCGATGCGTCAGCGCCTGCTTGAGCAGCGCCGGGTCGCTGAAGGCATGACCGATCAGGTCGCCACGTTGGATGAATTTACTGGGCACCGCTTCGTGTCAGGTCCTGGGAAGAATCGAATTTGCCAACCACATCGAGGTTGCCGATCAGCTGACGGCGCACTTCGTAGTTGACCTTGAGGGTCCAGCCATTGTCGCGACGGTCGAACTTCACGTTGGCCGGCTTCACGTTGTCCGAGTAGTTGATGTACAGGCGCTTGAAGAACAGGTCCTGGATGCGCGCCGGCTCCATGCTGCCCACGCCCGGCTCGTTGGCCAGGCTCTTCATCGCCGAGCGCACAGCGTAGTACTCCTGATACATCGGGAACAGCTTCATGCCGATGTAGAGGAAGAAGCCCACCACGATCAGGACCGTCAGGAACGAGGTCAAGGTCATGCCACGCTGCGTGTTCATCGTCTTCATTGCGTTCTCCCCAGATACGCGTTGGATGTGAAGGTACTCAGTTGATGCTCGAGCCGATCCGCGACGGCTCGAAGCCATCCTTGCACAACCAGCCCTGGCAGTTCAGCCAGATCAGGAACGCCTTGCCGCGCAGGTTTTCTTCCGGCAGCAGGCCCCAGAACCGGCCATCATCGCTGTTGTCGCGGTTGTCGCCCATCACCAGGTACTTGCCGGCCGGCACGGTCCACTGGCCCTGGCCGCGCGGATAGTCGGTCTCCAGCACCGTGTGGGTGCGGCCCGGCAGGTGCTCGAGCAGCAGGTTGGCGCCCTCGCCCTGGCCCTTGTGGCCGGCGTAGATACCCTTGTTGTCATACTTCAGCGGCTCGCCGTTGAGGATCACGCCGTCGCCTTCAAAGACCACGGTGTCACCCGGCACGCCGATCACGCGCTTGATGAAGTTCTCGCCCTTGGCCGGATCGTTCTCGCCATGGCCGGGGAAGTGGAACACCACCACGTCACCACGCGACGGCTCGCCAAACGGCACGATCTTGGTGTTGCTGATCGGCAGGCGCAGGCCATAGGAGAACTTGTTGACCAGGATGAAATCGCCGATCAGCAGGTTCGGCATCATCGAACTGGATGGAATCTTGTACGGCTCCGCAATGAAGCTGCGCACGACCAGCACGATCGCCAGCACCGGGAAGAACGCACGCGAGTAATCCACCAGCACCGGCTCGGAATCGAGCAGGCCCGCGCGCTGGGCGCGACGCTTGGCGAGGTACAGCTTGTCCGCAAGCAGGATCAGGCCCGAGGCCAGGGTCAGCACGACCAGGAGGATCTCAAACAGTTTCATTCAGGGTCCTTTGCAACGTCACCAGACGACCGGCCCCGCAGGGCCGGTGCGGGCTTACTTGTTGTCCATCTGCAGCACGGCCAGGAACGCTTCCTGCGGGATCTCCACGCGGCCGACCTGCTTCATGCGCTTCTTGCCTTCCTTCTGCTTTTCCAGAAGCTTCTTCTTGCGCGAAACGTCGCCACCATAGCACTTGGCCAGCACGTTCTTGCGCATGGCCTTGACCGTGGTGCGGGCGATGATCTGCGAGCCAACGGCGGCCTGGATGGCCACGTCGAACATCTGGCGCGGGATCAGGTCCTTCATCTTTTCGCACAGCTCGCGGCCGCGGCGGTCGGCATGGCTGCGGTGCACGATCAGCGACAGGGCATCGACCTTGTCACCGTTGATCAGCACGTCCACGCGCACGAACGGGCCCGCGTCGAAGCGCACGAAGTGGTAGTCCAGCGAGGCATAGCCACGGCTGACCGACTTCAGCTTGTCGAAAAAGTCCAGCACCACCTCGGCCATCGGCAATTCATAGCTGATCTGCACCTGGCTGCCCAGGTAATTGATGCCGATCTGGCTGCCGCGCTTTTCTTCGCACAGCTTGATGATGTTGCCGATGTACTCCTCGGGGGTGAGCACGTTGGCACGGATGATCGGCTCGCGGATCTCCTCGACCTGGTTCACCGGCGGCAGCTTGGCCGGGTTGTCCATGTTGATGATCGAGCCATCGGTCTTCAGGACTTCATACACCACCGTCGGCGCGGTGCTGATCAGGTCCAGGTTGTATTCGCGCTCCAGGCGCTCCTGCACGATTTCCATGTGCAGCATGCCGAGGAAACCGCAGCGGAAGCCGAAGCCCATCGCCTCGGAGCTTTCCGGCTCGAAGCGCAGCGCGGCATCGTTCAGGCGCAGCTTGTCCAGCGCTTCGCGCAGGTCCGGATAGTCCTCGGCATCGACCGGGAACAGGCCGGCGAACACGCGCGGCTGCATTTCCTGGAAGCCCGGCAGCGGCTTCGGTGCCGGGTCGCCGGCCAGGGTCAGCGTGTCGCCGACCGGCGCACCGTGCACGTCCTTGATGCTGGCGGTGACCCAACCCACTTCACCGGCCTTCAGCGCCGGCAGCACCTTGCGCTTCGGGGTGAACACGCCAACGTTGTCGACCTGGTGGTTGCGGCCGGTGGACATCACCTGCAGCTTGTCACCGGCCTTGATCTCGCCCTGCATCACGCGCACCAGCGACACCACGCCCAGGTAATTGTCGAACCACGAATCGATGATCAGCGCCTGCAGCTTGTCGGTGTCGCGCGGCGCCGGCGGCGGGATGCGGTGCACGATCGCTTCCAGCACATCCTGCACGTTCAAGCCGGTCTTGGCGCTGACCGGCACCGCGTCGGAGGCGTCGATGCCGATCACGGCCTCGATCTCGGCCTTGGCGCGCTCGATGTCGGCGGTGGGCAGGTCGATCTTGTTGATCACCGGCACCACTTCCAGGCCCTGCTCCACCGCGGTGTAGCAGTTGGCCACCGACTGCGCTTCCACGCCCTGGGCGGCATCGACCACCAGCAGCGCGCCTTCGCAGGCGGCCAGCGAGCGGCTGACTTCATAGGAGAAGTCGACGTGGCCGGGGGTGTCGATGAAGTTCAGGTGGTAGGTCTGCCCGTCCTTGGCCAGGTACGGCAGCGACACCGACTGCGCCTTGATCGTGATGCCACGCTCGCGCTCGATCGGGTTGGAGTCGAGCACCTGCGCTTCCATCTCGCGGGCCTGCAGGCCACCACAGAGCTGGATGATGCGGTCGGCCAGCGTGGACTTGCCGTGGTCGACATGGGCGATGATGGAGAAGTTGCGGATGTTCCGCATCGAATCAGAAGACATAGGTGGCGGCGGCGCGCGGCGTCGTCAGGGTAACGGTCGATTATCGCATGCCCGGCGCCCGCCCGCGAAAACGGCCTCATCGAGCCGGGCCCGGAATGGCCGAAGCCCCGCCGGGGCGGGGCTTCGGGGGAACCACGTGGCCGGCGGGGCGGCCCTGCACCGGCCTTATTGGCCAGCCTTGACCGCTACGAACGCGCTGTTGCCGCTGCCGGTGCGCACCAGCAGCATCACCACGTCGCCCTTCTTGTAGCTGGACAGCGCACGGTTCAGCGCGTCCACGCTGCCGACCTGGGTGCTGGCTACCTGCAGGATCACCATGCCCGGAGACAGGCCCGCATCGCGCGCGCCCTGGCCCTTGACCCCGGTGATGCGCACGCCCTCGCCCGATTCCAGGCCCAGCTGCTTGCGCTGCGGCGCGGTCAGGTCACTGACGTCCAGCCCCAGCAGGGCGTTGGCGCCGGCCTGTGGAGCCGCATCGCTGTTGACGGCAGCCGGGCCACGCGAACTGGCCTGGGCATCTTCGGTCAGTGCGGTCAGGGTGGCGCTGAGGTCGCGCGGCTTGCCATCGCGGATCACGCCCAGGGTGACCCGGCTGCCCGGTGCCATCGCGCCGATCAGCGGGGGCAGGTCGGACCAGCTGTTGACCGGCGCGCCGTTCACCGAACGGATCACATCGCCGATCTTCACCCCGGCCCGGGCTGCAGCCGAGTCCGGCACGATCTGGTTGACCAGGGCGCCGCGGCTGTCCGGCAGGCCCATCGCCTGCGCTTTCAGGCCGTCGATTTCCTGCACCACCGCGCCGAGCTGGCCACGGGTGACTTTGCCGGTCTTCTTGATCTGCTCGACCGCGCTCATCGCCAGGTCGATCGGGATCGCGAAGCTGATGCCCATGTAGCCGCCCGAAGCAGAGAAGATCTGCGAGTTGATGCCGACCACTTCGCCACGCGTGTTCAGCAGCGGGCCACCGGAGTTGCCCTGGTTGATCGCCACGTCGGTCTGGATGAAGGGCACGTAGCGCTGGTCCGGCCCGCCGGTGCTGCGGCCAAGGGCACTGACCACGCCGGCAGTGACCGAGTGATCGAGGCCGAACGGCGAGCCGATCGCGACCACCCATTGGCCCGGCTTGAGGGAGTTGGAGTCGCCAACGCGCACGGTCGGCAGGTTCTTGCCGTCGATCTTCAACAGCGCGACGTCGTACTGCTGGTCGCTGCCCACCACTTTCGCGGTGAACTCACGGCGGTCGCCCAGCTTGACCTTCACCTCGCTGGCATCGGCCACCACGTGGTAGTTGGTCAGTACATAGCCATCGGGCGAGATGATGAAGCCCGAGCCCATGCCACGGCCCTTGATGCTGGGGCCGCCATCCGGCCCACCCGGCCCCTGCCCGGGCATCGGGAAGTCCGGGCCGAAGAAGCGGCGGAAGAACTCCGGCATGTCATCGTCGCCCATCGGGCCGCGGGCGACCTGGCGGTTGTTGCGGACGATGGTGGTGTCGACGTTGACCACGCCCGGGCCGACCTGTTCGACCAGATTGGTAAAGTCGGGCAGGCCGCTGACCAGCGGCTGCGCCGGTGCCCGCGCTGCTGCAGCTGGCGCAGGCTGGGTCTGCGCGGCAGGCGCGGGGGCCTGTGCGCAGGCCACCAGGGGAAGGGTCAGGGCCAGCAGACCCATGGCCTGCGTGCGGAGTCGGGGAGTCATCGGACGGCAACCTCCGGATCGGATGGAAAGAGGAATACGGACCCCGCCGGCGGCGGGGCGTGAAAGCGCCCGGCTCAGTCGCGCGGGCGCGGCGGCACCGGCAGGTCGTCCTGCAGGCGCGGCTCGAACGGATAGAACGCCGCGCCGCCGGCATGGGCCGGGAAGCTGGCATTGAGTGCGCCACCGGCAGCGGGCGCCAGGCTGGAACGCGGCCACGGCCGGGCCTGCAGTCCGCCCACCTCGCCGAACGGCAGGTTGCGGCTGGCGTTGGCCGGCACGGTCGGGGTCAACGGCGCCGGCGCTGCGGCGACGGCCCGTTGCGGGGCCTCGTCGCGCTGGGCGGCACGCGCAGCCTGCTGGGTACGCGTGGCGCTGGCACGGCGGGCGTCCTGACGACGGCTGGAAGCGGCCATCGCCACAGCCGGCGCAGCAGCCACGGCCATCGCGGCCGTATCCACCGAAGCCTCGGTCACCGGGGCCGGCGTGGTGGGCGCCGGCGCCAGCTCCGCCTGGCTGGCGATCACCTGCGGCGCCAGCGGTTCACCCGGCGTGGCCTCCTTCAGCTTCTCGCCGCCGATGAACAGCGCGACGGCGGCCACCGACGCGGCCAGGGCGGCGCCGCCGCCCCAGGCCCGCCAGCCACTGCGGCGTACCTGGCGACGCGGCTCGACCTGCGGCGCCGGTTCGGCCGCGATGGCGGCGGCCACGGCCGCGCTGAAGCCGGCCGGCGCCAGCGCCGACGCCTGCCCGCGCATCACGTCGCCCAGCAGCTGCCAGCGTTCCTGGCATCCGGCCAGCTCGGGGTCGTGCTCCATCCGGCGCAGCAGGAAGCGCGCTTCGTCGGCGCCCAGCTCACCATCGACCAGGGCCGACAGCTGCTCGCGATGGCGCTGGTCCAGGCGCTGTCCGGCGGGCGATTGGTGGTTCTGCGATTCGTTGAACGGTTTACTGGTCATACGCGGCTCTTCTCACGGGTGGCGCTGCCGATGTCCAGCAGCGGCCGGAGTTCGGTGTCGATCGCCTCGCGCGCCCGGAAGATCCGTGAACGCACCGTGCCGATCGGGCACCCCATCTTCTGCGCGATATCCTCGTAGCTCAGGCCTTCCACCTCGCGCAGGGTGATTGCCGACCGGAGTTCTTCCGGCAGCGCGTTGACGGCCTTCATTACCGTCTGTTCCAGCTCCTGGCGCATCAACTCGCGTTCGGGCGTGTCGGTGTCGCGCAGGCGGGTACCGGTGTCGAACTGTTCGGCGTCGCCGATGTCGATGTCATCGGTCGGCGGCCGTCGATTGTGTGAAGCCAGGTAGTTTTTGGCGGTATTCACGGCGATTCGATGCAACCAGGTTGAGAACTGGGCGTCGCCACGGAAACTCCCGATCGCGCGGTAGGCGCGGATGAAAGTGTCCTGGGCGACGTCCTGACATTCGCTCCAGTCGGCGATGTAGCGACCGACCAGGGCCACCACCCGATGCTGGTACTTGCGCACCAGGACATCAAAGGCGGCACTCTCGCCGTGCTGCACGCGCCGGACCAGTTCCAGATCCAGCTCCTGTGGTGTATCAACCTCGGCCATGAGGGGCCGCACTCCTGTCAGCCCAACCGACGTCGGGCAATGAGACTGCCAATCCCGGGAAAAGTTCAGTCGCCGATCACCTGGCGCCGCACCAGCTTTTAACCACCGTTCCGTTAGCGTCCCGCTCCACGGCCATGGATCCGGGGGCGCCACTCCCCTGCTATTGGGATTTGACGCGGGGGAAACAACCTCTGGATCATAGCCGCTTCTCCATACACAACCGGATGGAACGTCCATGCTCTCAGGCTTCGATGGTCTCCGCTTCAGCCACTGGCACCCCGAGATCCGCGACGACGGCGTGGTGGTTCTCTCCCTGGATCGTCAGGACAGCAGCGTCAACGCCATGTCGCAGGACGTGCTGCTGGAGCTGGGCGACCTGCTTGAGCGCATCGCGCTGGATCCGCCCAAGGGCGTGGTGATCCAGTCGCTGAAGAAGGCCGGCTTCATTGCCGGTGCCGACCTGAAGGAGTTCCAGGAGTTCGACCGTCGCGGCACTGTCAACGACGCGATCCGGCGTGGCCAGGCCACCTACCAGAAGCTGGCCGAACTGCCCTGCCCGACCGTGGCGGCGATCCATGGCCACTGCCTGGGAGGCGGCACCGAACTGGCGCTGGCCTGCCGCTACCGCGTGGCCTCCAACGACAGCAGCACCCGCATCGGCCTGCCGGAAACCCAGCTGGGCATCTTCCCGGGCTGGGGCGGCAGCGCCCGCCTGCCGCAACTGGTAGGTGCACCGGCGGCGATGGACATGATGCTGACCGGCCGCACCCTGTCGGCGTCGGCCGCGCGGGGGATCGGCCTGGTCGACAAGGTGGTGGCGCCGGCGGTGGTGCTCGACACCGCCGTCGCGCTGGCGCTGTCCGGCACCAGCCGCCCGTTCAAGCAGCGCGCGATGGCCTGGGCCACCAACACCTGGCTGGCACGCCGGCTGCTGGCGCCGCAGATGGTCAAGCAGGTCGCACGCAAGGCGAAGAAGGACCAGTACCCGGCGCCGTACGCGCTGATCAGCACCTGGCAACGCAGTGGCGGCAAGCCGATCCAGGCGCGTTTGGACGCCGAGCGGCGCGCGGTGGTGAAGCTGGCCAGTACACCGACCGCGCGCAACCTGATCCGCATCTTCTTCCTCACCGAGCGACTGAAGGGCCTGGGCGGTGGTGATTCCGGCATCCGTCACGTGCACGTGGTCGGCGCCGGCGTGATGGGCGGCGACATCGCCGCGTGGGCCGCCTACAAGGGCTTCGAGGTGACCCTGCAGGACCGTGAGCAGCGCTTCATCGACCCGGCCATGGAACGCGCGCAGGCGCTGTTCGCCAAGAAGGTGCGTGACGAGAGCAAGCGCCCTGCCGTGGCCGCGCGCCTGCGTGCCGATCTGGAAGGCAACGGCGTGGCCGAAGCCGATCTGGTGATCGAGGCCATCATCGAGAACCCCGAGGCCAAGCGTGCGCTGTACCAGACGCTGGAACCGAAGATGAAGCAGGACGCGCTGCTGACAACCAACACTTCGTCGATCCCGCTGGTGGAACTGCGCGATCACATCCAGCGCCCGGCGCAGTTCGCCGGCCTGCACTATTTCAACCCGGTCGCGCAGATGCCGTTGGTGGAGATCATCCATCACGACGGCATGGCGCCGGAAACCGAACGCCGCCTGGCCGCGTTCTGCAAGGCACTGGGCAAGTTCCCGGTGCCGGTGGCCGGCAGCCCGGGCTTCCTGGTCAACCGCGTGCTGTTCCCTTACATGCTGGAAGCGGCCACCGCGTATGCCGAAGGCATTCCGGGTCCGGTGATCGACAAGGCCGCCGTGAAGTTCGGCATGCCGATGGGACCGATCGAACTGATCGACACCGTGGGGCTGGACGTGGCTGCGGGCGTGGGCCGCGAACTGGCGCCGTTCCTCGGCCTGCAGATTCCGGCGGCCCTGCAGACGGTGGAACAGGACAAGCGCGGCAAGAAGGATGGCCAGGGCATCTACACCTGGGAGAACGGCAAGCCGAAGAAGCCGGACGTGGCCAGCGATTACCAGGCCCCGGCCGATCTGGAGGACCGCCTGATCCTGCCGCTGTTGAACGAGGCGGTTGCGTGCCTGCACGAAGGTGTAGTGGCCGATGCGGACCTGTTGGATGCGGGCGTGATCTTCGGTACCGGTTTCGCGCCGTTCCGTGGCGGCCCGATCCAGCACATCCGTGCGGTGGGTGCCGATGCGATCGTCGAGCGGTTGAAGGCGCTGCAGCAGCGGCATGGCGACCGCTTCGCCCCGCGCCCGGGCTGGGACAACCCCGCCCTGCGCGAACCGGTGGTCTGAGTTTATCGGCCGGGCCTGCGGCCCGGCACCCGCAGAAGCAAAAACCAGAGCCAGAGCCGGAGCAACAGCCGGCTCTGGCTTTTCTGTTTGTTGGGCGGGGCGGTGTCGGTTGGTGAACTGCGATGACTGGTAGGTGTCGACCTTGGTCGACACGCTTGATCCACGCCATGCGTGGATGCGAGCGAAGCGACGTTTGCTTTTGATTTTCTTTTTCTTCTCCGTGGCTGGACAGCACACGGAAACTGTCAGAGGTCGGGCGGGTGGGTGGCGCAGGGGCGTGAGCCGCATGGATGCGGCGATCGAGCTTACATGGGTGAGGGCGCTTTGCTTGCGAAGCACTGCTTCGCGAGCGACCGAACGCACAGCCGCCAGCGGCTGGGCTGGGCCCCGGAGGGGGACTTGCAGCGTCCCCTGCGCCACCCACCCGCCCGGCCACGCGCGGCTTCTGCTTTTGCTTCTGCCTTCAGCGACCAACCAGCCAGCCACGAGGGGCTGCGCCGTTGGCTGGAACAACCTGTTACCCATACAGGGCATGTGCCCGTCACAGCTGCATGCGATGCTCACCACCTGATCCCTGCCAGCGAGAACGCCCGCATGACCACCATCATCGCCCCGCGCGTGCACGACATCGGCGGCCTCGAAGTCCGTCGCGCCGTCCCCACCCTGCAGGCGCGCAGCATCGGCTCGTTCGTGTTCGTCGACCAGATGGGCCCGGCACTCATGCACCCCGGCACCGCCATCGACGTGCGCCCGCATCCACATATTGGCCTGGCCACCGTAACCTACCTGTGGTCGGGCGCGATCGGCCACCGCGACACGCTGGGGTCGGACCAGGTGATCCGTCCCGGCGACGTCAACTGGATGACCGCTGGTCGCGGCATTGCCCATTCCGAGCGGACACCGCAACCGGACCGCGCCCACGACAACCCGATCCACGGCATGCAGACCTGGGTGGCGCTGCCGAAATCGCACGAGGAAATCGAACCGGCCTTCTACCACCATGCCGCGGCTACGCTGCCCGAGCAGCGCCGCAACGGTGCCTGGCTGCGGGTGATCGCCGGCCGCGCCTATGGCGAGGAATCGCCGGTGAAGGTGTTCGCCGATACCCTCAACGTGGCGATCGATCTCGACCCGGATGCGGAGATCGATATCGATGACGGCCACCGCGAGCGCGCGCTGTACATCCTCGAAGGCGACGCACAGCTGGATGGCGTGGACATCCCTGCACAGCATCTGGTGATTCCCGAGGCCGGCGCACGCGGCCGCCTGCGCGCGAAGACGCCGGTGAAGGCGATGCTGTTCGGTGGCGAGCCGCTGGATGGCCCGCGCCACCTGTGGTGGAACTTCGTATCCAGCTCGAAGGAGCGCATCGAGCAGGCCAAGCACGATTGGGAGGCCGGCCGATTCGGCACCATTCCGGGCGACGACAAGGAGTTCATTCCGCTGCCGCAGTATTGAACATCGCGTGTTGCACACATCCGAGGGTGTATCCCTGCACCCGGCGTTGACGCTACAGTCACCCGCTGATCACTGCAATGTGACATAAATCACACTTTCGCCCTCAAAGGAGTGCAACACATGAGCATGGGTAAACGCTTGTCCGCCGAATTCCTCGGCACGTTCTGGCTGGTGTTGGGCGGCTGTGGCAGCGCGGTGCTGGCCGCCAAGTTCGGTGGCGACGGCAATCCTCTGGGTATCGGGTTCCTCGGCGTCGCCCTGGCCTTTGGCCTGACCGTGGTGACCGGCGCCTATGCGTTCGGCCATATCTCCGGCGCGCACTTCAATCCGGCAGTCAGCGTCGGCCTGTGGGCCGGCGGCCGCTTCCCTACCAAGGACCTCGTGCCGTACATCATCGCCCAGGTGGCTGGCGGCCTGCTGGCCGGCTTCATCCTGCTGCAGATCGCGTCGGGGGCCAGCGGCTTCGCCATCGATGGCAGCCAGGCCGGTGCGTTCGCCAGCAATGGGTATGGCGCGCTGTCGCCTGGCGGTTACAGCGTGGCAGCGGCCTTCCTGTGCGAAGTGGTGCTGACCGCCGTGTTCCTGATCGTGATCATGGGCGCCACCCATGGCAAGGCGCCGGCTGGCTTTGCGCCACTGGCGATCGGCCTGTCGCTGACCCTGATCCACCTGATCAGCATCCCGGTCACCAACACCTCGGTGAACCCGGCCCGTTCCACCGCCGTGGCCTTCTTCGCCGGCAGCGGCGCAGTAACCCAGTTGTGGCTGTTCTGGGTCGCCCCGCTGCTGGGCGGCGCGATCGGCGGCATCATCTACAAGTGGATCGGCAACGACCGCTGAGGCCTGTGCGCACCATTGCGGCCGACCATCGGCCGCAATGGTTACGTCTGCAACTTCGATTTGTGCGATCGCTCACGTTCCGTTAAGGTTGAGTTGACCGTCCGTGCACACGCCGGGCGGGGCGGCATCCGGGGATGGGATGCCACGGCCGCCAGTCCATCTGGTGGAGCCACACGACCGACCACCTTGGGGGATGCATGAAGTTCGCGCCTGTAGTGTTGTCGAGCCTGCTGTTCGCCGCGGCCCAGGCTGCCGCGCAGGCTCCCGCGGAATGTCCTTCGTTGCCGGCCAGCAGTGGCCTGCAGTGGCAGCAGCAGGTGTTGGCCGACCTTCTGGTCTGCCGCGCCAGCACCGGGGATGGACGCGAGGTACTGAGCCTGATGCTCAGCGCGCGTGACCCTGATATTCCGTTGAACCGGGCACTGCGCCAGGAAAAAGGCAGCTTCGGCGGTGAACCGCTTTACTGGTACCAGCCCGATCTCGGTGGCCAGCAGCCGCCCGGCTATGCCGAGCGCCGCATCAGCGTGGTCAAGCTGGACAAGAAGCGCTACGCGCAGATTTCGCTGTACCCGGACAGCGCCCAGGAGCTGGGCTCGCTGCAGCAGTTGGCGCAGGGCATGAGCCTGACCCCGTCAGCCGTGGCCGCGGGGCGCTGAAGGTGACGGGGATGACTGCCTGGCAGCATCCCCGCAGGATCCGACTCGCGGGACGTCCGCCGGGCGTGGCCCGGCGGCGTTGCCGGCTTCTTTCGACGGGCCATGCCCGGCGCAATCCATCAGAACTTGCCTTCCTGGAAATCGACGAAGGCCTGCATCAGTTCCTGCCGTGTGTTCATCACGAACGGCCCGTGGCGCATCACCGGTTCGCGCAGCGGACGGCCGGCCACCAGGATCAGCCGCGCGCCTTCGCTGCCGGCCGAAAGGTGCAGCTGCTCACCGCCGCCCAGCACCGCCAGCTCCTGGCGTGCCACGTCACGCGCGGCGTCCTGCTCCCCCACGGTCACGCCACCTTCGAACACGTATGCAAAGGCATTGTGCCCTTCCGGCAACGCATAGGTCCAGGCGCGATCCGGGGCCAGCGTGATGTCCAGGTACAGCGGATCGGTGGCCGGCTGCACGATCGGGCCCTGCGTGCCATCCACGCTGCCGGCAATCACCTTCACGTCCACGCCCGGCTCCGGGTGCACCACGGGAATGCGCTCGGGCGCGAATTCCTGGTACTTCGGGTCAGTCATCTTCTCCTTTGCCGGCAGGTTCACCCACAGCTGGAAGCCGCGCATCTGCCCGCTTTCCTGCTCGGGCATCTCCGAATGCACCAGGCCACGCCCAGCGGTCATCCACTGCACGCTGCCCGGGGTCAGCAGGCCTTCGTTGCCGTGGTTGTCACGATGCCGCATGCGCCCGTCGAGCATGTAGGTGACGGTTTCGAAGCCGCGGTGCGGATGCTCCGGAAACCCGGCGATGTAGTCCTCGGCACGATCGGTACCGAACTCATCGAGCAGCAGGAACGGATCCAGGTCGGGCAGCGTGGGGCCACCGATGACGCGGGTCAGGCGCACGCCGGCACCGTCGGAGGTGGGCAGGCCACGGATGGTCCGCAGCACGCGGGCCGGTTCGGGAAGGCTCATGGCGACTCCTGTTGGATGGATGCCACTGAAGATGGACGCCACACGGCCGCACGCCAATGGACGGCGCCGCAACCGATTGTTCCATCCCTGATGTTCGCTGCACGTCAGCACAACAAACGTACGACCAAAGTACTACCGCCGATTCGTCCTGTGCCAATTGACCCTGTCGAGGGCACGCGGGACTCTTTGTCTGTCTTTCCGGGAGAGAGCACCTCATGAAAGGGTTTTCCAAACTGGGCTGGGCGGTACTCGCCCTGCTCGGCGCATTCTGTCTGGGCACCGTGGCACTGCGCCGCGGCGAGCACATCAATGCGCTGTGGATCGTCGTCGCCGCGGTTTCGCTGTACCTGGTCGCCTACCGCTTCTACAGCCTGTTCATCGCCAACAAGGTGATGCAGCTGGATCCGACCCGGGCCACCCCGGCGGTGATCAACAACGATGGCCTGGACTACGTGCCGACCAACAAGCACGTGCTGTTCGGCCATCATTTCGCCGCCATCGCCGGCGCCGGCCCGTTGGTCGGCCCGGTGCTGGCCGCGCAGATGGGCTACCTGCCCGGCCTGCTGTGGCTGGTGGTGGGCGTGGTGCTGGCCGGCGCGGTGCAGGACTTCATGGTCCTGTTCCTGTCCAGCCGTCGCAACGGCCGCTCGCTGGGTGACCTGGTGCGCGAGGAGATGGGCCAGGTACCCGGCACCATCGCCCTGTTCGGTGCGTTCCTGATCATGATCATCATCCTGGCGGTGCTGGCGATGGTGGTGGTCAAGGCGCTGGCCGAAAGCCCGTGGGGCATGTTCACAGTGATCGCGACGATGCCCATCGCGATCCTGATGGGCGTCTACATGCGCTATATCCGCCCTGGCAGGATCGGCGAGATCTCGGTGGTCGGCCTGATCCTGCTGCTGGCCGCAATCTGGTACGGCGGCAAGGTCGCCGCCGATCCGGTGTGGGGCCCGGCGTTCACCTTCACCGGCACCCAGATCACCTGGATGCTGATCGGCTACGGCTTCGTCGCCTCGGTGCTGCCGGTGTGGCTGCTGCTGGCCCCGCGCGACTACCTGTCGACCTTCCTCAAGATCGGTACCATCATCGCGCTGGCCGTCGGCATCCTGATCGTGATGCCGGAACTGAAGATGCCGGCGCTGACCCAGTTCGCCGCCAGCGGTGATGGCCCGGTGTGGAAGGGCGGCATGTTCCCGTTCCTGTTCATCACCATCGCCTGCGGTGCGGTGTCGGGCTTCCATGCGCTGATTTCGTCCGGCACCACGCCGAAGCTGCTGGCCAATGAAGCGCACATGCGCTACATCGGCTACGGCGGCATGCTGATGGAATCGTTCGTGGCGGTGATGGCGCTGGTGGCGGCCTCGATCATCGACCCGGGCATCTACTTCGCGATGAACAGCCCGGCCGCCGTGATCGGTGCCGATGCGGCCTCGGCGGCGCACTACATCACCAACACCTGGGGCTTCACCATCACGCCCGAACAACTGACCGCGACCGCGGCGGCGATCGGTGAACCGACCATCCTGCATCGCGCCGGTGGTGCGCCAACGCTGGCGGTGGGCATCGCGCAGATCCTGCACGAAGCGATTCCCAGTGGCAGCGACGCGATGATGGCGTTCTGGTACCACTTCGCGATCCTGTTCGAAGCACTGTTCATCCTGACCGCAGTGGACGCCGGCACCCGCGCCGGACGCTTCATGCTGCAGGACCTGCTGGGCAATTTCGTGCCGGCCCTGAAGAAGACCGAATCGTGGACCGCCAACATCATCGGCACTGCGGGTTGCGTGGCACTGTGGGGCTACCTGCTCTATACCGGCGTGGTCGATCCGTTCGGCGGCATCCAGACGCTGTGGCCGCTGTTCGGCATCTCCAACCAGATGCTGGCTGGCATCGCGCTGATGCTGGGCACGGTGGTGCTGTTCAAGATGAAGCGTGACCGCTATGCGTGGGTCACCGCGGTACCGGCGGTGTGGCTGCTGATCTGCACCACCTACGCCGGCTTCATCAAGATCTTCGACAGCAACCCGGCACAGGGGTTCCTGGCCCAGGCACACAAGTTCCAGGCTGCCATTGCCAGCGACACCATCACCGCACCGGCCAAATCGGTGGCCCAGATGAAGCAGATCGTGGTCAACGCCTACGTCAACACCGGCCTGACCGCGCTGTTCCTGCTGGTGGTGGGCGCTGTGCTGGTGTATTCGATCAAGACCATCCTGGCGGCACGCCGCAATCCGCAGCGCAGCGACCGCGAGACCCCTTACGTGGCACTGAAGCCGCACGAAATGGTGGATCTGTGATGAGCACGCAACTGGTTCCCGCCGGCCAGTACCAGGCGCACCGCCGCATCTGGCGGCGCCTGGTGCAGACCGCACGTCTGTGCTGTGGCATTCCCGATTACGACAACTATGTCCGGCACATGCTGGAAAAGCACCCGGACCAGGAGCCAATGGACTACAAGACGTTCTTCCGCGAACGCCAGGAAGCGCGCTACGGTGGGCGCAATGGTGGCCGCTGCTGTTGAGGGTTGGGTGCCGGGCTTGCAGCCCGGCGCCCGCAGAGGCAACTGCAACTGCAACGGCGAAAGCGTCGGCTCTGGTTTTCCGTGAATTTGGCGGGGTGGTGTCGGATGGCGGGGACGCCGTAAACCCGTCCTTGGGGCTTGGCCGCAGCATCCATGTCGCGGACACCCCGCCATCCGACATCACCCCACCTTCGACAGATTTCCGTTGACGGCAAGAAGCATCAGGGGGCAGATCCGTTTCCGCGGGGAAACGGATCTGTCCTTTCTTTGTTCATGGATACCCATGAAGTGCATCCACGCATGACGTGGATCTATCCGGTGGCAGGCAAAAAGAAAGCCGAGCGTGGGCTCGGCTCTGCACGGGGAAAGCGTGTCCACGGCAATTGCCGTGAACACGCAACATGATCGTCAGCTCAGGACTCAGGCGCCGGCCATCCACTTCAGGATCAGGCCGGTGACATACGCCAGCCCGGTGCCGGTGGCATAGCCCACCGTACCCAGCAGCACGCCCACCGACGCCAGCGTCGGGTGGAACGCTGCTGCCACCACGGGAGCCGAAGCGGCCGCCCCGATGTTGCCCTGCGAACCGATCGCGAAAAAGAACAACGGCGCGCGCAGCAGCTTGGCCATCACCCACAGCACCAGCACATGCGTGGCCATCCAGATCGCGCCGAGCAGGAACAGCCAAGGCCGATCCAGCAGCGACAGCAGGTTCATCTGCATGCCGATGCAGGCAATCAGGAAGTAAAGGAACACCGTGCCCAACCGCGAAGCGCCTGCCGCTTCCAGCCGGCGCGCACGGGTGAAGCTCAGGCCCAGGCCCATCGCCGTGGACAGCAGGATCACCCACACGAACTGGCTGTCCAGGCTGAACTGGCTGGCCCAGCTGATATTGGCCTTGAACCAGCCCGACAGCGGCGCGGCGATGGCGTGGGCCAGGCCGACGCCACCCAGTGCCACGCCGACGATCACCATCAGGTCGGTCATGCTGGGGATGCGCGCGTTCTGTGCCTCGTAGGCGCTGATCCGTGCCTTCATCTCGTCGATGGCGCGGGTGTCGGCCCCGTTGCGGGTATCGATCTGCTGCGCGCGGTTGGCCAGGAACAGCAGGATCGCCATCCACAGGCTGGCACAGGCCACGTCGACCACGGCGAACTGGCCGAAGGTGGTGGCGTCGGTGCCGAACACCTCGCGCATGGCCACCATGTTGGCGCCGCCACCGATCCAGCTGCCGGCCAGCGCGGCCATGCCGGCCCAGGTATCACCGGCCACGGTTTCCGGGTGGATCAGCTTCATCAGCTGGAACGAGACGATTGCGCCGAGCATGATGCCAGCGGTACCGGCACAGAACACGAGCAACAGCTTCGGGCCGAGCTTGATGACGCCCTTCAGATCGATCGACAGGGTCAGCAGGACCAGTGCAGCCGGCAGCAGCACGTCACGCGCGACCGGGTTGTACAGCGAGGTGTTGTGGCCATCGATGACACCGGCGGTGTTGTAGATGGCGGGAATGAAGTAGCACAGCAGCAGCGCCGGCACCCAGGCGAAGATCTTCTTCAACAAGGGGGTCGGACCACTGGCAGCCCAGAAGATCAGGGCCAGGGTGGCGGCGATCAGGCCCAGTCCAACGATATCGTTGCTGATCAGGGCGGTAGCGGGTTCGGTCGGCATGGGATCCTCTGTCGATCGAAAAAACGGAAAAAAAAGCGCCGCATAAAGCGGCGCAGTTCCAGATTAACACTGTCTTCACGCCGGGTCATGCCGCAGCGCGGAGCAGGTCGGCCGCTTGATCAGGCGGGGCGCGAAGCGCCAAAGTCCAGGGTGACGCGTGTCCCGCGCGGCTCGCAGGGCTGCAACTGCAGTGTCCAGCCCAGGTGTTCACACAGCCGCGCGATCAGGTCCAGGCCGATGCCGCTGCCACGGTCGGCACGCCCGCCGCGGGCCATGCGTGCATGGATCGCCGCGATCTCCTCCGGGCTCATGCCGTGCCCGGGGTCCTGCAGGGTCAGCACCGCCGACGGACTCAGCTGCAGTTCGATATGGCCGCGACCGCTGTTCTCGATGGCATTGCGCAGCAGGTTGCCGATCGCCGCCTGCACCACCGCCATCGGCGCGACGATATCCACCGGCGCGGCCTGGATACCGATGCTCAGGTCCTTGTCGCCGAGGAGGTGGCGATGGTCGTCAACGATCTCCGGCAGCAGCTGGTCCAGCGCGATGCGCTCGGCACGCGCCGCCAGGCGCGCCGGATCGCGCGCCAGCACCAGCAGCAGCTCGATCAACTGCTCCACGCTCTGCGCCGTGCGCAACACCCGCTGCATCTGCTGGCGGGCGCGCTCGGGCAGGCCCGGTTGCTCCAGTGCCAGTTCGGCGGCACCGGTCATCACGGCGATCGGCGTGCGCAGTTCGTGGCTGGCGGTGCTGATGAAGACCCGCTCACGCTCGACGAACTGCTCATTGCGGTCAAGGTAATCGTTCAGCGCATCGGCGATGGTATGCAGTTCGGAACTGCCGCGTGGATCGACCTCGATGCGCTGGCCCTGCACGCCCGGCCGCAACGCGGCGATGTGCTGTGCCAGCAGGCTCAGCGGGCGCACCATGCGTTCCATGCCGAACGACGCCATCAGTACGGTGACGAAGATCATGATCACCCCGGCCAGCATCACCCAGCGCGTGGCGAACTGTTCCAGGTCATGAAAATCGGAAATGTCCAGAACCAGCGCGACCCGGCCCATCGACTCGGTTTCGCGCACCATCACCGCCGTCTCACGGCCCTTGATCATTACGCCGTCATGCAGTCCCGGATGCAACGTACGCAGAGCGTCGGGCAGGTTGACCGCATCGAAGCGATACAGGCTGAGCGTGTCCGAATCCTGCCAGCGGTAATGCGGCTCATGCTCGACGTGCTCGACGATGCTGTCCAGTTCGGAGTTGAGCAGTGCGCGCCAGGCGGCGTGCTCGGCATGCTCGTGCACATAGTTGCCAACGCTGAACACCGCCAGTGAAAGCAGCGCCAGATAGCCCAGCAACCACCACACGACCCGACGGTACAACGGGCCCGGCTTACGCGCCTTCATCGTCATCCTTGCCGGCATCGCTGGTGGAACTCACCGCCAACCGGTAGCCCACCCGCGGCAGCGTGTGGATCAGTTTCTTGGCGAACGGGCCGTCGACGCTGCGACGCAACTCGTAGACGTGCGAGCGCAGCAGGTCACCATCCGGCGGCTCATCGCCCCACAGGGCGAACTCCAGCTGCTGTCGTGTCACCGCACCCGGGCTGGCCCGCATCAGCACTTCCAGCAGTTTGCGGCAGGCCGGGTACAGGTGCAGCACCTGGCCCTCACGCTGGGCCTCCAGCGTCGCCAGATCCAGCACCAGGTCGCCCACCTGCAGGCGCTTGCGCGGGTTGCGGCCCTGCGCACGCAGCAGCAGCGCTTCCAGCCGCACCTCCAGCTCGGGCAGCGCGAACGGCTTGGTCAGGTAGTCGTCGGCACCGGCGCGGAAGCCGGCGATCTTGTCCGGCAGTTCATCACGCGCGGTCAACATGATCACCGGCACCTCGGACGCGTGCTCGGCGCGCAGCCGGCGCAGCACTTCCGGCCCCTCCATGCGCGGCAGCATCCAGTCCAGGATCACGGCGTCGTAAGGGTGGCTGCCGGCCAGGTGCAGGCCGGTGATGCCATCCGGGGCCACGTCAAGCACATGCCCGCGCGACTCGAAATAGTCGAACAGGTTGGCTACCAGCTGGCGGTTGTCCTCGATCACCAACAGACGCATGCACGAAACACCCACGGAAGTTCGTACCATGGTAGCGCCGCGCATGTCGGAATGCGGTCGCCCCGGCCCCGCTCTGACGCTTTTCCCACCCCTGCCACCTCAGAATGGCCGTTTTGCTCCCGGAGCCTGCCGTGCCCGTAGCCCTGCCCCGCCGTTGGCGCCTGCCCCTGTTGTGGCTGTTGATCGTTGCTGCGCTGGCAGCGGGGATCGGCCTTCGGCAGCCGCAGCCGCCGGACGAGCCGCGCTTCGTGCTGGCGGCCCGGACCATGGTCGAAAGCGGGCAATGGCTGCTGCCGCACCGGGGCGTGGAGCTATATGCGGAGAAGCCGCCGGTCTTCATGTGGCTGCAGGCGGCGGCCTACGAGATCGTCGGCAGCTGGCAGTGGTCGTTCCTGCTGCCGTCGCTGCTGGGCGCCCTGCTCAGCCTGTGGCTGGTGTCGGATCTGGCACGCCGGCTGTGGTCACCGCGGCATTCCCTGTATGCCTTGGCGGCGCTGTTCTGCACCCTGCAGTTCGGGCTGATGGCCAAGCGCGCGCAGATCGACATGGTGCTGGTGGGCATGACCACGGTGGCCCTGTGGGGCCTGATGCGCCATCTCTGCGAGCGCCGCAACCTGCCCGCACTGTGGCTGGCGGGTTTCGCGGCCGGCCTGGGGACAGTGACCAAGGGTGTGGGTTTCCTGCCGCTGTTGATGGTGCTGCCATGGTTCGGCTGGTGGCTGTACCAGCGTTGCCGCGGCCTCAGGGGGGATGGTCCGCACCCGGCAACGCTGCTGTGGCTGATCCCGGCCTTCCTGCTGGGCGTGTCGGTGTGGCTTGCGCCGCTGGGCTGGGCCCTGCTGCACACGCCCAGCGCCGAACTGCAGGCCTACGCGCATGAGCTGTTGTTCAAGCAGACCGGTACCCGCTATGCCAACGCCTGGCACCACCGCCAACCGGTCTGGTACTACCTGCAGGTGATCCTGACCCTGTGGCTGCCCGGCAGCCTGTTGCTGCCGATGCTGTTCAGACCCTGGTGGCGCCGCCTCCGCCGAGGCGACCGCCGGCAGTGGCTGCTGCTCGGCTGGGCCATTCTGGTGCTGGTGTTCTTCAGCGCCAGCCCGGGCAAGCGTGAGGTGTATGTACTGCCGATGCTGCCGGCAATGGCACTGGCGGCGGCGCCACTGCTGCCGGGCCTGCTGCGCCGGCTGTGCGTGCGCCGCTACCTGTTCGGCTACAGCGTGGTGCTGATGCTGGCCACCGGCGTGCTCGGCGTCATGCTGTTGACCGAGCACCCTTGGGCCCTTGCGCAGCTTGAGCGCCGGGCAATGCCCGATACGCTGCTGCCGGTGCTGGGCGATGGCCTGCTGACCTTCGCCATCGCCCTGGCCACGCTGATCGTGTGGCTGCGGGTGCGCCGCGCCGCAACGCTGGTGCTGCTGACCCACGGCATGCTGTGGATGCTCTACGGCCTGGTGTTGATTCCGGCGCTGGATCCCTACGCTTCGGCGTCGGCGCTGATGCGCCGGGTCGGCGCACGGATCGGGCCGGACGCCGAGCTGGCGCTGGTCGCCTGGCGCGAGCAGAACCTGCTGCAGGCCGACCGCGCGGTGCGCGAGTTCGGCTTCAAGCGGCCCTGGGCCGAGCAATGGCACGATGCCGGCCCCTGGCTCGCCGAAGCGCCGGACAAGCGCTGGCTGCTGGTGCTGGACGATGCAATGAGTCCCTGCGTGGACCCGGCCAAAGTGATCGACATCGGCATGGCCAACAGGAATCGTTGGCAACTGCTTCCCGGTACGGCCTGGGACCCGAAATGCCACGCCGAACGGGCCGGCTCGACCGCCGAAGAAGACTGAACGTTGACTCGTGCCGGGGGAATCATTAACCCGGTGCGAACGGGCGTCCGACCCTTCTCCGACATGCAGGTGACGAGCATGACTGCGGATTCCCAAACCGCCCTCCCCCAGCATGCCCGTCCGTCCCCTTGATGCGGTAGCGCCGCTTGCGACACCACTGGCGTCTCGATTTGCCGTAACTCACCTCTGGCTGCCTGTCGCAATCGGTCTGCCATTGTTTACGCTGCTGATGGACTTCGGCGGTGATCAATGGCTGGCCGATCACCTGTTCCGTCTTGAAGGCAGCCACTGGGCGCTGCAGGACGCCTGGATCACCCGCAGCGTCGTGCACAAGGCCGGCAAATGGTTGAGCACGGCGGCGGCGCTGGTCGTGATCCTGCTGTGCTTCCACCACTGGCGTAAGGGTCGCGATCGCACCCTGCAATGGGCGCTGCTTTATGTCGTGATTGCCATGGCACTGGGCACCGGCGCGATCTCCCTGCTGAAGTCGCTGGTGCCGATGGAATGCCCGTGGGACCTGCTGCGCTACGGTGGCCACCAGCCTTTCATCGGGCTTTTCACGGCGCGCCCCGCTGGCATGGCCGCGCAGGCCTGCTTCCCGGCCGGTCACGCCAGTGCTGGCTACGCCTGGCTGTGTCTGTACTATTTCGCCCTGCTATGGCGCCCGTCGTGGCGCTGGACCGGGTTGTGGATCGGCCTCGGCGCCGGCCTGGTGTTCGGCATCAGCCAGCAGCTGCGCGGTGCACATTTCCTTTCGCATGACGTTGCCACTGCATTGATCTGCTGGTTGCTTTCGCTGGGCCTGTATCTCATCGTCAAGCGCGTCCTGACACACCGTCAACCGAACCATGCCAACCGCCAGGAGGCAAACGCATGAGCGCATCGGTCCAACGGCCCGCCCGCCTCCCCGCCCTTGCGGGTCTACGCCACTGGCGGCCGCAGCTGTCCACCGAAGCGCTGATCGCGCTGACCAGCCTGTTCTTCGCGGTGGCCGGCAATGGCCTGTTCTGGCACAGCGCGATGGCCAGCCATCCGGGCAGCCTGCGCTACGCGCTGTCGCTGCTGCTGTTGCTGCTGGGTGCGCACGGCGTGCTGCTCGGCATCCTGGTCTGGCGCTGGAATGCCAAGGTGGTGATCAGCCTGCTGCTGCTGGTGACCGCGTTCGCCGCGCACTACATGAGCCGTTACCACATCTACCTGGATGCGGACATGTTGCGCAACGTGCTGGCGACCGATCCCAAGGAAAGCCGCGAGCTGATGACCGTGTCGCTGCTGTGGCCGGTGCTGTTGCTTGCGGTGCTGCCGATGATCGTGCTGTGGCGCGTGCAGCTGCGCCGCCGCAGCTGGGGCCGCAGCCTGCTGTGGCGGCTGGGCTTCCTGGCGGTGGCCGCAGTGACCGCCATCGGCGGTGCCCTGATCTCGTTCCAGGATGTCTCGGCACTGATGCGCAACCAGCGTGAAGTGCGCTATCTCGCGACACCGGCCAATGTCCTGTTGGGCATGCCGCGTGCATTGCGTGGCAACAATCCGGTGCAGCGCGCGCCGAAGCTGCCGATCGGTACCGATGCCAAGGCCACCCCGCGCGCGCCGGCCAGCAAGCCGCGCCTGCTGGTGATCGTCATGGGCGAGACCGTGCGTGCGCAGAACTGGGGGCTCAACGGTGGCCGCAACACCACCCCGGAACTGGCGCAGGCCAGCGTGATCAATTTCCCGGACATGCACTCGTGCGGCACCAGCACCGAGGTTTCGCTGCCGTGCCTGTTCTCGCCATGGGGTCGTCACGACTACGACGAAAAGAAGATCCTTGCGCACCAGTCGCTGCTGCACGTCCTGGACCGCGCCGGCATCGTACCGTTGTGGCGTGACAACCAGTCCGGCTGCAAGGGCGTGTGCGAAGGCCTGGACTTCCAGTCGCTGTCCGATGCCACCACGCCGGGCCTGTGCGCCGATGGCCGCTGCATGGATGAGATCCTGCTGCAGGACCTGGCCACCCAGGTGCGGGCCAGGCCCGGCGACCGGGTGGTGGTGCTGCACCAGCTGGGCAACCATGGCCCTGCGTACTTCGAGCGTTATCCGGCCGCCTTTGCCCGCTTCAAGCCAACCTGCGACACCCGTGACATCGGCCGCTGCTCGCGCGAAGAGATCACCAACAGCTACGACAATGCCGTGCTGTACACCGATCACTTCCTGAGCAAGACCATCGGCACGCTGCAGGGCATGCAGGACTACGACACGGCGATGATCTACCTGTCCGACCATGGCGAGTCGCTGGGCGAGAAGGGCCTGTTCCTGCACGGCGTGCCCTACGCCATCGCCCCGGCCGAGCAGACCCGGGTACCGATGACGATGTGGTTCTCGCCGGGCTTCGCGAGCAGCCGCGGGTTGGACCTGCAATGCGTGCGCAAGCGCTCGACGGCATATACCGACCATGACAACCTGTTCCCGTCGGTGCTGGGCCTGATGCAGGTGAAGACGGCGCTGTACGAGCGCGATCGCGACGTGTTCGCCAACTGCGAGAGTTGAGGGTTTGTCGGCAGGGCTGCGCCCTGCACCCGCCGAGGCCACTGCACAAGCAACGGCAACAGCAGAAGCAGGCGATTCGTGGCTTGGCGGGGCGGTGTCGGAATGCGGGGACGCCGCAAGTACGTCCATGTAGGCTTGGCAGCCGCATCCATGCGGCTGACACCCCGCACTCCGACACCGCTCCACCTCTGACAGATTGTCCCGATCTGGTAGATCCACGCCATGCGTGGATGAATTTCCATCGGAATCGAATAGTCGAATTGAATTCGAAAAGCATCCACGCATGGCGTGGATCAATGACAGGTCGCGGAAATCTGTCGAAGGCGGGGTGGGTCCGGTTGCGGGGGCGTGAGCGCCATGGATGGCGCGACCGAGCCTCCATGGACGGATTTACGGCGCCCCCCGCAACCGGACCCGCCCCGCCAAACCACGGATAGTCCGCTGTTGCTGTTGCTTCGGCTTTGCCGTTGCTTGAAAGCCTCTGCGGGTGCCGGGCGCGGCCCGGCCGACTTCCGCCACTTGCGGTGGCAGCGACGGCCCACTAGCCTTCGGCCGTCGTTCACCACCCAAGGACCGCCCGTGAAACACCGTCATCTCCTGCTGGCCTCGGCAATCGCCGCCGCCACGCTGGCCCTGGCCGCCTGCAAGAAGGAAGCTGCCCCAGGCACCGATACCGCCAGCAGCAGCGCCCCGGCCGGCGAAACCGCCGACCAGTTCGTGGCCCGCATCAATGCCGAGTTCAAGGCCGCCTACCCGGAGATGACCTCGGCGCAATGGCTGTCCTCCACCTACATCAACAGTGATTCCGAACGCATCGCAGCCAAAGCCAACGAACGCTCGTTGACCCAGCTCAACAGCTGGATCGAACAGGCAGCCAAGTTCGACGGCCAGCCGATGAGCGAGGACAGCAAGCGCGCGATCCACCTGCTGAAGTTGATGTCCTCGATGCCGGCGCCGCGCGACCCGGCCAAACTGGCCGAGCTGACCCAGATCGCCACGCGCATGGAAGGCAGCTATGGCGCCGGCAAGTACTGCACTGATGCCAACGACCCGAACTCCTGCCGGCAGCTGGGCGAGCTGGAGCAGGTGCTGGCACGCAGCCGCGACTACGACAAGCAGCTCGACGCCTGGCAGGGCTGGCACAGCACCACCAAGAACATGCGCGGCGACTATCAGAAGTTCGTCGGCCTGGTGAACGAAGGCGCCAAGGGCATGGGCTTCACCGATGCCGGCCAGATGTGGCGCAGCGGCTATGACATGCCGCCGGAGCAGATCGGCCCGGAAACCGATCGCCTGTGGGAACAGGTCAAGCCGATGTACGAACAGCTGCACTGCTATGCGCGCGCCAAGCTGGACAAGACCTACGGCAAGGACAAGGCCGAAGTGGGCAATGGCCTGATCGCCGCGCACCTGCTGGGCAACATGTGGCAGCAGGACTGGTCCAACCTGTGGGACCAGCTGGAACCATACCCGGGTGCCGGCAGCCTTGACATCACCGCTGCACTGGAAAAGCAGTACCAGACCAACCTGAGCGCGGCGCTGGCCAAGGCCGGCAAGGACGCCAGTGTGGCGGCCCAGTACAAGGCGCAGCGCGAAGCCGAACTGCGCACCGCCAAGCAGATGACCGAGCGCGCGCAGGACTTCTACGTGTCGCTGGGCATGCCGTCACTGCCGCAGTCGTATTGGGAAAAAACCCAGTTCATCAAGCCTGACGACCGCGACGTGGTCTGCCACGCCAGCGCCTGGGACATGAACATGGAAGGCGACGTGCGCACAAAGATGTGCATCAAGCCGAACGAAGAGAATTTCACCACCATCTACCACGAGCTGGGCCACATCTATTACGACCTGGCCTACAACCCGCTGCCGCCGCTGTTCCAGGGCGGTGCCAACGACGGCTTCCATGAAGCGATCGGCGACACCATCGTGCTGGCGATGACGCCCAAGTACCTCAGCTCGATCGGCCTGGTCGACGCGCCGACCGAAAGCCGCGAGGCGGTCATCAACAACCAGATGCGCATGGCGCTGTCGGGCGTGTCGTTCCTGCCATTCGGGCTGATGATCGACCGCTGGCGCTGGGGCGTGTTCGATGGCTCGATCACCGCCGACAACTACAACAAGGCATGGTGGGACCTGAAGGCCAAGTACCAGGGCGTGGCCCCGGCCAGCAGCCGTGGCGAAGAATTCTTCGATCCGGGCGCGAAGTATCACGTGCCGGGCAACACCCCGTACACCCGTTACTTCCTGGCGCGCATCCTGCAGTTCCAGTTCTACAAGGGCCTGTGCGACGCCTCGGGGTACAAGGGCCCGCTGCATGAGTGCACCTTCTACGGCAACAAGGAAGCCGGTCAGAAGTACTGGGCGATGCTGAGCAAGGGTGCCAGCCAGCCGTGGCAGGCCACGCTGAAGGAGCTGACCGGCACCGACAAGCTCGATGCCGGCCCGATGATCGAGTACTTCACACCGGTCAACGAGTGGCTGAAGCAGCAGAACGAAGGCCAGATGTGCGGCTGGCAGGCCAACGCGGCCCCGGCGGCGAAATGAGAAAAGGGGCGGGTCCGCGAGGATCCGCCCCTGATGTAGCGCCGGGCCGCGCCCACGTGACCGGTGGGCGCCATTGCAGCGAACGCATCGCCATGCGCGCGGAGCCTTTCGCCAAGCAGTGAGAGTGATTCATGCCCGGCGGCTCTTCATCGCACCGCTGCGCTCGCCGGGCATGGCCCGGCGCTACCCACGGCGGATCAGCTGTTCTTCTTCGCTGCCATCGCCGCGGCCAGCTCGGCCTTGAACTCCTCGAAGGTCTGGCCCTTCTCCTTTGCTTCGGCCTGTGCGGCATCACGAAGTGCATCGGAGTACATCAGGCGCACCGGCGTGCCATTGCGTTCGTGCAGCTCACCGGCCTGCATGATCAGCGCCAGCACCTGCGCAGCGCTCTCGCTGTGGCCGGCGATGCGGCCATCCATGCCCAGCACCCATTCGCCATCGCGGCGAACGACACCGGCCAGCAGGGTGCGCTGCGCGTCGCGCAGTTCGGCATGCGGCTCCACCGGCGACGCCTGCGCGGCTGCCTTGTTGGCGGCCTTCTTTTCCTGGCGACGGCGCTGGTCGCGGCGGGTCTTGGAGCTGGTGGACATGGTGCGGTACCGCTGCGAAGGGGGCGCAAGGATAACGCACCCCGCCCGCAGCGCTGCTTCACGCGTGCTCGATCCAGCACGGTCAGTCCAGCACCTTGCCGTGCCGCCAGTAGCCCATGAAGGTGATCGCGCGGCGGTCCAGCCCGCAGTCGCGGACCAGGTGGCGACGGATCGCCATTACCGCCGCCGCCTCGCCTGCCACCCAGGCATACAGCGGCCCGGCCACGCGGGTATCGGCCTGCTCCCAGAGGATCTGCGTATCGACGTCGATCTCATCCGGCGCATCGCCGGCAGCCGCGCCCGGGGCCGCTGCCAACCGCGCCTGGACCGCCTGCAGCAACGGCTGTCCGTAGGCGGCCCGCCCGCGCGGCAGCCAGACCAGCTCGGCGCTGGAGGGCGCCTTCAGGTGCACGGCATCACCGGCCTGCGCCACCTCCAGCAGCGCCAGCGTGCGCGGCGGATCGACCATGGCCGCCAGTTCCTCGAGGATGCCGGCCACCGCCGGCAGCGCGGTTTCATCCGCCACCAGCAGCACCTGGCCGACTCCCATCGGCGGTTTCCATTCCCAGCCTTCGCTGCTGTCGGCACAGTCGGCATCGGGGGCCAGCAGCACTACGCGGTCGCCCGGTCGCGCGTGGATGGCCCAGCGCGAGGCCGGCCCGGTCTCGCCATGCAGCACGAAATCAACGTCGACCTCGCCCTGCTCGGCGCGCAGGTGGCGGATGGTGTAGGTGCGCATGGGCGGACGCTGGTCGTCCGGCAGCGCCCGGTAGCGCGGGTACCAGTCCTCGCCGCTGGGCACCGGCGGCACGTCCTGGCCGGGCAAGGGGAAGAATACCTTGATGCGCTGGTCCGGGCCTTCGGTCTTCATCCGCGCCACGTCGGCACCGGTGAATACCATGCGGTCCAGGGAAGGAGAAAGAACGCGGCGCTCCTTCAGCGCCACCTCGAACAGGCGGTAGGTCTGCTGCGCAGCCATGGGGGAACCTCATGCAACGACATCGGATCGGCTGGCTGTCGTGCATCCACGCACCGGCTGGCTGGAGTCCCCAGCCTAGTCCGGTCGTTCCTCGCCGCAAGCGTTACGGGCATCGCGGCGTACCCTACCCCTGCGCGCTGCTCAATCGCCCGTGCAGGCTGCCTGCGCCGCGCGCTCAAGCCGGTGCTCCCAGTACCAGAACACGAAGCCGGCGCCAAAGAACGCGGCCTGGCCCAGCGCCAGGTGCAGCGGGCTGGCACTGAGCAACGGCGACACCACGCCGGCCACCACGGTGCTGATCATCAGCTGCACGAAGGCCTGCAGCGACGAGGCCAGGCCGCGCTGGTGCGGATACATGTCCAGCACCGCCAGCGCCAGGATGGGGAAGATCAGCGCCATGCCCATGCCGCCCAGGAAGATCGGCAGCACTGCCCACGGCAACACGAACTGCGGCGACAGCGCCACGTAGCCGACATTCAGCAGCGCCGACAGCGCGCACAGGCTGAAACCGATGGCGACCTGGCGGGTGGGCGTGGTGTGCCCGGCCATGCGCCCGGACAGGAACGAGCCGGTGGTCATGCCGCCGATGGTGGGGATGAACAACCAGGCGAAACCGCCCTCGCCCAGGTGCAGGTGCTGCATCACGAACACCGGCGCCGACGAGATGTACAGGAAGATGCCACCGAAGCCGATGCTGCCGGCCAGCGCCAGGCGCAGGAAGCGCGGGTTGAAACCGATGCGCACGTAATCGCGCATCAACGCGTGCGGCGACAACGGCACGCGCGCTTCGACCGGATGGGTCTCCGGCAGGTAGCGTGCAGTGGCTGCCAGCAGGACCAGCGCGAACACCACCAGGAACCAGAAAATCAGCGGCCAGCCGGCGCCACTGAGCAGGATCCAGCCACCGATGATCGGCGCGATGGCCGGGGCGATGCCGAACAGCATCGACACCTGGCTCATCAGGCGCTGCGCGTCGTGGCCATGGTAGAGATCGCGGATCACCGCGCGGCCGACGATCATGCCGACACCCGCCGACAGGCCCTGCAGCGCGCGGAACGCCAGCAGCGTGGCCAGATCGGTGGACAGCGCACAGCCGACCGAGGCGCCGACGAACACCACCAGGCCACCGAGGATCACCCGCTTGCGCCCCCACGCATCGGACAGCGGGCCATGCGCCAGGCTCATCAGGCCATAGAACAGCAGGTACACGCTGATGGTCTGCTGCACCGCCACCTCGTCCACCGACAGGCGCTGCGCCAGCTGCGGGAACGCGGGGAAGATGGTATCGATCGAGAACGGGCCGAACATGGCCAGGCCGGCAAGCAGCAGGGCCATGCGGCGGGTGGAGGGAGCAACGGCGGCGGTCATGAAGGAAGCGTCCGGCAGGGCCATGCGCGGCACGCACGGCGGGCGCCGGTCCCGCTGCAACGGGGACGGCGCCAGATGAATTCGGGTATCCGCCCATCATAGGTGGGGATTGCGCCCGATGCCATGCAGCGGTGCACAAAACGCACGGCCGGGCCATCGGCCATTCAGCCGCGGGCCCGCGCCGGGGCGCGGCCAGCGGGCCCGCAACGGGCTATAATCGGCGGGCAACACGGTGGGAGAAGCGGAACACCGCTGCCGAAGGCGCAACGCCCGTAATCGCTCAGGCCCGATACCACCCGTAACAGAACTCTGGAGAGACCGGTTCGATCCGGCGCCGAAGGGGCACGAAGCCGCGGTTTTCCGCGCTTCCAAACTCTCAGGCAAAAGGACAGAGGGGCGCCCCGCAGACCGCCGACCGGCGGCTTGTGCCCGTGCGTGTGCCCTTTCCTGACGGATCCTTCGCCATGTCCCAGAACACCCCTTCCCTGCGTGAGCTCGAGCACCACAATGCGTTCGTCGAGCGCCACATCGGCCCCAACGATGCCGAGATCGCGCAGATGCTCGACGTCGTCGGCCACGCGTCGCTGGATGCGATGACCGATGCCATCGTGCCGGCCAAGATCAAGTCGCCGGCGCCGCTGGCGCTGCCGGAGTCGATGACCGAAGTGCAGGCACTGGCGAAGATCCGTGCGATCGCCGACAAGAACACCGTGCTGCGCAGCTTCATCGGCCAGGGCTACTACGGTACCCACACGCCGAACGTGATCCTGCGCAACATCCTGGAAAACCCGGCCTGGTACACCGCCTACACCCCGTACCAGGCGGAAATCTCGCAGGGCCGCATGGAAGCGCTGATCAACTTCCAGACCCTGTGCGCCGACCTGACCGGTATGGAGATCGCCAACGCCTCGCTGCTGGACGAAGCCACTGCCGCCGCCGAAGCGATGACCCTGGCCAAGCGTTCGGCCAAGTCGAAGTCGGACACCTTCTTCGTGCACGATGCCGTGCACCCGCAGACCCTGGAACTGCTGCGCACCCGCGCCGAGCCCATGGGCATCGTGCTGCGCGTCGGCACCCCGGCCGAGGCACTGGAAGCAGAAGCCTTCGGCCTGCTGCTGCAGTACCCGGACACCTTCGGCCAGGTCGGTGACTACAAGGCGCTGGTCGATGCCGTGCACGCACGCGGCGGCCTGGTGGCCGTGGCCACCGACCTGCTGGCCCTGACCCTGCTGGCTGCCCCGGGCGAATGGGGCGCGGACATCGTGGTCGGCAACAGCCAGCGTTTCGGCGTGCCGTTCGGCTTCGGTGGCCCGCACGCCGCCTTCATGGCCTGCCGTGACGCCTACAAGCGCTCGATGCCGGGCCGCCTGATCGGCGTTTCGGTCGATGCCCAGGGCAACCCGGCATACCGACTGACCCTGCAGACCCGTGAGCAGCACATCCGCCGCGAGAAGGCCACCTCCAACATCTGTACCGCACAGGTGCTGCTGGCAGTGATGGCCTCGATGTATGCGGTCTACCATGGCCCGGAAGGCCTGACCCGCATCGCCCGCCGCACCCACCGCCTGGCCGCCATCCTGGCTGCGGCACTGCGCAACGCCGGCGTACAGGTCGGTGGCGACTTCTTCGACACCCTGCACGTCACCGGCGTGCACGCCGATGAGATCCATGCCAAGGCACGCGCCGCCGGTTACAACCTGCGCGCGATCGACAGCGACTCGGTCGGCATCAGCCTGGACGAGACCGCCACCCGCGCCGACGTGGTCGCGCTGGCCGCCGTGTTCGGCGCGCAGGCCGACATCGATGCGCTGGACGCAAGCACCGCCGACGCGCTGCCGGCCGGCCTGCTGCGCCAGTCTGCGTTCCTGACCCATCCGGTGTTCAACACCCACCACAGCGAGCACGAACTGCTGCGCTACCTGCGTTCGCTGGCCGACAAGGACCTGGCGATGGACCGCACGATGATCCCGCTGGGCTCGTGCACCATGAAGCTCAACGCCACCGCCGAGATGATCCCGGTGACCTGGCCGGAGTTCTCGCAGATCCACCCGCTGGTGCCGGCCGACCAGGCGCTGGGCTACAAGGAACTGATCGACACGCTGGAAGCGATGCTGGTCGAATGCACCGGCTACGACGCGGTCAGCCTGCAGCCGAACTCCGGCGCGCAGGGCGAGTACGCCGGCCTGTTGGCGATCCGTGCCTACCACCGCTCGCGCGGCGAAGGCCACCGCGACATCTGCCTGATCCCGGACTCGGCGCACGGCACCAACCCGGCCTCGGCGCAGATGTGCGGCATGAAGGTGGTGGTGACCAAGACCGATGCCAACGGCAACGTCGACGTCGAGGACATCCGCCTCAACGCCGAGAAGTACAGCGACCGCCTGGCCGCGATCATGATGACCTACCCGTCCACGCACGGCGTGTTCGAGGAAGAGGTGGTCGAGATCTGCGAGATCATCCACAAGCACGGCGGCCAGGTGTACACCGACGGCGCCAACATGAACGCCCTGGTCGGCGTGGCCAAGCCGGGCAAGTGGGGTTCGGACGTTTCGCACCTTAACCTGCACAAGACCTTCTGCATTCCGCACGGCGGTGGCGGCCCGGGCGTCGGCCCGTGCGCGGTCAAGGAGCACCTGGCGCCGTTCCTGCCGGGCAAGCTGGGTGACAACGGTCCGGTCGGCATGGTCAGCGCGGCCAGCTTCGGCAGCGCCTCGATCCTGCCGATCAGCTGGATGTACATCGCGATGATGGGCCGCGAAGGCCTGCGCAAGGCCACCCAGGTCGCGCAGCTCAACGCCAACTACATCGCCAAGCGCCTGGCGCCGCACTTCAAGACGCTGTACACCGGCCGCAACGGCCTGGTGGCGCATGAGTGCATCCTCGACGTGCGCCCGCTGGAGAAGACCAGCGGCATCGGCGCCGAGGATGTGGCCAAGCGCCTGATCGACTTCGGCTTCCACGCCCCGACCCTGAGCTTCCCGGTGGCCGGCACGCTGATGGTCGAGCCGACCGAGAGTGAGTCGCTGCACGAGCTGGACCGCTTCATCAACGCCATGATCCAGATCCGAGAGGAAATCAGCGCGATCGAAGACGGCCGCCTGGACCGCGAGGACAACCCGCTGAAGAACGCGCCGCACACTGCCACCGCAGTGACCGCCAGCGAGTGGACCCACGCCTACCCGCGCGAACTGGCTGCCTTCCCGCTGGCCAGCCTGAAGCAGAGCAAGTACTGGCCGCCGGTGGCACGCGTCGACAACGTGTACGGCGACAAGAACGTGATGTGCGCCTGCATCCCGGTCGATGCCTACAAGGACGATGAAGTCGAAGCGTGATTGACGGAACGGCCCGCGCAAGCGGGCCGTTTTCGTTTACGGTAGCGCCGGGCCATGCCCGGCGAGCGCAGCGGCTGAACCGATCACGGATCCGGCATCTGCCCCAGGCTCAACTGCCACGACACCCCGAAGCGGTCCTGCACCCAGCCGTAGCGGTTGCTGAAATCGTACTCGCCCACCGGCATCAACCAATGGCCGCCCTCGCCCAGCACGCGCGCGGCGCGCTCGAACTGCTCGGCGCCGGAGCACTCGACGAACAGCGAGATCGACGGGCTGAAGGTGAAATCGTGCACGTCCAGGCTGTCAAAGCACAGGTAGTGGGTGCCACCGAGCAGGAAGATGGCCTGTCGGACCTGCCCGGGCACGCCGGCACCGGCGCCGTCCGGATGGCGCTGCATTGCCAGCAGGCGGAAATCGGCGAAGGCCTCGGCGTACAGGGCCAGGGCGGCCTCGGCCTGGCCGGTGAACATCAGGAAGGGGCGACTGCGCAGCATGCGGTACTCCCGGTCGACGGGCCGCTGGCGGCCCACCTGCGCACAGTGCCACGCGGAGTGTGTGCCTGTTGTAGAGCCGAGCCCATGCTCGGCTGGCGATCGCGCAAACAGCAGCCTCGACCGTAGGGTCGGCTCTACAGAATCACGCCTCGCGCATGCGCCGCGCGATGGCGCTGCCGGCGGCGATCGTGGCGGTCAGCGCCACCATCGACAGGAACTGCAGGCGGGTGTGCGACTCGCTCAGCAGCAGGCCGAAGATCAGCGCCAGGATCGCCAGCGCGCAGCAGGTCAGCCACGGGAAGCCCGCCATGCGGAACGGCAGCCGGGTACCCAGGCGATCCGCGCGGCGGCGCAACACCAGTTGTGAGACCAGCGACAGCGTCCACACCAGCAGGCAGGTCGAACCGACGATGTTCAGCAGCACCGGCAGCACCCGGTCCGGGAACAGCAGTTCCATCACCGTGGCGGCGAAACCGAACAGGACGCTGGCCAGCACGGCGATGACCGGCACCTGGCGCGGATCGGTCCAGCCCAGCACGGCCGGGGCTTCACGTCGCTGCGCCAGCGAATACATCATGCGCGAGGCGCCGTAGAGGTTGGCATTGAGCGCCGACAGCAGCGCGATCACAGCGATCAGGGTGATGGCGGTGCCGGCACCCGGAATACGGGCAATGTCCAGCACCGCGGCGAAGGGCGACTTCAGCGCCTCGCTGGTCCACGGCACCACGGCGATGATCACGCTCAGCGAGCCGATGTAGAACACCAGGATGCGCCACGCCACGGTGCGGATGGCACGGGCGATGCTGCGCTCCGGATCTTCGGTCTCCGCCGCCGCAACGGCCACGATCTCGGTGCCGCCGAAGGCAAACACCACCACCAGCAACGCCGCGCCGATCCCGGCCAGGCCCTTCGGCGCAAAACCACCATGCTCGGTGAAGTTGCTCAGCCCAGGCGAGGTCACCTGCGGGAGCCAACCCATCAGCAGCGCCACACCGATGGCAATGAACGCCAGGATCGCCGCCACTTTCAGGATGGCGAACCAGAATTCGAACTCGCCGAAGTTCTTCACCCCCAGCAGGTTGATGGCGGTGAAGAACAGCATGAAGGCCAGCGCCGCCATCGGTACAGGTACTGCTGGCCAGACCGTGGCCAGCAGACCGGCCGCTCCCACCGCCTCGGCGGCGATCACGATCACCAGCTGCACCCACCACAACCAGCCGACGGTGGCACCGGCGGTGGCGCCCATGGCATCGGCGGCATAGACCGAGAACGCGCCGCTGGTCGGTTTGGCCGCCGCCATTTCGCCCAGAGCGTTCATCACGATGATCACCAGCGCGCCGGCGACCAGATACGACACCAGGACCGCCGGACCGGCCGCCTGCACACCCACGCCCGAGCCGAGGAACAGCCCGGCGCCGATGGCGCTGCCCAGGCCCATCATGATCAGCTGGCGGGGCTTGAGCGAATGTCCGAGGCGGGACGGCGAAGCGGTCGGAATCGAGTTGGGCATCGGCAGGGCTGGCGGCGGGCTACAGGGGCGACACCTTACCCTGTCCCATGCCCGCGGGGATAGGCACAACGCAGCAGGCGGCTCAGGCCAGTGCCGGCTCTCCGACACTGCCACCAATACGGGCGCGGTAGGCACGCGGCGAGAAACCGGTTTCAGCCTTGAACTTGCGGGTAAAGGCGCTCTGGTCGCTGAAACCGCAGGCCTGGCCGATGCTGGCGATGCTCTCGTCACCGTGCAGCAGGTGCATAGCCATCTGGATCCGCAGCCGGGTCAGCACCTGCTGCGGGGTCATCTGGAACACCTTGCGGAAGCTGCGCTCCAGCTTGGACAGCGAGAAGCCGGTGATGTCCAGCAGGGTCTGCATGCGCACGTTCTCGGCGTAGTGCGCGTTGAGGTGGGCCAGCGCCAGCCGCAGCTGCTCGTACTGGGTGCCGAGGCTGTCCTTCTGGCCCAGGTCGCGGGAAATGCCGATCAGGCCCTCGATGGCGCCATCGACCAGCAGCGGGCGCTTGCAGGTCAGGCACCAGCCCGGTTCGCGGTTGGCGAACAGGTGCAGCTCCATCAGGTTCTCGATCACCTCGCCGGACAGCACGCGGGCATCCTGGTCGACATAGTCCGCGCTGAGGCCGGTCGGGTAGATCTCGGCCGCGGTCCGCCCGATGACGTCCTTGCGCGCACGCAGGCCCAGCCGTCGCAGCATGGTCTGGTTGACGTGGGTGTACCGCCCCTGGCGGTCCTTGATGAAGAACAGCACGTCCGGGATGGCGTCGAACAAGGCTTCGATGTCGGCGGGCTCGACTCGCATGCGGCAAGCATACCCGAGCCCGCTTTTGCCCGTACGTTCACCTTTGCCGGACCGGGGTTTAACGGGCTCGGTTCCAGTGTCGTGGTTCCCTTTGACGATCCGGAGCCACCCTCCATGGCCGCCAGCAAGCCGACCGGCAAGCGCGCAACCACCCCGCCCGAAAGCCACCCACGGGGCAATGGCGATGAGCTCCACCAGCAGGCCGGGGGCAGCCATCCGGTGATGACCACCGATCAGGGCATCCCGGTGGCAGACAACCAGAACTCCCTGCGACAGGGGCCTCGGGGGCCCACGCTGCTGGAAGACTTCATCCTCCGCGAGAAGATCACCCACTTCGATCACGAACGCATTCCCGAGCGCATCGTGCACGCACGTGGCAGCGCGGCACATGGCTACTTCGAGTTGACCCGGTCACTGGCCGCCCATACCCGCGCGCGCATCCTGACCGAGGTAGGGGTGAAGACACCCGTATTCACCCGTTTCTCGACCGTGGCCGGTGGCGCAGGCTCGGTGGATACCCCGCGCGACGTGCGCGGCTTCGCGGTCAAGTTCTATACCAGGGAGGGCAACTGGGACCTGGTCGGCAACAACATTCCGGTGTTCTTCATCCAGGACGCCATGAAATTCCCGGACCTGGTGCACGCAGTGAAGATGGAACCGGACCGTGCCTTCCCGCAAGCCGCCTCGGCCCACGACACCTTCTGGGACTTCATTTCGCTGATGCCCGAGTCGATGCACATGATCATGTGGGCAATGAGCGACCGTGCCATTCCGCGCTCGCTGCGCATGATCGAAGGCTTCGGCGTGCACAGTTTCCGCCTGCTGAACGAGGCAGGCGAGTCGACCTTCGTCAAATTCCATTGGCGGCCAAAGCTGGGCATCCAGTCAACGGTCTGGGACGAAGCGCTGAAGCTGCAGTCAGCCGACAATGACTTCCATCGCCGCGACCTGTTCGAGGCCATCCAGCGCGGCGACTTTCCCGAATGGGAGCTGGCGGTGCAGTTGTTCACCGAAGAAGAAGCCGACGCATTCCCGTTCGATCACCTGGACCCGACCAAGATCATTCCCGAATCGCTGGTGCCGTTGCAGGTGATCGGGCGCATGGTGCTGGACCGTTGGCCCGACAACTTCTTCGCCGAGACCGAACAGGTGGCGTTCTGCCCGGCCAACGTGCCGCCGGGCATCGACTTCAGCAACGACCCACTGCTGCAGGGCCGCCTGTTCTCCTACCTGGACACCCAACTGCTGCGCCTTGGCGGCCCGAATTTCCACCAGATCCCGGTGAATGCCCCGAAGTGCCCATTCGCCAATCATCAGCGCGATGGCCACATGCAGATGCAGGTGCCCAAGGGCCGGGTGGCCTACGATCCCAGTTCGCTGCAGGAGGACTCACCGCGTGAGACGCCTGCGGGTTTCCGCAGCCACGCCAGCGCCGACGATGGCCGCAAGGGCCGTGCCCGCGCGGAGAGTTTCGCCGACCACTACAGCCAGGCCCGCATGTTCTTCCGCAGCCTTGAAACGCCGGAGCAGGCGCACCTGGCATCGGCGCTGGTGTTCGAGTTGTCCAAGGTGGAAACGCTGAAGGTGCGGGTACGTACCGTCAGCCACCTGCGCAACATCGATGACTCACTGGCGCGGCGCGTGGCCGATGGTCTGGCCTTGCCCGCCCTGCCCGACCCGGCACCCACCGCCACCCCGGCGCGGGACATGCCTCCCGCTCCCGAGGTGCGTGTGATCGGACGCAACAAGCCTACCCTGCAGGGTCGCTGCATCGGCATTCTATTCGACGAAGGCTCCGACGCCCGCATCATTGCCAGCCTGAGCAAGGCAGCCAGGAAAGCAGGTGCAGACGTGAAGCTGGTCGCGCCCAAAGTCGGTGGCGCCACGCTGAGCGATGGCGCGATGCAGGCGGCGGATGGGCAACTGGCAGGCACGCCATCGGCTGTGTTCGATGCGGTGGCCGTGGTGCTGAGCGTAGAGGCATCAAAGGCATTGTCGAAAGAGAGCGCCGCGCTGGAGTTCGTCAGCCAGGCGTGGGCACACCTGAAGGCCATCGCCAGCGACGCGGGAGGCCAAGCGCTGCTGAAGGCGGCGCGGGTCGGCAACGATGCCGGCATCGTCGAAGCGGAAGACGCCAAGGCATTCCTGGCGGCGGCCGCCACCCGCCAGTGGGCGCGTGAGCCCAAGCTGCGCCTGCTGGCCTGACCACAACGACAGGAGAATAGTCATGCCCCGTGGTGACAAATCCGCATATACCGAAAAGCAGAAGCGCCAGGCCGAGCACATCGAGGAAAGCGAACGTGATCGCGGCGCGAGTGAAGGCACCGCCGAGCGCATTGCCTGGGCCACCGTGAACAAGCAGGACGGCGGCGGCAAGCGTAGCGGCAGTGCACGCAAAACTACAAAGAAGGCGACCCGCAAGAAGACCGCCAAGACGTCGACAACCAGGAAGACGGCAGCGAAGAAGGCGCCGGCGAAGAAAGCGGTGGCAAAGAAGGCGGTGGCAAAGAAGGCACCGGCTCGCACGACCGCGACAAAGAAGGCCGCAAAGAAGACAGCGAAGAAGGCTGCGGCAAAGAAGGGGAGTACGGCCGCCTCGCGGAGCGCCGCCGCGAAGAAGGCAGCCAAGACGCGGGCCGCGAAGAAGTCCGTGCGCAAAGTGGCGGCGAAGAAAGCTGCGCGTACGCGTGCGCGCGGCTGATGCTTCGGTCAGAAGGGGAGCGTCCTCATCCATGCCGCAACTTCGGCTGCGTCAGCATCAGCACGGGCCTGCAGCAGTAGATGGGGCCCTTCCAGCGAAATACGGCCGCTCAAGGCGGCCGTATTCCTGTCGCTGCAGTGGCAGCCCGCTCAGGCTGCGCGACGGGGCGCAGCGGAGACCGCCGCGCCTTCCATCTTGAATACCGACACCGACGTGGTCAGTGCATGCGCCTGTTCCTCCAGCGCGCGGCTGGCGGCAGTGGCTTCTTCCACCAGCGCAGCGTTCTGCTGGGTCACCTGGTCCATCTGCACCACCACCTGGTTGACCTGCTCGATGCCGGCGGCCTGTTCCTTGCTGGCCGCTGCGATGTCGCTCATCAGCTGGGTGGTGCGCGAGCTGGCCTGGGCCACGCGGGCGATCGCGGCTTCCGATTCAACAGTGACGGCCAGGCCACTCTTCACCTGTGCAGCGGCGTCTTCGATCAGCTCCTTGATTTCCTTGGCGGCGACACCGGCACGCTGCGCGAGCGTACGCACCTCGCTGGCGACCACCGCAAAGCCACGCCCCTGCTCGCCCGCGCGCGCGGCTTCCACTGCAGCATTCAGCGCCAGGATGTTGGTCTGGAACGCGATGCCGTCGATCACCGTGGAGATTTCCGAGATGCGTGCCGAGGACTGATCAATCTCGCCCATCACCGATGCCATCTGTGCCATCGCCTGCTCGGTCTCGCGCACGGCGGCGCCGGCAGCGTGCGCTTCGCTGTCGGCCTGACGCGCCAGTTCGGCGTTCTGGCGTACGGTGGAGGTCAGCTCCTCCATCGACGCGGCCGCTTCTTCCAGATTGGCCGCCTGCTGCTCGGTTCGGCGCGACAGGTCGTTGTTGCCAGCGGCCAGTTCCTGCGCCGCGTTGTTGATGCTGTCGGCAGCCACCTGGATGCCGCGGACGATGCCGGTCAGCTGCGCGGTGGTGGTGTTGGCATCGTCGCGCATGCGCGCGAACACGCCTTCGTACTCGCCCTCCATGCGTGCGGTCAGGTCGCCATGCGAGATCGCGCGCAGCACGTCGGAAACATCGGCGATGCTGGCCTGCGAACTGGCCATCATGCCGTTAAGGTGCTCGACCATCGTCTTGAACTGGTACTGGAAGGCCCCGGCATCGCCACGCATGCTGAAATCGCCGGCGCGTGCGGCACGGGCCAGTTCATCGATCTGCGCGTTGATCGCCATCAGGCTCTGCTTCACCGCGGCCAGGGTGCGGGTCAACGTGCCCTTTTCGCCCGGATAGTCCGGCAGGTCGCGGCTGAGGTCACCGATGGCGTAACGCTGCATTACTTCAGCCATCAGCAGTTCCACCTGCACGTGCGATTCGACCAGGCTGTTGGTGGCCTGCACCATGCGGCCGAAATCGCCGGGGAACGCACTGGCGTCCATGCGATAGCGGATTGCGCCGGCCTCGTGCTGTTCCGCCATCTGCAACTGCGCGCCGATCGCCGCCTGCACACTCTGGCGCACGCTGGCCATCGCCTCACCCAGCTGGGTCAGCTCGTCGCGGCCACCGAGGCGGAACTCCTGGTCCAGCTGCCCCTTGGACAGGCGCTCGGCCAGGTTCACCGCGCACGCCAGCGGACCGGTCAGGCTGCGGCCGATCATCACCGAGGCGCCGATGCCAGCAAGCAGCGCAACGCCGCCCAGCACCAGCAACTGCAGCAGGCTGCGCTCGCCCAGGCGGATCGCCTCGGCGGCAGCCTCACGGCTTTCCTTCTCCTCGAAGTCCACGCCATCGGACAGCGCCTTGTTCCAGCCGTTGGCGGCGTCCTGCACCGGGCCCAGGGTCAGCGCCACGGCACCGGGATAATCGCCCTGCTCCATCAGTTCGCTGGTCTGCTTGTTGAGCGGGCGAGCAACGGCTCGCTTGGCGGCGATGGTTTCAGCGATGGCCTTGCCTTCGGCGTCACTGGGAAGCGCCTGGTAGGCGCTCCAGCTGGCCTCGTAGCGCTTGACGAGATCAGCAATGCGCTTCTCGTCGCTGGTGCGGTGATCACCCTGGCGGATCAGCATCTCGCGGCGCACCACCATCATCTGGTTGTTGGCATCAAGCATCTGCGACAACAGGCGCACCTTGGCCACGCTGACGTCGACCACCTGCTGCATCGCGCGCTTCTGCACGACACTGGCAGTGGCGCCGGTGGCCACCACGGCGGCAACCAGCAGCAGCAACAGGCCAAAGCCCAGCCCAAGACGCCAGGCAACCCTGACGTTCCTCAAGTAGTTCATGGGGGTATCCAAAACGGGGGGATGCGCCCTTATCGGCGGCACGGCAGGCAATCTTGATCGCCATCCACCAATGGCGTCGGCCACTGTTCACCTTGGTGAGTCGCCGTCCCAGTGGCACCTGCCGGTGCAAACCGGCCGCAATGACATGCCTGCTCATGCGGGCATCAGATCCCTTTCACGGTGGCTCGGCGCCGTCTGCGGGCAAGGTGGTGGCGTTCCCTGCTGGAGTCCCCGATGCCGTTACCCATGCCCCGATCCGCCCTGCTCGCTCTCTCGCTGCTGGCATCACCTGCCTTCGCGCAGGCGCCGCCGCCTGGCCTGCCTGCCCCCATTGCCGAGAAGGCAGGACCGGACACCGCACCCCGCTCTGTCCTGCACGCCCAGGTGCTGCTGGATCGCGCGAATTTTTCCCCCGGCCAGATCGATGGCGAAGTGGGCAGCAACCAGCGGCGCGCGGTGTCGGGCTTCCAGGCGGCGCATGGGCTGAGCGTAACGGGTGAACTGGATGACGCTACCTGGAAGGCCCTGCAGGCCGATACGATCACGCCGCTGGCAAGCTATACGCTCACGGCTGAAGATGTTGCCGGCCCGTTCCAGGCCATACCGAAAGGGCCCGCCGCACAGGCCAAGCTGAAGTCGCTGGGCTTCAGCAGCGTGGAAGAAGGCCTGGGCGAGCGCTTCCACGCCTCCCCTGAGCTGCTGAAGGCACTCAATCCCGGCGTCGATCTGGCCAAGGCCGGCAGCCGCATCCAGGTGCCCAATATCGGAACGGGGGACTTGCCGAAGGCGGCGAAGATCGTGGTCGACAAGTCCGACTCCACACTTCAATTGCTGGATGCGCAGGGCAAAGTGATCGCACAGGTGCCTGTCTCATCCGGCAGCCAGCACGATCCGCTGCCGATCGGCGAATGGAAGATTCTCGGCGTGTATCGCGACCCGCCGTTCCACTACAACCCGAAGCTGTTCTGGGATGCGCGCAAGGGCGAAAAGAAGGCGACGCTGCCGCCGGGCCCGAACAATCCGGTCGGGCGGGTCTGGATCGACCTGTCCAAGCCGCACTACGGCCTGCATGGCACACCCGAACCCGGCCACGTCGGCAAGACAGAATCGCATGGCTGCGTGCGCATGACCAACTGGGATGCGCTGCGCGTGGCCGATGCGGTGGATACTTCGGTGCCCGTGGTGATGCAGGAGTGAGCCGATGCGCCTTTCGCAGCTGATCGTGCTGGGCGTGCTGCTGGGCGTGGGAGTGGGCTGGTGGCTGCACCGCGATGCAGGTGAGCCGGTGGCGGTTGCCCCGCCCGCAGTGCAACCTGCGGTGGCTGCGGCTGCAACGCCGGGCGTGGACGCCCCGGCTCCCACGGCCGTGCCGCCGTCCAACGCCACCGATGCGCCAGCCGGTCTGCTGCTGCCGGTGCAGGGCATCCAGGCGTCCCAGCTGCGCGACACGTTCACCGATGCACGCAGCGAGGGCCGCGTGCACGATGCCATCGACATCATGGCCGATGCGGGTACTCCGGTACTCGCGGTGGCCGACGGCACGGTAGAAAAGCTGTTCGACAGCAAGCGCGGTGGCCTGACGATTTATCAGTTCGAGCCCAGTGGACGCTGGTGCTACTACTACGCGCACCTGCAGCGCTATGCCGATGGCCTGGCCGAGAAGCAGGTGATCAAGCGCGGGGAGGTGATCGGCTACGTCGGCAGCACCGGTAACGCCAGCGCCGACGCGCCGCACCTGCACTTCGAGGTGCACGTGCTGGGACCGGAAAAACAGTGGTGGAAGGGCAAATCCATCAACCCGTACCCGTTGCTGAAGCCGCCTGCTTCGACGGCCGGCGCTGCCAGCGCCGCAAGGTGAAGGTGAACACCGCCAAGACAGCCCCTGGGACCAGCACGAACAGAACCGTCTCGCCTTTCACGCTGGCATGCTGGTCATCGCGTCGCTTCCCCGCTGGCCTGCCCACACGGTAATGAAGAAGCCCCGCTTTCGCGGGGCTTTTTCTTTCAGCGACGCCGGGCGTGGCCCGGCGCTACCAGTCACGCCCTCAGGCGAACGGATCCTGCAGGACCATGGTGTGGTCGCGGTCCGGGCCGGTGGAGACGATGCTGATCGGGCAGCCGGCCAGCTCTTCCAGCGAACGCAGGTAGGCGCGTGCGGCCGGCGGCAGGTCGTCCCACTGGGTGATGCCGTGGGTGTTCTCGCTCCAGCCCGGGAACTCCAGGTACACCGGGGTGCATTCTTCCCAGCCCTGCGCGTCCAGCGGCGCGTACTCGGTGCGCTTGCCGTTGTATTCGTAGGCGATGCAGACCTTCAGCTTTTCCATGCCGTCCAGCACGTCCAGCTTGGTGATGCACAGGCCGCTGATGCCGTTGATGGCCACGGCGCGCTTCAGCGCGACGATGTCCATCCAGCCGCAGCGACGCGGGCGGCCGGTCGAAGCGCCGTACTCGGCGCCGCGGTCACGGATGCCCTGGCCGACTTCGTCGTCCAGTTCGGTCGGGAACGGGCCGCCGCCGACGCGGGTGGCGTACGCCTTGGCAATGCCCAGCACGTAGTCGATCGAATCGGCGCCGACGCCGGAACCGGCCAGCGCACCACCGACGGTGGTGTTGGAGCTGGTGACGTACGGGTAGGTGCCGTGATCGATGTCCAGCAGCGCACCCTGCGCGCCTTCGAACAGCACGCGCTTACCCTGCTTGCGCAGGTCGTGCAGGATGCCGGCCACGTCGGACTTCATCGGCTGCACGTATTCGCCGAAGGCCAGCGCCTCGTCGAAGGTCTTCTGGAAGTCGACCGCATCGGTGTTCAGATACTTGGTCAGCACGAAGTTGTGGTAGTCCAGCGCAGTGCGCAGCAGTTCTTCCAGCTGCTTCGGGTAGTGCAGGTCGGCGATGCGGATGCCGCGGCGCGCCACCTTGTCTTCGTAGGCCGGGCCGATGCCACGGCCGGTGGTGCCGATTGCCTTGCCACCGGCAGCGCGCTCGCGCGCCTGGTCCAGGGCGATGTGGTACGGCATGATCAGCGGCGCGGCCGGGGAGATCTTCAGGCGCGAACGCACTTCCACGCCGGAGCCTTCCAGCTCGGCGATTTCCTTCTGCAGCGCGGCCGGCGAGATCACCACGCCATTGCCGATCAGGCACAGCGCGTCGTCACGCAGGATGCCCGACGGGATCAGGTGCAGAACGGTCTTCTTGCCGTTGATGACCAGGGTGTGGCCTGCATTGTGGCCGCCCTGGAAGCGCACGACGGCGCCGATTTCCTCAGTGAGCAGATCGACGATCTTGCCCTTGCCTTCATCGCCCCACTGGGCACCCAACACTACGACAGACTGACCCATGACGGGCTCCTCGATTTGTAGCGGCCATCGGGGCCGCGGACGGGTAAACCGTGGCGGGGCTGGCCAGCACCTGGAGGGCGGCTCCAAACGGGGAGCGGCCGGCGATGGAAGGCCCAGACACGGAAAAAGCCGGACGGGGAGGCCCGTCCGGCTTTTGTGCATTATCCGGGTTTCCGGGGTCGGGTGCCACCTTTCCGACGGACGGCTTCACCGGCCGGTCAGCCGCCCCGCCCGGTCGTGCCGGCCGTTGGCCGGCAATCCCGGGTTGCCGGCCAGCGGCCGGCACTACCCTCTCAATGCCGCGCCCACCACAGCAGGCTCAGGCCGGCCAGCAGCACCAGCCCCCCGAAGCTGCGCAGGGCCGGGCTGGGCAGGTCCAGCAGGCGTTCGGCCATGCGCTTCCAGGCGAACGGCGCCACGAACAGGAACAGGCCTTCGAGCACCGCGACCAGGCAGACGGCGGCGAACAGATCTTTCATGGGGGACTCCGGAAAAAGCACGGGGCCCGGCGTCTGGCCGGGCCCCGTGGGGTAGTGCCCTGCGACCTCAGCGGTCGTTCTTCAGGTACTGCAGGAACGGGTCGTTCTTGTCGAGCACGATCACGCCATTGCCGTCGGTCATGGAGCCACGGTAGGCCTCCAGGCTGCGGTAGAACGCATAGAACGACGGATCGGCCGAGCCGGCCTTGCCATAGATGCGGGCCGCCTCGGCATCGCCTTCACCGCGCAGGCGCTGCGCATCACGCTCGGCCTCGGCGATCAGCACGGTGCTGTCGCGGTCGGCCTGGGCACGGATGGTCAGCGACTGCTCCTCGCCCTCCGCACGCAGCTTGGCCGCTTCCTGCTTGCGCTGGGCGCGCATGCGCTCGTACACGTCGTTGATCACCTGGCTGTCGGTCGGCAGGTCCACCTGCTTGATGCGCAGGTCGATCATCTGCATGCCCAGGCCAGCCACCGCTTCGTTGATGCCCTTCAGCTGCTCGGCGATCAGCTCGCTGCGGTCGCCGGACACCAGCTGCTGCAGGGTGCGCGAGTTGATCTGGTTGCGCAGCGAGTCGGTGATGATCGGCGCCAGGCGGGCGTTGGCCACACGCGGGTCGCCGCCGGTGGCACGGAAGTAGTCACCCACGTTGGAGATGTAGCCGATGGCGAAGAAGTCGACGCTGACGTCCTTCTGCTCGGCGGTGAAGTAGCGCGCCGGCGCAGTGTCGAGCACCTGGAAGCGGCGGTCGAAGACCTTCACCGTTTCCACCACCGGCACCTTGAAGTGCAGGCCCGGCTTGATGTCCGAACGCACCACCTTGCCCAGGTTCAGCACCATGGCGGTCTGGTCCTCACGGACCACGTACACCGAGCCGAGCAGGCCCAGCACCACCGCCACGATCACGGCGATCCAGATAGGACTCTTCATCGGCTGCCCTCCTCACGGCCGCTCGGTCGCCCGGTCGGGCGGCCCACCGGCCGGCCCGGATCACGGGAAGCTTCCGCCGCTGCACCCGGCAGCGACGGCATCACCACGTCCGGGTTGGCCACTGCGGCCGGAGCCGACGTGCTGGGACGGGTATCGCCGGTCATCGGCACGTAGATCAGCTGGCGGCCATCGCCACCGATCACCTTGCGGTTCTCGCTCAGCACCTGCTGCACGGTCTCCAGCCACAGGCGCTTGCGGGTCACTTCCGGAGCGTCCTTGTACTGGGCCTGCAACAGGCTGAAGCGCTGCGCGTCACCCTCGGCCTTGGACACCACGGCCTGCTTGTAGCCTTCGGCAGTGGTACGGGCGCGCGAGGCCTGGCCCCGGGCTTCCGGCACGACCTTGGCGGCGTAGGCCTGGGCTTCGTTGATCAGGCGTTCCTTGACCTGCTGGGCACCGTTGACCTCGTCGAAGGCCGGCTTCACTTCCTCCGGCGGACGGGCGTCCTGCAGGGTCAGGCCGGTCACGGTCAGGCCGGTCTTGAACGCCTTCAGCAGCGCCTGCAGGCGCTCCTCGGCGGCGACGGCCAGCGGACCACGGTTGTTCAGCACGGCGTTGAGGTCGGCGCGGCCAACTTCCTCGCGCACGGCGCTCTGCGCCGACTGCTCCAGCACCTGGTTGGCATCCACGGTGCCGAACAGGTATTGCTGCGGATCGTCGATGCGGTACTGGACGTTCAGCGAGACGTTGACGATGTTCTCGTCGCGGGTCAGCACCGGCACCTGGATCGAGAACGTCTTGATCTCGGTGGCATTGACCTTGGTGACCGATTCGATCGGCCAGGGCAGCTTGAAGTTCGGGCCGGGCTGCAGAATGCGCGAGAACTGGCCGAAGCGCAGCACCACACCGCGCTGCTGTTCGCCGATCAGCTGGAAGCTGGAGAACAGCACCAGCAGCACCACGGCTGCCACCACCCAACGCACGATGCCGCCGTCGAACAGGTCCTTCAGCGGCCCGGGCAAACCGCCCCAGCCACCACCATTGCCACCGCCGCGTGACCCGAACGGCCCGCGTCGATTGTCCTCGGGGCCTTGTCCGCCCTTGTTGCCGCCGGGTGTATTCCAGGCCATGCACGCTCCATCAAGATTTGGGCTGCGGCGCGGGCCCTTCCCGCACCGCCAGCCGTGAAACCATCACCGATCATACAAGATGGGGCGGATCGGCAGGATCGAAAGGGGGGCAACGGGGTAAGGTGGCGTTTTCCTCGAAGTCAGGCAACGCCGATGGCCCCCACCACCCCGTTCACCGCCTTCCGCATCGAAAACGACGACGCCGGCTATCGCAGCGGCCTGGTCCGGCTCGGGGTCGACGACCTCAACCCCGGCCAGGTGCTGATCCGCGCCCACTGGTCCTCGGTCAACTACAAGGACGCGCTGGCCGGTACTGGAAAAGGGAAGATCCTGCGCCGCTTCCCGCTGGTGGGCGGCATCGATGTGGCCGGCACCGTGGTCGCCAGCACCGACCCGGACTGGCGTGAAGGCGACGCGGTGCTGGCCACCGGCTGCGGCCTCAGCGAGACCCGCGATGGCGGCTACAGTCAGTACGTGCGGCTGGAATCGCGCGCGGTGATCGCCCAGCCGGCCGGGCTGACCCCACGCGAGGCGATGGTGCTGGGCACCGCCGGCTTCACTGCGGCGCTGGCCCTGCTGCGCATGCAGGACAACCGGCAGACCCCGGAACTCGGCCCGCTGGCGGTCACCGGTGCCAGCGGCGGTGTCGGTGCGCTGGCGCTGTCCATCTTCAGCCGTGCCGGCTACAGCGTGCACGCGGTCAGCGGCAAGCCGGACCAGGCAGGATTCCTGCGCAGCATCGGCGCCGCCGAGGTACTGCCGCGCGACGCGCTGGCCGACACCGGCGCGCTGCAGTCGGCCCGCTTCGGGGGTGGCCTCGATAATGCCGGAGGCGACATGCTGGCCAGCCTGCTGGCGCAGACCGTGCCCTACGGCAGCGTCGTCAGTGCCGGCCTGGCAGCCAGTCCGACGCTGGACATGACGGTGATGCCGTTCATCCTGCGCGGTGTCTCGCTGCTGGGCGTGTCCTCGGCCAATGCGCCACGCGGACTGCGTGAGGAAGTGTGGTCGCGGCTGGGTAGTGACTGGAAGCCGCAGCACCTGGACCGCATCTGCACCGCCGAAGTCGGCCTCGATGGCCTTCCCGCCGTATTCGAACGGATGCTGGCGGGCGGTTCGCTGGGTCGCACCGTGGTACGGATCGACTGAACGTCGCAGGCAGGCGACGGACGGCAGACGCGGCCCTCCCGCCGGTAATGGGCCCGCACTACACTGCGGGCATTACATGGGGAACAACATGGCACGCATTCTGATCGTCGACGACTCACCGTCGCAGCTGTTGGGGATACAGCGCATCGTCGAGAAGCTCGGGCACCAGATCCTGACCGCCACCGATGGCGCCGCCGGGGTCGAAACCGCCAAGGCCGAGCTGCCCGACCTGGTCCTGATGGACGTGGTGATGCCCAACCTCAACGGCTTCCAGGCCACCCGTACCCTCGCCCGCGACGAGGCGACCCGGCATATCCCGGTGATCCTGGTGACCACCAAGGACCAGGACACCGACCGCATGTGGGGCATGCGCCAGGGCGCCAAGGCCTACATCACCAAGCCGTTCTCGGAAGATGAACTGTCCGAGGTGCTGGAGCGCGTGTTCGCGGGCCAGGGCTGAGACGCGCGCGGTAGTGCCGGCCGCTGGCCGGCAATCAAACCTCTGCCGGCCAGCGGCCGGCACTACCGGAAGGCGTCTCAGATCGTCTCGCCAAACGCCTTGGCCAGGTTCCGGTAGGCCTTCTTCTGCGCCTCGTCGGTCGCGGCCGGGGCCACGATCTCGATTTCGACGATCTGGTCGCCGTCCGGGCTGCCCGGCAGGCCACGGCCACGCAGGCGCAGCTTGCGGCCGGCATCGGAATCGGCCGGAATCTTGAGTTCCACCGCACCACCCAGGGTCGGCACGCTGATGCTGGTGCCCAGCGCGGCCTGCCACGGCGTGAGCGGCAGCGTATAGAGGATGTTGCGACCATCGACCTCGAACTGCGGGTGGGCGGCGTATTCCACCTCCAGCAGCAGATTGCCGCCATGGTTGCCCTGCCCTGCCAAGCGGATCACCTGGCCCGGGCGGATGCCCTTGGGCACGCGCACGTCCAGCTGCTTGCCGTTGACGGTGATGCGCAGGCTGTCGCCGCTGTAGGCCGCTTCCAGTGGCACCGACAGCTTGGCGCGGGTATCGCGGTTGGGCGCATGGCCCTGGCTGCTGAAGCCCGGACCGCCCCCCGCGCCCGCTCCACCGCGCTGGCGCGCGAACAGGCTTTCGAAGAAGTCGCTGAAGCCGCCGTTGGGGCCGCCGCCACCGAACACTTCCTCGAAATTGAAACCACCGGCGCCACCGTAGTTCGGGGGTACGTTGAACTCCTCGCCCGGGCGATAGCCCTGCGCGCGCAGCTGGTCGTAGGCCGCGCGCTTTTCCGGATCACGCAGCGCCTCGTAGGCCTCGTTGACCGCCTTGAACTTGTCTTCGGCCCCGGCCTCCTTGCTGACGTCCGGGTGGTACTTGCGTGCCAGCCGGCGGTAGGCGGTCTTGATCTCCGCCTCGCCCGCGCTCGGTTCCACCCCCAGGGTGGCGTAGTAATCCTTGAATTCCATCCAGCTACCTCGATTCGCTTCGGCCGCGCCGGTGGCGCCGCCCCGGGTTCATTCTACGCGCCTGCGAGGCTACGCCGCCCCTCGTGCGGCCCCGGTGAGGCCGACTGATCCTGCGCAATGCGGCTGCCATCCCCGTGCGCCACGCTGTGGCTGGAAGCCCCTGCCACAAAGCCGGAAGATGGAGCCTGCACACCGGGTTTCCAATGTCTTGACGCCCCTCTCCCATCCGGCCCACTAGCCTGCCCCAGCAAGGAGTTCCCATGACCATCCATGTCGGCGACCGCATTCCGGAAGTGACCCTCAAGCGCATCCGCGAGGGCATTGAAACGCTTGATACGCATTCGTTGTTCGATGCGCGCAAGGTGGTGCTGTTCGCCGTGCCCGGCGCGTTCACCCCGACGTGCTCGGCACGTCACCTTCCCGGCTACGTCGAAAAGTTCGAGGCCTTCCGCCAGCGCGGCATCGACGTCTACTGCATGGCCGTCAACGACCCGTTCGTGATGAAGGCCTGGGCCGCCGACCAGAGCGTGCCCGACGGCCTTCTGATGCTGTCCGACGGCAATGCCGAGCTGACCCGCGCCTTGGGTCTGGAGCTTGATGCGAGCGCGTCGGGCATGGGAATCCGCTCGCGTCGTTTTGCCCTGTACGTCGACGACGGCGTAGTTCGAGAGGCCTGGGTTGAACAGCCCGGCCAGTTCGAAGTGTCTTCGGCCGAGTACGTGCTGGAGCATCTCCCCACCTGATTCCCCACCGCAGAAGGAAACGGCCAGCCATGTCCACGCAGCCAGCCAAAGCCAGCAAGCCCGCCGCGGAAATTGCCGGCATCAGCGACCGCAAGACCCTGCGCGAACGCGCCCGGCGCAACATCGAAGATGGTGCGATCACCGACAGCTACAGCGCTGACCGCGAGGTGGTGATCAAGCTGCTCAACGACGCACTGGCCACCGAGTACGTCTGCGTTCTGCGCTACTACCGGCACTACTTCATGGCCAAGGGCATGCTGGCCGACGCGGTGAAAGCCGAGTTCCTCGAGCATGCACAGCAGGAGCAGGCGCATGCCGGCAAGCTGGCCGAGCGCATCGTCCAGCTGGGCGGCGAGCCGGATCTCAACCCGGATACGCTGACCGCGCGTTCGCACGCCGAATACAAGGAAGGCAGCGACCTGCGCGACATGGTGCGCGAGAACCTGGTGGCCGAGCGCATCGCCATCGACAGCTATCGCGAGATGATCAACTTCATCGGTGACCGCGATACCACCACCAAGCGCATCCTTGAAGAGATCCTGGCGCAGGAGGAAGAACATGCCGACGAGTTCGCCGACCTGCTGGACGGGTGGATCGGGGAGTAATCGCTACGCCACGCGATCGCTGCCATCTACGGCGTTGTAGAACCGAGCCCATGCTCGGCTGACCGCTGCACGCACGTCGCAGGAGCAGCCGAGCATGGGCTCGGCTCTACAACAGCATGACGACATGCGGGAAGTGCCATCCAAGGTCGGCATCTAGCGCAGGACGTTGAACCGCACCTGCGTCCAGGCGCCGTCGGCTGCCAACGCGGTCAGGGTGTGCGTGCCGGGTTCGGCGAACTCTCGCTGCATCAGCTGCGCGCCGTGGGTCTGTGCAATCCAGCGTCCATCCAGCAGCCACTCCACCGCCTGCTCGCTGCCCAGCGCGCGCAGCTGCAGGCGTACGCCATGTTCCGAATTCGGCGCGCGCGCCAGCGTGGCGCCATCGTTGAGCCCATCGATGTGCAGCGCAACGCTGGCCTCGCGGCCATCATCACGGCAGTCCGGCGCCAGCGCCGGGAGCTGCGAGGCTTCGCGCGTGGCCTTGGACAGCCATGGCGACAGCAACGCTGGCCAGCGCGCGATCTCGCGCGCGACTTCTTCGTGCGGCAAGCGGCAATCGGCTGACACGCGCAGACCGGTACGCGCATCGGCAAGGTAGCGCTGCCGACCTGGTTGCCAGCGCCGTGCTTCGCGCTCGGGGAAGGTCGGTGGTGCCGCGCCTTCCAGCAGATAGGCTGGCATCAGCCGCTGGCAGAGCGCAGCAGGCAGGCCTTCGGCACGCTCACCAGTCGGCCAGCAGATGTCTTCTTGGCTGACGCTGGCCGGCATCGGCGCAGCGGCCGAGTCACCGCGCTGGCGCGGCAGGCTGTCCACCACCTCGAACATCAGCGGCAGCGCGGTCACCGCGCCGTACTGGCCCGGTAGCGGTGTGCCGTCCGGCCGGCCCACCCACACGCCCACGGTGTAGTGGCGGGTGCTGCCAATCGCCCACGCATCGCGGTACCCGTAGCTGGTGCCGGTCTTCCACGCCACGCGCGGGCGGCCACCGACATCGAACGTCCCGACGCTGTACCCCGGCCGCGGATTCGATTCCAGCATCTCGCGCACGATCCAGCTGGCGCCGGGCGAAGCGAGGCGCCGCTCGATCATCGGCTCGTCATCGGTGTAGCGCACGCGCCCGGCGATGCCGTTGCGGTTGAGCGCGGCGAACGCGCCGACCAGGTCTTCCAACCGCGCGCCGGTGCCGCCCAGGATCAGCGACAGATTGGGCGTACTGCCTGGCGGGAAGCGCAGCTGGATGCCCGCGTGCGACAGACGTGCAGCGAAGCGCGCGGCGCCGACCCGCTGCAGCAGGTCCACCGAGGGCACGTTCAGTGACAACCGCAAAGCGCTGGACGCGCCGATCGGCCCGTTGAAGGCCATGTCGAAGTTGCCGGGGCGGTAGCTGCCGAAACTCTGCGGCGCATCGACCAGCAGGCTTTCCGAATGGATCAGGCCATCATCCAGCGCCATCGCATACAGGAACGGCTTGAGCGTGGAGCCCGGCGAGCGCCAGGCCTGCACCATGTCCACGTGGCCGAGCCGCTGGCGGTCGCCGAAGGACAGGGTGCCGACATAGGCACGCGCCTGCAGCGTCTGGTTGTCGACCACCAGCAGCGCGGCCGAGGTGCGCTCGGGCAGCGTCGAGAAATAGCTGGCCACGCGTTCCTCCAGCGTGCGCTGCAGGCCGATATCAATGCTGCTCTGGATGCGCGCTTTGCCCGGCTGCGCTGAATGCAGCCTCTGCGCCAGCAACGCGGCGTGCAGCGGCGGCCGCAGCGAGCGCGCCACCACGTTCTCGATGCGCGCATCATCCACCTCTTCGGCTGTCCACGCGCCCAGCTCGGCCATGCGAGACAACACCTTGTCGCGTGCCTTCTGTGCCGCTTCCGGGTGGCGGTCCGGGCGCAGCCGGCTCGGCGCCTGCGGCAGCACGGCCAGCAACGCGGCCTCGGCATGGGACAGCTGCGCCGCCGGCTTGCCCAGATAGGCCCAGCTGGCCGCTTCCACGCCTTCGATGGTGCCGCCGTAGGGCGCGCGCTCCAGATACAGGGCCAGGATCTGCTGCTTGCTCAGGTGCACTTCCAGCTGCACCGCGCGCAGCATCTGCTTGAGTTTGCCCCAAGGCGTGCGCGAGTGCGGGTCGAGAATGCGCGCCACCTGCATGGTCAGGGTCGAACCGCCGGACACGATGCGGCCGCCGCGCAGCAGCTGGCCGCTGGCACGCAGCATCGCCACCGGGTTGATCCCCGGATGGCGCCAGAACCAGCGGTCTTCGTAGGTCAGCAACGCCTGCAGGTACAGCGGCGAGACGCTGTCGATCGAGGCAGGATAACGCCACACGCCCTCGGCATCGGCGAACGCACGCAGTGGCGTGCCGTCGGCGGCCACCACCAGAGTGCTGGTTTCGCGCTGCTTCGGCAGCGGGGGCGGGAAGGCGAAATCCAGCACCAGCAGCAGCGCCAGCGTGGCGGCCATGCCCCAGCGCAGCCACGGCCACAGAGGCTGCAGCCGGCGGCGCAGGGCTGCCAGCCGGGTCGTCATCCTGTTCTTCATTGCAGGTTGCCAGCAGGACGGGCCGCGCCGTCGCGGCCCGTCCGCGCGGTCACGGCTGTACCACCGTGATCGTGGTCGGGTTGCTGCGGCCAACGCCGCGCAGCTGCGGCCGGTACATGTCCTCCACCAGCGGTGGCGGCACCGAGTAGGTACCCGGGGTCACCGCGCGCACCAGGTAGAACACGTTGGCCTTGCTGCCACGCGAGAGCTTCAGCGCAGCCACGTAGCGGTCGTCGCGGAACTCCTCGTGCTTGGTATCGGCCGCTTCACCGCGGTCGCTGATGGTGATGCCATCGACCACCACATCGGCCCACTGCTTGGCGTCGCCCAGGTTGAAGTTCTCGATCTCCAGGCCCGCCGGCAGCAGGTCGGTCAGCAGCGCATCGGGCATCGTGGTGTCGGCGGTGACGGTGACGCGCACGATCAGTGCTTCGCCTTCCTTCAGCGGTCGCGGCGACCACGGTTTGCCATCGGTACCGAAGTAGCTCCGTTCAATACCCAGCACGCTGTTGTCCGGCGCCGGTGCGCTGCGCGGGATGCCGGCCACGTCGATGCTGGCGAACATCGGCGGCTGCCCCTGCGGAGTGAAGCGCACACCGCTGGCCAGCTCACTGGCGCTGAAGTTGCGGCCGAACAGCTTGCGCTCGCCGATGGCTTCGCTGTTGCCACCGATCACCAGTTCACCGGCCACCAGCGCCTTCTGGTTGGCGGCCAGGGCCTTGCCGAGACGTGCAATCGCCACCTGTTCCTGCGTGCTCAGCCACATCCAGCCGGCATTGCGGCGGGCATCCAGGCCACGGCCGAGATCGACCGCACGTGCGTCCCAGGCGGGCTTGGCCAGCTTGTTCTCGTGGGTCAGCGCGATCATCAGCGCGTCATCGCGGATCGCACTGCCGTAGTCGCCGAAGTACGAGGGGCGCTCGCTGCTGGACTTGGCGAAGGCCGCCGCCAGCGCGGCCTGGCCACGCTTGGCATCGCCCTGCAGCGACAACGCCACGCCCAGATGGACCAGAGACAAGCCGCCCACCGCCTTGCTGCGCTCGTTGTCATACAGCGTGCGCAGGGTACCCAGCGGCGCCCGGTTGACCCGGGCCAGCACATAGCCCGAATAGGCCTGGTTGGCGAACTTCAGCTTCTCGCGGTCGTCCTGGCCGTAGAACTGGTTGCCGCCGGACAGCAGATCCTCGCTAAGCCGGTTGAGCGCCTTCTGCAGCACGTTGTCGGGCACCGCGAAACCGGCATCCTTGGCGTCGAGCAGGAACTCGGCGATGTACGGGGTCAGCCACGGGTTCACGTAGCCGTCGTCACCCCACATCGAGAAGTTGCCGTTGGCCACCTGCATCGACGCCAGGCGACCGAACGCACCTTCCATGCGCTCGCGACGGGTCTTGGCATCCAGGCCGTCGGCACCGAGCATCGACGACGTCGCCTGGTCCAGGATCAGCGCCGCGTAACCCTTGCTGGTGGTCTGCTCGGCACAGCCATATGGATAATTCAGCGCGCCCTGCAGTGCACTGGCGAACGGGATTGGCGGCAGCGGGCTGACCAGCAGGCGCGCGTTCACCGACTCGGCCATCAGGCCGTCGGTCAGGCTGTTGTCGAGGCTGACCGCGGCCAACGGATCAAGCGTGCGCACCTGCGAGCGCAGCACCTGCGGCCACGCCGCACGCACCGGCAGGTCGTAACGGCGATCGGCCTTGAAGCCGTTGCCGTCCACCCGCACCCGCACCTTGGCTACGCTGTGGCCCTCACGCGCGGACAGCGGGAAACTCAGCGTGGTCTTGGCATCGGCATTCAACTGCACGCTGCGGCTGCCCTCACCCAAGTTCAACGGGCCCTCGCTTTCCACCTTCACGTTGAACTGCCCCGGCTTGCCGGTGAAGTTCTGCACGTCCAGGGTCACGGTGCTGCGGTCGCCCGGGGCCAGGACGCGCGGCATGCTGGCTTCGGCCAGGATCGGCGCGCGTACTATGGTTTCCACGTCGCGCTTGCCGTACTGGTCATCGCTGTAGACCAGCGCCGACACCCGCAGGGTGCCGTTGAAATCCGGCACCTTCAGGCGGATGCGGGCATTGCCCTTGGCATCGAGCTGCACCGGGCCGGAGAACAGGTCCACGGTCTGCACGCGCGCGGTCGGGCGCTTGGCCTGCGGCAATGCCTGCAGTGCCATGTCGCCACCGAACTTCAGCTTGCCGCTGCCACCATCGAAGCTCTCGATCACCCGGCTGTAGATGTCATAGGCATCGATGCCGAGGCGACGCTGGGCGAAGAAGTGCGCGCCGGCGTCGGGCACCGGGAAACGGGTGATGTTGAGGATGCCCACGTCCACCGCCGAGACGGTGACGTGCGCCATCTTGCCGGCCAACTGTGGTGCGCTGACCGTCACCGGCAGGTCCTGCTCCGGGCGCATCTGCTTGGGCGCGGCCAGGCCGACGGCCACGGTGCGGCCCTTGCGGTCCATCGGCACATGCACCACACCCACGGCACGGGCCGGAGTGATCTTGCTCGGCGCACTGCCGCCACGGAACACCAGCGCGGTGATGTAGACGTCGTGGCGTTCCCAGTCAGCGGTGACCGGAATCTTGAAGGTCGAACCCGGCTTGGCCTCGATGTCCTGCACGTACAGCATGCGGTCGGTCTCGACCATCAGGATGCCCTTGCCGGCATGCGGCGGGGTCACCGTCACTTCCAGGGTGTCGCCGGCCTTGTAGCCGGTCTTGTCCAGGCCCAGCTTGACCTTGTCCGGGCGCGCGTCCAGGCCGCGGTTGTCATCGCCCCAGCTCCAGCCGGCGCGGAACGGGTAGCGGCTGGTCAGGCCGGTGGACGGATCGAACACGTCCACGCGGTACTCGCCCCACTCCACCGGGAAATCGAAGGCGACCGCGCTGCCGCCGGCATCGACGGTGCGCGTTTCCTTGTTCTCGAAACGGCGGGTGAAATCGTAGTCCCAACGGTTGTCGTTGAAGGTCCAGTGGTAGTCGCGCAGTTCCCGCACCAGGGTGATCTTCAGGCCCTTGGCCGGCTGAGGCGCGCCGGTGGCATCCACGCGCATCAGCTCGAAGCGCGCGTTGCCGTTGGAGTCGGCACCGTCCTCGGGGTTGAACAGCGGGCGCACGCCGACCAGCGCATTGGCCGGCCACATCACCCGCTTCAGGGTACGGGTGACCGTGCGGCCACCGGTTTCATACAGGCTGCCGGACAGCACCACGGCAATCGGTGCCTTGGCCTTGGCCGCCTCTTCCGGCAATGCCACGTCCTCGCGCAGCTGGCCGTTGGCCGGCAGCGTGGTGTCGATCACGTCCTTGGCTTCGCGCGGCAGCTGCAGGGTCGGGTCACCGAAGAAGTAGCCCGGCAGGCCTTCCACCGGCTGCTGCTCGGCGGCCACCGCCATGCGCGCGGTGAAGCGGTTGCCATCGGCCGGTGCCCCGTACAGATAGGCACCATTGGCCTGCAGGCGCAGGTCCTCACCCGGCTTCAGCGTCTTCTGCGCGCTGTCCAGGTCCAGTTTCATGCGCTCGGGCAGGAACTCCTCGATGCGCAGGGTCATGCCCTGGATCGCTTCCTTGCTGGCCGGGTCGGTGCGGAACTCGACCTGCCAGCGCCCGGTCGGCGCCTCGGCGGGGATCACCTGCTCGAAATTGATGTAGCCCTGGTCACCCGGCTGCAGGCGGGTCTCGCGGAACGTCTTGCCGTCGGGCTGCTTCAGGCGCAGGAACACCGGTTGCGCCTTGACCGGCTTGCCATCGTTGTCACGCAGCAGCGCGGACAGGCGCACGGTCTCGCCCGGGCGGTACAGGTCGCGGCCGGACCAGGCATAGACATCGAACCATGCGTTGTCGCGGCCGGCCACGGCGAATTCGCTCAGGTCCAGCGCTGGCTGGTTGAACGGCAGGAAGCTGGTGTCCTTGCCGCTGCTGGCGACCAGCACGTGGGTGGCATCCAGGGTGTAGTTCAGCAGCGCATTGCCGTTGCCGTCGGTGCTGCCCTTCAGCACCACCTCGCCCTTGGCGTCGAGCACGCGCAGGTCGATGCCCTTCAGCGGCGCGCCGTCCTTGAGACCGGCGGTATGCACGAACAGCTTGTCCTTGTAGGCGCGGGTGTGCAGGCCGATGTCACTGACCGAGAAGAACGCGGTATCGAATTCGCCCTCATAGTCGCCGGTGCGCTTGAGCAGTGCGAAGTACAGGCCCGGCTCCTGCAGTTCCTTGATGTCCTGGGTCGGCAGGTAGGTCAGCACCCGCTCGTTCTGCTTGCCGCCAAGGATGAAGCGGTTGACGTAGACCGGCTCGGCCAGCTTGTTGATCGGGCTGCGCTCGTAGTCGCTGCTGAGCTCCCAGCTGCCACGGCGGCCACCGCGCTGGTACTGGCTGAAGAAGGTCGGCAGGTCCTTCTCGCGCACGCGCAGGAACTCGACGTCCACTTCCGGCACGTTCACCGAGACCACCGGCAGGCCACGGCTGTCCTTGGCCGGCAGCACGCTGCCCTGCGAGGCGAACCCAACCACCGGCTTCAGCTCGCCGCTGAACACCTTCTGCTTCAGTTCCTTGCCCAGTCGGCTGCCATCGGCGGCCAGCAGGTCCGGCGAGACCACCAGGCTGAATTCCTTGCCGGCCTCGACGAACGGGTAGCGCAGGGTCAGGCCGTCATCGGACAGCGTCCAGCTGCTGTCGTCGGTGCCGACCTTCTCCTCGAAGCGCACCAGCGTGTCGAAATCCTGGGTGCCGACCAGCGGGCGCGAGAACTCCAGCGCCAGCGACAGGCCGTCATTCTTCTGGTCCGGGTAGGCGCGCAGAAGGGTGAATTCCTTCACCTGCTCGGCCTTGGTGGTGATCGCCTCGCCACTGGCCTTGGGCAACTGCCCGCTGTCGTTGCGGCAGCCGGCCAGGCCCAGCAACAGGCCTCCTGCCAGTACCGCCGCCGCCCATCCCCACCGCTTCCGCCGTGCCGGACCGCTCATGTCGTCACTCCTTGATCGAGGTGGCCATTATAGGCAGGCCGCGTCAAGGTGTTGACGCGATTTCGGCAATTGCCGCGGGTGCGGGTGGTGCCGGCCGCTGGCCGGCAACCGGCATGGCAGGTTGGATGGGATTGCCGGCCAGCGGCCGGCACTACCGATCAAACTACCCCGGCAGGTACAGGTCCACGTAGTCGGTCACCGGCATCGCGGCCAGCGCCACCGGGTCCAGTGAAGCGGCCCAGATGCGCTGCTGCTGGACTGTCGGGAAGCGGTGGGCCAGGTGCCGGCGGAACTTGTCCATCAGCAGCGGAATGCCTTCCTCGCGACGGCGCGCGTGGCCCAGCGGGTACTCCACCAGCACCTCCGGCAGCGCGGTGCCATCGGTGAAGCGCACGCTCAGGCCGTTGGCGATGCTGCGCTTCTCAGGGTCCAGGTAATCGGCGCTGAGCTGCGGATCCTCATGACAGGCCATCTTCGCGCGCAGTGCGTCGATGCGCGGGTCGGCGGCAACGTCGTCCTCGTAATCCTCGGCCGTCAACCGCCCGTGCAGCAGCGCGATGGCGACCATGTACTGCACGCAGTGATCGCGGTCGGCCGGGTTATGCAACGACCCCTGCTTGTCGATGATACGGATGCAGGCTTCCTGGGTGCGGATGGCGATGTGCGCGATGTCCTCGACCCGCCGTTCCATCGCGCGCAGCTGCTGGTGCAGCGTGACCGCCGCCTCCACGGCAGTCTGGCCGTGGAACTCGGCCGGGTAGCTGATCTTGAACAGCACGTTCTCCATCACATAGCTGCCCAGCGGTCGCCCCAGCGTCAGTGCCTGACCGTGCATGGATACGGCCTCGAAACCCCATGTCGGTGCACTCAATACGCTGGGATAGCCCATCTCGCCGCTGGCTGCCATCAGCGCCAGACGCACGCCACGACTGGTCGCATCGCCAGCGGCCCAGCTCTTGCGCGAGCCGGTGTTGGGCGCGTGCCGGTAGGTGCGCAGCGCTTGGCCATCGACCCAGGCCAGCGACAGCGCATTGAGCATGCGCTCGCGGTCCAGCCCGAGCAACTGCGCGACCACGGCCGTGGTGGCCACCTTGACCAGCACCACGTGGTCCAGCCCGACCCGGTTGAAGGAGTTCTGCAGCGCCAGCACGCCCTGGATCTCGTGCGCCTTGATCATCGCCAGCAGCACGTCGTGCACGGTCGGCGGCGGGCGGCGCAGGGCCTGCGCGTTGCGCCCCAGCCAGTCGCAAACAGCCAGGATGCCGCCGAGATTGTCGGAAGGATGGCCCCACTCGGCAGCCAGCCAGGTGTCGTTGAAATCCAGCCAGCGCACCATTGCGCCGAGGTTGAAGGCGGCCTGCACCGGGTCCAGCACGTAGTGCGTACCCGGCACGCGCGCGCCGTTGACCACGCTGATGCCCGGCACCAGTGGACCGAGCAGCTTGCTGCAGGCCGGGAAGGACAGCGCTTCCAGGCCGCAGCCCAGCGTATCAAGCAGGCAGTAGTGCGCGGTCTGGAAGGCCAGCGGCGAGTCGATGCGGGCGTCGCGTACGTAATCGACGATGTCCACCAGCAGCGCATCCCACGCTGCACGCTCGTTGGATGGGGTGTGGCTGTCGGACATCGTCGATCTCCTCGTTGCGGTGCACGGTTGCCCGTGCACCATGCCAACCAAGGTTGGCATCTACCAAAGCAATCGATCTCTGCGGCCCGGTAGTCGCCAACCTTGGTTGGCGTTTACCAACGCATCACTCGGCCGGCACCCGCACCTTGCCTTCCATCAATACGCGGGCGCTGCGGCTCATGATGGCCTTGGTCACTGTCCACTGGCCGTCAACGAGACCTGCCTGCGCACCCACGCGCAACGTGCCCGAGGGATGACCGAACGTAACCGCTTCGCGTTCGCCGCCACCGGCGGCGCGATTGACCAGCGTGCCCGGAATCGCCGCGGCGGTACCGATCGCTACGGCGGCGGTACCCATCATCGCGTGATGCAGCTTGCCCATCGACAACGCGCGCGCATGCAGGTCGATGGCCGACGCCGGAATCGCCTTGCCACTGGACGACACGTAGTCCTGAGCCGGTGCAACGAATGCCACCTTCGGCGTGTGCTGGCGGGTGGCCGCATCTTCCAGGTTCTTGATCAGACCCATGCGCAAGGCGCCGTAGGCGCGGATCTTCTCGAAGCGCTCCAGCGCCCCCTTGTCCTCGTTGATCGCCGGTTGCAGCTCGATACCGGTGTAGCCCAGGTCGGCGGCGTTGAGAAAGATCGTCGGGATGCCGGCCGTGATCATGGTCACCTCGAAGCTGCCCACGCCGGGCACCTCCAGGGTATCGACGAGATTGCCGGTCGGGAACATCGCGCCCGCATCGCCGTCATCAGAAGGATCGATGAATTCCAGCTGGATCTCGGCCGCCGGGAAGGTCACGCCATCCAGCTCGAAATCGCCGGTCTCCTGCACTTCGCCATCGCGCATCGGCACGTGGGCGATGATGGTCTTGCCGATGTTGGCCTGCCAGATGCGTACGGTGCACAGGCCATCGCGCGGCACGCGGGCGGGATCGATCAGGCCATTGGCAATCGCGAACGGGCCGACCGCGGTGCTGAGGTTGCCGCAGTTGCCGCTCCAGTCGACGAAGGCGGTGTCGATCGAGACCTGGCCGTACAGATAGTCCACGTCGTGGTCCGGCACCGAGGCGGTGGAGATGATCACGCACTTGCTGGTGCTGGAGGTGGCGCCGCCCATGCCATCGGTCTGCTTGCCATACGGATCGGGCGAGCCGATCACGCGCATCAGCAGCGCATCGCGCGCGGCGCCCGGTACCTGAGCGGCTTCGGGCAGGTCCTGCAGGCGGAAGAACACGCCCTTGCTGGTGCCGCCGCGCATGTAGGTGGCGGGAATACGGAGTTGCGGGAGGAAGGTCATCGTCGAATCCACGCGTTTGAATTTCAGGAAATGTCTTGCATCAGTGCGTCAAGACCACGATCAACGCACCACACACGCATGATGTCCACGCGGTCCGGTAGATCGAGGTAATAGACGAGGTAGCGTTCGAAGCCCGGAACCAGCATGAACCGCAACGGCACCGGCAGCTGTGCTGCGAGGTCGGCGTGCCGGGTGGAACCCGAGCCTGGAAACACGGCGATGCGTTGAAGCGTGGTCTCCAACTCGGCGAGAAAGCGCCGACCCAGTACCAGCCCACCCTGCCGTGCAAACCACAGCGCGGCATCGGCTGCGTCGGCTTCGGCCCTTGGCCGCCATTCAATCGCCTTCACGCTCCAACCTTTCGGTCAGTTCGCGACGCATGCGCTCGAATGTGTCGGCCGTCACCGCAACGCCTGGACCAGAAGCCAGCCCCTCGGCTATCAACTGCTTGAGCAGCTCTTCGGCCTTGCTGCGCTGGCGCTGGCGGATCAGGTCACGCACGTAGTCCGACGTACTGGAGTAGCCGCCTTCACGCACTTCCTCGTCCACGAACTGCTTGAGCGGGTCGGTCAGCGAAATGTTCATGGTGGCCATGAGACTCTCCATTGGCAGTTTTTGCCAAGTCAGTGTGCGCCCTGCCCGGGTGTCGGACAAGCCCGCCCCCGGCCTCCGGGGGCAGGCATTCAGGCCGGTATCACGCCACCTTGGCCCCTTCCAGGAAGTCTTGGGCGAAGCGCTGCAGCACGCCACCGGCTTCGTAGATCGCCACTTCCTCGTCGCTGTCCAGGCGGCAGGTCACTGGCACGATCACATCCTGGCCGTCGCGGCGGTGGATGACCAGGGTCAGGTCGGCGCGCGGGGTGCGCTCGCCGATCACGTCGAAGGTCTCGGTACCGTCGATGCCCAGGGTCAGGCGGGTGGTGCCCGGCTTGAACTCCAGTGGCAGCACGCCCATGCCGATCAGGTTGGTGCGGTGGATGCGTTCGAAGCCTTCGGCCACGATCGCTTCCACACCTGCCAGGCGCACGCCCTTGGCGGCCCAGTCACGCGAGCTGCCTTGGCCGTAGTCGGCACCGGCGATGATGATCAGCGGCTGCTTGCGCTCCATGTAGGTCTCGATCGCTTCCCACATGCGCATCACCTTGCCTTCCGGCTCCACGCGCGCCAGCGAACCCTGCTTCACGCTGCCATCGTCGTTGCGCACCATTTCGTTGAACAGCTTCGGGTTGGCGAAGGTGGCGCGCTGTGCGGTCAGGTGGTCACCGCGGTGGGTAGCGTAGGAATTGAAGTCCTCTTCCGGCAGGCCCATCTTCGCCAGGTATTCGCCGGCGGCACTGGACGCCAGGATCGCGTTGGACGGCGACAGGTGATCGGTGGTGATGTTGTCCGGCAGCACCGCCAGCGCCCGCATGCCTGCCAGCGTGCGCTCACCGGCCAGTGCACCCTCCCAGTAGGGCGGGCGGCGGATGTAGGTGCTCTGCGGGCGCCAGTCGTACAGCGGGCTGACCGTCGCGCCGTGCTCCACGCGCACATTGAACATCGGGTTGTAGACGCGGCGGAACTGCTCCGGCTTCACCGAGGCCCTGACCACGGCGTCGATCTCGGCGTCGCTCGGCCAGATGTCCTTCAGGCGCACCTCGTTGCCGTCGGCGTCCACGCCCAGCACGTCCTTCTCGATGTCAAAGCGCACGGTGCCGGCGATGGCATAGGCGATCACCAGCGGCGGCGACGCCAGGAACGCCTGCTTCGCATACGGGTGGATGCGGCCATCGAAGTTGCGGTTGCCCGACAGCACGGCCGTGGCGTACAGGTCCCGGTCGATGATCTCCTGTTGGATGGCCGGATCGAGCGCGCCGCTCATGCCGTTGCAGGTGGTGCAGGCGAAGGCGACGATGCCAAAGCCCAGCTTTTCCAGGTCCGGCAGCAGTCCGGCCTCTTCCAGGTACAGCTGCACCGCCTTCGAGCCCGGCGCCAGCGAGGACTTCACCCACGGCTTGCGCAGCAGGCCGCGCTCGTTGGCCTTGCGTGCCAGCAGGCCGGCAGCGATCACGTTGCGCGGGTTGGAGGTGTTGGTGCAGCTGGTGATGGCGGCGATGATCACCGCGCCATCCGGCATCAGGCCCTGCGCCTGCTCGGCCTTGCCCGCTGCCAGCTTGGCCTCGTCGGCGATGCCGCGCTCGGCCAGCTCGGCGGTCGCCACGCGCTTGTGCGGGTTGGACGGGCCGGCCATGTTGCGCACCACGCTGGACAGGTCGAAGCGCAGCACGCGCTCGTACTGTGCGGTGGCCAGGTCGTCAGCCCACAGGCCGGTGGTGCGCGCATAGTTTTCCACCAGCGCGACCTGCGATTCCTCGCGGCCGGTCAGGCGCAGGTAATCGATGGTCTGCCCGTCGATGTAGAACATCGCGGCGGTCGCGCCGTATTCGGGGCACATGTTGGAGATGGTGGCGCGGTCACCGATGGTCAGTGCCGCCGCCCCCTCGCCGAAGAATTCAAGGTACGCGCCGACCACGCGCTCCCTGCGCAGGAATTCGGTCAGCGCCAGCACCACGTCGGTGGCGGTGATGCCCGGCTGCGGCCTGCCGGTCAGCTCGACGCCGATGATGTCCGGCAGCCGCATCCACGAGGCACGACCGAGCATCACGTTCTCCGCTTCCAGGCCGCCCACACCAATGGCGATCACACCCAGCGCATCCACGTGCGGGGTGTGGCTGTCGGTGCCCACGCAGGTGTCGGGGAAGGCCACGCCGTCCTGCACGTAGATCACCGGCGACATCTTCTCCAGGTTGATCTGGTGCATGATGCCGTTGCCCGGCGGAATCACGTCCACGTTCTGGAACGCCTGCTTGGTCCAGTCGATGAAGTGGAAACGGTCTTCGTTGCGGCGATCCTCGATGGCGCGGTTCTTCTCGAAGGCCTGCGGATCGTAGCCACCGCATTCCACCGCCAGCGAGTGATCGACGATCAACTGCACCGGCACCACCGGATTGACCTTGGCCGGGTCACCGCCCTTGTCGGCAATCGCATCGCGCAGGCCGGCCAGGTCAACCAGTGCGGTCTGGCCGAGGATGTCGTGGCACACCACGCGTGCCGGGAACCACGGGAAGTCGAGGTCGCGACGGCGCTCGATCAGCTGCTTCAGCGAATCGCCGAGCGTGGCCGGATCGCAGCGGCGCACCAGGTTCTCGGCCAGCACGCGCGAGGTGTACGGCAGAGTGGCATAGGCGCCGGGCTGGATCGCATCGACGGCGGCGCGCGCGTCGAAATAGTCCAGCGCGCTGCCGGGGAGGTTCTTGCGGTAATCGGTATTCATGGGCTGGCGGAATGCTTGGGGCGGGCCGGGTGCCGGCGGTGCGGCGGCGAAAGCATCCGGCCGGCACGCGGCCGGCCGGATGAGTACAGCAGGTGGATCAGACGCGCTTGTCGATGGCGACGAAGTCGCGGTCTTCCGGACCGATGTAATTGGCGCTCGGGCGGATGATCTTGCCGTCGATGCGCTGCTCGATGATGTGCGCGCTCCAGCCGGCGGTGCGGGCGATCACGAACAACGGAGTGAACATCGCGGTCGGCACGCCCATCATGTGGTAGCTGACCGCACTGAACCAGTCCAGGTTCGGGAACATCTTCTTGATGTCCCACATCACCGATTCCAGGCGCTCGGCGATGTCGTACATCTTCATGCTCGACTGCTCTTCGGACAGCTCGCGGGCCACGTCCTTGATCACCTTGTTGCGCGGATCGGACACGGTATAGACCGGGTGGCCGAAGCCGATCACCACTTCCTTGCGCTCGACGCGGGCCTTGATGTCTTCCTCGGCTTCATCCGGGTTGTCGTAGCGCTTCTGCACTTCGAACGCCACTTCATTGGCGCCGCCGTGCTTCGGGCCACGCAGTGCGCCGATGCCACCGCAGATCGCGCTGTACATGTCGCTGCCGGTGCCGGCGATGACGCGGCAGGTGAACGTCGAGGCGTTGAACTCGTGCTCGGCGTACAGGATCAGCGAGGTGTGCATCGCCTTCACCCACGAGTCCTGCGGCTTCTCGCCGTGCAGCAGGTGCAGGAAGTGGCCACCGATCGAGTCATCGTCGGTTTCCACGTCGATGGCACGGCCGTTGTGGCTCCAGTGGTACCAGTACAGCAGCATCGAGCCGAGGCAGGCCATCAGCTTGTCGGCAATGTCGCGCGCGCCTGGGTGGTTGTGGTCGTCCTTCTCCGGCGCCACGCAGCCGAGCACGGAGACACCAGTGCGCATCACGTCCATCGGGTGTGCCGACGGCGGCAGTTCTTCCAGCGCGGCCTTCACCGCGGCCGGAATGCCACGCAGCGACTTCAGCTTGGCCTTGTACGAAACCAGCTCGGCGCGGGTCGGCAGCTTGCCGTGCACCAGCAGGTAGGCGATTTCCTCGAATTCGCTGGTGTTGGCCAGGTCCAGGATGTCATAGCCACGGTAGTGCAGGTCGTTGCCGCTGCGGCCCACGCTGCACAGCGCGGTGTTGCCGGCAGCGGTGCCGGACAGGGCGACGGACTTCTTCGGCTTGAAGGTGGGGGTTGCGGTCGTATCGTTCATGTTTCCCTCCGAAACTTGATGGTGCAGGGTACTGCTTATTTCTTCGCGGCGAACAGCGCATCGAGCTGCTGCTCGAAGGCGTGATAGCCGATGCGGTCGTACAGCTCTTCGCGGGTCTGCATGGTCTCCACCACGTTGCGCTGATGGCCATCGCGGCGCACCGCCTGGTACACGTTCTCGGCCGCCTTGTTGGCCGCGCGGAACGCCGACAGCGGGAACAGCTGGATGGCGACGCCGGCCGAGGCCAGTTCATCGCGACTGAACAGCGGGGTGGCACCGAATTCGGTGATGTTGGCCAGCACCGGCACCTTCACCGCATCCACGAAGCGGCGGTAGGTGTCCAGATCGTAGGCGGCCTCGGCGAAGATGCCGTCGGCACCGGCCTCGACGCAGGCGATGGCGCGCTCGATCGCCTTGTCCACGCCGTCCACCTGGATGGCATCGGTACGCGCGATCAGGAAGAAGTCCGGATCGGTCTTGGCATCGGCAGCGGCCTTCACACGGTCCACCATTTCGCCCTGCGAGACGATTTCCTTGCCCGGACGGTGACCGCAGCGCTTGGCGCCAACCTGGTCTTCGATGTGGCAGGCGGCCGCGCCTGCCTTGATCAGCGACTTCACGGTGCGCGCGATGTTGAACGCACTCGGGCCGAAGCCGGTGTCGATGTCGACCATCAGCGGCAGGTCGCAGACATCGGTGATGCGGCGCACGTCCACCAGCACGTCTTCCAGGGTGTTGATGCCCAGATCCGGCAGGCCCAGCGAGCCGGCGGCAACACCGCCACCAGACAGGTAGATGGCGCGGAAGCCGGCGCGCTTGGCCAGCAGGGCGTGGTTGGCGTTGATCGCGCCGATCACCTGCAACGGCGATTCGGCAGCCAGCGCCTCACGGAAGCGGGCACCGGCGGAGAAAGGGGCGGAAGCGGTCATGCGGCGATCCAGGTTGAAGTACGGGACAGAGGGCGCAAGCCCCGTGCCAAGCTGCAAGCCTTTGATTTCACAGACATGACCACCCCGCAACAGTGAAACATATGAAACATTGAAACGGATGTATCATGAAACATTCCGACCAATTGCTGCCGTCATGTACCTGCCCCGCACCCCGCTGCGCCACGCCGATGCCGACCCCGGCCGTCCGGTGATCTGGACCGTCAGCGTTTCGCGCCTGACCGGCCTGCTCGGCGACGTCATCCCCGAGTTCGACCGCCGTGCGCGCATCGAGCAGATCAACCTCGGCTTCGAGGAAGCCGTGGACGTGATCGGCAAACGCCTGCGCCGTGAGCATTGCGACGTAGTGATCGCCGGCGGCTCCAATGCCGCCTGGCTACGCGGGCGGCTGGAGCTGCCACTGGTGCCGATCCAGGCCAACGGCTTCGACCTGATGGAAGCGCTGGCCCGTGCCCGCCGCATAGCCAGCCGCATCGGCCTGGTCACCCACGCCAGCGACGTGCCGGTGTTCAGCAACTTCCAGCAGAGTTTCGGCCTGGATATCGAGCATCGCCGCTTCGTCACCCGCGAGGACGCGCGCGACTGCATCGCCGACCTGCGCGCAAACGGCATCGAAGTGATCGTCGGCACCGGCATGGCCATCGACCATGCCGAACAGGCCGGCCTGCCCGGTGTGCTGCTGTACTCGGCCGACTCGGTGCGGCAGGCGTTCGAACATGCGCTGGAACTGACCCAGGCGCTGGCCCGCTCCAGCGGCAACCGAGCCGCCCCGCGCCGGCGCCCGGCAGCGCGTGCCGACACGCATGAACTGCTCGGCGACAGCCAAGCGATGGCCCAGGTGCGCGCACAGATCGCGCTCTATGCACCGCATGACAGCACCGTACTGGTGACCGGCGAAACCGGCACCGGCAAGGAGCTGGTGGCGCGGCAGCTGCACGCAGCCAGTGGCCGTCGCGGACGCTTCGTGGCGCTGAACTGCGGCGCCATCAGCGAATCACTGCTGGAAGCCGAACTGTTTGGCTACAGCGATGGTGCCTTCACTGGCGCACGGCGCGGTGGTCGCGTGGGCCTGGTCGAGGCCGCCGATGGCGGTACGTTGTTCCTGGATGAGATCGGCGAACTGCCGCTGCCGTTGCAGACCCGCCTGCTGCGCGTGCTGGAAGAACGCGAGGTGCTGCGTGTCGGCGCTACCGAATCGACCGCAGTCGACCTGCGCGTGGTGGCCGCCACCCTGCAGTCGCTGGAGCAGCGCGCGGCGACCGGCAGCTTCCGTCGCGACCTCTACTACCGCCTGGCCGCGCTGCGGATTGCCCTGCCCTCGCTGCGGGCGAGGCGTTCGGACATCCCGCTGCTGGCACAGCACTTCTTCCGCCAGCTGCGTGGCATCGACGCGCCATTGGATGAGGATGCACTGGCGGTGCTGAGCGCAGCCCAGTGGCCCGGAAACGTGCGCGAACTGCGCAATCTGGTCGATCGCCTGCGCATCCACTGGCAGCCGGCTGAAGGGCCTATTGATGCTTCGCGACTGCTGCAGCTTGCGCCCGAGCTGGCAAGCGAAGGCGCGACGGCACTGCCGCTGGAAAGCAACGGCAAACGCCCGCCGCGTGCGCAGCTGGAAGCATTGCTGCAGGAACATCGCAATGACCGCGAGGGCATGGCACAGGCGCTGGGCGTCTCACGCACCACGCTATGGCGCTGGCTGCGCGCGGAGGGTTTGTAGAGCCGATCCCATGCTCGGCTGCTTCTGCAGGGACAACAGCCGAGCATGGGCTCGGCTCTACAGCAGCCCCGGCACCGCCCTGACTTACGGATACAGCAGGCGCTTGCTCCAGCGCCCTTCGGCGCCGGCTTCATAGCACCAGCGTTCGTGCAGGCGGAACTGCGCGCCGTACCAGAACTCGATGCGGTCAGGCACCACGCGCAGGCCGCTCCAGCCGTCGGGGCGCGGCACGTCCTTGCCTTCGAAGCGCGCTTCGACCTCGGCCACGCGCGCATCGAATTCCTCGCGCGTTGCCAGCGTCTTCGACTGCTGCGAGGCCCACGCGCCGATCTGGCTCATGCGCGGGCGGCTGGCGAAATAGGCGTCGGCCTCAGCATCGGCGACCTGCTCGACACGGCCCTCGATACGTACCTGGATGCCGGCCTCGCGCAGGCTGCGCCACAGGAACAACAGCGCGGCCTGCGGATTGGCCTGCAGCTCACGGCCCTTGTGGCTGTCCAGGTGGGTATAGAAGACGAAGCCGCGCTCGTCGAAGGCCTTCAGCAGCACGGTGCGCGCCGAGGGACGGCCCTGCGTATCGGCGGTGGCCACCGTCATCGCGTTCGGCTCGACCTCGCGGCTCTGCCTGGCCTCTTCGAACAGGGCGGCAAACGTGGACAGGGCTTCTGCGTACAGGTCGCTCATGATTGCGTTCTTCTCACACGGATTGGGCTATTGTGGCTGCATGGCCGCTGCTGCGTATATGCCCCAGGTGAAAGGATTCCCCGAAACATTGGCCGAACAGATACTGGACGATGCACTGGGCAGCGGCGCAGCAGTTCCAGTATTGGCGATCAGCGGCCTGCAGGGGAGCGGCAAATCGACGCTGGCCGCGCAGGTGGTGGCCCGCGCCCAGGCACGCGGCCTGAGCGCCGCCACGCTGTCCATCGATGATGTCTACCTGACCCGCGCACAGCGGCAGCGGCTGGCCCGCCAGGTGCATCCGCTGCTGATCACGCGCGGCCCGCCGGGCACCCACGACCTGACGCTGGCCCACGCGGTGCTCGACGCCGTAACCGCACGCCAGCCTTTGGCGATGCCCCGCTTCGACAAGCTGGCCGACGAACGCGTGCACGAAGCGCAATGGCCGCGTATCGAGCAGCCCCTCGACCTGCTGGTGTTCGAAGGCTGGTTCCTGGGCACGCCGGCGCAGGATGACGCCGCGCTGGACAGCCCGTTGAACGCACTGGAGCGCGAAGCCGACGCCGATGGTCGCTGGCGGCGCTGGTGCAACCAGGTGCTGGCCCGCGACTACCCGGCGCTGTGGCAGCGCTGCGACCGCCTGTGGTTCCTGCAGCCGCCGGATTTCTCGGTGGTACCGCGCTGGCGCTGGCAGCAGGAGCAGAACCTGCAGGCCGCGCAGCCGGGCCGGCACGGCATGAGCCGGCCACAGCTGGAGCGCTTCGTGCAGTACTACGAGCGGGTCAGCCGCCAGGCGCTGCATGCCCTGCCCGCCCTGGCCGACCACGTGGTGGTGCTGGACGGCCAGCGACAGGTGCAGGACGTGCGCTGAGCGCGCCTATTCCACCAGGAAGGTCACCCGCAGGTTGACCCGCCATTCGGTGATTTCGCCGCTGCCATTGGTCACCACCTTGGTCTCGTTCACCCAGGCGCCCTGGATGCCCTTGACCGTCTCGGAGACCTTCTTCAGACCGCTGCGCACGGCGTCCTCCACGCTCTTCGGCGAGGAGGCGGTGATTTCGATGACCTTGGCGACCGTCATGGCCTGTACTCCGGTTGGCGCGGGAAACCCCGCAGGAACGCCTACCCTGACGTGAAGGACGTAAAGGCCGGGGCACGGAGGTGTTAGCATCAGAGGGCATGAATCCTGCTCCGAACCTGATCCTGATCGGCCCGATGGGCGCCGGCAAAACCTGCATCGGCCGCCGCCTGGCCGAGCGCTTCACGCTGGACTTCATCGATGTCGACCAGGCCATCGTCGACGCCGCCGGCGCCAGCATCCCGACCATTTTCGAGCACGCCGGCGAAGCCGGCTTCCGCAGCCATGAGCGGCAGGCCTTGGCCCGCGTGCTCGAAGGCCGAGGCCAACTGGTCTCCACCGGCGGCGGAGCGGTGCTGGATCCGGACAACCGCGCATTGATTGCCCGGCGCGGCTTCGTGGTCTACCTGCGGGTCGGCGTGGCCGCGCAGCTGGAACGCCTGGCCCGCGACAAGGGCCGGCCGCTGCTGCAGCGCCCGGACCGCGAGCAGGTGCTGCATGATCTGGCCGCACAGCGCGACCCGCTGTACCGAGAACTGGCCGACCTCACGCTCGATACCGACCCGTATACCGCTGCCGACGCGACTGCCCAACTGGTAGTCAAGCTGGCCACGCAATGGCAGCGCCAGGACATGACCACATGACTTCCCCCGCCTTGCTGCAGGTCGCCGTTGGCGGCGATCGCCCCTACTCCATCACCATCGGCGCCGGTGCCCTGGCCGATGGCGCTGCACTGGTTTCACACGTGCGCGGCCGCCATGTGCTGCTGCTCAGCGACAGCGAAGTGGCTCCGCGCTATCTGGCGTCGGCCAAGCAGACGCTGTTGGCCGCACGCCCCGACCTGATCGTCGGCGAGCACGTGCTGGCCGCCGGCGAAGCCTCCAAGACGCTGGCCGAATTCGGCCGTGCCATCGAAGCGCTGGCTGCGCTCGGCGCCACCCGCGATGCCTGCGTGTTCGCGCTGGGCGGCGGCGTGGTCGGTGATCTCGCCGGCTTCGCCGCGGCCTGCTGGATGCGGGGCGTGGACTGCGTGCAGCTGCCCACCACCCTGCTGGCGATGGTCGATTCGTCAGTCGGTGGCAAGACCGCGGTCGACATTCCCGCCGGCAAGAACCTGGTCGGCGCCTTCCATCCACCGCGCGCGGTCATCGCCGATACCCGCGTGCTGGCCAGCCTGCCAGCGCGCGAGCTGCGTGCCGGCCTGGCCGAAGTGGTGAAGTACGGCGCGCTGGGCGATGCCGTGTTCTTCGAATGGCTGCAGCAGCATGCCGATGCGCTGCTGGCCGGCGAGGATGCCACGCTGGCCGAAGCCATCGCGCGCAGCTGCCGGCACAAGGCCGCCATCGTCGAGCGCGATCCATTCGAGAAGGGCGAGCGTGCCCTGCTCAACCTCGGCCACACCTTCGGCCATGCCATCGAAACCGAGCAGGGCTACTCCGCGCCCGGCCGCGATGCGCTGAACCATGGCGAGGCGGTGGCGGTGGGCATGGTGCTGGCGGCGAAGCTGTCCACCGACCTGGGCCTGGCCGACGATGCCGACCGCGCGCGCCTGCAGGCACTGCTGGAACGCCTGGGCCTGCCGGTGGCAATCCCGGCCGGGCTCGACCCGCAGGCCCTGCTCGGCCGCATGCGCCTGGACAAGAAGAACGTGGCCGGCCGCCTGCGCCTGGTGCTGTGGCGCGGCATGGGGCGTGCCGAAGTGGTGCCGGACGTGGATGAGGCGGCGGTGCTGAAGGTGCTGTCGGGCCGGTAGAGCCGAGATGCGCGAGGGGATTGCCGGCCAGCGGCCGGCACTACCGGGATGCGCGGGAGGATTGCCAGCCAGCAGCCGGCACGACCGGGCTGCGCGGCAGGATTGCCGGCCAGCGGCCGGCACGGTCGCGTTGCGGCCGGGGTCACTCTGGCCCCGCTACAATCGTCGGCATGCACGTCTACCTGCAACATCCCGACGCCGGCGCGCAGGCACCGCGCTTCCTGCGCCTGAGCCTGCAGCCGGACCTGTTCGGCGGCTGGGAACTGTTGCGCGAGAGCGGTCGCGTCGGTGGCCGCTCGCAGCTGCGGCGCGAGCTGTTCCTGCAGGCCGACGAAGCCCGCCATGCCTTCGAGAAGGCCCGCGATGCCGAACTGCATCGCGGTTTCCAGATCCTCTCGCACGGCGACTGACGCCGCTGCCAACTTTCGTCCAAGGAATGCCCATCGTGACCAGCCCTCTCCGCAACGATCGCCTGCTGCGCGCCCTGCGCCGCGAACCGGTGGACTGCACCCCTGTCTGGCTGATGCGCCAGGCCGGCCGCTACCTGCCGGAGTACCGCGCGACCCGGGCCAAGGCCGGCAGCTTCCTGGCCATGGCCAAGACCCCGGAGATTGCCTGCGAAGTCACCCTGCAGCCGCTGCGCCGCTTCCCGCTGGATGCGGCCATCCTGTTCTCGGACATCCTCACCATTCCCGATGCGATGGGCCTGGAGCTGTACTTCGTCGAAGGCGAAGGCCCGAAGTTCCGGCACCCGGTGCGTGACGAAGCCGCCATCGCCCGGCTGGCGGTGCCGGACATGGAACAGGACCTGGGCTACGTGATGGATGCGGTACGGCTGATCCGCCGCGAACTGGACGGCCAGGTGCCGCTGATCGGCTTCTCCGGCAGCCCGTGGACACTGGCCTGCTACATGGTGGAAGGCGGTGGCAGCAAGGACTTTGCGCGCATCAAGGCCATGGCACTGAACCACCCGCAGGCCCTGCACCGCCTGCTGGAGGTCACCACCGACGCCGTGATCGCCTACCTTGGCGCGCAGCGCGCGGCCGGTGCGCAGGCGCTGCAGGTGTTCGACACCTGGGGTGGCGTGCTGTCGCCGTCGATGTACCGCGAGTTCTCGCTGCGCTACCTGCAGCGCATCGCCGAAGGCCTGGACCGTGGCCAAGGCAGCGAACGCACGCCGCTGATCCTGTTCGGCAAGGGCACCGGCCTGCACCTGGAAGCACTGTCGCAGACTGGCGCCGACGCGCTGGGCCTGGACTGGACCCTGGACCTGGATGAGGCCATGCGCCGCACCGGCGGCCGCGTCGCCCTGCAGGGCAACCTCGACCCGACCACGCTGTACGCCTCGCCGGATGCGATCGCCGCCGCTGCCGCGCGCGTGCTCGACACCTATGCCGCTGGCAATGGTGGTTCGCGCGAGGGCCATGTGTTCAACCTCGGCCATGGCATGTCGCCGGACATGGACCCGGCGCATGTACAGGTGCTGGTCGACGCAGTGCACGCGCACAGCCAACGCTGAGCATTCCGCATGCAGGTACGGCGCGACCTTGATCGCGCCGTGACCCGCAGTGCGCGATCATGGCGGCCCCCACGCTGCACCGGCCGCACCCCATGTCCACATCGCCATCGACCTACAACCGCCAGCGTCCCCTGCTGTGGCTGGTGTCCCTGGCGATCTTCATGCAGATGCTGGACTCGACCATCGTCAACACGGCGTTGCCGGCGATGGCGGCCAGCCTGGGCGAGAGCCCGCTGCAGATGCAGTCGGTGGTGTTCAGCTATGCGCTGGCGGTGGCCACCTTCATTCCCGCCTCGGGCTGGATTGCCGACCGCTATGGCACCCGGCGCACCTTCCTGGTGGCGATCATCCTGTTCACCCTCGGCTCGCTGGCCTGCGCGTTGGCCCAGCACCTGCACCAGCTGGTCGGTGCGCGCGTGCTGCAGGGCATCGGCGGTGCGATGCTGCTGCCGGTCGGCCGGCTGGCGGTGATGCGCTCGGTGCCACGCGAGGATTTCCTGCGCGCGATGAGCTTCATCGCCATCCCCGCGCTGGTTGGCCCGCTGATCGGCCCCACGCTGGGCGGCTGGCTGGTCGAGATCGCCTCATGGCACTGGGTGTTCCTGATCAACCTGCCGATCGGCGTGATCGGTTTCATCGCCGCGATGAAGATCATGCCCGACCACTACGCCAGCCATCGCACCCGCTTCGACCTGCGCGGCTACGTCATGCTGGCCTTCGCGATGGTGGTGCTGTCGCTGGCGCTGGACGGCATCTCCGGCCTGGGTACGCCACATGCGCTGGTGATGCTGATGACCGTGGCCGGCCTGGCTGCGCTGGTGGGTTACTGGCTGCACGCCGCCAACTCCACCGCGCCGCTGTTTTCGCTGGCCCTGTTCCGTGTGCCCAGCTACCGCATCGGCATCCTCGGCAATCTGTTCTCGCGCATCGGCAGCAGCGCCATGCCGATGCTGATCCCGTTGCTGTTGCAGGTCGGCCTGGGCCTGGGCCCGATGAACGCCGGCCTGATGATGGTGCCGGTGGCGGCGGCCGGCATGGTGTCGAAGAAGCTGGCGGTAAAGCTGGTCGAGCGCTACGGCTACCGCCGCGTACTGATGGTCAACACCGTGCTGGTGGGCCTGGCGATGGCCAGCTTCATCCTGATGACACCGGGCCAGCACCTGGCCTGGCGCCTGCTGCAGCTGGCGTTCTTCGGTGCGGTCAATTCGCTGCAGTTCACCGTGATGAACACCGTAACCCTGCGCGACCTGGACCGCGAGTTCGCCAGTTCCGGCAACAGCCTGCTGTCGATGGTGATGATGCTCGCCGCCGGTTTCGGCGCTGCGGCGGCCGGCAGCCTGCTGGCCGCGTTCGGTAACCACCTGGACAGCAACAGCGCGACCGCCGCGCTGCATGCCACGTTCCTTTGTGTGGGCGCGATCACCCTGACCTCGACGATGATCTTCTGGCAGCTGCCGGATACCAAGCCGGAGCCACGGCAGGTCGAGCACGTCGCGGAGTGAGGGTGGTTCGGCAGGGCCTGCGGCCCTGCACCTGCAGAGGCTTCAAGCCAAGGCAGCAGCAACGGCAAAAGCAGGCATTTCGTGGGATGGCGGGGCGGTGTGGGCTTGCAGGACACGCCGTAAACCCGTCCATGGGGGCTCGATGGCGCCATCCATGGCGCCAACGGTCCTGCAAGCCCACACCGCCCCACCTCTGACAGATTTTCGCGATTGGGTAGATCCACGCCATGCGTGGATGAGCGTCCATTGAAATCGAACATTTCGATATCTGTGAGATTTGAGCCGAGCATGGCTCGGCTCTACACAGGGCGCCGGCAGCTCGCGAGAATCTGTCGAAGGCGGGGTGGGTCCGGTTGCGGGGGCGTGAGCCGCATGGGCCCGAGGCATGCCTCGGGCGGGTTGGGCAGGACGCCCAACCCCGGTCTTGCCGTGTGCGCAGGATTGCGCACACGAGCAAGCGGCGACCGAGCTTACATGGGTGAGGGCGCTTTGCTTGCGAAGCACTGCTTCGCAAGCGCCCGAACGCACAGCCGCCAGCGGCTGGGCCGGGCCCCGGAGGGGGACTTGCAGCGCCCCCCGTAACCGGACCCACCCCGCCATCCCACAGGAAGCCAGCTTTTGCTTCGGCTGTTGCTGTTGCTCCGGCTTGCAGCAGGTGCAGGGCCGCAGGCCCTGCCGCCGCACCCTACCGCCCCATGACCCTGGCGATCGCTTCCAGCAGCAGTTCACCGGTCACCGGCTTGCGCAGGAAACCGCCGATGCCGGCCGCTTCCACCTGCTGCTGCAGGTCCGGATCGGTCCGCGCGGTCACGGCAAGCAGCGGCAGCATGTAGCCCTGGTTGCGCAGGTGCTGGGCCAGTTCGAAACCGCTCAGGCCCGGCAGGTCCAGGTCCAGCAGGCCGACGTCGAAATCGCCGGCACTGATCTCGCGCAGCGCCGCCAGCGCATGGCCTGCATGCACCACCTCATGCCCACGCGCACTCAGCAGCCCGCGTATCACATCGGCCACGGTCGCGTCGTCTTCCACCAGCAGTACCCGCAATGGCGGCATGTTGGCCGCTTCCTGGCGGTGCGTATCACCCTCTGCCTCGGCATGGGCATCGACCACCATCGGCAACGGCAACGTCACGCCGAAGCAGGTGCCACGACCGAGCTGGCTCTCCACCTGGATCCGCCCTTGCATGGCATGCGCCAGTTCGCGGCAGATTGCCAGGCCCAGGCCACTGCCACCGTACTGTGCAGCGGTGCGTGCGCCATCGGCCTGCTCGAAGCGGCGGAAAAGGCGCTGCTGCTGTTCCTGGCTGATGCCCGGGCCGGTGTCGCGCACTTCGAAATGCAGCGATCGCAGTTCGGCGTCGCTGCGGGCGTGCAGGGTGATGGTGCCGCGGCTGGTGAACTTGACCGCATTCGAGAGCAGGTTCAACAGGATCTGCCGTACCCGCATTGCATCGCCGTTGGCCTGCAGGCCGGCGGGCAGCTGGTTGTCGAGCGTGAAACGCAGGCCCTTCTGCGCCGCCAACGGCCCCATCAGCGCGGCCAGGTCCTGCAGCAGGCTGCCCAGTGCGAACGGCTTGTGCTGCAGCTCCAGGCGGCCCGATTCGATCCGCGCCAAGTCCAGCGCATCGTTGACCAGATGCAGCAGGTGCTCGCCGGCATGGCGGATCGATTGTGTATAGCCACGCTGCTGCGGATCCAGCGGCGAGGCCAGCAGCAGCTCGCTCATACCCAGCACACCGGTCATCGGTGTACGTATCTCGTGGCCAAGATTGGCCAGGAAGCGGGTCTTGGCCGCCGACGCCTGTTCGGCCAGTTCCTGCTTGTGCAGCGCAAGCTGGTAGGCGTGGCGACGTTGCAGGCGCCGACGGTAAAGCCAGGCGAACCAGCTGGTCAGCAGCAGCGCGAACGAGGCAAGCATCAACAGGCCGGACAAGCTGCGCCACCACGGTGGCTGCACGCGGAATTCCAGGCTCTGCACACGTGACCAGACATGGTCAGCCGACCGCGCCTGCACTTCCAGCCGATAGCTGCCCGGTGCCAGCCGCGAGAACAAGCGCTCACCGGCCGGCCCCACTTCCACCCAGTCCGGGTCATAGCCGGCCAAGCGGTAACGATAGGTGTTGGACGCCGAATCGGCGAACGACAACAGGCGCGCGACGATGCGCAGATCGCGGTCGCCGTCGGCGATCTGCAACGGCGCGTCGTGGGTGAGGTCCAGCACCTGCTCGTTGCGGCGCACCTCCACCCGCTCGATCACCAGCGGCGCACGCCGCATCGACGGACGTACCTGCTTCGGGTCGAACACCACCACACCGGCCGGTGTACCTGCCACCAGATGACCGTCTGCCGACATCACCAGCGTGTGTTCGCGGAATTCCTGGCTCGGCAGGCCATCGTGCACGCCATACAGGCGCACACTCTGGCCGTCGGCCCCGATGCGCACCAGGCCACGCGCACTGGTTGCCCACGCAACCCCCTGCGCATCGACCACCAGCCCCGAGGCGGAGATCGCCGGGTAGCCCTGCTCTGCACCGATCACGGCCTGCCGCTCCAGCCGGCCCTGGCTCCAGCGGTAGCGCGACAGGCGGCCATCTTCGGACAGCCAGACCTGGCCATCGGTGCCCACGTGCAGTGCATGGATCGCGGTCGCCGGCGCACCCGGCACCGGCTGGAAACGCTCGCTTTCCGGCAGCCACTGCAGCAGGCCACGGCTGCTTGCCAGCCAGATATGGTCCTGTGGCCCGCATTCCACGTCCAGATTGAGCTGGCCCTGCTGCAATCCACGCTGGCCATTATCCAGTTGGCGCCGCAGGCGCCCATCCAGATCGCGTTGCTGAAGCCCCGACGGCAGCATCAGCCAGAGACTGTCACCATCACAGGTCATCATGGATTCGATGACTCCTTCCATGGTCGCGTCGGCGCCGGCATCCCGGCCCCAGCGGCGCAGATCACGCCGCTTCGGGTCATAGCGCAGCAGTGCGTCGTTGGAACCGATCCAGACCTGGCCGCGGCGATCCTCGCGCACCGAGGTCAGCCAGTGCATGCCGTTGACCCAGGTACGGTGCTGTTCGATGCTGCCGGTCTTCGGATCGAAGCGGTCCAGCGCGCCGTGGCTGCCGACCGTCCAGATGCCGCCATTGCTGGAGGGGCTGGTGCCCAGCACGAAGGCATTGCGCAGCGAGCGCGGGTCGTCCTCCAGCCGCGACAGCACCGAGAACTGCCACCAGCGCGGCAACAGGTGCCACAGGCCGGCATTCGTGCTGGCCAACCAGATGCCGCCCTCGCGATCCTCGTAGGCACCTGTCCAGTTCGGGCGCACCGGGCCACGTGCCACCGCGCTGTACAGGGGCACGGCCTGGTACTGGCCATCGACCGCCCGGCCGAGGCCGGTGCGGGTGTCCAGCCAGTGCCCGCCCTGCTCGTCGCGCAGCATCATGCCCAGCACCTGCTCGCCTTCGGGCAGCTTCCAGGACGGTGCCTCGAAACGACCATCGGGACGGCGCACCATGGCACCGGCCATCGTGCTGATCCAAAGGCTGCCATCGGATTCGGCCGTCAAGCCATTGATCAGCAGGCTGGGAATGATGCCGGCCCCGACCCGCTCAAAGTCCGTGCCGGTCCAGCGCGCGACGCCATGCTTGGTGCCGATCCACAGGCTGCCGTCAGCCAGGGTGGCCAGGTACGGCACCGATGCCGCCGGCAGGCTGCGCGGGTTGTTCGCTTCAGGCAGGAAGCGCTGCAACCGGTCCTGGTTGTCCAGGCGGTACAGACCACCTTCGTGGGTGCCGAACCAGACCGAACCATCCGGCGTGGTGGCCAGGCTCCAGACCGTGTTGGTGCCCATCAACGGCTGGCTGCTGCGGTCGTAAAAGTGCAGCTGGCGGCGATCGGCCGACATCCGTACAAGGCCGGCGTTCTCGGTGCCGATCCAGAGCTGGTTGCGGGCATCGACCAGCACCGTCCAGATGCGGTTGTCGCGCAGGCCGTCTTCCGAGCGCCAGATCCGGTAGTTGCGCCCGTCGTAGCGGGCCAGGCCGTCATTGGTAGCGATCCAGAGGTAACCGTAACGATCCTCGGCCATGCGGTTCACGGTGTTGGACGGGAAGCCGTCGAACACCGTCACCTGGCGCGGGGTCGGTGGCACCGGCTGCGCCGCAGCGGGTGACAGGCCGCACAGGAGGACCAGCAGCAGCATCGCCGCCCGCAGATACACCACCGATTGCCTCCTCACGCTGCTTCTGATGATTCCCGCACTACGGGCGTCGGCATGGTAAACCGAAAGTCGCGACGTTCACGCCCGGCGCTGGCGCATTCAAAGGGCGGTTTGTCGTTTTGCGCGCGCCTGGGCAATGGCAGTCACCAGCATGTCACCGGTCACCGGCTTGCGCAGGAAGCCATCGAACCCAGCCGCCAGGACCTGGGCCTCGGCGTAGGCGTCGGACCGTGCAGTGACCGCCACCAAGGGAAGTTCATAGCCCATGGTGCGCAGCTGCCGGGCGATGGCGGTGCCGTCCAGCGCCGGCAGATCCAGATCAAGCAGGCCCACGTCAAAGCCATCGGTGGCGATCTCCGATAGCGCGCCCAAACCATGCAGCACGTGCACCACGTCGTGGCCACGGCCACGCAGCAGGCCGGCGATGACCTCGGCCACGGTCGCGTCATCCTCCACCAGCAGGATGCGTAGTGGCGGCAGCATCGGCAGTACCGGCAATTCGCCCGGCGCATTGGCGGCCTGCCGGTTCCAGGGCAGCGGCAGCCATACCCGGAAGCGGGCGCCCTTGCCCGGCTGGCTGTCCACTTCAATCCGCCCGTTCATGGCCACGGCCAGCTCCTGGCAGATCGCCAGGCCCAACCCGCTGCCTCCATAGCGCGACGCGGTGCGCGGGCCATCGGCCTGTTCGAAGCGATGGAACAGGCGGTCCTGCTGCTCGGCGTTGATGCCCGGGCCGGTGTCATGCACTTCGAAGCAGAGTCCACCACCGTTGTCTTCCAGCCGCACGGCCAGGCCGACGTGCCCGCGCTCGGTGAACTTGATTGCATTGCCCAGCAGATTGAGCAGGATCTGCCGCACGCGCATCTCGTCGCCACTGACGCTGATCGGCCCAGGTGGATCGTCCCCACGGCGGAACTCCAGATTGCGCTGCGTTGCCATCGGCTGCATCAACGCCTGCACCTGGTCGAGCAGGCTGGCCAGATCGAACGGGCGCAGGTCCAGCTCCAGCCGGCCGGCCTCGATGCGGGCCAGATCCAGCGCGTCATTGACCAGCCGCAGCAGGTGGCTGCCCGCCTGCTGGATCGAGCCTGCATAGCTGCGCTGCACTGGATCCAGCGGGGTGGCCAGCAGCAGTTCGCTCATGCCGAGCACGCCGGTCATCGGCGTGCGCACCTCATGGCCCAGCGTGGCCAGGAACCTGCTCTTGGCCTGTGATGCCTGCTCCGCCAGCTGCTGCTTGTGCACGGTCAACTGCCATTGCTGGCGGCGGCGCAGCCGCGCACGGATCGACCACACCACGATGAGCAGCAGCAACGAGCCGATCAGCAGGTAGCCGAAGATCGCCATGCCGCTGCGCCACCAGGGTGGCAAAACCTTTACCTGCAGCCGCTGCGAAGGTGTCCAGGCGCCACTGGCCGTCGCCGCCTGGACTTCAATGACGTAGCTGCCGGTCGGCAGCCGCGACAGCGTGCGTTGGCCGTCACCGCCCTGCTCCACCCAGTTCTGGTCGTAGCCCTGCACCCGGAAGCGGTAGCGGTTGCCCTGCGGGTTGGCATAGGAAAGCAGCCGCGCATCAATCTGCAGGTCACGGTCATCCGGCCCCAGCAACAACGTGCCGCTGGTCGGCAGCGGTTGCCAGCCACGGGCATCATCGCGCCGCACGCGGACCTCGGCGATCACCAGTGACGAAGGCGGCAGCGTGGTATCGGCGGCATTCACATCGAACTCGACCAGGCCGGTCTGGGCCACCGCCAGCACGCGACCGTCGGCATTCACCGCCGGCGGCCGGCTGGTGAACTCGGCGTCGGGCAGGCCATCGCGTTCGTTGAACTGCTGCAGGCGGCGCGCTTTCGGATCCCATCGCAGCAGGCCACGTGGCGTGGTCGCCCACAGGCGGCCGTCTTCGGCCAACGCCAGCCCCCCCATGCTCACCGGCGGCACGCCCGCACTGCCATCAATGCGCTGGATCAGGCGCAGGCTCATGCCATCCCACTGATAGCGCTCGAGCGCACCTTGCCGGGCCAGCCACAGCTGCTGCGGATCGACCCACACCAGGTCATAGATCAGCCCGCGCGAAACGCCCGGCACCGCTTCGAAGCGCCCGGCCTGTTCACGCCAGATCCCCATGTCGCCCATCACCCAGGCCTTGCCCTGGGCATCGAAGCGGATCTGCTCAATCGGTGAATCGGCCGTCTTGCGGAAATCCTCCAGCGGGTAGCTGCGCAGTATGCGGCCGTCGGCACTGCGTTGCTGCAGGCCGAGGTTCATCACCGACAGCCAGACCGTGCCATCGGGGGCCTGCCGCATCAGATCGACGCGCTGGCGCAGGTCCGCGCCCCCGTCGATACGCCAATCGTGCAACGCGCCGGTGGCCGGGTCGTACACGCTGATGCGGCCGGCACGCCCCAGCCACAGGCGCCCGTCCGGCCGCGGCAGCACCGACCACACCGCCCCGCTGCCAATCTCGCGATCGCTGGCCAGCAACCGCAGGGTCCCCTGCGCATCCAGCTGGTACACGCCATGTGCCGAGCCAACGTAGTAGTTCTGGCCATCGCTGGCTGCACTCAACAGGTACTGGCTGTCCAGCGGCTTGCCGTCAAGCTGGTTCCAGATCGAAAACCGGCGCCAGTCCGGGGGCAGGTAGGCCAGGCCCTGGGTCAGCAGCGCCACCCACAATCCGCCCTCGTGGTCCTGCAGCAGATCGAGCACACCACTCTGGGCAGTGAGGAAACCACTGCCGCGGTCGCCATCGAGCCGCCACAGCATGCTGGCATCTCCACGCAACAGGCCATCGGAGGTGCCTGCCCAGTAACCGCCCTGGCGATCAGCCAGCACCAGCGCCGAACGCAGGCGCGCACTGTCGGCCCAGCGTGGACGACTGACCCGGTCCTGCGGGTCGATACGGTAGAGGCCGTCATTCTGGCTGCCGGCCCAGATCGAGCCGTCGGGGTCGCGGCTCAGGCGCAACACGCTCAGCGCCCCCAGTTCGCGCGGTGCGACAGCCTCGAACCCAGTCCCGTTCCAGCGCGCAATGCCCGCCTCGGTGCCGATCCAAAGGCGTCCCTGCGCATCGACCAGGCTGCTGTAGATGGTATTGCTGGGCAATCCCTCGGGACGGGCCGGATCATGCTCGAAGAAGCGCAGGCTGCCATCTTCACCGAAACGGCAGACGCCATGGCCGCTGGTGCCGATCCACAGTGCATCCTCGGCGTAGGCCAGCGTCCAGAACTGGCTCATGCAGGGGCCGTTGACGGTATCAAAGGTCTTGAAGCGGTCGCGGTCGGCATCCAGCCGGGCCACGCCCTTGCCATTGATGCCGACCCAGACGCGGTCCAGGGGATCGACCAGCAGGGTCTCGATTTCGTTGCCGGGCAGCGAGCCCGGCTGCTCCGGATCATGTTCCCACACCCGCAGGTTGCCACCGTCATAGCGCACCAGGCCACCATCGGTGGCGGCCCAGACATGGCCCTGGCGATCCTCGGCCAGCGCCAGCACCATGCGCGAGGGCATGCCTTCGGCGGCACCGAAACGGCGCAGCCGCGGTGTCTCGGCCATGTCCGGGGCCGCAGCCGCCGCGGCAAATGCCATCAGCAGCAGCCCCACTCCCGCGATGCCCCGGCGCCACAGGCGCCAACCGCTCGTCATCCTGAACCCCCTGTCCTGCCCCGATTGTCACACAGCGCCGGGTTCATGGCTGCAACAGGCTGTTTCCACCGGTGGACCCACCACGAACTGTTGCAGCCATGCACGCAACGTTGGCGGGGGGCTGTGCGTATGATCGCAACGTCCCCTTCCGGAGCCCGCCATCGATGCGTCCCTGCCTGGCACTGCTGCCGATGCTGCTCGCCACCGCTCCCGCCTGGGCCGATGCGGATACCTATCGCCTCGATCCGGTGCATACCCGTGTGCTGTTCACCATCGACCACGCCGGTTACTCGCAGGCGATGGGCACGGTCTCCGGCAGTGAAGGACGCCTGCAGTTCGATCCCGACAACTGGCGCGAAGCCACACTGGACGTCGAGGTGCCCGTGTCGCGATTGGACCTTGGTGATGCCAAATGGAACCAGGCCACGCTGGCGCGCAGCCTGCTGGATGGTGAGCGCTTCCCGAAGGCACACTTCGTCTCCAGTCGGGTCGAACCGATCGATGCAAGGCGCGCCCACGTGATCGGCACCCTGACCCTGCGCGGGGTCAGCCAGGAAATCACGCTGGACGTGACCCTCAACGCCATCAAGCGCTACCCCCTGCCCCCATTCCGACGCACCGCCGGTTTCTCGGCCAGCACCACGCTGAGCCGGCGCGCGTTCGGCATCACCGCCTGGCCAGGCGTCATCGGTGATGCAGTGCAGTTGAGGATCGAGGCTGAAGCCACCCTCGACCGCAGCGACGCCCCGGGAACTCCCGCTCCCGTTCCGCACTCCGACCCCAAGATGGCCCGCTAGAGGACCTTTCATGACCGCCAAGAACACCCCCGCCGCCTGGGGGAGTGTCAGCCAGATCCTGCATTGGTTGATCGCACTGCTGATCCTCGCCCTGGGCGTGGTCGGCCTGACCATGGGCGAGCTGCCCAAGACCCCCAAGTATTTCTGGGTCTATACCGCGCACAAGTCGATCGGCATCACGGTGCTGGCGCTGGTGCTGTTCCGCCTGGGCTGGCGCCTGTATGCCGGTGCGCCGAAGCCGGTGCCGGGCGTGCCCAGCTGGCAGGAACGCATCGCCAGCGCCACCCACGTGCTGCTGTACGTGCTGATGTTCGCCATCCCCCTGTCGGGCTGGCTGTACGACTCGGCCAGCGGCCTGCGCCCGTTCCGCTGGTTCGGCCTGGTGGATGTGCCCAAGCTGAGCGGACCCGACCCGCAGGTTGTCGCGGTGTCACATGCCATCCACGAATACGGCTTCTGGCTCTTGATCGCGGTGGTACTGGCCCATGCCGGTGCCGCCTTCTACCACCACCTGTTCCAGCGCGATGCGACCCTGTCCCGCATGTTGCCGCGCGGCTGGCTTGCCTCCCCTCAGAAGGACTGACCGATGAACCTGAAACTGACCACTCCGGCCGCCGTGGCCGCCGCCCTGGCCGGCATGCTGGCTACCGCCCCGGCGCTCGCTGCCGACTATGCGCAGGCCCCCGGCGCCGGCTCGATCCTGGTGTTCGCGACCAAGTACGACGGCGAGGTGTTCACCGGCAGCTTCCCGGGCTTCGCCACCAAGCTCAGCTTCGACCCGGCCAATCCGGCCGCCGGCTCGCTGGACGTGGTGATCCCGCTGGCCGGTGCCAAGAGTGGCAACAGCGACCGCGACTCGACCCTGCAGGGTGCCGACTTCTTCAACGTCGGCAAGTTCGCCACTGCGCGCTACACCGCCAAAGGCTTCCGCGCGGTCGGCAACGACCAGTTCGCCGCCGATGGCACCCTCGAGCTGCGTGGCGTCAGCAAGCCGGTCACCCTCACCTTCACCTGGAAGCCGGGCGCCCAGCCGGTGCTGACCGGCAAGGCCACGGTCAAGCGCCTGGACTTCGGCGTCGGCGGTGGTGACTGGGCCGATACCAAGACCATCCCGGATGAGACCGCGATCAGCACGATCGTGAAGTTCGACGCGAAATAACACGCCTCCGGTAGTGCCGGCCGCTGGCCGGCATCACCGGGAACAGAGGGGTTGCCGGCCAGCGGCCGGCACTACCGATCGACGGCCAGCCAGGCCTGCACCGTGGCCGCGTCGAACGGCCAGTCCAGCTCGCGGTCATCGCGCTCGTCGCGGAGCACCGGCACCCGCGAGCCGTAGCGCGATTCCAGCGCCGGCTGGTCATCCAGGAACACCGATTCGAACTCCGGCGCCCGCGCCTTGGCCAGTTCGGCCAGGGCCATGTCGCACAGGTGGCAATCGTCACGCTGGAACAGAGTCAACACCGGTTTTGCTCCCTCTGCCGAAATGCTGCGCCGCAGCCATGGAAGTGCGGCGTGAGCCGCTAGAATAGCGGTCTCTTCCGGTACCCGCAGTACGGCATCCATGGCTGTCAGCACGTTCGACGTTTTCAAGATCGGCATTGGCCCGAGTTCCTCGCACACCGTCGGGCCGATGAAGGCCGCCGAGCGATTCATCCATCGCTGGCTGCTCGATCCGGGCCGCCTGCCCGAGGTCGCGCGCATCCGCGCCGATGTCTATGGCTCGCTGGCGCTGACCGGCCGCGGCCACGGCACCGACAAGGCGATCCTGCTCGGCCTGGAAGGCCAGCGCCCGAACCTGATCGACCCGGACATCATTCCGGCTACGCTCGAGCGCATCCGCAGCAGCAAGCGCATCCAGCTGATGGGCCAGCACGAGATCGCTTTCGACGAGAAGCGCGACCTGGGCATGAACAAGCGCCAGAAGCTGCCGTACCACACCAACGGCATGCGCTTCACCGCCTACAACGCCGAGGACGAAGTAATCGCTACCCGCGATTACTACTCCGTCGGCGGCGGCTTCGTGGTCAACCAGGACGACGCGGCCGACGACCGGATCGTGCCCGATGAGACCCCGTTGCCCTACCCGTTCAAGAGCGGCGACGAGCTGCTGGCGCAGACCGCACGCAGCGGCCTGAGCATTGCCCAGCTGATGTTCGAGAACGAGAAGTGCTGGCGCAGCGAAGACGAGATTCGTGCCCAGCTGCGCGAGATCTGGAGCGCAATGCAGTCTTGCGTGGCGCGCGGTATCCGCGAGGAAGGCGTGCTGCCGGGTGGCCTGAAGGTGGGCCGTCGTGCGCCGGCGCTGTACCGCGAGCTGTCGTCGAAGCCGGAAGCGGCAATGCGCGATCCGCTGACCACGCTGGACTGGGTCAATCTGTACGCACTGGCGGTGAACGAAGAAAATGCCGCCGGTGGCCGTGTGGTAACCGCGCCGACCAACGGTGCCGCCGGCGTGCTGCCGGCGGTGCTGCATTACTTCGACCGTTTCTGCCCCGGCGCCAATGAGCAGCGCGTATTCGACTTCCTGCTGACCTCGGCAGCGATCGGCATCCTGTACAAGGAAAACGCCTCGATCTCGGGCGCCGAAGTGGGTTGCCAGGGCGAAGTGGGCGTGGCCTGCTCGATGGCCGCCGGTGGCCTGGTCGCGGCACTGGGTGGCAATCCCAGCCAGATCGAGAATGCCGCGGAAATCGGCATGGAGCACAACCTCGGCCTGACCTGCGACCCGATTGGCGGCCTGGTGCAGATCCCCTGTATCGAACGCAACGCGATGGGTGCGGTGAAGGCGATCAATGCCTCGCGCATGGCGATGCGCGGCGACGGCAAGCACAAGGTGTCGCTGGACAAGGTGATCAAGACCATGCGCGATACCGGCCGCGACATGCAGGACAAGTACAAGGAAACCAGCCGCGGTGGCCTGGCGGTGAACGTCATCGAGTGTTGAGGTCGACCGGGCCCGGCGCGATGGCGCCGGCCCGCAGGTAGAGCCGACTGTCAGTCGACTATCGCGCGCAGCGCGGGATGTTCGCGGTCTGATCGAAGAGCAGTCGACTGACAGTCGACTCTACCCCGTTGTCCCTGGCCGGTCGGACGACACCATCACTGCGTTGCGGTTAGGCTCGGGGCTCCCCTGCCCAGGACTGCCCCATGCGCGTGATCGCTACCGCCCTGCTTGCCTGCCTTCCGCTGTCCGCCCTCGCCGCGCCCAGCTATGGGCCGCGCCTGGAGGGCTTCGACTACGGCTATCCAGTGAAGACCTTCGCGCTGGAATCGCAGCGGCAGCCGCTGGAGATGGCCTACCTGGACATCGCGCCGAAGAAGGCGCCCATCGGCGTGGTGGTGCTGCTGCATGGCAAGAATTTCTGCGCGGCCACCTGGAAGGAATCGATCAAGCCCCTGGTTGCCGCCGGCTACCGGGTGATCGCCCCGGACCAGGTGGGTTTCTGCAAATCCAGCAAGCCCGAGCGCTACCAGTACAGCTTCGCGCAGCTGGCCGCCAACACCCATGCGTTGCTGCAGCAACTGCAGCTGGGTGATGTGCCGGTGCACCTGGTCGGTCATTCGATGGGTGGCATGCTGGCAGTGCGCTACGCGCTGATGTTCCCACAGGACCTGCGCAGCCTGGCACTGGTCAACCCGATCGGGCTGGAGGACTGGAAGGCGCTGGGCGTGCCGTGGCGCAGCGTGGACGCGTGGTACGCCGGCGAAATGAACATCAGCTATGACAGCATCCGCCGCTACCAGCTGGACGTGTACTACGACGGCAAATGGAAGCCGGCCTACGAGCCGTGGGCGCGGATGCAGTCAGGCATGTATGAAGGGCCGGGCAAGCAGGCCGTTGCATGGAGCCAGGCCCTGGCCTCGGACATGGTGTTCAACCAGCCGGTGGTGTACGAGCTGAAGAACCTGCAGGTACCCACCACGTTGTTCATCGGCCAGAAGGACCGTACCGCGATCGGCCGTGACCTGGCGCCGCCGACGGTGAAGGCGACGCTGGGCAACTATCCGGCACTCGGCAGAGCGGCAGCCGCGGCGATTCCGGGCGCGACGCTGATCGAGTTCGCCGAACTGGGCCATTCGCCACAGGTGCAGGACCCGAAGCAGTTCAACAGCGCGCTGTTGAAGGCGTTGAAGTCGCGCTGACCGGCAAGCGTGTCCCTGTAGAGCCGAGCCCACGCTCGGCTCATGCGGCAAGATGGGGATTCTGCCAGGAGCAGCGGGGCGTGGGCTCGGCTACAGGAGCGGTGCGATCAGCCGACGATCCGCAACACATCATCCAGCAGCGCGGCCGCAGTCACTTCCGCACCCGCGCCCGGCCCCTGGATCAACAGCGGCTGCAGGCGATAGCGATCACTATGGATGGCGACGCGGTTGTCGGTGCCCGCGCCCTGCGCCAAGGGATGGTCGGCCGGAAGCTCACGCAGGCCCACTTGTGCACCCTCGGCATCAACGCGGCCAACGAAACGCAGCACACGACCATTGTCGCGCGCCTGCTGCCAGCGCGCCTGCAACGGCGCATCCAGCTGATCGAGCGCCGCCACCGCATCCTCCAGCGGCAGCGCTGCCAGCGCTTCAGGCACCAGTGAATCCACCTCTACCTGCGACGCATCCAGCGCCAGCCCGCTGCTGCGGGCCAGGATCAGCAGCTTGCGCCGCACGTCCTCGCCGGACAGGTCAAGTCGCGGATCCGGCTCGGTGTAGCCGGCCGCCAGCGCCTCGCGCACCGCCGCCGAGAACGGCGACTTGCCGTCATAGCGATGGAACAGCCACGCCAGCGAACCGGACAGCACGCCCTCGATGGCATGGATGTGATCACCACCGGCCAGCAGCGCACGCAGGCTGCTCAACAGCGGCAGGCCGGCGCCGACGGTAGCGCTGTCGCCGTAGCGCGCACCCGTGTCTGCGCAACGCTCGGCAATGGCCTGCGCGCGTGCCAGCTGCGCACCACGCCCCAGCTTGTTGGCGGTGACCACGTGCACGCCGCGCGCCAGCCACTGTACGTGGCGCGCGGCTACGTCTTCGCTGGCGGTGGCGTCGACCACCACGTCGCCACGCTCCAGTCCTTCGGCACTCGCCCACGGTGGCGAACTCTGGCCATCGCGCGGTGCACGCCGTGCCAGTTCCAGCGGCACCGCCAGGTCACGATCGATCTCCAACGCAGTGCGTGAATTGGCCAGCCACTGCACGCTGGGCAGTTCCAGCCCACGTGCCTGCAACGCCTGGTAGCGTTGTACGAAGGCCGAGCCGACCGTGCCGGTGCCAAGCAGCGCCAGTCGTCCCACGCCCAGAGCAGGAATCTCTGCGGCGAGCGCGCTCATGCATCCACCGCCTGTTTGCGGCGCGCAGCCGCATCAATCACCGCTTCGGCACGCTGCAGAGCGGCGCCGAGATCGGCCAACAGGTCACGCTCGGCCTCGATGCCGACCGACAGGCGCAGCAGGCCTTCGCTGATGCCGGCAGCGGCTCGCGCTTCGGCGCTCATCGCGGCGTGGGTCATGGTGGCCGGATGCGCGATCAGGCTTTCGACGCCGCCCAGTGATTCGGCCAGCGTGAAACAGCGCAGGCCATCGACGAATGCACGCACTGCGGCATGCGGATCGTCGCCTTCGCAGTCGGCCAGTTCGAACGAGAGCATCGCACCGAAACCACTCTGCTGGCGCGTGGCGATGCTGTGGCCTGGGTGATCGGCCAGCCCCGGGTAATAGACGCGGCCGACCGCCGGATGCTGGTCCAGCAGGGCAACGATCGACGCGGTGTTTTCCTGGTGCACGCGCAGGCGCGCATCCAGCGTGCGCAGGCCGCGCAGGGTCAGGAAGGCATCGAACGGTGAACCCGTCAGGCCCAGCGCGTTGCCCCACCACACCAGCTGCTCGTGCAGTGCCGGATCACGCGCGACCACTGCCCCGCCCACCACATCGCTGTGGCCGTTGATGTACTTGGTGGTGGAGTGCAGCACCAGGTCCGCACCGAACGACAGCGGTTGCTGCAGCGCTGGCGACAGGAACGTGTTGTCGACCACCACGAGTGCGCCGGCCTTGTGCGCGGCATCGATGACGAAGCGCAGGTCGGTGATGCGCAGCAGCGGGTTGGACGGCGTTTCGACCAGCACCAGCTTCGGCTGGGTGGCCAACGCCTGCGCCAGTGCACGCGGATCGGTCAGGTCGGCGGTGACCAGTTCAAAGTGGCCCTTCCTGGCCAGCGCATTGAACAGGCGCCAGCTGCCGCCGTACGCATCGTGCGGCACCACCAGGGTATCGCCCGGCTGCAGCAGTGCGTTCAGCACCAGGTTGATCGCGCCCATGCCGGTCGCCGTGATGACGCCACCGGCGCCGCCCTCCAGTTCCGCCAGCGCCTCGCCCAACAGGTCGCGGGTCGGGTTGCCACTGCGCGTGTAGTCGTACTGGCGCTTGTTGCCGAAACCTTCAAAGCTGAAGTTCGACGACAGCACGATCGGCGGCGTGACCGCGCCATGCGCAGTGTCCCGATCGATGCCGGCACGGACAGCGGCAGTGGTGCGGCTACAGGACGGCTCGTTGGCGTGCAGGCTCATGCGGACTCTCCAGAAGTACGGAAGGCGGTGGCGAGGATCGCGTCAATGCGATCGGTTTCTTTGAGGAAGGCGTCGTGGCCATAGGGCGAGCGCAGAACGCGCAGGCTGCCGCGCGGGCCCAGCCCTTCGACCAGGCCGACCAGGTCGGCCAGCGGCACCAGGCGGTCGCCCTCCACGGCCACCACCACGGTCGGCGGCAGGATCGCGGCCGGGTCGACGCGGTGCAGATCGATCGATTCGGACAGGCGCAGGTAAGCGGTCACCGGCGTGCGCGCGACGTACTGCGCGCCGGCCGCGTCGAGATAGTCTTCGGCAGCCACGCGCACGCGGCCATTGATCACTTCCGGTGCGGCATCGAAGCGCTCGCCGAATTCTTCCGGGGTACGGTAGCTGAGCATGGCAAACTGCCGCGCCAGGGCCAGGCCGTGGTCTTCGCCGCACTGCAGCTGGCCCAGCGCGACCGCGCGACGCTGCAATGCGCGCCAGGCGGCGGCATAAGGGTGCGGACGATGCGCACCGCTGGCCAGCACCAACTGGCGCACGCGGGCACGATGCCGGATCGCGAACTGCTGGCCGACCAGCGCGCCATACGAATAGCCGACGAAGGCTTTCAGCGCGCGAATGCCGAGATGATCCAGCACCAGCGCCAATGCGTCGGCCTGATCGGCGGTATCGATCGGCACGTCCAGCGCACCGTCGGCACCGACGAAATCGACGGCCAGCACGCGCAGCAGCTGCGGATCCAGCGCGCGCCCGCTGCCGACCAGGCCTTCGGCCCAGCCCTTCTCGCTGAACTGTGCATTGGACGCCACGTGGCGATGGGCGGAAATGCCACCGGCCAGTACCACCACCGGCGCATTGGCCGGGCCGACCCATTCATAGCGCAGGCGCACCGGACTGGGACCTGCGTGACGCATCGACAACACTGCGGCGAACTCGCCGCGCTCGGCATGCACGCGGTCTGCGACCGGCACGCTGACGGGGACAAAGGGTTCGGGGCGAATGGCGGTGCTGGCGGCGAAGCTCATGGCGGGATCCGGTTGGGGAATCGGCCATCGAGCCTTCGCGGGGCCCGCGTTCGAGATGCACGTGCGGTGCATGGTTCGAACCATCTTTCGGTGGACGCCACGGTCCCCGCAGGATTTGGCACCTACGCAGACGCTTGCGCGCCTGCGGGCTGCCCCGGCTTCAAAGGGCCTGTCCCTCTGCCGGTCTCGATGGTGGAGTCACGATGCCAGCCCTTTCCGGCACTGTCAATCCTTTCATGCGGATAAAGCGATAGATATTTCCAGGGTCACTCTGCGAGAGCCGTCCCGGTCGCCTCGTTCAGGATCGGGTACAGTCCCGGCGGTCCTCTCGCTGGAAACCCCGATGCCGCGCCTGCCCCTGTCCTGCCTGCTGTTGCCTCTGCTCGCGAGCGCGACCGTACACGCCGGCGACTGGCGCCAGGGCTGGGGACTGGCTCCCCCTTCCGCCCGTACCACCCGCGCAGGCAGTGCCGAGGGCGCCGCCCCCATGGCCCAGTTGCGCCTGCAGCCGGTCGGTACGCAATGGCAGGCGCGGATCGACAACGGGCTGGCAGGGCCGCTGCAGATCCAGCTGCGCGCCGCCCCCGGACACCCGGTCGAAGGCCTCCCGGTCGAGTCGCTGATCCAGGGCGACAGCAGCCTGGTGGTCGGCCACCTGCCCGCCCCGATCGATGGCCGCATGCTGGATCTGCGACTGCAGTCGGTGCCGGGCAACCCGGCCGCACAGGCCGAAGATGTCGCCTATCGCCTGCCGTTCGATGCGGCCCGCCTGCGTGTGGACCAGGCTCCGCAGGGGCGATTCAGCCATGACGACGAGGAGAACCGCGACGCGGTCGACTTCGCACTGCCGGAGGGCACCCTGGTGCTGGCCGCGCGCGAGGGCACGGTGATGCAGATCCAGGATGGCTTCCGTGGCAATGGCCAGGACCGCGTGCGCGATGGTGCCCGTGCCAATTTCATCCGCGTGCTGCACAGCGACGGCAGCATGGCCCTATACGGCCACCTCCAGGACGGCGGCATGCGCGTGCGCCGCGGCCAGGCGGTGGGAGCCGGGCAACCGATCGGCCTGTCCGGCAACAGCGGCTACAGCACTGCGCCGCACCTGCACTTCGTGGTGCAGGTCAACCGCGGCATGGGCCTGCGCTCGGTGCCGGTGCGCATCTTCGCCGGGCAGGGACAGCTGCAGTTCGCCCGCCAGGGCGAAGCAGACGGCGGTACCGGGCGCTGACCGGCCCCGGCCGGTATAATCGGGCGCTTATCTCTTTGAATAGCGCCCCGGGCGGGCGCCACTGCCATGTCCGAAGTCGCCAACGAAGCGTCGCGTCGCCGCACCTTCGCCATCATTTCCCACCCTGACGCCGGCAAGACCACGCTGACCGAAAAGCTGCTGCTGTTCGGAGGCGCGATCCAGATGGCCGGTTCGGTCAAGGGCCGCAAGGCCGCCCGCCACGCCACCTCCGACTGGATGGCACTGGAAAAGGAGCGCGGCATCTCGGTCACCTCCTCGGTGATGCAGTTCCCGTACGAAGGCAAGATCGTCAACCTGCTCGACACCCCCGGCCACGCCGACTTCGGCGAGGACACCTACCGCGTGCTGACTGCGGTGGACTCGGCGCTGATGGTGATCGACGTGGCCAAGGGCGTGGAAGAGCGCACCATCAAGCTGATGGAAGTCTGCCGACTGCGCGACACCCCGATCATGACCTTCATCAACAAGCTCGACCGCGAGGGCAAGGACCCGATCGAGCTGCTGGATGAAGTGGAAACCGTGCTGGGCATCCAGTGCGCCCCGGTCACCTGGCCCATCGGCATGGGCCAGCGCCTGAAGGGCGTGGTGCACCTGCTGACCGGCGAAGTGCACCTGTATGAGCCGGGCCGCAACTTCACCCGCCAGGATTCCACCATCTTCCCGTCCATCGATGCCCCCGGCCTGGCCGAGAAGATCGGTGCACAGATGCTGGCCGACCTGCGCGACGAGCTGGAACTGGTGCAGGGCGCCAGCCACCCGTTCGACCTGGACGCCTACCGCGCCGGCAAGCAGACCCCGGTGTTCTTCGGCTCGGGCGTGAACAACTTCGGCGTGCAGCCACTGCTGGACTTCTTCGTCGAGCACGCGCCATCGCCGCAGGCGCGCTCCACCACCGGCCGCCAGATCGCACCGGAAGAGAACAAGCTGACCGGCTTTGTGTTCAAGATCCAGGCCAACATGGACCCGCAGCACCGTGACCGCGTGGCCTTCATGCGGGTCTGCTCGGGCCGTTTCAGCGCCGGCATGAAGACCTTCCACGTGCGCACCGGCAAGGAAATGAAGCTGGCCAACGCGTTGACCTTCATGGCCAGCGATCGCGAGATCGCGGCCGAGGCGTGGCCGGGCGATGTGATCGGCATCCACAACCACGGCACCATCTCCATCGGCGATACCTTCACCGAAGGCGAAGCGGTCACCTTCACCGGCATTCCCAACTTCGCCCCGGAACTGTTCCGTCGCGCACGCCTGCGCGATCCGCTCAAGCTCAAGCAGCTGCAGAAGGGCCTGGCCCAGCTGTCCGAGGAAGGCGCAACCCAGTTCTTCCGCCCCCTCACCAGCAACGACCTGATCCTGGGTGCGGTGGGTGTGCTGCAGTTCGACGTGGCCGCCTACCGCCTGAAGGACGAGTACGGCGTGGAAGCCACCTTCGAGCCGGTCAGTGTGACCACCGCGCGCTGGGTCCACTGCAGCAACGAGAAGAAGCTGGAAGAATTCCGCGAGAAGAACGCGCTGAACCTGGCCCTGGATGCGGCCGGGCACCTGGTCTACCTGGCGCCGACCCGGGTCAACCTGCAGCTGGCGCAGGAACGCTCGCCGGACGTGCGCTTCTCGGCCACCCGCGAAGCGGCGCATACCGTTTCGGTGGGCTGATGCCACGGAGGCGGATCCGCGCCTGGTAGATCCACGCCATGCGTGGATAGGCGCGGATTCATCCCCCATACGGTGACGGGCGTGCACATGGCGGCCATCGCGGCGATGATAGGGGGACGCGGGTCCCCCTCCCCGCGAACAACGCCCATGCCCATGTCCACGACGTCCATTGCTTCGATCCGTGAAGAAGTCGCCAGCGCCCTGACCCATGGCCTGGGCGCGGTATTCGCCCTGGCCGCCAGTGCGGTGTTGATCACCCTGGCTGCGATCTACGGCGACGGCTGGCAGCTGGCCAGCGCGATCGTATTCGGTATCGCGCTGCTGCTTCTGTACACCGCCTCCACCCTGTATCACGCCATCCAGCATCCGGTCGCCAAGGGCCGGCTGAAGGTGTTCGACCACTGCGCGATCTACGTGCTGATCGCGGGCACCTATACCCCGTTCACCCTGATCGGCCTGCGCGGTCCGTGGGGCTGGGGCCTGTTCACTGCGATCTGGGCGCTGGCGCTGGCGGGTGTGGTGTTCAAGCTGTTCTACACCGGCCGCTTCAAGGTGCTCTCCACGGTGATCTACATCGCCATGGGCTGGCTGGTGATCGTGGCGATCAAGCCGATGTGGGCCTCGATCGACGGTGGCACCCTCGCCTGGCTGTTTGCCGGCGGCCTGTCGTACACGCTGGGCACCTATTTCTACCACCGTGAATCGATCCCGTACTCGCATGCGATCTGGCACCTGTTCGTGATCGGCGGCAGTGTCTGCCACTTTGTCGCGGTCACCATGCAGGTGTTGTAAACGACCGCTCGAACGCAGCGCGTGCACGCCATGCACATGGACGCTTCGCGCCCTGTCCACGAAGAGGGGGCAACCATGGCAGCGTGAATGCTGCCGCCTCCCCTGCTGCAAAGCGCACGCACCGCTGGCGCCTCCGCCGTCCCGGCCCACGTGGCCGGCGCTGGCTGACGATCCTGGTCTTCATGCTGGCGGCAATACTGGTGCTGTTCGCGTTGTGGGACTGGAACTGGTTCAAGGGGCCCGTGGAGCGTGCGGTGCAGGCACGCACCGGCCGCGCACTGCACATCGGGAACCTGGATGTCGACCTCGGCCGCACCAGCACGATCCGCGCCGATGCGATCACCTTCGCCAATGCCAGCTGGGCAAAACAGCCCGCCATGGCCACGGCGGACCGCGTCGAGATCGATGTGCGGGTGTGGCCCCTGCTGCGCGGCAGCGTGCAGCTGCCCGAAGTACGCCTGACCCGGCCGGATGTGCTGCTGGAAACCGCACCGCGCAAGGGAGACCCGGGCAACTGGGATTTCCTCGGCGGCAGCACCGGCGGGGCAAGCCCCCAACTCAAGCGGCTGCGCATCGACGACGGTCGCCTGCAATTCCTCGACACGCTGGGCCGCACCGACATCCTCGTGGACGTGCGCAGCGGCCAACCGAAGCAGGCCGACACTGCGCCACCGCTGCTGGTGCAGGGTAAAGGCCGCTGGCAGGGCAATCCGTTCACGCTGCGCGGCGGCACTGAATCCCCCCTGGAACTGACCGACAGCGACCACCCGTTCCGCATCCATCTCGATGGCCGGGCCGGCGCCACTCACGCAGTCGCCAGTGGCACGCTGACCAACCCCTTCCAGCTGCGCGTGTTCGACCTGCAGTTCGCGCTCAGCGGCCCGGACCTGGCCGATCTCTACCCTCTGCTCGGCATCGCCATCCCGCCCTCACCGCCCTATGCGTTGAACGGACGCCTCAAACGCGACCACGACGTCTGGCGTTACGACAGCTTCACTGGCAAGGTCGGCGACAGCGACCTGGGGGGCAACCTGCAGTTCGAGGTGGGACGCGATCGTCCACGGCTGACCGCCACGCTGCAATCCAGGCGCCTGGACTTTGATGACCTTGCCGGCTTCGTCGGCGCCCCGCCAAAAACCGGCGGCGGCGAAACGGCCAACGCAGAGCAGAAGGCCGAGGCCGCACGGATTGCCGCCCGTGCACGGGTGCTGCCCGACACGCCCTACAACCTGGGCAAGCTGCGCGCCATGGATGCCGACGTGCGCTGGAAGGCCCACCGCATCAACGCCCCTTCGTTGCCGCTGGACGACATGGATGCGCACCTGTTGCTGGATGACGGCGTGCTGCGGTTGGACCCGCTGAACTTCGGCGTCGCCGGCGGCGACATCCGCAGCACGATCCGCATGGACGCGCGCCGTCCGCAGATCAGCACCGCGCTGAAGGCCAGCGTGCGCGGCGTGCAGCTGGGCCAGTTGTTCCCTGACGCCAAGCTGGCTGAACAGGCCAAGGGTGGCATCGGCGGCGAGGTGGACCTGAGCGGCCACGGCAACTCGGTCGCCGCAATGCTCGGCAGCAGCAGTGGCAAGGTCGGCCTGGCGATGGGCCGCGGCCATGTCGGCAACCTGGTAATGGAACTGGCGGGGCTGGACATCACCGAATCGCTGAAATTCCTGGTGACCGGCGACAAGCAGATCCCCCTGCGCTGCGCCTTCGCCGACTTCGGCGTGCGCGACGGCCTGATGACCAGCCAAGCGATGGCGGTGGACACCACCGACACGATCCTCATCGGCGAAGGCACGGTGAGCCTGCGCGACGAGACCCTGGACCTGCTGCTGAAGCCACGCCCGAAGGACAGGAGCATTCTGGTACTGCGTTCTCCGCTGCACATCAGTGGCACCTTCAAGGACCCGTCATTCCGGCCCGACTTCAAGGCGTTGGGTATTCGTGGCGCCGTGGCCCTGGCGCTGGGCAGCATCGCGCCGCCGGCGGCGTTGCTGGCGACGATCGAACTGGGGCCGGGGAAGGATGCCGACTGCGGCGGGCAGTATGCGAAGTAGGTTTACAGCGTTGTTCGCGGCGCCTGCATTGATCGCGGCTTGAGGGGGACGGGTGACGCAGGCAGGACACGCCGTAAATACGTCCCTGTAGGCTCGGTCGGCGCATCCATGCGCCTCACGGTCCTGCCTGCCGCCTTGCTCCGGCTCCCGACAGTTTCCTGCGCGCGCGGAACGAGAGCGGAAATTCAAAGTCAATGAAAAAGCAAAGTCAAAAGCTGCTGCCAACCAAGGTTGGCAGCTACCAAAGGCGAGGCACCGCGCATGTAAACACCGCGCTCGCAGAAATGTATCCAGAGGCGGAGGGTGCGGCTGGGCAGGACCGTTGGCGCCATGGATGGCGCCATCGAGCCCCCATGGATGGGTTCACGGCGTGTCCTGCCCAGCCCCACCCTCCGCCTCCCAACGTATCAGGAAGGCGCTGCTTTGGCTTTGGCTTTGGCTTTGGCTTTGAGCTTCGAAAAGCGGGCCGGCGGGCCGCAGGCCCGCCAGCGACACCCTCACCCGGCGACGATGTACTGCTGCAGCTGGTCCAGCTCGCGCCGCTGCGCATCGATCACCGACTTCACCAGGTCGCCGATCGAGATCACCCCCAGCACCTGCGCGCCTTCCACCACCGGCAGGTGGCGGATGCGGTAGTCGGTCACCAGCTGCAGGCAATGCTCCACCTGCTCGCCCGGCGAGACCGTCACCACCTGTGCGGTCATGATCTCGGCCACCGCCGTATCTCGTGAGGAACGATCACGCAGCACGATCTTGCGCGCGTAATCGCGCTCGGAAAGAATGCCGACCAGCCGCGGCCCCTCCATCACCAGCACCGCACCAATACCCTTTTCCGCCATCAGCCGGATCGCATCGATCACCGCCGCCTCCGGCGCGACCGCATGCACTTCAGGAGACTTGCCGTCCAACAGTTGCCGTACCGTGGTCATCTGCCTGCCCTCCAAGGGTGGGTTGCAGGGCAGAGTCTGCCACGGCGGATGCTAGCCACGTGTCAACCAGGTACAACGGCCGCTGCTTGGACTCTTCGTACAGCCGCCCCAGGTACTCACCGATCAGGCCCAGCGCGATCAGCTGCACCCCGCCCAGGAAAAGGATCACCGCCATCATCGTCGGCCAGCCCGCCACCCGGTCGCCATACAGCGCCGCCTTGATGATCACCCACACACCGAATACGAAGGCCACCGCCGCCGTTGCCAGCCCCAGGTAGGTCGCCGCCCGCAACGGCACGGTGGAGAAGCCGGTAATGCCCTCCAGCGCGAAGTTCCACAGCCGCCACAGGCTGAACTTGCTGGTGCCGGCCACGCGCGCATGGCGGTGATAGGGGACCGCGATCCGCTTGAAACCCACCCAACTGAAGAGCCCCTTCATGAAGCGGTGGCGCTCACGCATCTCGCGCAGCGCGCTCAGCGCACGCGGCGACAGCAGGCGGAAATCACCGGTATCGGCCGGGATCGGCGTGCGTGACAGACGACCGATCACCCGGTAGAACATCGCCGCCGTGGCGCGCTTGATCCAGGCCTCGCCGTCGCGGGCCATGCGCGTGCCATACACGTTGTCATGGCCCTCACGCCAGCGCGCGACGAACTGCGGCACCAGTTCCGGCGGATCCTGGCCGTCGGCGTCGAGGATCATCGCCGCGCCTTCGCGCACCAGGTCCAGCCCGGCGGTCAGCGCCGCTTCCTTGCCGAAATTGCGCGACAGCTTCAGTGCGGAAACCCGCGCATCGGACTGGGCCAGCCCGGCGATCACCTCCCAGGTGTCGTCGTGGCTGCCGTCGTCCACATAGAGGATGTGGCCGTCGAGTTCGGGCATGCCGTCGAGCACCGCGCACAACCGCGGATGCAGCAACGGCAATGCCAGGGCCTCGTTGTAGGCGGCGATGACGAAAGTAAGCCGTTCGCGGGTCATGCCCGGATTGTACGTTGCCGCCGCCCGCAGATCAGGCAGCGCGCGCTCACTCTTCCGAAAGGTACGCGGCCCCACCCAGCTGCCGTGCCTGGCGCTGGATCCAGGCCGCACGCCGCTGCACGTACGGCCCTGGCTTTGCCGCGTTGTAGCGCCGCGGCGCCGGCAACACCGCCGCCAGCCGCGCGCTATCGGCCGGGCTCAACCTGGCCGCGTCCTTGCCCCAGAACTTCTGCGCCGCCGCCTGAGCTCCGTACACGCCATCACCGAACTCGGCGATGTTGGCGTACATCTCCAGGATGCGCTCCTTTGGCCACAGCGCTTCGATCAGCACGGTGTACCAGACCTCCAGCCCCTTGCGGATCCAGCTGCGGCCCTGCCAGAGGAACAGGTTCTTGGCCACCTGCTGGCTGATCGTGCTGGCGCCACGCAGTCGCCCGCCCTTGGCATTGTGGTCGCGGGCCTTCTCGATGGCCTGCAGGTCGAAGCCATTGTGGACGGGGAAGCGCTGGTCTTCGGCCGCCACCAGCGAGATCGGCAGGCTCGGCGCCATCTGGTCCAGGTCGCGCCACTGGTAATGCAGGCGATAGGACCAATCGGCCTCGCCCAGCGCCTCGCCATAGCGCCACAGCATGACCGTGGATACCGGCGGGTCGATGAACCGCAGCACCAGCACCTGCAGGCAGCTGAAGGCCGCCAGCAACACCGGCAGCCACAGCAGCCGTTTCCAGCGCCAGCGCCTGCGGCGTGGGCCTTCTGCTACGGCTTCCACCTTGTGCTGCTCTCCCCCTGCCCCCATTACTGGTGCATCCTTCTTCTATCTGGTTGTCGGCGCATTATCCGGCAACCGCCCCCGTTTACGCGCGATGTGAGCCGATGACCGCCAACCCCGATTCCCTGATCCGCTTCCTGCTGCCCGACGCTGGCGTCCGTGGCGTCCACGTGCGCCTGCAGGCCACCTGGCAGGAAATCCTGTCCCACGCCGCGTACCCGGACACCGCTGCCGAACTGCTCGGCGAGGCCTGTGTTGCCTCGGCGCTGTTCACTGGCCATACCAAGATCGATGGGCGCCTGTCGATCCAGCTGCGTAGCAGCACCGCCCTGCGCACCCTGTTCGCCGAATGCACCGCCGCCGGTACCCTGCGCGGCATCGCCCAGCTCAGCGAGGGGGCCGATGCGCCGCGCGACCTGTCCAGCCTGGGTGATGACGCCCTTCTCGCGATCACCATCGAAAACCCGGGCCTGGACCCGCGCGAGCCGCAGCGCTACCAGAGCCTGGTCGCACTGACCGCACCGGAGCTGGACGAGGCCTTCGAGGACTACTTCCGCCAGTCCGAGCAGCTGCCGACGCGCCTGCTGCTGGCCGCCGACCGCAATGGCGCCGCCGGCCTGCTGCTGCAGAAGCTGCCAGGCGATGAGGGTGACGAGGACGGCTGGGCGCGTGCCAGCGCCCTGTTCGAGACCCTGGGCAAGGCCGAACTGCTGGCCACCCCGGCCGAGCAGCTGCTGCACCGCCTGTTCCACGAGGAGAAGCCGGAACTGATGGGCGACAAGCCGCTGTCCTTCGCCTGCTCCTGTTCCCGCGAGCGGGTCGCATCGATGCTGCAGTCGCTGGGCGAGGACGAGGCACGTGCCGCGGCCGCGGACACCGGCGCCGTCGAGGTCCGTTGCGAATTCTGCGGGCGGGAGTATCACTTTCCTTTGACGGAGTTCGGCATACTGTTCCACGGTGCCGAGGGGACTGTACCGGCGCCCGAACGGCTTCAGTGAACAGCTTGTCTTGCATCTGGGGGGATCAAGGCTTGTTAAGAATTCATAAACACCCTACGATCAAGTTCCCGTCTCTACGGGAACTTCCGTTGTCCGTCCTTGTCTGAACTGGTCCGATGCGTACCTTCCTGCGTCTACCGCTGGCCCTGCTGATCGCCCTTGGCGCGATCACGGGCGCGCACGCGCAGAGCAAGGACACCCGGACCGTGCTGCCGGTATGGAACAAGGGCAGCGGCAAGGTCGAGGCATTGCTGTACCTGGAGCCCACCGGTGAACAGGCTGCCGGCGCCCGCTGGCACTTCGGCCGCAACTCGCTGGATGCGGCCTTCGGCCTGTCCTCCGGCGATTCGCTGGGCCTGCTCTGCAACAGCAGCAGCGGGACCAGCATGAGCGGCCTGGCCAGTCACTGCATGCTGGCCAGCCTGGGTGACGATGACGACCTCAACAGCCGCCGCTTCACCGGGACTGCCGCGCTGAACCGCGGCAGCGGCCGCCTCGGCATCACCGCGGGCGCGGGCCGTGAAACCCTGCCGGCGTGGCTGTCCGGCCCGAACAAGACACCCTCGCTGCGCGCCGAGCAGAACGATCTGACCGTGTTCGCGCAGAAGAACATCGGTCGCGAGGGTTTTGTCTCGATTGCCGGTACCTACGCCAAGGCGCGGCTGGTACCGTTGGCCGACGCAGCGCCGTCCATCGCCGACCGCTGGGACAGCAAAAGCCTGAGCATTGGCGCCGGGTACGGCAATTTCACCGGCAGCATCATCGGCCGCGTGATCGACGTGCCGGGCAAGCCTGGCAAGTGGGAAGGCCTGGGCATCGGCCTGACCTGGCGCACCCCGTGGTCCGGCCAGCTGACCGTTGGCGCCGAGAACGTGATCAGCCGGGGCAAGAATCCGTTCTCCCCGCGCAATGAAAGCAATGACGACGGCACCGTGCCGTACGTGCGTTACGAACAGGATCTCTGACCCGGCCCACGTGGGTCTTCACTGCACTGACTTCTTCCGGGCGCCGAAAGGCGCCCGTTGCATGTGCGCGCTCGTGATACACGCAGCGCGCTTTTCGGCGTACTGGATACCGCGCAACGCATGCCGACACACTGTGATACACATCAACGAGAACTTTTTTCGTCACTTTGCGCTAACAAACGAGACATCGTCAGCGCACGTGCACTTCAACCCTTTGATTTCCACTGTGAAATTTCATTTTTACCAAAATCACAGGCTTGATTAACGCAGCTTTAATTCTTGGCCAACGCCCGCTACTATCGGTTCAGCCCTCGCGATTTGGGAGCGCTTTTCGCTCCCCCGCCGGGCATTAACCCAGCCAAGATTTCTTGGAGAGAGAGAGCCAATGAATTTCCAGTCCAACAAGCTGCGCGACGCCGTTCTGGTCGCGCTCGTTGCCGGTGTGGCGTCCACAGCCACCGCCCAGGCTCAGGAAGCGACCAACCTTGACCGCATCTCGGTCACCGGTTCGCGCATCAAGAGCACCGACATCGAAACCTCGCAGCCGGTCCTGAGCCTGACCCGCGCCGACATCGAAAAGCAGGGCGTGACCTCGGTCGCCGACATCCTGCAGCGCGTCGCCGCCAACGGCGCCGCGCTGAACCGTACGTTCAACAACGGCGGTGATGGCTCGGCCGGCATCAGCCTGCGCAACCTGGGTTCTGCGCGTACCCTGGTGCTGGTCAATGGCCGTCGCTGGACCACCGGTCTGGATGGCAGCGTCGACCTGAACACCATCCCGACCGCGATGATCGAGCGTATCGACGTCCTCAAGGACGGCGCGTCGACCATCTACGGTTCGGACGCGATCGCCGGCGTGGTGAACATCATCACCAAGCAGAACTTCGATGGCGCGGAAGCCAACTTCTACAAGGGCCAGTACAGCGCTGGTGACGGCGAACGCGAAGCAGCCGACTTCACCATCGGTACCACCACCGATCGCGCGTCGCTGATGCTGGGTGTCTCCTACGTGAAGGAAGACAAGGTCATGGCTGGTGATCGCAAGATCTCCGCCGGCGGCCCTCCGTTCTTCGACGGCCAGAGCAGCACCGGCATGCCGGGTTCCTACCTGCGCAATGATGAGCGCTATGTCCTGATCAACGGCGTGGAAACGCCGTTCAATGCCAACGTCCACGGCTACAACACCGCACCGGACAACTACCTGCTGACCCCGCAGGAGCGCACCTCGCTGTTCGCATCGGGCTCGTACAACATCACCGACAACGTCACCTTCCGCACCGAGGCGATGTACAACGAGCGCAAGTCCGAACAGCTGCTGGCCGCCATGCCCGTCACCGGCATGCGCCTGAGCAAGGACAGCATGTACAACCCGACCGGTGAGGACCTGACCGGCGTCAACCGTCGCTTCAACGAGAGTGGCGGCCGTTCGTTCAACCAGAACGTCAAGAACTGGCACTTCTACGGTGGCTTCGAAGGCTTCTTCGAGTTCGCCGATCGCAACTTTGACTGGGACGTCGGCTACCGCTACGACAAGACTGACCAGAACGACCTGACCTATGGCCTGTTCAACCTGGCCAACCTGCGCAACGCCTATGGTCCGTCCGAGCTTCGTGGTGGCGTGCCGGTGTGCGTTACCGCTCCGGGTGGCGACATCATCCAGGGTTGCGTGCCGGTCAATGCGCTGGGTCCGGAAGGCTCGATCAGCCAGGGTGCCATCGACTACACCTCGTTCACCGCCCACGACTCTTCCAACCTGGTGTCCAAGGGCTACTACGCCAACATCTCCGGTGAAATCGCCCAGCTGCCGGCAGGTGCCCTGGCGTTCGCCGCAGGCTACGAGTACCGCAAGGAATCCGGCCAGTTCGATCCGGACGCCTTCATTGCTGCGGGCCTGAGCACCGGCAACGGCGCCAAGCCGACCAAGGGCAGCTATGACCTGGACGAGTTCTTCCTGGAACTGTCGATCCCTGTCCTGGCCGATCTGCCGGGCGCCAAGCTGCTGGACTTCAGCGCGGCAACCCGCTACTCGAAGTACAGCAACTTCGGCAACACTACCAACAACAAGTTCGGCTTCCGCTGGAAGCCGATCGACGACCTGATGATCCGCGGCAACTACTCGGAAGGCTTCCGCGCGCCGAGCATCAGCAACCTGTTCGCAGGTGATGGCGATTCGTTCGAAACCTACGCCGATCCGTGCGCGGCCGCCAATGGCCCGACCGGTGCAGTGCTGGCGCAGTGTATTGCCCAGGGTGTTCCGGCTGGCTTCGTGCAGCCCAATACCCGCGACGATGACGGCGTGCCGCAGTCCGGTGCCGCCCAGACCGCCGAGCCGTTCACCTGGAAGTCCAACCCGAACCTGAAGCCGGAAACCTCGACCAGCAAGACGCTGGGCCTGGTGTGGAGCCCGAGCTTCGTGACCGGCCTGAACGTGACCCTGGACTGGTGGCAGATCAAGATCGATGATGCCATCACCCGTCCGGCAATCCAGGACATCATGAACTACTGCTACGGCGGCTCGCCGGCTGAGCAGGCAGCCTACTGCGGCCTGATCACCCGTGACCCGACCTACGGCACTGCCGCCGAGCGCTACACCATCACCAACGTCGACATGCCGCTGCAGAACCTGGCGTCGTACAAGGTGGAAGGCTGGGATCTGGGCATCCTGTATCGCCTGCCGGAAACCTCGATCGGCCAGTTCACCATTACCCTCGACAGCACCTACCTGAGCAAGTGGGAAACCAAGGCCACCGAAGACTCGCAGGTCGAAGGTCGCCAGGGACGTTACCTCGATCAGGATCCGTACTGGCGCATCCGTTCCAACCTGTACGTCGACTGGTCCTATGGTGATTTCGGCGTCAACTACGGCCTGCGTTACAAGTCGGGGATGACCGAGTCCTGCCTGCTGGGTGGTTCGCTGCGCAACTACTGCTCGGATCCCGAGAACCGCGAGAACCACATGGGCGCGACCACCTACCACGACGTCCAGTTCCGCTACAACACGCCGTGGAAGGGCACCATCATGGTCGGCCTGAACAACGTGTGGGACAAGGATCCGCCGGTCTCGTACTCGACCTCGTACAACATGTTCGACCCGCAGTACGACCTGCCGGGCCGCTACATGTACATGCAGTACAAGCAGAAGTTCTGATCGATCCACTGATCGGCTGATGCAGCAACGGCCCCGCAAGGGGCCGTTGTTTTTTGTGCATTCCAGGCTGCGGCAGCACCCAACGAAAAAGGCCGCGGCAATTGCCGCGGCCTTCTGCACTCAACGAAGCAACAACGCTCAACCGTTAGGAATCAGCGTCTCGATCAGGTGCTCCACGTAGGCTTCGAAATCCTCGCGCGCCTGCTTCGGCTGCTGCAGCTGCAACGACAACTGCAGGAAGCCGACATAGGCGGCGTAGGCCAGGCGTGCGCGATGGCGTGCATCGGTCGAGCTGAGCCCTGCCTGGCGGAACGAGGCAACCAGATAGTCGAGGCGACGCTGCGAAACCCGGTCGATCACCGGCCGCACCATCGGATGGTCCAGCGCCTTCAGCAGCTCGCTGTAGATGATGTGCGGCTGCACTTCATGCGCCACCATCTGGAACAGCTGGCGCAGGCGCACACGCGGATCCGGTACGTCTTCCAGGCTGCCGAACACCTGTTCCTGTTCGAACAGTTCCCAGCGCTCCAGCGCCGCCTGCAGCAATGCGTCGCGCGAAGGAAAATGCCAGTAGAAACTGCCCTTGGTCACGCCGAGTCGCCGCGCCAGCGGTTCCACCGCAACGGCGCCTACGCCTTGTTCAGCAATCAGGTCGAGGGCCGCCTGGGCCCAGTCTTCGGCACTCAGGCGGCTGTTGCGGCCGGCGCGCGGTTCGCCGGCGGAAGCGTCAGGTTGATTCATGGACTGATTTAACCATACGCCGGGGTTCGTTGCAGTACGCCGTTGCAGGCGAAACCGTCAAAGCCCCCCCCCTGGACCCTACCGCAACGCACCATACGATGCAGTATTGACTTCCCCCGCAAGCGATCCATACTAGCAAGTATGGTTATGTCCCCTACTCCCGCTGCGTTCCATGACCTGCGCCTGGAGGCCGCCCATGGCGCCCGCCTCGCGGCCACGGCCAGCGAGCACGGTCGTCGTGGTCGCGTGCTGTTCGCGCACGGCTTCGGCCAGACCCGCCACGCCTGGAACGCCACCGCACGCGCCCTGTCTGCGGCCGGCCTGCAGACACTCGCTTACGACGCGCGCGGCCATGGCGATTCAGACTGGAATGCCACCGACCTGCCCTATCACGGCGAACAGTTCGCTGATGACCTGATCGTGCTGGCCGGTGAACAGCCACGTGCGCCGGTGCTCGTTGCAGCGTCGATGGGCGGGCTGTTCGGCCTGCTGGCTGAGTCGCGCTGGCCCGGCCTGTTCTCGGCGATGGTACTGGTCGACATCACGCCGCGCTGGGATATCGCCGGCGTCGAACGCATCCTCGCCTTCATGACCGCCCATCCCGACGGCTTTGCCTCGCTGGCCCAGGCCGCCGATGTGATCTCGGCCTACATGCCTCACCGCCCGCGCAAATCCGAGCAGTCGCTGCGTGCCTTGCTACGCGAAGACGGACACGGCCGCTGGCGCTGGCATTGGGACCCGCGCCTGGTGGCCGAACTGGCCCGCGACAGCGAGCAGCACCAGGACGCACTGGCCGAGGCCGCGCGCCAGGTGAAGTGCCCGCTGCTGCTGGTCAGCGGCGGCCGCAGCGATCTGGTCACGCCGCAGACCGTGGCCGAATTCCTGGCGTTGGCGCCGCACGCGCGCCATGTACAGCTGCCGCAGGCCACGCATATGGTCGCAGGCGATGACAACGACGCCTTTACCGCTACTGTGTTGGACTATCTGGACGTGTTGCCCGCAGCGGATGCTGCGGCTTCGTCCGCCACAAACGAGCACGTCACCGGAGCACGCTCATGAGCATCGTTCTTCCCTTCCTCGCCCTGCTGCTGGCAGGCGCGTTCGTCGCCTACCACCGCATGCGGCTGGTTACCTGGACGCTGATCAGCGTGGCCCTGCTGGTCGCCTGCTGGTTCATCCCCTACGTCAGCCAGACCGCTACGATCGTGGCGGCCGCCGTGTTGGCCGTCATCGCCGTGCCGCTGCTGCTGCCGTTCATCCGCAAGCCGCTGCTGACCGGCCCGATGATGAAGGTGTTCCGCAAGGTGCTGCCGCCGCTGTCGCAGACCGAGCGCATCGCGCTGGAAACCGGTTCGGTCGGATTCGAGGGCGAACTGTTCACCGGTGATCCGGACTGGAACATCCTGCTCAACTACCCCAAGCCGCAGCTGACTGCCGAAGAACAGGCCTTCCTTGATGGCCCCGTCGAAGAGTTGTGCGCGATGGTCAACGACTGGGAAATCACCCACGTCCATGCCGACCTGCCGCCGGAGCTGTGGGCCTTCATCAAGAAGAACAAGTTCTTCGGCATGATCATCCCGAAGGAATATGGCGGCCTGGGCTTCTCCGCGCTGGCCCACCACAAGGTGATCCAGAAGCTGGCCTCGGTGTCCTCGGTGGTCAGCTCCACCGTCGGCGTACCCAACTCGCTGGGCCCGGGTGAACTGCTGGTGCATTACGGCACCCAGGAACAGAAGGACCAGTACCTGCCGCGCTTGGCCGATGGCCGTGAAGTGCCCTGCTTCGGCCTGACCGGTCCGTTCGCCGGTTCCGACGCCACCTCGATTCCCGATTACGGCATCGTCTGCAAGGGCGAGTGGAACGGCGAGCAGGTGCTCGGCGTCAAGCTGACCTTCGACAAGCGCTACATCACCCTGGCACCGGTCGCCTCGCTGATCGGCCTGGCCTTCCGCATGTACGATCCCGATGGCCTGATCGGCGATACCCGCGATATCGGCATCACCCTGGGCCTGCTGCCGCGCGACACAGCCGGCGTGGAGATCGGTCGTCGCCACTTCCCGCTGAACTCGACCTTCCAGAACGGTCCGATCCGGGGCAAGGATGTGTTCATCCCGCTGACCCAGCTGATCGGTGGCGCGGCCATGGCCGGCAAGGGCTGGAACATGCTCAACGAGTGCCTGGCCGTAGGCCGCTCGATCACCCTGCCGTCCACCGCCAGCGGTGGTGCCAAGGCCGGTGCGGCCGTCACCGGCGCCTATGCACGCATCCGCAAGCAGTTCGGCCTGTCGGTCGGCCGCTTCGAGGGCGTCGAGGAGGCGCTGGCCCGCATCGGTGGCAAGGCCTACAAGATCAGCGCACTGTCGCAGGCCACCGCCGCGGCGGTCGACCGCGGTGACGTGCCGTCGGTGCCGTCGGCCATCGCCAAGTATCACTGCACCACCATGAGCCGCGAAGTGATCTCGGACATGATGGACGTGATCGGCGGCAAGGGCATCATCCTGGGGCCGCGCAACTTCGCCGGCCGCAGCTGGCAGGCCGCGCCGATCGCGATCACCGTGGAAGGCGCCAACATCATGACCCGCAGCCTGCTGATCTTCGGCCAGGGTGCGATCCTCTGCCACCCATGGGTGCTGAAGGAGATGAAGGCGGCGCAGGATCCGGACACCCGTGCCGGCCTGCAGGAGTTCGACCGCAGCCTGTTCGGCCACATCCGCTACGGCATCTCCAACGCCGTGCGTTCGTTCTGGTTCGGCCTGACCGGCGCGCGCTTCGGCGCCGCTCCGGGTGACGCCTACACCCGCCGCTACTTCCGCAAGCTGGACCGTTACTCGGCCAACCTGGCCCTGATGGCCGACATCTCGATGATGACCCTCGGCGGCAAGCTGAAGTTCAAGGAATCGCTGTCCGGCCGCCTGGGCGACGTGCTGAGCCATGTCTACATGACCAGCGCCATGCTCAAGCGCTACCACGACGAAGGTGCACCGCAGGCCGACCAGCCGCTGCTGGCCTGGGCCTTCCATGACAGCGTGCACAAGATCGAAGAGTCGCTGTCGGCCGCGCTGCGCAATTTCCCGATCCGTCCGATCGGCTGGCTGATGTGGGCGCTCATCTTCCCGTTGGGCCGTCGTGCCGAGGCGCCGGGTGATCGCCTGAGCCGCCGCGTCGCCGCCCTGCTGATGGCGCCGAATGAAGCCCGCGACCGTCTCGCCAATGGCGTGTTCCTGACCCCGTGCGAGAACAACCCGGGTGGCCGCATCAACAGTTACCTGAGCAAGGCGATCATGGCCGAGCCGGTGGAGCGCAAGTTCCTCAAGGCGCTGAAGAGCAAGGGCATCGAGGCGCTGGATTTCAAGAGCCAGCTGGACGAGGCCGTGGCCGAGGGCGTGATCACCCAGGACGAGCGCAGCCTGCTGGAAGAGCTGCGTACGCTGACCCTGGACACGATCACCGTGGACGACTTCGACACCCACGAACTGCGCGCGGCCAGCTACTACGACCGCCAGCACAAGGATCCGCATTCGCAGGTGGCCTGATCGCCCGCGACACGCGTTGCCTTCGACGGCGGGCCTGGCCCGCCGTCGCTTTATCCGCCGAACGGGATTCCACCATGTCCACGCCCCTGCTCTCGCTCTATAACCGCCTGCAGCGCTGGCCTGCTGGCAACTGGCTTTTCTCGCGCGCGGTGTGTTTCAAGGCGCCCTACTTCGCCAGCATCGCGCCGTGCATCACCCGCCTGGAACACGGCCGCTGCGAAGGGACGCTGGCCGACCGCCGCAGGGTACGCAACCACATCGGCACGGTGCATGCGATCGCGATGTGCAACCTGGCCGAACTGACCGCCGGGTTGATGGTCGATGCATCGCTGCCGAAGGGCATGCGCTGGATCCCGAAGGGGATGCAGGTGCAGTACCTGGCCAAGGCACGAGGCACGCTGCAGGCGGTGGCGCTGCCGGCACAGCCGATTGTCGTCGCGGCCGAGGGCTATGCGCTGCCGGTGACGGTCAGCGTGCGCGACCGCGCGGGGACGGAAGTGTTCAGCGCGGTCATCGACATGTGGATGTCGCCGGCGAAGTAGGTTCCCGCGAACGGCGCAGCCCCTCGTGGGTGGACGCGGGATGCGGTTTATCGGTTGGGCCGGAGGGGTGGGGCCAGGCGGGGACGCCGCAAGTACGTCCGTGTAGGCTTAGCCGCGCCATCCATGGCGCGGATACCCCGCCCGGCCCCACCCCTCCGGCCTCGGACGGATCTCTGCGGCGTCCGCCCACGCAAGATAAAAAGAAGAGCAGAAGCAGAAGCAGAAGCAAAAGCGGCCCGATGGCCGCTCTTTTCATGCGCGCAGAACCCACGAGCGCAGCGACCCGCTGTTGCTCTTGATCTTCTTTTTCTTCTCCGTGGGCTGGCCGGGCCCTGAAACTGTCGGGGCCGGGCGGGTTGGGTTCGCGGGGGTGTCCGCGGCATGGATGCCGCGGCCAAGCCTACAGGGACGTACTTGCGGCGTCCCCCGCGAACCCAACCCACCCGGCCAATCCCATGAGAAGCTCTACGCGACCAACCCACGAGGGGCTGCGCCGTTGGCTGGAAACTACGCCAGCGCGCGAAACACCAACGCCAGAATCGCAGGCACCGCCTGGATCATGAAAATGCGGCGGCTCACGCTGTAGGCGCCATAGCACCCGGCCACCACCACGCAGGCCAGCGAGAACGTCACCAGCACTGGCTGATCGATCACCAGCCCCACTACGATGCCCGCCGCCAGGAAGCCGTTGTACAGGCCCTGGTTGGCCGCCAGCACGCGCGTGGTCTCTGCCTTCTCCGGCGTGTTGCGGAAGGTCTTCAGGCCCAGCGGGCGGGTCCACAGGAACATCTCCAGCACCAGGAAGTACAGGTGCAGCACCGCGACCAGCACGGTCAGCAGCAACGCGATCAGCGACATCGTTTCTCTCCTCGGGAAGATTGGGCCGCGTCAGCGGTCGCGCGGAAGTTTCTTTTCTTCGCGCAGCACGCCGAACGCGGCCAGGGTCATGAAGCCGGCCACCACCACGCCACCCATGAACACCACGTGCGAGCCGAACAGGGACAGCCCCTTGTGCAGCCACGCAAAGCTCAGGTCCGCGCCCCGGTAGACCACCGTGTCGATCGCTGCGCCGGCCTTATAGCGCCACTGGCGGTCCACGCGGGTGTAGATGGTTTCGCGCGCCGGCTTGGCCAGCGCGAATTCACTGGCGCGGGTCATCACCTGCACCACCGCGACCATCAGCGGCATCGGCGAGGCCGCCAGCACCGAGAAGCCGATCAGGATCGCGAAACCAGGAATCAGCAGCGCCGGCGCAATGCCATGCCGGGACAGCAGCCAGCGGGTCAGGGCGAGCTGCATCAGCAGCGCCAGTGCGTTCACCGCCAGGTCGATACGCGAGAAGAAGGCCGTAGCAGCGCCTGCATCGTTGAATGCCTCACGCACGATGCTGGCCTGCTGGTTGTACAGCAGGGTGCCCACGCCCACACCGAACACCACCATGATCGCCAGCCAGCGCAGCAGAGGTTCACGCACGATCAGTTTCAAGCCATCCAGCACGCTGCCGCCCATTGGCTTCTCGCCGGACACCAGTTGCTGCTCGCGTTCGCGCAGCGCCGCCCAGTGCCGCAGCCGCCAGATGCACAACAGGCAGACGGCCAGGAATCCCGCAGAGACCAGCATCAGGTTGGCGATACCCACGCGCTGCACCAGCGCACTGGTGATGATCGGACCGAGGAAGGCACCGACGGTGCCAGCCGCGCCGATGTAACCGTAGAAAGCACGTGCCTGCGCGTTGGAAAACACATCGGCCATGAAGCTCCAGAACACCGCCACCGCGAACAGGTTGAAGACAGTGATCCAGAAAAAGAACGCCATGCCGCGGCCCGGCACACCGCTATCGAACAGTACGTAGAAGCCCAGCAGGGTGACGATGAAGAACCCATACACCGCCGGCAGGAACACCCGCCGCGGGAACCGGCTGACCAGCCAGCCGTACACCGGCTGCAGCACCAGCATGATCACGAACACGCAGGAAAACAGGAACTGCAGGACAAAGTCCTTCAACGCGATGCCATGGCTGGCGAACCAGGCGATCAGCACTGGCGGGAACACCGTTTCCAGGTCCGCCGAGGCAGCCATCGCCTCACGCACCGGGCGCAGCACGTAGTAGCCGCTGAGCAGGCAGAAGAAGTACAGGAACGACCACCACAGCGCCGGCGACTCACGTAGTGCCGCCGTCAGCTCACGCAGCGGCCCCTTGCCCTTCACCGCGCTCACGCGGCGTCCCTCGCCAGAAGACGGCGGTTGGACAGCGGCATGGCAGGCTCCGGGGCGGTGAAGCGCGTACGTTAGCCAATGCACTGCAACATCGCCAGCGTGACGCGCGCACCGATGGCCGCAACGTAGTGGCATGAGAGGCAGGAACGACACGTTCGGACACACTTCCAGAGCGTCAAAATGCCAACTTTTTCAACGAGATGCGCATTCATCTTCGCTTTGTTTGTGCACAGGGGAAAAGCGGCGCTAGAATCGCCATCAGCAGTCGCGCACGGGTCCAACCGATGAAAAAGAACAGCCTGCGTCGTCCGATCCGATCGGCGGCCACCGGTTTGCTGGGCATGTTGATGCCCGTTGCCTTGTCCACCACCGCGCAGACCCCGCCGGCGTTGCCGCCGATGCCGACCAACATCGAAACTGCTGCGGGTCCCACCGTCGCCCACACCCAGCCAGCGGCCTACCGCACCGGCCTGGTGCCCCGCGTGCAGGCCCCGGCGCCCGGCTTCAACGTCGCCAACATCGAATCGATGGCGCAGCAGCTCACCTATGGCGAACGCGTGCCGGGCATGGCGGTGGCGATCGTGCAGGGCGGCCGTATCCTCAGCGCGCGCGGCTATGGCGTCACCGACGTCAACAATCCGCTGCCAGTTGATGCGCACACCGTGTTCCGCCTGGCCTCGCTGTCCAAGGCCTTCGCCGGCACCATGGCCGGCCTGCTGGTCAACGACGGCACGCTGCGCTGGGACAGCAAGGTCACCGACTACGTGCCGGGTTTCCGCCTGAACTCGCCGGAAGCCACTGATCGCCTGACCGTGGCCGACGTGCTCAGCCATCGCGTCGGCCTGCCGTACAACGCCTACGACCGCGACATCGAAGGCAACGCCGAGTACTACGCGTTGACCCAGAAACTGGCCAACACCAGCCTGAAGTGCCTGCCGGGCGAGTGCTATGCCTACCAGAACGTGGCCTTCAGCCTGATCGGCGATGTCGTCTACGCGGCCTCCGGCAGCTTCTACGAGCAGTCGGTCGAGCGCCGTATCTTCAAGCCGCTGGGCATGAACGATGCCAGCCTCGGCCTGGCCGGCATCCAGGCCAGCTCGCGCTGGGCGCGTCCGCACGTGCGCAGCCGCAACGGCTGGGTCTCGCTGACGCCGAAGCCGACCTACTACCGGGTCGCCCCGGCGGCCGGCGTCAATGCCAGTGCCAGCGACATGGCGCAGTGGCTGCTCGCCCACACCGGCCACCGCCCCGACGTGCTGCCGGCACCTCTGCTGGCCACGCTGCATTCGAGCCTGATCAGCACCCCCGGCGAGATGCGTTCAGGCTGGCGCCGTGAGCGCCTGCATTCGGCGGGCTATGCCCTGGGCTGGCGCACCTTCGACTACGCCGGCCACGACGTGGTGTTCCATGCCGGTGCCGTACAGGGTTACCGCGGCCTGGTCGCGCTGGTGCCGGAACGCGATCTGGGCATCGCCATCATGTGGAACGGCGAAAGCAGCCTGCCCAGCGGCCTGCTGCCGACCGTGCTCGACTCCGCGCTCGGCCTGCCGGCGCAGCGCTGGCTGGACGTGGACACCGACTTCGGCAGCGACAACCTGATGGCCGAGGGCAGCAGCCCTGCGCAGCAGCAGGACAAGCGCAAGGGCAAGGGCGCCTCGAGCAACCGCGCGGTGGCTTCCCCGCGCTGATCCGGCGGGCTCGACCGTGAGCATCAAGGGCGGCCTGGGGGCCGCCCTTTTTGTTGTTTTGTAGGACCTGGCCATGCCCGGCCAGCTCGGAAGACAGGCCCCTGCTCCACAGATGCAGCGCGTCAAACGTCGGAAAGGCAGTCGGCCATGGCTCGGTGCTGGCAATGGCCCCATAAAAAAACCCCCTCCCCGCTGGGCAGCCAGGGAAGGGGTTTCAGGATGCGGCTATCGGGAAGTACTTAGATCAGCGGTGCCGGGGTTGCCGGCAGAGCGACCGGAGCGGCCTTCTTCTTGCGGGCGGCCGGCTTGCGCTTGGCAACCTTCTTCGCTGCCTTCTTCGGGGCAGCCTTCTTGGTGGCCTTCTTCGCGGTCTTCTTCACTGCCTTCTTGGCGGTCTTCTTGACGGCCTTCTTGGCAGTTGCCTTCTTCGCGACCTTCTTGGCCGGCTTGCGGGCCGTTGCCTTCTTGGCAGTCTTCTTGGTGGCCTTCTTGGCTACCTTCTTGGTGGCCTTCTTGGCAGTGGACTTCTTGGCGACCTTCTTCGCCGCCTTCTTCACTGCCTTCTTCGCAGTGGCCTTCTTGGCGACCTTCTTCGCAGCCTTCTTCACCGCCTTCTTGGCAGTCGCCTTCTTCGCGACCTTCTTCACTGCCTTCTTGGCAGCGGCCTTCTTCGCGACCTTCTTCACCGCTTTCTTGGCGGCGGGCTTTTTCTTCGCAGCTTTCTTGGTTGCCATGGGATGGCTCCTCGTCAGTGATAGGGAGTTGAAACGCCCAGGTGGATCAAACCCGCGGATGCTGCGTGCGGGGACCGCCGGCGCGTCAGGCGCGCCGTTACGGATGCGGCAATGCCAGCCTCGATCGGCGGAGCGGGCATCGGAACGGGAGTTGCCTTGCATTTCTCCGGGGGAAGCGGGGCCATGTCCACCGTCATCAGGGTCGCGGTGGTCTTGAAGGGGCTGCTTCGCATCGGACGATTGATTCTGCGCACTCGGTTGGGCAGGCAAGGTCTGCTGAGGCGAAACCTAATCACGGTTTTTTTTACTGTCAACAACCCCCACGAAAAATTTTCACATCCGCGCCATCCATGGTGGTGCCTGCACGGTCGCCACGCTCCTCGCTCGACGACCGCCGAAGCGCCACGCACGCATGCTGCCGGCAGCAACAACCATGCAAGCGTTGAACAAAAAGTACTTGAAATAAGCACTCTGCGCAGATGCATGCACGTCGGTGGCCACTGCGTGCACACATCGCCAGCACCGGCTGCCGCTGGCACCAACGCCAGCACAACGGCGCCGCAACGGGGGGCAAAAAGTTTTCACATCCGAGTACGTCGGCGCGGGGCGGAAACGCGGATTTGCGCAAAACTGCGCACGCCGATCGGCACCGATTGTCAGTCCGCTGATGCCACGCCGAGGGTGCCAAGCGAACCGGCCGTCATGAGTCCGACGCACTCGCCAAAACGAAAACGGCCACCCGAAGGTGGCCGTTTCAGAATCCGCAAGCGCGACTCAGTGGTCGTCGCTCTCCAGGACTTCGGCGTACGCGTCCGGATCCAGCAGATCGTTGACCTCTTCGGCGTTGGCCAGTTCGACCACGAACATCCAGCCTTCGCCGTAGGCATCTTCGTTGATGGTTTCCGGCTTGTCGGACAGGGCCGAGTTGACCTCGACGACCTTGCCGCTGATCGGGCTGTAGACGTCCGAGGCGGCCTTCACCGACTCGACAACGGCGATCTGTTCGCCGGCCTTGGCCTCGGCGCCGACTTCGGGCAGTTCGACGTAGACCAGGTCACCCAGCAGGCCCTGGGCGTGGTCGGAAATACCGACGGTGACGCGGCCGTTGCCTTCGACACGGGCCCACTCATGGGACTTGAGGAACTTGAGGTCGCCGGGGATCTCGCTCATGGGACTGCTCCAGAGATATGCAGGGGGTGGAAAAAACGGGGCTAGTGTAACCAACCGGCCGCCACTGCTGTCAGTGACGACCGGCACGTTCGGATCAGGCGTCGGCGAGCACGCCGGGCTGGGCCTGGCCTTCGCGCACGAACGGGAACTTGACCACGCGTACCGGCACCTGCCGGCCGCGGATGTCGACGGTGACCTGGCCGAGTTCACCGGCCGGCACGCGGGCGAAGGCGATGCCCTTGGCCAGCGTCGGCGAGAAGGTGCCGGACAGGATCTCGCCCTCGCCGCTGGCCGTCGTCACTGCCTGGCCGTGGCGCAGCACGCCCTTTTCGTCCATCACCAGGCCGATCATCTGGCGCGCGGTGCCGGCAGCCTTCTGCGCTTCCAGCGCGCCGCGGCCGATGAAGTCGCGGCCTTCGTCCAGCGACACGGTCCAGGCCAATGCTGCCTCATATGGGCTGATCTCTTCGTCCATGTCCTGGCCGTACAGGTTCATGCCGGCTTCCAGGCGCAGCGTGTCGCGCGCGCCGAGGCCTGCCGGCTTCACGCCTGCCGCCAGCAGGCGGTTCCAGAACGCGACCACGGCATCCTGCGGCAGCAGGATTTCGAAGCCGTCTTCGCCGGTGTAGCCGGTGCGGGCGACAAACAGCTCGACGCCATCGTCGGACTGCACCTGCAGGGCGGCGAAGCGGCCCAGCTTGGTCAGCGCGGCGCGGTCGGCTTCGCGGGCCAGGCTGATGACGATGTCGCGCGCCTGCGGCCCCTGCACGGCCAGGATGGCCAGGTCCGGACGCTGCTCGACGGACACGCCGAACGGTGCGGCCTGCTCACGCAGCCAGGCCAGATCCTTTTCGCGGGTCGAGGCATTGACCACCATGCGGAAGAAGTCGTCGCCCAGGTAGTAGACGATCAGGTCGTCGATGACGCCGCCACGGGGATTCAGCATGCACGAGTACAGTGCCTTGCCGGTGACCTTCAGCTTGTCGATCGAGTTGGCCAGCAGGCGGCGCAGGAACGGCTTGACCTGCTCACCACGCAGATCGACCACGGTCATGTGGCTGACGTCGAACACACCGGACTCACGGCGCACCAGGTGGTGCTCGTCCAGCTGCGAGCCGTAGTGGATGGGCATGTCCCAACCCCCGAAATCGACCATCTTGGCGCCAAGGGCGCGGTGGGTATCGTTGAGCAGCGTCTTCTGGGTCATGACCGGGTCCGGCAGCAGAGGAAACAAGAACCCCCATTATCCCAGATCGGTCACCCACAGGTCGCGCCGCAGCGCAGCGCCGGAGCCGAGCCCACGCGACGCCCGCACGAAGAGGCCCGGCTCTACAAGGAGCGGCCCGCAGCCTCAACCTGCAGCGTGCTGCCCTGTACCGCCAGCACCCGTACCCACGTACCCGCCGGCAGCTCCGGGCCGCTCACCGGCCAGGACGCGTCATCGATGCTGACCCGGCCCTGCCCGCTGACGATGCCCTGCTGCAAGGGCACCACCCGACCGACCAGCTGCTCGGCACGGCGGTTGAGCAACGGCGCATCGCTGGGCCGCGCCCTTTTCCTGCCCCAGCGCCGGTAGCACTGGATCGAGACCACGCTCAGCACGACGAAGGCAACGACCTGCCACAGCAACGGAATGCCGCTGAACACCGCAACCAGGACGAACACGGCCGCTGCGCCAATGCCGATCCACAGCATGAACGCCCCGGGTGCCAACGCCTCTGCCGCGAACAGCAGCAGCGCCAACGCGCCCCAACCGACGACTTCCCAGCGCATGTCAGCCTCCGATCGGCGGTGGCCGCTTGCCTGCGGCCTTGGTGGTCTGGTCGCCCAGTGCCTGCTTGGCCAGTTCGGCCACGCCAGCGATCGAACCGATCACGCCGCTGGCCTCCATCGGCATCAGCACCAGCTTCTGGTTCGGCGAGCTGGCCAGTTCCTTGAACGCCTCGACGTACTTCTGGGCGACGAAGTAGTTGATCGCCTGCACGTCACCTTCGGCAATCGCCGCCGACACCATCTGGGTCGCCTTGGCTTCGGCCTCGGCCAGGCGCTCGCGGGCCTCCGCATCGCGGAACGCGGCTTCGCGACGGCCCTCAGCCTCCAGCACGGTAGCCTGCTTTTCGCCATCGGCGCGCAGGATCTCCGACTGGCGCGAACCCTCTGCCTCGAGGATCTGCGCGCGCTTCTCGCGCTCGGCCTTCATCTGCCGCGCCATCGCATCCAGCAGGTCGCGCGGCGGCTGGATGTCGCGGATCTCGATGCGGTTGACCTTCACGCCCCAGGGATTGGTGGCATGGTCGACCACGCTCAGCAGCTGGGCATTGATCACCTCGCGCTGGCTGAGCGATTCATCCAGGTCCATCGAGCCGATCACGGTACGGATGTTGGTCTGCACCAGGGCGATCATTGCCACTTCCAGATTCGCGACCTCATAAGCGGCCTTGGCAGCGTCCAGGACCTGGAAGAACACCACGCCGTCCACGCGCACGGCGGCGTTGTCCTTGGTGATCACTTCCTGGCTGGGCACATCCAGCACCTGCTCCATCATGTTCACCTTGCGCCCCACCCCGTACACGATCGGGATCAGGAAATGCAGGCCCGGCGTCATGGTGTGCGTGTAGCGCCCGAAGCGCTCGACGGTCCATTCGAAGCCCTGGGGCACCATCCGTACCGCCTTGAACAGGATGACCACGGCCACGAAGGCCAGTACCACGGTAAAGAACATGGTCGGGAACATCTCGCTTTCCTTATCTGTGACGTCCAGGCCCCAGCATAGCGCGTGAAGGCCACATTCACAGCGGAACTACCAGGGCACGCGCCCGCGCAGGATGTCGGCGAACATCACCCAGTCGCCCATGAACGAGTACAGCGGATGCTGGAAGGTGGCCGGACGGTTCTTCTCGAAGAAGAAATGGCCGACCCAGGCGAATCCATAGCCGCAGGCCAGCGCAGCGAGCAACAGCATCGGCTGCCCGCGCAGGCCCGCTGCCATGACCAGCACCAGCACGCCGCAGCTGCCGATGAAGTGCAGCCGCCGCGAAACCGGGTGGCGGTGCTCGCTGAGATAGAACGGATAGAACTCGCGGAAGCTGGCGAAGCGGGACATGCGCGTGCTCCGGGGACCAGGGCCGCCACCATCATGCACCATCGCTGCCCTTGCAGCATCGAGCCATGCTCGGCTTGCGCGCGCCGGCGCAGTGGGAAGGAAGAGCGGCCGAGCATGGCTCGGCTCTACACCGATGAGGTGCGCGGACCGAACATGATCACTGCCATGCCGGCCAGGCACAGGGCGGCACCGAACAGGTCCCACCGGCTGGGACGGATGCCGTCGACCAGCCACAACCAGAACAGCGCCGTGCCGATGTAGACCCCACCGTAGGCGGCATAGACCCGCCCACTGGCGGTCGGGTGCAGGGTCAGCAGCCAGGCGAACAGCGCCAGGCTGGCGGCCGCCGGCAGCAGCAGCCAGATGCTGCCGCCCTTGCGCAGCCACAGCCATGGCAGATAGCAGCCGACGATCTCGGCCAGCGCGGTCAGCAGGAACAGGCCGAGTGTCTTCACGCTTTCTCCGCTGCCTTGGCTTGCTGCCACAGCGCTTCCTGCGCCTCCAGGTCCATCGCGGCCAGCGCTTCCCCCTGCGCGTCGGCCTGCGCTTCCATCGCACGGAAGCGACGTTCGAACTTGTGGTTGGCCCCGCGCAGCGCCGCGCCCAGGTCGATGTCGGCATGGCGGGCCAGGTTGGCGCAGACGAACAGCAGGTCACCCAGCTCTTCCTGCAGGCGCGCCTTGTTGCCGGCGATATCGCCGCGCTCGAACTCCTCGCGCAACTCCTGCAGTTCCTCGGCCGCCTTGTCCAGCACCGGCAGCGGACCTGGCCAGTCGAAACCGACCTTGGCCGCGCGCGACTGCAGCTTCACCGCACGTTGCCACTCCGGCAAGCCGCGCGAGATGCCGGCCAGTGCGGAGGTGTCCTGCTCGCCCTTGGCCGCACGCTCGGCACGCTTGATCGCCTCCCAGTTGCGCGTCACGCCGTGGGCATCGTCGACGCTCACCTCGGCGAACACGTGCGGGTGGCGGCGCTGCATCTTGTCGCTGATCGCACGGGCGACCTCGGCGAAGGCAAACGCGCCCTGCTCCTCGGCCATGCGCGCATGGAACACCACCTGCAGCAGCAGATCGCCCAGTTCATCGCAAAGATCATCGAGATCGCCGCGATCGATCGCATCGGCCACTTCGTAGGCTTCCTCGATGGTATATGGCGCGATGGTTGCGAAGTTCTGCTCCAGGTCCCAAGGGCAGCCGCCCTGCGGGTCGCGCAGGCGCGCCATGATCGCCAGCAGGCGCTCCAGCTCATGGGTGGCGGCGCTGCCGGTGGTGGGAGTGTCGTGCGCGCTCATGCGGCCTCCAGGGTCAATCGGACAACCAGTCGCGCCATGGCAGGCTGGTGTCACCAAGGGCAATGAAATCGCCGTTCAACAGGGTTTCGCGGCGGTTGTAACGGAACGGCTTGCCGGTCGCGGCCGACAGCACCGCGCCGCCGGCGGCGTGCAGCACGCACTGGCCGGCGGCGGTATCCCATTCGGAGGTCGGGCCCAGCCGCGGATAGACATCCAGGCCACCTTCGGCGATCCGGCAGAACTTCAGCGACGAGCCCTGCGCGATGGTCTCGATGCGGCCCATCCTTGCCAGCAGGGCCTCGGTTTCCGGTGAGCGGTGCGAGCGGCTGGCAGCAACCCGCAGCGGTGCGGTGGCCGGCGTGCGGGTGCGCAGCACGGTGTCGTGCAGGCCCTGCCGGCGATAGGCCAGCTCGCCGCGCATGGCATGCCAGACGATGCCGGTCACCGGGGCCAGCACCACGCCGAAGGCCGGTGCGCCCTGGTAGATCAGCGCGATGTTGACACTGAACTCGCCGTTGCGCTTGACGAATTCACGGGTGCCGTCGAGCGGATCGACCAGCCAGTACGCGCCCCAGTGGCGGCGCTGCTCCCAGGCCACCTGTGCCGATTCTTCGGACAGGATTGGCAGGTCCGGGGTCAGCTGCTGCAGGCCCTGTTCAATGACCTGGTTGGCCGCCAGGTCGGCACTGGTGACAGGGCTGCTGTCGTCCTTGATCTGTACATCGAAGCCATCGGCATAGACCTGCATGATGGCCCGTCCGGCGTCCTGGGCGATGGCGATGGCGGTCTCGCGCAGGTCCGTGGTCAGCTTGATCATCGCAGTCCCTGCAGCCACTGGCGGGCGATGAACAGTGCCGCCAGCGAGCGCCCCTCGGAAAAGTCCTCGCGCAGCATCAGCTGGTCCAGCTCGGCCAGCTTCCACGGGATGACTTCCAGTTCTTCCGGCTCGTCGCCGGCCAGCTTTTCCGGGTACAGGTCGCGTGCCACCACCAGCCACGACTGGTGGCTCATGTAGGTCGGGGCCAGGGTCATCGCGCGCAGCACATCGACCCGGCGCGCGCCGAAACCGGCCTCTTCCTTCAGCTCGCGGTCGGCGGCCTGCTCGGGGGTCTCGCCGGCATCGATCCGCCCCTTGACCAACCCCAGTTCATAGCGGTGCATGCCGGCAGCGTATTCACGTACCAGCAGTACGGTCTCGTCGTCGAGCATCGGCACCACCACCACTGCGCCATGACCTCGGCTGACCAGACGTTCGAACCGGCGGCGTTCGCCGTTGGAGAACTCCAGGTCCAGATGCTGCCGCTGGAAGGGGCCGTTCTCCTCATCGGTGATCCGATGGATGATCGGCAAGCGACGCCCGGCACGGTCATCGTTCATGTGGAATCTCCGCGGCGGCCGGCGCCTGCGCCGGTGCCGATAGAATGTGCAGGCAGCAACATGTTCATGAGCCCGAAATGCTAGCAGACCCAACCCCCTCCCCGCTGGCCCAGCACTGGCGGCAACGCGATCTGCAGGTGCTCTGGCACCCGTGCACGCAGATGCGCGAGCACCCGCATACCCTGCCGCTGGTGCCGATCGCCCGTGGTGAAGGCGCATGGTTGATCGACCACGACGGCAATCGCTACCTGGACGCCGTCAGCAGTTGGTGGACCAACCTGTTCGGCCATGCCGAACCGCGCATCGGTGGTGCCATTGCCGCCCAGGCCAGGCAACTGGAACAGGTGATGCTTGCCGGCTTCGGCCATGAGCCAGCCATCAGCCTGGCCGAACGCCTGCTCGCACTGGCCCCACGCCAGCCTGGCCGCGAACCACTGGCCAAGGTGTTCTACGCCGACAACGGGTCCGCCGGCGTGGAAGTGGCGCTGAAGATGGCCTTCCAGTATTTCCAGAACCGAGGGGAACCGCAGCGCACGCGTTTCATCGCATTGGAGAACGGCTACCACGGCGAGACCCTCGGCGCGCTGGCGCTGGGAGACATTCCGCTGTATCGCCGCGTCTATGCGCCGCTGCTGGCCGAAGCGCTGTTCGCGCCCTCGCCCGATGCTTTCCTGGCTGAGCCCGGTCAGAGCTCCGCTGAGCGTGCACGGCAGGCCGCCGATGGCCTTGCCACGCTGTTCGACCAGCACCCGGGCGAGATCTGTGCGGTGATCCTGGAACCGCGCCTGCAGTGCGCCGGCGGCATGCGCATGCATGACCCGGTCTACCTGCAGCGCGTGCGCGAACTATGCGACGCCCATGGCGCGTTCATGATCGCCGACGAGATCGCCACCGGCTTCGGCCGCACCGGCACCCTGTTCGCCTGCGAGCAGGCCGGGGTGATGCCGGACCTGATGTGCCTGTCCAAGGGCCTGACCGGCGGCTTCCTGCCGCTGGCCACCGTGCTGGCCACGCAGGCGCTGTACGACGCGTTCCTCGACGACTCACGCGAGCGCGCCTTCCTGCATTCGCACAGCTATACCGGCAACCCGCTGGCCTGCGCGGCGGCATTGGCCACGCTGGACATCTTCCGCGACGACGATGTGATCGCCCGCAACCGTGGCATCGCCTCGGTGATGGGCACGCTGGCCGCACCGTTCAGCGACCATCCGCACGTGGCCGACGTGCGCCAGGCCGGCATGGTGGTGGCCTTCGAGCTGTCGCGCGACGGCAACAAGCGCACGCCCTTCGACCCGGCCATGCGGCTGGGCCTGCATGCCTACAAGGCCGCGCTGAAACGTGGCGTGGTGCTGCGTCCGCTGGGCGACGTGCTGTACTGGATGCCACCCTACTGCGTGGACGACGAACAACTGGAGCTGCTGGCACATACCACGCTGGCGGCGATTGACGAGGCGATTGCATGCGCGTGACCCGCTGCCCCATCGACCTGGCGCTGCACAGCGGCCAGACCGTGACCCTGCCGGAAGAGACGGCCAACCATCTGGTGCGGGTGATGCGCCTGCGCGAGGGTGATACCTGCGTGCTGTTCAACGGCGATGGCCACGACTACAGCGCCACGCTGACTGCCGCCGGCAAGCGCGAGGTGCAGGTGCGCATCGATGCGGTGCAGGCGGTGGACAACGAATCGCCGCTGGCGATCACCCTGCTGCAGGGCCTTGCCCGAGGCGAAAAGATGGACCTGATCCTGCAGAAGGCCACCGAGCTGGGCGTGGCGGCGATCATTCCGGTGAATGCCGAGCGTACCGAGGTGAAGCTGGATGCGGCTCGGGCGGAGAAGCGCGTGTCGCACTGGAACAATGTGGTGACCTCGGCCTGCGGCCAGTCCGGGCGCGCGCGCATTCCGCAGGTGGGCCCGCCGCTGTCGCTGGCACAGGCGGCGGCGGCACTGCCGCCCGATACGCTGCGGCTCACCCTGGACCCGCTGGGTGCCCATCGCCTGTCGACGCTGGACGCGGCGCCGGCGGGCGGCATCGTGATCGCGATCGGTCCGGAAGGCGGCTGGTCGCCGCGCGACCGTGATCAGTTGGCAGCTGCAGGCTTCCAGGGCCTGCAGCTGGGGCCACGCATCCTGCGTACCGAGACCGCCGGGCTGGCCGCGATTGCCGCATTGCAGGCGCGGCTGGGCGATCTGGGGTGAGGCTGATTCGTTGTAGTGCCGGCCAGCGCGTCCAGGGCGGCAGCCGAGCGTAGGCTCGGCTCTACAGGGCCCGCGCCAGATTGCAGTTTCCTTGTAGAGCCGAGCCATGCTCGGCTCGGTGCCGGTCGGCAGCCGGCACTACCAGCCTGGTGGATCAAGCCGCCAGCGAATCCAGGGCGGCTTCCAGTGCGTCCAGGTTCGGCAGCAGCGCGCTCTGCTCACCCAGCAGCACGCGCATGTGCACGATCTGCGGCAGGGTTTCCTCGGAAGCATCGGCCAGCAGGCCATCGCGCGGCACCGAGATCAGCTGCGGGAAATTCTGCGTCAGCAGCGCGTAGTACGGGCGCTGCGCGTTGCCGCTGAGGGCCTTCAGCACCACCACCTTGTTGTGGCCGCCCACGGCTTCCTCGCCCAGGCCGGAAAGGCGCGCGAACGACACCAGCGGCACCTGCCAGCCGTGCCAGCCGATTTCGCCGACCAGCCAGCGCGGGGCATCGGAAACCGGCTGCACCGGCACCCGCGACATCATTTCGGCCACGGTGGCATTGGGCAGCAGCACGCGTTCGTTGCCGGCCTGGATCAGGACGCCTCGGATTTCGTCATTGCTGGCATAGCTCATGGTGCGTCTCCGTTATCGTCTTCCACGCCCCAGCGCGAGGCGATGGCCTGCGCCAGTTCCTGTGGTTCACCGGCCACCATGCCAGCGGCGACCACCGCCGTGGCCGCGGCAGGGTCATAGCAGCCCTCGCCGACCTGCCCGGCCACCCACGCACCGGCGGCGGCCAGATCCAGTGCCGGCCCCACAAGCGCAAGGTCGGCGCCGCTGAGCAGGACCAGCGCGGTGTGCTCAGCCGGCAGCGCGGCAATCGAGATCCCTTGCGCGTCGCTGACGAAATGCAGGCCGTCGCTGGCTGCCTGCACGCCGATGTCATCGGCCAGCACGTGCACTTCACCGGGTGTTGCACGCTGGCCGACTTCGGCCAGCTGCACCGGCAGCGGCGACACGCGCGCCATCTGCTTGACCAGGTTTCCGTAGCGGCCACCGTCCAAGCGCATATGCACCAGCACCGGGACGCTCAGCGATGCAGGCAGCGCGCCCAGCAGGCGACGCAGTGCATCCGGGCCGCCGATGCCGGCCAGCACCAGCAACGATCCGGCGCGTGCGCCCACGGGCGCACCAGCATCCAGATCGACCAGGCTCAGATGGCCGGTATCGAAGGAAGGCAGCGGTGCCTCCGGCGCGGCGTGTTGCGAAGCGGCTGCCGGAACGTCGGCCACGTCATCGACCAGCGACCATGCGGTGTGGTCGAAGGAGGTCGGCGGAATGGGCGGTGCTGCGGGCGCGATCTCCGCCAGCGATGGCGGTTCGGGGGCCTCCAGCGGCTCAGGCACGACCGGCTGCAGCGCCGCCAGCGCCTGTTCCAGCGCAATCGGTTCGTGCAGCTGCGCAGGCGGCGAGTACAGGCTGTCAGCGGGGACCTCGTCGGCCCAGCTCGATGCCTGGTCCAGGTGCGCCTGCAGCGCTTCTTCCTGCGGTGCCGGTGGCGGTGCCGGATGGCCCGGCGCCAGTTGCAGGCTGGGTTCTTCTTCGGCCCCCGGCGGCAATACCTGCTGATGGCCATGCAGCTTCGCGGCCAGATGACGGCCCCAGCGCTGGGCCTCCCAGCCATCACGACGTGCGGCCAGTTCGGCCTCGTCGAAGACCAGGGTCAGGCCCGGTGCGGACAACACCGTTTCCAGGCGCTCCAATGCGTCCTCAATGGCCGTCTCCAGCGCAATCACCACGACCTGAGGTCGGGCGTCGTGCAGCAGCTGCGGCTCAAGGCTGTTCGGGTCGTCTTCCAGCACCAGCTGCACATCCGCATGCGACAGTGCCTCGCGCAGGCGCTCGCGCGCCGCGCCGGGACGGGCCAGCAGGGCAACGGCCGGAGCCGCCTGGGTTTCACTCACGGACACGGGCGATCCCCAACAGGTCGTACACGTTACGCATCAGGTCCAGTTCCTGGTACGGCTTGCCCAGATAACGCTGGACACCGATCTCGAAGGCGCGCTGGCGGTGCTTGTCACCGCTGCGCGAAGTGATCATCACGATCGGCACGTCCCTGTAGCGCGGGTCGGCACGCATCGCGGTAGCCAGCTCGTAGCCATCCATGCGCGGCATCTCGATGTCCAGCAGCATCAGGTCCGGTACCCGCTCTTCCAGTCGCTCCAGTGCTTCCACGCCGTCGCGCGCAACGCTGACCTCGAAGTTGTGGCGTTCGAGGATGCGGCCGGTGACCTTGCGCATGGTCAGCGAGTCGTCGACCACCATCACCAGCGGCACCTGGCGCTCCTGGCGCGGCGCATTGGCCAGTACCGGCAGCGTCGGGTTGGCCAGGAAACGGCGCACCAGCGGCGCCACGTCCAGGATCACCACCACGCGGCCGTCGCCGGTGATGGTGGCGCCGTAGATCCCCGGCACCGACGCGATCTGCAGGCCGACCGGCTTGACCACGATTTCGCGGTTGCCCAGCACCTGGTCGATCGCGACGGCGGCGCGCAGATCACCGGCACGGACCAGCAGCAGTGGCACCTGCTCCTGGCCGTCGGCACGCGCCGGGGCCTGGCCGACCAAGCTGCCAAGGTCGTACAGCGGATAGTCTTCGCCGCTGTAGCGGTAGCTGCTGTCGGCAGCCTCGAAGCGCTGGCGCGACAGGCGGCCGATACCACTGACCGAGGCCACCGGCACGGCGAAGGTGGTTTCGCCGATCTGCACGAACACCGCCTGGGTGACCGCCAGCGTCTGCGGCAGGCGCAGGGTGAAGCGCACGCCCTGCCCACGCACTGACTGGATATCGACCGAGCCACCCAGCTGGCGCACTTCGTTGCGCACCACGTCCATGCCCACGCCACGGCCGGCCAGCTGGCTGACCTGGTCGGCGGTGGTGAAGCCTGACGCGAAGATGAGGTTGTCCAGTTCCTGCTCGTTCGGCTGCGCATCGGCGGCCAGCAGGCCGCGGTCGATGGCGCGGCGGCGGATCGCTTCGCGGTCCAGGCCAGCGCCGTCATCGGCCACTTCCAGGACGATTTCCGAGCCTTCGCGGTGCAGGCGGATGGCGATCTCGCCCTCCTCCGGCTTGCCGGCGGCGCGGCGCTGTTCCGGCGCTTCCAGGCCATGGGCCACCGAGTTGCGCAGCATGTGTTCCAGCGGCGCGACCATGCGATCGAGGACGTTGCGGTCCAGTTCGCCGTGGGTGCCTTCCAGAGTCAGGTGGACCTGCTTGCCGGTATCCATGCCGGCCTGGCGGACCACGCGGCGCAGGCGCGGCACCAGGCCATCGAACGGCACCATGCGCGCGCGCATCAGGCCATCCTGCAGCTCGGAGCTGACGCGCGACTGCTGCTGCAGCAGCGAATCGTACTGGCGCGACAGATCGTCCAGCACGCCCTGCAGGCCGCCAAGGTCGGCGGCGGACTCGTTCAGCGCACGGCTGAGCTGCTGCAGGGTGGAGAAGCGATCCAGTTCCAGCGGATCGAACTTCTGGTCGGCCTGGTCCTGCTCGCGCTGGTAGCGGGCGACGATCTGCGCCTCGGTTTCCAGGTCGAGGCGGCGCAGCTGGTCGCGCAGTCGCGCATTGGTGCGCTCCAGTTCGCCCATCGCGCCGCGGAAGGCGCCGAGCTGCTGTTCCAGCCGCGAGCGGTAGATCGCCACTTCACCGGCATGATTGACCAGGCGGTCGAGCAGGTCGGCGCGCACGCGCACCTGTTCCTGCTGCGGACGTGCCAGGGGGTCTTCATCGACCGTACCCTCGGCCGGCAGCGGTGCCGACAGCGGCGCGTCGACAATCGGCGTCAGCGTGGCCGCAGCCTGCGCCGCCACGGTCTCGGCCTCGCTGGCTGCACGCGCGGCCGTGGCGGCTGCAGCAATATCGGTGGTGGTGCGAACCTCGAAGGCCTCCACCAGATCCAGCGCCGGCTCCACCACGCGGTGGGTGCCGGTACGGGTGAGCAGCTGGTGCAGGCGGTCAAAGCCGCGTTCCAGCAGCTGCACGTCGCGGCGCTCGATTTCGGTACGGCCAGCGGCCACCGCTTCCAGCAGCGATTCGATGCTGTGGCCGAGGTCGCCGATGGCATTGATACCGGCCATTCGAGCGCCCCCTTTGAGGGTGTGCAGGTCACGCTGCAGGCCGGCCAGCACCTCGCGATCCTGCGGTGCATCACGCAGCTCGCTGATCAGGCCATCACAGTGGTCGAGCAGGTCCCTGCCTTCCTCGACAAAGATGTCGACCAGCTCGCGGTCGTACACGCTGAAGTCAAGTGCATCGGCATCGGCGCCGTCTTCGGCATCCGCCGCAACAGGCGCCTGCTCAACATCCGGCGCAGGGGGCTCGATGTCGGCCGCTGCGATCTCCGTGCCGTCACCGGTGTTGATCGTGCCCTGGCCCGGCGCCTCTTCCATTTCGAAGAACCGCACCGGAGCACCACTGCCAACGCGTGCCTCTGCGCTGAACGCCTCAATCACCGTCGCCGGGGACGGCTGATCGGCGCTCTCTCCTTCACCGACCGCCGCCTCCCCGCCGACGTCCGCATCCTCGGCAAAGGCATCTGCCTCGCCCGGCGCGAGTTCGCTGGCCTGGAGGCCGATCACGGGCCATTGCCCGTCGTCGTCCAGGGTCCGCTCTTGCTCGATCACGTGCAGGCCGGCCTCGAGCGCGGCTGCCAGCGTGACCGGTTCTGCGAAACCCGGCACAGCCATTTCATCCTGCAGGCTCGACAGCTCGCTGTCGAGTGGCAATGCAGCAGCGTCGTCAATGACGCTGTCATCGCCGCTGCCCGAATCAAAGGACAAGGACGTATTCAGGTCGATCGCGTCAACTTCCGCAGACACCGGCAGCTCTTCCGCGTCGCGGTCGTCGACCGGCAGCGCACTGGCGTCGAGGTACGGCGACAGATCGTCGGCCATGGTCAGATCAGCGTCGTCGACGGTCTCGATCGTGGGCGCGGCAGCTGCGTCGGCCCCTTCGACAACAGGCGCACTCTCCACCGGCTGGATCGATTCAATCGCGCCGGTGTACGCCACTGCGGGTTCATCTTCTCCCTGCACCGACGGCCAGCCGGCATCGAAGTAACGCGAAAGATCGTCGCTGGCGGTCAACTCGCCGACTTCCAGGCCACTGTCGGCGGCGACGTCCGGCGTCCTGAGGCCGGGCGCAGATGGAACCGGTTCCAGCGCATCTTCGGCAAGCGGCTGCGGTTCGGCAAGCGGCTGCGGTTCGGCAAGCGGCTGCGGTTCGGCAATGAGATCGGGAGCCGCATCGGAAGCAACGCGCATGCTGGTTTCGCCCAGCGCGTCCAGGCCGGCCAGCGGCGCTTCGGCTTCGGATGCCTGCTCGACATCTGGCGCCGGTTCGGTGCCCTCTTCATCCTCGTCTTCCGACGCGAACAGCGGCCAGCGCGCTTCCGGCAACTCGCCAGCCAATGCCTGCAGCCGCTGCACCAGCGCGTCCTGCGGCGCAATGCGCGGGTGTTCGGCCTGCAGCGCCTGCATGGTCGCGGTGATCGCCTGCGCAGCTGCGTCCAGCGCGGCGACACCCTCGTCGCCAGGTACCACATCGGCGGCCAGAGCCCGCTTGATGTAGGACTCGGCGCCGCCGGTAACGGCGGTGATTTCCGGCACTTCGGTCATCGCGAAGGCGCCGTTCATGGTGTGAACCGCACGCAGCAGTGCGTCGCTGACCGGCTGCGGTGCCTGCTGTGCCGAGCGCAGCCACTCCTGCAGGGTCGCCTGGTGGACTTCGACCTCGGCCTCGAGGATCTCGCGCAGCACGCTGTCGATGTTGGCCGGGGTCCCGGCGTCTTCGGCCACCGCCGAGGCATCGGCCTGCGCCGACGCAGCGGCCTCGGCGTCCAGCAGGCGGCTGATTTCGTCTTCGCCTTCGGACTCGGCCAGTGTCGCTGCCGGTGCGGCCGCAGCCGGCAACGGCACGTAGAAGGTCTCCTCGCCGGCGCCGACCCGATCGGCGATGGCCTGCATTGCCTGCAGGTCCACGCTGATGCGCTGGCCATGGCGCAGCGCGGCATTCAACTGCGGCAGTGCGGCGTGCGCATTGTCGACCATTGCCAGCACGGCCGGCGTGGCCGGCCGGCTGCCATCGAGCACGCGGTTGAGCATGCCCTCGATCTTCCAGGCGAACTCCCCCAGGGTGCGCGCGCCGACCAGTCGGCCACTGCCCTTGAGGGTGTGGAAGATGCGGCGGATCGGCCGCAGCCGGTCCATGTTGTCCAGCTGCGTGCGCCATGCCGGCAGCAGCGTGCCAAGGTTGGCCAGTTCGTCGTCGAACTCTTCCAGGAACACCTCGCGGATGTCCTCGTCGATGTTCTCGGCATCGTCGTCGAAGCCGGCCTCGAAGCCGGCCTCGGTCCCAGCCACGACCGGGATGTCCGCAGCGGGCGGAGCCGCCATGGCCTGCGGATTGAAGTCGGCCGCCGCGGCGCTCAGCTCGGCAAAGAACTGTGCGTCGGCTTCGCTGAAATCGATCGGTGCGATGGTGTCGATATCAATCACCGACACCGCCGGTGCCGGTGCATCGGAGGCCGGCGTCAGCACCTCGGCCATCGGCGCGGCCGCGTGCTCCGGCACATCCGCCGCAACGGCGTCGACTTCGGCAACCACGGGGCTTTCGTCCAACGGCTGGGGCGTGGCGTCATCGACGGTCTCCAGCGACGGATGCAGTCCGGCGTCGTCGTCCAGCGACAGCGTCTCCATGGCGTGCAGCGACAGCACGTCGTCGGCGTTATCCAACGCATCGGCGTCGAAACGGAACACCACGTCGTCACGGGCAGCAACCACATCGTGCTCGGCAGCCACCGGGTCGAACACCGGCGCTGCAAAGCCAGTGGCGTCAAAGGGTACCGACGCGTCGACGTCGTGCTCGACATCCGCCACTGCCACATCAGCCGATACCGGTGGTGTCGCCTCCGACAGCGTCCATTGCGGCACCGATTCCATTCCGGTTTCGGCGCGTTCGAAGCTGACCGGATCGAAACTGGCGAAGGTCGGGCTGCGTTCGTCTTCGGCACTCGCGGCCGGATCGGCGTCCGGATGGAACGGCGCGAGATCCCACTGCGGCACCTCGGGCGCAGGCGCGCTGGAGGCGGCGAAGACCAGCGCCGCCTCGCGGTCGTCATGCAGCGACAGCGGTGTGGATGCAAGGTTCCCCAGCGCACCGAACATCAGGCGGTTGTCCAGCACCTCCGGTGCAGGCGTGGCCGGTGGTGGATCAAAGGTGAAGTCCGGCAAGGGCACCGGCACAGTGCCGGCGGCGGGCGCGGCTGGCTGAACCTGAATCTCGATGCGCTCCGGCTGCAAAGGCTCGGCCTGCAGCGCGACCGGCTCCCGGTCCACCAGCAGCGATGCGAACGGAACCGGCGCGGCGGCAACCGGTTCCACCGCGTTGCGGTCCGGCAACGGCCAATAGCGCAGCGCTTCAAGGCTGCTGCGGGTGATGTCGAGGATGTCCTCGCGGCCCGGACGGCGGTCGCGCAGGGCTTCCAGGTAGTACTCCAGGCTGGCCATGGCATCGGCCAGGGTGTCCAGCTGGCGGCCACTGGGCACGCGCTGGCGACCGATCAGCTCGGCCTCGATGTACTGCTGTACGCCACGCAGGTAGTCTGCGGCGGTGCCGAGATCGAGCATGCGCAGCGCACCGGATACATCACCCAGCAGGCGCGGCACATCCTGCAGCTCGGCATGGTTCCAGCTGGTTTCGATGAACGCGACGAAATGCTCGCGGGCGGCGGCGAAGTTGGCGATGGCTTCATGCGCCAGCACCTCCACCGTGCGGCGGTTCTCAACCGCGCTCGGATCGTCCTCGCCACTGCCGCCAGCGCCCAGATGGGCGACCTGGTCGTCCAGCGAGGCGTCCACGTAGAGCAGTGCCCCGGCGATATCCAGCAGCAGGTTCTCATCGATCTGCTGGCGCCCTTCCACCACCCCACGCAGTGCGTCACGCTGCTGCACGACCACGCTGCGGGCCACGCCCAGGCCCATCATGCCCAGCGTATCGGCCACCGCCCCGAGCTCGTTGGCCTGGGTCTGCAGCTGTTCCGGAGCACCGCCGGTGCGCAGGTGCAGGTCCAGCGCATCCTTGATGCGCAGCAGTTCTTCCTTCACCGCACTGCCGACCGTGTCCAGCAACTCGCGGTTGCGCCCGCTCAGGCTGCCGCGGGCATGGTCCAGCTCGGCCTCGGTGGCGGTGACGCTGTCCGGTGCGAATGCCAGCAGCACGCTGTCATGCACGCCTTCTTCGCCACGCGCGGCACGGATCTCGTTGAGCAGCGGCATCAGCACGATCGGGATGTCGCGGTGGCCGTTCTGCAGGCGCTCCAGGTAGTCGGGCAGCAGCACGCTGCCACGCATCAGGGTCGCGCAGGCTTCATCACGGTCGGCCACGCCGTCGGCCCCGATGGCATTGGCCAGTTGTTCCAGTTCCTCGGCCACCATCGCCGGCGCATACAGCTCGACCATGCGCAGGGTGCCCTGCACCTGGTGCAGGTAGCCGGCGCAGATGCGCATGCGGCTGGCATCGCTCGGGTCTTCGGCGTAGTACTCGACCTCGTTGCGCACCTGGCGCAGGGTCTCGTCCAGCTCGGGCTTGACCCAGCCCAGCGCTGCGTGGCTCATCGCATCGCGCAGACTGCTCATGGACGCGCTCCGTTCGCCGCCGCGCGGTGGCCGCGCGAGTTCTGGCGTGGGAAATGGAAATGCTTCATCGACTGGTTCCTTGCTCGCCGCCCTGCCCGCGTCACGCCGGCAGCTTGAAGTCGGCGACCGAACGGCGCAGGTCCGCCGCCAGCTGCGCGAGATGGCCGATCGATTCGGCGGTCTGCCCCGCACCCTGCGAGGTCTGGCCGGTGATCTGCCGGATCACGCCCATGGTGCGGGTGATGTCCGAGGCCGCAGCCGACTGCTGCTGGGCGGCGATGGAGATGTTCTTGATGAGGGTGTTCAGTGCATTGGACACGCGCTCGATCTCGGTCAGCGCGGTGCCGGCATCCTCGGCCAGGCGTGCACCGGACACCACTTCGGCGGTGGTCTGTTCCATCGAGGTGACCGCTTCGTTGGTGTCGGCCTGAATCGCCTGCACCAGGTTCTCGATGCGTCGGGTCGCACCCGAGGTGCGTTCTGCCAGGCGCTGCACTTCGTCGGCCACGACCGCGAAACCGCGGCCCGCTTCACCGGCCGACGCCGCCTGCACCGCTGCATTCAACGCCAGGATGTTGGTCTGCTCGGAAATGTCATTGATCAGTTCCACGATCGAGCCGATTTCCTGCGACGACTCACCCAGGCGCTTGATGCGCTTGGAGGTTTCCTGGATCTGGTCACGGATCTGGTCCATGCCCTGGATGGTCTCGCGCACCACGCCGGCACCTTCGGCGGCAATCACCACCGAGCGCTGTGCCACGTCGGCCGACTCGGCCGAGTTGCGCGACACCTGTTCGATGCTTGCCGCGATTTCGCCGATGCGGTCCGACGCCGAGGTGATCTGGTTGGCCTGGTGGCCGGCCGCCTCTGCCAGCTGCATGGCGGTGGCCTGGGTCTCCTGGGTGGACAGCGCGACCTTGGCCGAGGTGTCATTGATGGTGGTCACCAGGTGGCGCAGCTCGTCGACGGCGTAGTTGATCGCGTCGGCGATGGCACCGGTCATGTCCTCGGTCACCGAGGCCTTCACCGTCAGGTCGCCCTCACCCAGCGAGGAGATTTCGTCCAGCAGCCGCATGATCGCCTGCTGGTTGCGGCTGTTGAACTCCACCTGGGTCTGGTAGCGCAGTTCCTGCTCGCGCGAGCGGCTGCGCACGTTGGTGGAAACAAAGCCGATGATCGCGATCAGCGACAGCGCACCGGAGACCACACCGATCCAGAAGTTCGGGAACAGGCGGGTGTCAGACACCGAGCCGAACGAGGAGAACGCGTCGAACAGCTTGCGGCTGTCATCCAGCATGTGGGCCGAACCCTGGCCCAGCGCGGTGGCGGCGGACTGCGCCGCGAACAGCTGGCGCGAGCTGGCCAGGATCGCGTCAGCGTCCTGCTTCATCGCTTCCCACTTCTGCTGCGACTGTTCCAGCGCGGCCACGGCAGCGGCACCGCGCACGGCGGTGATGCCCAGTTCCTCGTTGCCATTGCGCAGGCCGTCGAGCACCTGCGAGAACACGGTGATGTCACGCGCCAGCGCATCGCCGGCCGTAGCAGCGCCGCTGCCACCGGCGCGCATTTCGGTTACGCGGCGGGCCATGGAGCCGGCCACCACGACCTGCTGCAGTGCGCTGTACACCTGCGACGAGGGCGCGCCGGCAGCGGACATCGCACGCACCAGCTCGTTCAGCTGGGCCTGCAGCCCCGGCACGGCGCCGGTGAAGTTGTTGGCGTTGCCGGCCAGAGCCAGCACCGCCGGTTCACTGGCCACCAGCTGCCCGGCCTGCTTGCCCAGCGGCGCCCAGGTCTCGCCCAGCGTGGCGATCGCACCGGACACGCCCGGCTCCTTGCCATAGCGGCCCTGCAGGGTCGACACATTCTGTTCGATCGCGTTGCGGGTGGCCTTGAAGGCAGTGAACGCCTGCGCGTTGCCGCCCACCGCGTCACGGCCCTGGTTGGCCAGCTGCTGCGACAGCACCTGCAGGTCGGCCGCCTTGGAACCGGCATCGGCCAGGCGACTGCCCTGCCAGGTAGCGACGCCGGTGTTGACGCCGAACAGGATCATCGATGCCAGCAGCAGGAACAGCCAGAGGTTGCTGCCGCCCAGCCGCAGCTTGCCGGTCTTGGTGGCGTCCGAAGCAGTACTCATCGTTCAACCTCGATCTTCAATGCAGGGGGCGATGCCCGGCCTCAGGCCGCGGCTTGCCGGAATTCAGGGGTGCGCGACAGCAGCGAAAGCGAGAATACGCCCCAGTCGTGGCCGTCGGCATGGAAGGCGCGATCGACGAAATGGCCGTAGCGCCCTTCGGCCAGCGTGCCGGCCTCGATCTGCTGGTCCAGTTCGAAGCTGCGCTGGCCGAACAGTTCATCGATGGTCAGTGCGACGTCGCCACCGGCCTGGCGCATGATCAGCACGCGCTGGCCTTCCTGCTGCACGGTACGCACGCCTTCCAGGAAGTACTTCAGGTCGACCACCGGGAACAGGTTGCCGCGCAGATTGCCCACGCCGAGCAGCCAGGGCTGCGCGCATGGCACCGGGGTCACCGGCGGCATCGGCACGATCTCCACCACTTCGCGGAAATCGGACACCAGCCGGCGCTGGCCGACGCGGTAGCCCACGCCACGCCAGAGGTCCTGGGCGAACTGCCGTTCGGGCAGCTGCACCGCGTGGGCCAGGCTGCGGCGTTCATAGGCTTCGAGGATGTCGAAAGGCGAGCGCATCAGGCCACCAGTTCGTTGATCCGCGCGATCAGTTCATCCTCGCGCGGCGGCTTGACGATGTAATCGGCCGCGCCCTGGCGCAAGCCCCAGGCCTTGTCGGTTTCCATCGCCTTGGTGCTGACGATGATCACCGGGATGTGCTTGATCGCTGCGTCACGGGCCATCGCGCGGGTGGCCTGGAAGCCGCTCATGCCGGGCAGGACCACGTCCATCAGCACCAGTTGCGGCACCTGGTCGCGGACCAGCTGCAGTCCATCCTCGGCGTTGTCCGCTTCCAGCACCTCGTGGCCGGCACGGCGCAGCCACTGGGTGAACACCGCGCGGTCGGTCGGTGAATCCTCGATCAGAACGATACGAGCCATTGTGCCTTTCCCCCCTGGTCAGGCGTTGACGTATGTGCGGATGGCACCCAGCAGTTCTTCACGCGTGAATGGCTTGGTCAGGTATTGCTCCGAGCCGACGATGCGTCCCCGCGCCTTGTCGAACAGGCCATCCTTGGACGAGAGCATGATGACCGGGGTCGCCTTGAACAGCTGGTTGCCCTTGATCAGCGCACAGGTCTGGTACCCGTCCAGGCGCGGCATCATGATGTCGACGAAGATGATCTGCGGTTGCTGGTCTGCGATCTTCGCAAGCGCTTCAAAGCCGTCGGTGGCGGTGACCACCTCGCAGCCTTCCCGCTTGAGCAGTGTTTCCGCAGTCCTGCGGATGGTCTTCGAATCATCGATGACCATCACCCGGAGTCCTGCGAGTTCCCCGCCCGCAGTCGTGTTTTCAGTCATTGCCTATCCCCAAGCGCACGGCCCGATCTCTGGCGGGGGCCGCTACGAAAGCGTATCTATATCGCACTTTCCGCGCCCGCTTCAAGGCCGGCCCATGGCGCGGGGCATGGCAGCCTCCTGAACGTGACGGGTTTCGCAATGAGTGCGCGAGCGCCGGGCGGACGCTGCGTTGCAGTATGGCAGGGAGGCGCGCGACCGGCGTTGCCGCTACCATCAACGCCTTGCCTGACAGGTGCGCCCATGCCGTTGAACGTCATCGTGGTGATGGACCCCATCGCCCACATCAAGATCGCCAAGGACACCACCTTCGCCATGCTGCTGGAAGCCCAGCGCCGCGGCCATGCCCTGCACTATGTGCGCCCGGGCGGCCTGGCCCTGGAGGGTGGCGTGGCAGTGGCCCAGACCGCGCCGCTGCAGGTGCGCGACGACCCGGCTGGCTGGTATGAGCTGGGCGCATTCAGCCGTACCGAATTCGGCCCCGGCCAGATCGTGCTGATGCGCAAGGATCCGCCGGTCGACGCCGAGTACATCTACGACACCCAGGTGCTGGACGTGGCTGCGGCCGCCGGTGCCTGCGTGGTCAACAATCCGCAGGGGCTGCGCGACTACAACGAGAAGCTGGCCGCGCTGCTGTTCCCGCAGTGCTGCCCGCCGACCCTGGTCAGCCGCGACGCCACGGCCTTGAAGGCCTTCGCGCTGGAGCATGGCCAGGCCGTGCTGAAGCCGCTGGACGGCATGGGCGGCCGCTCGATCTTCCGCAGCGGCCAGGGCGATCCGAACCTGAACGTGATCCTGGAAACCCTGACCGACGGCGGCCGCAAACTGGCACTGGCCCAGAAGTTCATTCCCGACATCACGGCCGGCGACAAGCGCATCCTGCTGGTCGATGGCGAACCGGTCGACTACTGCCTGGCGCGCATCCCGCAGGGCGACGAGTTCCGGGGCAACCTGGCTGCCGGTGGCCGCGGCGAAGGCCGTCCGCTGAGCGAGCGCGACCGCTGGATCGCGGCCCAGGTCGGCCCGGAGATGAAGCGTCGCGGCATGCGCTTCGTCGGCCTGGACGTGATCGGCGATTACCTGACCGAGGTCAACGTGACCAGCCCGACCTGTGTACGCGAACTGGACGCACAGTTCGGCCTGAACATCGCCGGCACCCTGTTCGACGCGCTTGAGGCCGGCCTGCGCTGATGGCAACCGCACCTGCCGTCCTGCCCCCGCCACCACGCGAAGCGCAACGGCTGGGGGCGACCATCGCGCTGTCGGTGCTGGTTCACGCGCTGCTGATCCTGGGCGTGGGCTTCGCCGTGAAAGGCGATGCACCGCTGGTGCCCACGCTGGAAGTGATCTTCAGCCAGACCCGCACCGCGCTGACGCCGAAGCAGGCCGATTTTCTTGCCGCAGCCAACCAGGATGGCGGTGGCGAACACGACCGCGCACAGCGTCCGCGCGACAACCAGGCCGGCATCGTGCCGCAGGCGCAGCCCGGTTTGAGCCCGGTCCCACAGCAGCAGCAATCGGCCGCGCCGGTCCCGCCGCCACAGGCACGGGTGGTCAGCAGCCGCAATGGCGAAGAGGCGGTCGCGCAGGCCCAGTCCCGCCCCACGCCGGATCAGCCCGAACCGGACGCCCCGCTGAGTGCGCGCGAACAGCGCGATGTGGAAATGGCCCGACTGGCCGCAGAAGTGCATCTGCGCTCGGCGCAGTACGCCAAGCGCCCGAACCGCAAGTTCGTGTCGGCCAGCACGCGCGAGTATGCCTATGCCAATTACCTGCGGGCCTGGGTTGACCGCGCCGAGCGCGTGGGCAACCTGAATTACCCGGACGAGGCCCGGCAGCGCCGGCTGGGCGGCCAGGTGGTGATCAGCGTGGGCGTGCGCCGCGATGGCAGCGTGGAGAGCAGCCGGATCCTGCGGTCGAGCGGAACGCCACTGCTGGATGAGGCGGCACTGCGGGTGGTGAAGCTGGCGCAGCCGTTCCCGCCGTTGCCGAAGACCGAGGATGAGATCGACATCCTGCAGGTCACCCGCACGTGGGTGTTCCTGCCCGGCGGCGAACTGCGCGACGACCGGTAGGGTTTGTTGCCCGGGCCTGCGGCCCGGGACCCGCTGAAAGGCTAGAGCAACGGCAACAGCAACAGCGGCGGTTGGTGTACTGAAGCGTGGCGAGGCGGTGTCGGGCGGCGGGGACGCCGCAAGTACGTCCGTGTAGGCTTAGCCGCGGCATCCATGCCGCGGATACCCCGCCGCCCGACACGCCCCGCCTCTGATAGATCGCGGCGCACCACTGCTTTGGTAGGTGTCGACCTTGGTCGATACACATCCACGCCACGCGTGGATGCAAGCGAAGCGACCCGCTTTTGATTTTGACTTTTCTTTTTTTGATCTTCCGTGGCGGACGTGCACGGAAACTGTCAGAGGCCGGGCGGGTGGGCTGCGCAGGGGCGTGAGCCGCATGGATGCGGCGACCGAGCTTACATGGACGTACTTGCAGCGCCCCCTGCGCAGCCCACCCGCCCGGCCAAACCACGGCTTTTGATCTACGCGACCAACTCCGCCACGAGGGGCTCAGCCGTTGGCCTTCGCCTTCGCCTCGCGCGCGGCCTGCTGCTCGACCAGGGTCAGTGCCACGTTGTCGCGCAGGTAGGCCGGCTCGACCTTCTCCGGTGCAATGGCTTCGCCGCGGGCGAACGCCGGCACCGCCAGTGCGAGCACGTCAGACGCACGCGGCAATGCCGTGGCGTCGAATCCGCGCAAACCTGTGCCGAGCTGCGCGACCAGCGCACCCTCGGCTGCGGCGAACCCGGTACCGACACCGTAGGCCGACAGCCCTTCCGGCAGCGCTACCGCAGCGGGTACGCACACGCGTTCGGCATCGCGTGCCACCGGCAGGCCGTCCACACGCTCGAAGCGCGCAACGTACAACTCTCCCATCCGTGCGTCGATCGCCGACAGGATCTGCGTTTCCTCCGCCGGTGCCCGCAGCGCCAGCACCTGCAGCGTCGAGACCGGCAGCAACGGACGATCCAGCGCCAGTGCGATGCCCTGCGCGATGGCGATCGCCAGGCGCACGCCGGTGAAAGCACCAGGACCGCGGCTGAGCGCGATACCGTCCAGCTGGCGGCGGCTGATGCCGGCTTCGGCCAGCAGCGCCTCGGCCCACGGTAGGCTCAGTTCGGCATGCCGGCGCGGGGCGATCTCGAAACGTTCCAGTACCTGTCCATCGACATGCAGGGCAACGGAACAGGCTTCGGTGGCGGTTTCAAAGGCGAGCAGTTTCATCGGATCAGGTCAGAACAGGGGGAACGTGACACCGGGCGCCGGCTCCGGGCCCGCCGCGGCGGCGGCGGTCGGAACGGCATCATCGGCCACGGGCGCCCATTGTGGCGTAAAGAAGGCCTGCACATCGGCCAGGCTGCGGGTGCGCCGGAACGGCGGCAGCGACTCAAGAAAGACCCGGCCATAGCCACGGTTGAGCAGGCGCGGATCGCACAGGACCAGCACGCCCCGGTCGCTTTCGCTGCGGATCAGGCGGCCAACGCCCTGCTTCAGGGCGATCACCGCCTGCGGCAGCTGTTCGTCGCGGAACGGATTGCCGCCCTGGCTGCGGATCGCCTCCAGGCGTGCCTCGTAGACCGGGTCGTCCGGGGCCGCGAACGGCAGCTTGTCGATCATCACCACGCTCAACGCTTCGCCGACCACGTCCACGCCCTCGCGGAAACTGGCCGAGCCCAGCAGCACCCCATTGCCCGATTCGCGGAAGCGCTGCAGCAGCGTCGCACGCGGCGCCTCACCCTGCACGAACAACGGCCATGGCCCATCGCGCAGTGCCTCGGCGGCCTCACGCAGGGCGCGATGCGAAGCGAACAGCAGGAACGCCCTGCCCTGCGAGGCCTGCAGCACCGGCCGCAGGGTCTGGATCAGCGCGGTCCCGAAACCCCGCGCGGCCGGATCGGGCAGGCCTTCAGGCAGGTAACACAGCGCCTGCTCGGGCCAATTGAACGGACTCGGCTGGACCAGCGTATGTGGATCGTCCAGGCCCAGGCGGGTGGCGATGTGATCGAAACCGCCTCCAACGGTCAGTGTCGCCGAGGTAAAGATCCATGCGGCGCGACTGCGTTCGCGATGCTCGCGCAACGGGCCGGACACATCCATCGGCGTGCGCTGGCAGCGGAAACCACGCGGCGTGAGCTCATACCAGAGCACATCGGTGGCATTGCCGGTGTCCGCAGGATCAGTATCGAAGTCGAGGGCAGGTTCGTCATCGCCCAGCCAGCGACCGAGCCGCGAGACCGCCTCGCGCGCCCGCGCATGGCAGGCATCCAGGCCCGCCGCGGCTTCGCGCAGCGGCTGCAGCGCCTGCTCCAGCGTCACCAGGCCAGCCATCACCGTATCGAAGCCATCACGCACCTGCGGCATCGTCAGCGCACGCCACTGCGTGCCGCGCGGCGGCAGCCCCTCCATCGCCGAACGCAACGCCAGCAGCGCCTGCTGCAAGTGGTCGACCGGTTCCTGCAGCGCCGACTGCGCCCCCCCGACGCCGCGCGCTTCGGCCAGGCAGTCGCGGCCCAGCTCCTGCCACGGGCGCATGCCGAAGCCTTCGCCGAAGAACTGCGCGGCCAGTTCAGGCAACTGATGCGCCTCGTCGATGACGAAGGCCTGCGCCCCCGGCAGCAGCTCACCGAAGCCATCCTGCTTCAATGCCAGGTCGGCCAGCAGCAGGTGATGGTTGACCACCACTACGTCTGCCGCCTGCGCACGTTGCCGCGCACGCACCACGAAGCAGTCTTCCCAGAACGGGCAGTCGGTGCCCAGACAGTTATCGACGGTGGAGGTGACCATCGGCAGCAGCGGCGAATCATCGGCCAAACCGTCCAGTTCGGCGATGTCGCCGAACTCCGAGCGTCCGGACCAGGCCAGAATGCGCTGGAACTGCGCCGCCTGTTCTGGGCTTGAGAAGCGCGGCTCGCCCCGCGCCTGCTGCAGGCGGTAGCGGCACAGGTAATTCGAACGTCCCTTCAGCAGCGCACTGCGCAGGCCGACACCGAGTGCCTGGCGCACACGCGGCAGGTCGCGGTGGTAGAGCTGGTCCTGCAGCGCGCGGGTGCCGGTGGAGATGATGGTGCGCAACCCGGACAGCAGCACCGGCACCAGGTAGGCGAACGTCTTGCCGGTGCCGGTACCGGCCTCGGCCAGCAGCAGGTCACGCTGCTGCAGCGCATCGGCGATGGCTTCGGTCAGGCGCAGCTGGGCCGGGCGCGGGACGAAGGCGTCCAGATGCGAGGCGAGCGCGCCGCCGTCGCTGAGGGCTTCGCGGCTGGCATGGACAAGGTCGGACATCAGAGGGAAAGGATACCCGGCCGGGCGCTGCCCGGCACCCGTTTCAAGCCAGGGCACCAGCAAAAGCAACGGCAACAGCTTGGTTCATGGCTCTGGATTTCTACATGCTGGGCGGGGCGGGAGGGGCAGGCAGGACACGCCGTAAACCCATCCTGGGGGCTCGATGGCGCCATCCATGGCGCCAACGGTCCTGCCTGCCCCTCCCGACCCGCCTTCGACAGTTTCCCGGTGACGGATGGACGCACGTCGTAAGGTCGAGCTTGCTCGACTGGCAACTCAGAAGCTGTGGGAGGAACGAGGGAAGAAGATGGATTACTGCGAGCGCGCGCAGTGCGCGACCCGCTTTTGATTTTCTTTTTCTCTTCCGTGGCTGGCAGCACACGGAAACTGTCAGAGGCCGGGCGGGGTGGGTACGCGGGGGTGTCCGCGGCATGGATGCCGCGGCCAAGCCCCCAAGGACGGGTTCACGGCGTCCCCCGCGAACCCACCCCGCCCGGCCAAGCGCGGCTTTTGCTTTCGGCGGCCAAGCAGCCAGCCACGAGGGGCTGCGCCGTTGGCTGAAAATTCAGTACCGCTTGATGCCCGGCACGGTGCAGCCTTCAATCTGCGCATGCGCCGACACCGCATTTTCCTTCTCGCCCCGCGCCAGGCGCGACTGCTCGATCGTCGCCCAGTGCCGGCGGCACAGCGGGCCCGTCTTCGAGCCCAGATCCACCGCCTTGCGCGCGAACGTCTCCGCCTGTTCCCACTGCCCCTGCAGCAGCGCCAGTTCGGCACGCTCCTGCAGCACCGCCGGGTCGCTGGCCACGATTTCCAGCGCATGGTCCAAGCTGCTGGCGGCACCGGCCAGGTCGTTCGCCTGCCGCTGCGCCTGCGCGGTCACCCGCAGGTCTTCCACCTGCGAATCACGCAGCGGCTGCACCGACAGCTCCTTGTCGTCAGGACCTGCGGCCGCATCGACTGCCGCCAGGCGCTGTGCCGGCGTAGTGGTATCGACTGGCTTGACCACCGGCGGCGCGCTGGTCACACAGGCGGCCAGGGCCAGGCTGAGGCCGGTCAGGGCCAGGGGCTGCAGCAGGGATCGCATGTTCATCGGCTTCATCGGCTCGGGGGAGGAGTAGCGGCGGCGGGCGCTGCGGCAGGTTCGGCGGGCGCTTCCGGCTTGCGGTCCAGGCCGAACCAGCTACGCCAGCCACCGCCCTCCCCTTCAGCTTCGCCCGGCTCGCCCGGCGGCACTGCCGGCGCGCACGGCGCATACGCCGGTGCATAGCCCACCACGAACGGGAAGCGGCGTGCGCCCGGGCAGCCTTCATCGGTTGTGTTCAGACCCGTGGCCGCGACCGACTGCCAGTCCAGGCCTTTGTTGCTGACCCGCAATGGCGCACTCGGCAGGCGCTGGAAGATGCCCGACCAGACCCGCATCGCGCCGGTAGCGCCATACAGGCCGGCCTGCTGGTTCTGGTCGTTGCCGATCCAGATCACCGCCAGATGATCGCCGGTGTAGCCGGCATACCAGCTGTCACGGCCATCGTTGGTGGTGCCGGTCTTGCCGGCCGGCTGCAGGCGGCCGAGGCCATCGGCATTGAGCCGCTGCGCGGTACCACTGGAGACCACCTGCTGCAGGCCGACGCTGATCAGGTTGGCGGCAATTGAATCGCCTTCCTGTGCCGGCGCCGGGGTCTTGTCGTAGCGCTTGAGCAGCTTGCCCTGCGGATCGAGCACGCCACGCACCGCGTGCAGCGGCTGGATCTCACCGCCCGAGGCGAGGAACTGGTACAGCTGTGCCATCGCGTACGGGCTCTGGTCGGTCGAGCCAAGGATCACCGCCGGATTGGCCTCGGCCTTGATGCCCGCCAGCACATGGATCAGCTGGGTCACGCGCTCGGGACCGACCTGCATGCCCACGCGCACCGTGGCCTGGTTGTAGGAGTGTGCCAGCGCGTCGATCAGGCGCACCGTGCCGTGGCTGCGGTTGTCCGCATTGCCCGGGCTCCAGTTGCGGCCGCGGCCGAGCTGCACCGTCACCGGTGAATCGTCGACCCAGCTGGCCAGCGAGTAACGGTCCGGCTGCGCCAGCGCGAGCAGGTACACGAATGGCTTGAGCAGCGAACCGACCGGACGCTGCGCCTCGATCGCGCGGTTGAAGCCGACCTCGGACACTTCACGGCTGCCGATCACCGCCAGCACGTCACCGTTGTGCACGTCGGTCAGCACCATGCCGGCCTGCAGTTCGGGCCGGCGCTTGCTTTCCAGCGACTTGATGGTGCGGGTCACCGCGCCTTCGGCATAGGCCTGCGCGGACGGCGACATGCCGGTCATGACGCTCAGGCCAGCGCCCTGCAGGGCAGATTCCGGGTAGTCATGGCCGAGCTGGCGACGGACCAGGTCAACATAGGCGGGGAAGCGGTTGGCCGCCACCAGTCCCGGCGTCTTCGGCACGCCCAGCGGGGCCTTCAGTGCGCGCTGGTACTCGGCGTCGTCGATCAGCGTGGCTTCGTGCAGTTTGCCCAGCACGAAGTTGCGACGGTCCAACGCACGTTCCGGATTGCGCCGCGGGTCGTAGAAGGACGGGCCCTTGACCAGGCCGATCAGCAGCGCGATCTGCTCGGTCTCCAGCGACTGCAGGTCACGGCCGAACCAGAACTCGGCACCGGACGACATGCCATGGATCGCCTGGCTGCCGCGCTGGCCCAGGTACACCTGGTTGAGATAGGCCTCGAAGATGGTGCGCTTGTCATAGCGCGCTTCCATGATCAGGGCGTAGAGCACTTCGTTGAATTTGCGGGTGAGCGTCTGTTCCTTGCCGATGCCGAGCAGGCCGCTGCGGGCCAGCTGCTGGGTCAGCGTGGAAGCGCCCTGACGGCTCTGGCCACCGGAGCGGATGGTCACCCACACCGCGCGCGCGATACCGGACAGGTCGATGCCGTGGTGGCGGTTGAAGTCCTTGTCCTCCACTGCCTGCAGGCCGGTCACCAGCAGGTCCGGCGCCTCGTCCATGCGGATCAGGCGGCGTTCTTCCTGCTTCTGGCCGTACAGGGTGGCGATACGCGCCGGATCCAGCCGCGCCGCCTTCAGGGCCTTGCGGCTGTCGGCATCGCGCAGCGAGGCGACCGCACCATCGGCCAGCGACAACTCGAGCCGACGCGGGGCAACCCGGCCATCGACGTCGTTGTAGCCGCGGCTGGAGATGACAAAGCGCCCGCCATTCACCGCATAGGTGGCCGGCTCCTTGCCCTGGCCATCATCGCGGTAGGCGGAGGCGGCCAGCTCGGTCTTCAGCGTGGACGCATCCATCGCCTTGCCGGGAGTGAGCACCAGCGGCCGCGCATACACCCGCGTCGGGATCTGCCAGCGCAGTTCGCCGAAACGTTGGGTCACCTGCTGGTTCAGGTACAGCGTATAGGGAATGAGGAAACCCAATCCCAACGCGACCGCAGCCATGCTCCAGGTGATCAGCCGGCGCCGCCACAGCGGGCCGTTGTCCTGCTGGTCGTCGTCGTCGAAATCGTCGATGTCGTCGGAATCGTAGCGTCGGGGCACGGGAATGCGAGAATGTAGAGTCTGGCGAGTCTACCCCAGCCGCTGCGGCTGGCGAATTCTCCCGGGTTCCCCTGCTTAAGCTGGAGTTGCAACCGGATGGCGATGTCCCTGGCCGAGATCCGATACCTGATCAACCGCCTGTCGGGCCTGGCCCGCCGGAGCCTGGCCAGCCTGCGTACCCGTGGCTGGCGGGCGACCTGGCAGCGCATCCGCGTGCATGCCCAGCGCGCCGTGCCCGCGCCACGCACGCCGCTGTTCCTACCGCCGGCACAGGAGTTCGCTCCCTTCACGGTGCCGTTCAGCGAAACACCGGAAGCGAGCATTGTCATCCCCGTCTACAACCACGTCGATCACACCCTGGCCTGCCTGCGCGCCTTGGCGGCGCATCCACCGCAGGCCACGTGCGAGATCCTGGTAGTGGATGACGGCAGCACCGACGCCACCGTGCAGTGGATGCCGCAGGTTGCCGGACTGCGCTATGAAGTGCGCGAGTACAACGGCGGCTTCATCGAGGCCTGCAACGATGGCGTATCGCGCGCACGCGGTCGCTACGTGGTGCTGCTCAACAACGATACGGTGCCGCAGCCGGGCTGGCTCGACGCGCTGCTGGACACGTTCTCCAGCACGCCCGGCGCCGGCCTGGTCGGTAGCCAGCTGCTCTACCCGGACGGCCGGCTGCAGGAATCGGGCGGGGTGATTTTCGCTGATGGCAGTGGCTGGAGTTACGGCCGTTTCGAGGCAGCGGACGACCCGCGTTTTGCCAGCCTGCGCGACGTCGACTACTGCTCCGGCGCAGCGCTGATGCTGCCGCGCGACCTCTGGCGACAGCTGGGCGGCTTCGATACCCGCTACAAGCCGGCCTACTACGAGGACACCGACCTGGCCTTCCGCGTGCGTGCGCAGGGCCTGCGCGTCCTGGTTCAGCCGGCCAGCCGGGTGGTCCATGACGAAGGCACCAGTAACGGCACCGACACCGGCAGCGGCGTGAAGGCCTACCAGGTGCGCAACCAGGCCATCTTCGCCGACCGCTGGGCCACCGAGCTGGCCCGCCGCCCGGCGGTGGGCGAAGTGCCGTCACCGGCGCTGCTGCTGCGTGGCCGGCGCCAGGTGCTGATCCTGGACGAGGCAGTGCCGCAGCCGGATCGCGATTCCGCGTCGCTGCGCCAGGTGAACCTGATCCGCCTCCTGCTGCAGGGCGGGGCCCATGTGGTGTTCGTTCCCACCCGCCGCGAACACGGCGGCGCCGCCACCGACGCGCTGCAGCGGATGGGTGTGGAAGTCTGGTATGCACCGTTCCTCGATGGCGTCGCCAGCTGGCTGCGCACGCATGGTGGACGCTTCCACGTAGCGCTGCTGGTCCGCCACCATGTTGCCCACGAGTGCCTGCCGCTGCTGAAGCGCTATGCGCCGCAGGCGCGCACCGTGTTCGACACGGTGGACCTGCACTACCTGCGCGAACGTCGTGGTGCCGAAGTGGCCGGCGATGCTGGACTGCTGCGCGCTGCCGAGCGTACCCGCGCCAGCGAACTGGCGGTGATGGAGCAGTGCGACGTCACCGTGCTGGTCAGTTCCGCCGAGCGCGAGCAGCTGCAGGCCGACGCGCCAACGGTGCGGGTGGAGCTGATCTCCAACCTCCATGACATCGCCGGTGCCGGCAAACCGTTCGAGCAGCGTCATGACCTGGTGTTCGTCGGCGGCTTCCGCCACCCGCCGAACCTGGACGCGATGGAATGGTTCATCGGCGAAGTCTTCGCCGGCATCCGCGCCCGCCTGCCCGATGTGCGCCTGCACTGCATCGGCGCTGCCGCGCCGGAATCCCTGCTGGCCCTGGCCGCGCGCCAGCCCGGCGTGCAGATGCACGGCTTCGTCGAGGACATCACTCCCTACATGGATGGCGCACGCATTTCCATCGCGCCACTACGTTTCGGTGCCGGCGTGAAAGGCAAGATCAACCTGAGCATGGCCCATGGCCAGCCGGTGGTAGGTACCCCCTGCGCGGTGGAAGGGATGCACCTGCGCCCGGGCGAGGACGTGCTGGTGGCCGATGATGCGGCCGGCTTCGCCGATGCGGTGGTCCGCCTGTACCAGGATCCGCAGCTGTGGCGGCAACTGTCCGAAGCCGGCCTGGCCAACATCGCAGAGCACTTCTCCCTCGACGCTGCGCGCGCAACCGTGCAGCGGGTGTTTTTCACCTAATCAGGGAGACCGCCGGCACGGCGCAGGCGCTCTTCGAACGCCGGCAGCTCGGCCAGGTCCGGTTGCAGCAAGCGGGCTTGTTCGGCGGCATGCGCTGCGAAAGCCAGGTCGCCGCTGCCGAGTCGCTCGCTGCCGATGGCCAGCCAGCGCTGGGCCAGGCGCAGGCGTGCCGAGGGGAGCCCGGCCGCAGTCGGCGACAGGGTCTGCCACGCCTGCAGGCAGGCCCCTGCCGCCTGTACGCGGTTCTGCCGGAGGTTGTCGTCGAAGCAGCCGCGACTGGCGGGCAGCAGCCGCGCCGCAGCAGCCTTCACCCGAGCATCGCGCGGCGCCAGTGACTGCGCTTCGCGCAATGCGTCGAATGCACTGTGGCCGGGGGGACTGATCCATTGCCCGGAACGTTCGGCGCGCTCGATGCTGCGCAGGTGGTCGCGCAGTTGGCGCTCGCGCTGCGTGTTGCTGGCCGCCGGCTGCTGCAGCGCCTTCTGCGCCTGTTGTGCGCGCTGCAGGCGTTGCGCGAGCTGCTGTTGCGCGGCCGGCGAAGCGCCCAGCTCCTCCGCCAGCGCGGCATCGGCCCGCGCCGCCTCGAACCGGAAGTCGTCGGCCTGCGTCTGGCTGCGTGCCAGCACCGCCTGCAACGTCTGTTCACGGCCGCGCTGGGCGCTGGCATCATCGGCCGCCACTGCCAGAACGGCGAGAAATCCCTTTGCTGCGGACTCCAGCTGCCCGCGCTGCAGGGCGCGCTGGGCCTGGCGCAGGCGCCGCTCGACGGCCTGCGCCAATGCTTCCTGGCTGGCGGGCAGATCAGCATGGCCGGCATCGAACTGGCGCGCACGCTGCAGTAGTGCGGCGGCCTCGGCCAGCTCGCCGCGTCCCGCCAGCGCGCGCGCCTGCTGCAGCAGATCGCTCAGTGCATCTTCGCGACCTTCCAGCGCGGGCAGATTGTCCGGCTGCAGCGACAGGATGCGCTGGAACAGGGGCAGCGCGCTGCTGTCACCTTCATCCAGCCGGCCCGCAGCGAAGGCGTTGCGTGCCTGCGCCAGCAGTGCACCGATGCCGGCACCTGCGCTGCGCCGGGCCCGCAGCTGGCGCGCCACGGCGTCCGCCTCGCCCTGTGGTACCTGCAGTTCCCGGGCCAGTGCCAGCGCCTGCGCGCTGCCGTCGAGATCGTTGGCCTGCATCTTTTCGCGGGCCTGCTGCAGGGCCGCCGCGCCGGTACGGGCCAGGCCTTCGCGGGCCTGCGGACGATCTCCATCCAGCGCCAGCACGGCCTGGTAGCGCTCGCGCGCACCACTGCCATCGGCGGCACTCAGCCGCCCGGCCGCCAGTGCGCCATCACCTTCGGCCAGCAGCTGCTCGATCCGAGGCTCATCCCAGAACCAGTCGGCCAGCGGCTTGCGCAGCAGCACCAGCAGCACAAACACCGCCAGCGCCGCGACCAGCGCCCAGCGCCACACCCGGCGCGCGTGGCGTGCCTGCAGCCACCACCAACGGCCTTCGCGGCGGACGCGGTCCAGCGCAGGAAGTTCAGCGCCATGCGGGCGATGCGGGGGCTCGCGTTCCATGCGTGCAGGGTAGCCGGGGCAGCGTGAAGCTCAGCCGAGGCGACGCGCCTCGCTCACGCCGGGCAGCGCGTCCAGCTTGCCCAGCAGGGTCGACAGCTGGCCGTAGTCACTGACCTTCAGCCGCAGGCGCAGGTGGGCACGGCCACTGTTGCGCACGTTGTCACTGTGGATGTCCAGCACGTAGGCGTCTTCCTGGGCGATCAGGTTGGTGATGTCCTTCAGCAGCCAGCGGCGATCGACCGCATCGACCACGACGTCCACCTCGTAGCCGCCCCCGGCCTGGCCCCACTCCACCGGCAGGATGCGCTGCGGGCTGGTGGCCGCCAGACGGGCCAGCGCAGCGCAGTCTGCACGATGCACGGTGACACCGCGGCTACGGGTCAGGTAGCCGACGATGGGTTCGCCGGCCACCGGCTGGCAGCAGCGCGCCAGTTGTACCAGCAGGTTGCCCACGCCCTGTACGGTGAACTTGGACTTGCCCAGGTTCTCGCGGCGCGCGGTCGGCCGCGGCAGGCTCGGCGCGGGCGCCGGTTGGCTTGCTGCACGTTCGGCTTCCAGCAGGGCACGGCTGACCTGGTTCGGCCCGGTATCGCCCAGCGCCACCTGGATGTAGAGGTCGTCAACGCCGTCGGCATGGAACTTCTTCGCCGCGATGGCCAGGTCCGAGTGCTGCAGCCCCAGGCGCTTCAGCTCGCGCTCGAGCAGTTCGCGCCCGGCCTGCACGTTGCGCGCGCGGTCCAGCTTGTGGAACCAGCTGCGCACCTTCTCGCGCGAACGGTTGCTGGCCAGGAAGCCGTTGGCCGGCATCAGCCAGTCGCGGCGCGGGTCGGCCTCCTTGCCGGTCAGTATCTCGACCCGGTCGCCACTGCGCAGACGGTAAGTCAGCGGTACGATGCGGCCATTGACCTTCGCGCCACGGCAGCGGTGGCCAACCATGGTGTGCACCTGATAGGCGAAATCGAGCGGCGTGGCGCCCTGCGGCAGGTCCAGCACCTCGTCCTTCGGGCTCAGCGCATAGACCCGGTCCTCGGTCAGTTCGGCATCGAGCGCCCCGGCCAGTTCGTTGCCCTGCCCGTCCTGGGCCTGCTCCAGCAGCTGGCGCATCCAGGTGATCTTGCGGTCGAAGGACTTCTCCGCGCCCTTGCCGCCTTCCTTGTACTTCCAGTGCGCGGCCACGCCCAGCTCGGCCTGCGAATGCATCTCGTGGGTACGGATCTGCACTTCAATGGTGCGCCCTTCCGGACCAACCACGGCGGTATGCAGCGAGCGATAGTCGTTGGCCTTGGGCCGGGCGATGTAATCGTCGAACTCGCTCGGCACCGGTGCCCACAGTGCATGCACCACGCCCAGCGCGGCATAGCAGGCGGCGACATCGTCGACCATTACCCGCACCGCACGGATGTCGTACAGCTGGTCGAACGCCAGCCGCTTCTTCTGCATCTTCCGCCAGATGCTGTAGATGTGCTTCGGGCGGCCACTGACCTCGGCCTTGATGCCCTGCGCAACCAGCTCGCGCGACAGCACCTTCTTGACATTCTCGACGTAGCGCTCGCGGGCGATGCGGGTTTCGTCGACTTCCCGCGCAATGCGCCGGTAGGTCTCCGGCTCCAGGTGGCGGAACGCCAGGTCCTCCAGCTCCCACTTCAGCTGCCAGATGCCCAGGCGGTTGGCCAGGGGCGCGTGGATGTCGCGGGTCAGCTGGGCCAGCGCGCGGCGCTGCTCGTCGTCCAGCTTGTCGGCCGCGCGCATCCTCGCGAGCTGGCGCGCCAGCAGGATCGGCACCACGCGCAGGTCGCGGATGATCGCCAGCAGCAGCCGGCGCAGGCCCTCGCTGTTGCGTCCGGCCTCACGGCCGGCGTGCAGTGCCCACACCGGGTCGGCCGCATCCTGGCCGTCGAGCAGGCCGATCACCGCCGCCTTGTGGTTGCCCAGCGGCAGCTGGTCCAGACTGGTACGCAGGCCTGGCAGGTCAAACAGCAATGCTGCCACCACCGCGCCTTCGTCGGCCGAGAGCATCGCCAGCGCATCGAGGGTATCGCCCAGCACCGACCAGGTGGTACGCATCTGGTGGTCGCAATCCGGCGCTTCCCAATGCTCGCGCAGGGCCTGGCGCAGCGGAGCAGGCAGCACCGCTGCCGAGGGACGGTTCAACAAGGCATCCAGGCCGGGGACGGAAGCGCGGTTCACAGCATCAAGCAGGCAAGACAGAGGCCTCTACACTAGCGCCGGCGCCGTTCAGGGACAATGACCGTGGCCACCATCCCCCGGCATGAAGACATGCCGCTACACTCGCGGGCAAACCCAGGAGAGTCCCGTCATGTCCCCGATCGTCCCGCGTTTCCGCCTACGGCTGCTGGCTTGTGCCGCACTGTTGCTGTCCCTGTCGGCGCCTGCGCTGGCCCAGCGCGTGGTAGAGGGTGACCTGCAGCAGCAGATGTCACCGGCCGAATTCAAGGCTGCTGGCCTGGACAAGCTCAGTGCGCAGGAACTGGCCACGCTCAACCGCTGGCTGCAGGGCAAGGTCGAGGCGGCCACGACCCAGGCAGTTGCAGCGGTACGGGAATCGGCGCGCGAGGAAGGCCGCCAGGAAGTGATCGTGAAGAATCGCGGCTTCTTCGATTTCGGCAGCAGTGAGCCGATCGTCGGCGTGCTGCAGGGTGAGTTCCGCGGGTTCGGCAAGGGCCGCGTCTACGTGCTGGACAACGGCCAGGAATGGGAGCAGATCGATGCAACCACCCTGGCAGGCGTGCGCAGGCAGTCGCCCGCCGTCAGCATCAAGCCCGGTGTGATGGGCGTCTGGTACCTGAAGGTCGACGGTGTGAACACCCAGCCGAAGGTGCGTCGTACCAAGTAACGACGCCCATCGTGTAGAGCCGAGCCCACGCTCGGCTGCGATCTGCACGGGAAGATGACGAGGCATCAAAAAAGCAGCCGAGCATGGGCTCGGCTCTACGTCATCACATCATCGGAGTCACGCCTGGCGCAGTGCGGCTACCCGCTGCGCCAGCTTCTTCGCCGAGATGCCGGTCCGCGCGCCCAGCTCCTGCGCGAACAGCGACACCCGCAGCTCTTCCAGATCCCAGCGCAGCGCCTGCCATTGCGGGTGCTCGCGCAGGCCCTGCTGCTCAGCCACTTCCAGCGCTTCCAGGAACGGATGCAGTTCCAGCATGCGCGCCTGATCGCGCGGCGGATCACGCTTGGCGCGCTCGGTACGCAGGATCATCGCTTTCAGATAGCGCGGATACTGCGCCAATGCGTCGGCCGGTGTATCGCGCAGGAAGCCTGGATGGATCAGCCCGGCCAGCTGCGCCTCCATGTCGTCCAGGTTGCCGCGCGCCCAGCCCATCAGCGGCGCTTCCAGCATCGGCTTCAATTCGGCCACCAGCGCCAGGATGGTCTCGGCCAGCTTCAGCCGCGACATGGCCTCACCGAACAGCGCCTTGGCCGCATGCTCGCGGCGCTGCTCGAAGGCCGCCGCATCGCGTATGTCTTCCAGGCCTTCAGCCAGTACGGCGTTCATCGCCGCATCAACCAGGTCGCCACGAAGGCGTTCCTGCGATTCGATCGCCGCATACAGCAGGCCCGTCTTGGCACCCACCGGCAACTGCTTGCGTGCCTGCTTCATCTTCTCGGCTAGCGCGATCTCCAGCAGGCGGCGCACACCCAGCGGATGAGCCGCCTGCGCCTGCTGCCGATCAGCGAAGATGCGCAGCGCCACGCTGTCGCCCTCGTCCAGCAGCGCCGGATAGGCCGGCACGCCGGCTTCGCCGGGCACCTGCAGCGGAATCGGCGTGCCCGGGAAGGTACGCAGGCCATCAGCCGCCATTTCACGTCCGGCGCGTGCAGCGAAGGCGTCGCCCGCGCGCCCACCGAACTTCGCGCGCAATGCGTCCAGGTCGCGCGAGGTGGCCAGCACCCTGCCCTGCTCGTCGCGCAGGCGCAGGTTCATGTGCAGGTGCGGTTCGATCGAGCCGGGCTCGAAATCGAGCGCGGTCACCGTGGCGCCTGTCGCGCGTGAGAGGAAACGCGCCAGTTCGCCGGTGATGGCATCGGCACTGGGTTGCGGGAACGCCTCGTAGAACGCGCGACCAAAGTCCGGCGCCGGCACGTAGTTGCGGCGCATCGCCTTGGGCAGGCTGCGAATCAGCGCCGCAGCCTTGTCGGCAACGAAGCCGGGCGCCAGCCAGCCCAGCTGCACCGGATCCAATGCGTTGAGCAGGTGCAGCGGTACGTCAAGGGTTACGCCGTCATCCTCGGCACCCGGCTCGAAGCGGTAATGCAGCGGCAATCGTGCCTGGCCCAGCGCGAGGTACTTCGGGTAGCGCTCCTGCTCACTGCCTTCGCCCGGCAACAGGTCGGCCAGCGACCAGTGCAGGGTCTTGCGCTGTTCCGGCGCAAGACCCTTCCACCAGGCATCCAGGCCGGAGGCCGAATGGATCTGCGGCGGCACCCGGTCCAGGTACCAGCGTGCCTGCCAGTCTTCGTCGGCAACGATGCCGGCGCGGCGCAGCTTGGCTTCTTCCTCGCGCGCGACCTCCAGCACCTTCTGGTTGTCGGCGACGAAACTGGCGCGGGTATTGATCTCGCCGGTCACCAGTGCCTGGCGCACGAAGATGTCATGCGCCTCGCCCGGCGCGATGCGGCCGTAATGGACCGGTTTCTTCGGTGCCAGCACCAGGCCGAACAGGCTGATCTGCTCAGACGCCAGCACCTGGCCCTGCGCGCGCGACCAGTGCGGGTCGAAGTGCTTGCGCAGCAGCAGGTGCGGCAGTTCGGCGATCACCCAGTCCGGCTCGATCGCGGCCAGGGTCATGCCCCATACCTTCTGCGTATCCAGCAGGTTGGCCACCAGCAGCCACGGCGGTGGCCGCTTGGCCAGCGCCGAACCGGGGAACGGCAGGAAGCGGCGCTGGCGCGGCGCTTGGAAATCGCCCTTCTCGGTGCGGTGGCCGATCTGCGTCGGCAGGCCCGCCACCAGCGCCCGGTGCAGCGTCTGGTAGGCAGCAGCGCGTACACGTTCGCTGAAGCCGCCGCCGGCGGGCGCCTGTTCCTTCTGCGCGCGCACGGCCACCGGTGCCGGTGCGGCCTCGGCCTTGCCTTCGCGGGCCAAGCGCGCGGCACGATGCAACTGGCCGCGGGTGGCCTTTACTGCGGCCGCGTCATCACGCGCCGGGGCCGGCGCACTGCTGCCGGCCAGCAACGGTGCCATCGACGCCTCGCTGGCCTCTTCCTTCCAGCCCAGCTCCTCGCACAGCAGCCGCAGCTGGCGATGCAGCTCTCGCCATTCGCGCATGCGCAGGAAACCGAGGAAATGACGGCCGCACCAGTCGCGCAGCTTGGACTGGGTCAGGTCTTCATGTGCCTGCCGGTAGGCATCCCACAGGCGCAGCACGCCGACGAACTCGGATCGGCCGTCGGCAAACTGCGCATGCGCGCTGTCGGCCGCACCGCGCGCCTCGGGCGGGCGTTCACGCGGGTCCTGGATGCCCAGGAACGAGGCGATCACCAGCATCGGCCGCAGGCAGCCGGCGGCCTGCGCGGCCACCAGCATGCGCGCCAGCTTCACGTCCACCGGCAGGCGCGCCATCTGCTTGCCGATGGTGGTCAGGCGCCGTTCGGCATCGATCGCCCCCAGTTCGGTCAGCTGCTGCCAGCCATCGGCCACCGCGCGCTCGTCCGGTGCTTCCAGGAACGGGAACTCCTCGATGCGGCCCAGGCCCAGCTGCAGCATGCGCAGGATCACCCCGGCCAGGCTGGAGCGGCGGATTTCCGGATCGGTGAACTCCGGCCGCGCCTGGAAATCGGCCTCAGCATACAGGCGGTAACAGATGCCCTCGGCGATACGGCCGCAGCGCCCCTTGCGCTGGTTGGCGCTGGCCTGCGAGATCGGCTCGATGTGCAGGCGGTCCAGCTTGTTGCGCGGGCTGTAGCGCTTGACGCGGGCAAGGCCCGGATCGACCACGTAACGGATGCGCGGCACCGTCAGCGAGGTTTCCGCCACATTGGTGGCCAGCACGATGCGCCGGTTCGGCCCGGGATTGAACACCCGGTCCTGGTCCTGGTTGGACAGCCGCGCATACAGTGGCAGTACCTCGGTGTTGCGGTACTTTCGCCGTTCCAGCGACTGGTGCGCATCGCGGATCTCGCGCTCGCCCGGCAGGAAGATCAGCACGTCGCCGCGTGCATCCAAGCGGGTAATCTCGTCGACAGCCGACACGATGGCATCGTTGACGGTACGTTCGCCCTGGTCTTCACCCTCGCCTTCCAGCGCGCGGTAGCGCACCTCCACCGGGTAGGTGCGGCCCTCAACGCTGATCACCGGCGCATTGTCGAAATGCTGGGCGAAGCGTCCGGTGTCGATGGTGGCCGAAGTGACGATCAGCTTCAGGTCGGGGCGCTTGCGCAGCAGCTGCTTCAGGTAGCCCAGCAGGAAGTCGATGTTGAGGCTGCGCTCGTGCGCCTCGTCGACGATGATCGTGTCGTAGTTCGACAACCAGCGGTCGCTGGCAATCTCCGCCAGCAGGATGCCGTCGGTCATGAACTTGATGCGGCTGTCTTCGCTGACCTTGTCGTTGAAGCGCACCTGGTAGCCCACCAGCTGGCCCAGTTCACTCTGCAGTTCCTGTGCGACACGGCTGGCTACCGCACGTGCGGCAATCCGTCGCGGCTGGGTGCAGCCGATCATGCCGGCCTGGCCACGGCCGGCGGCCAGGCACAGTTTCGGCAGCTGGGTGGTCTTGCCCGAACCGGTTTCACCAGCGATCACCACGACCTGGTGGTCGCGGATCAGCCCGATGATGGCGTCGGCTTCACGCGCAATCGGCAGCTGCGGGTCCAGAGTAATGGACGGCTGCTGCTGCGCCCGCACCTGCCGGCGCTGCACCGACGCCTGCAAGGCCTGCTCGAAGGTGGCGGCCAGTGCCGCATCCTGTGGCTTGGCCTGGCAACGCGAGAGCATCCCCAGCAAACGGCCCCGGTCGCGGCTCATGGCGCCGTCGATGGCGGCGCGCTGTTGGCGCAGGCGGGGCGATGGATTTTTATCGATAGAGTTCATCAATCGGTTCGTTCAAAACTTTGAAAGCGACCAGTCATCACGACCGGTTTATTGTGAAGGCCAACGATTCCACAAGGAGGAACCCCATGGCGAAGACCAAGAGCACGACCAAGGCCAAGACCGGCAAGCAGAAGCTTGCGGCGGCGGCACCGTCGGCGCCGAACATCGATATCGGGATCACCCAGGGCGACCGCAAGAAGATCGCCGACGGTCTGTCGCGCTTCCAGGCCGATGCGTTCACGCTCTACCTGAAGACGCACAACTTCCACTGGAACGTGACCGGGTCGATGTTCAACTCGCTGCACACCATGTTCGAGACGCAGTACACCGAGCAGTGGGCGGCACTGGACGATGTGGCCGAGCGCATCCGCGCGCTGGGCTTCAATGCCCCGGGCTCCTACCGGGAATTCGCTGCGCTGACCTCGATCGCCGAGGAACCGGGCCTGACCGACAGTGCGGACTGGCGTGAAATGGTACGCCAGTTGGTGGTCGCCAACGAAGCGGTCTGCCGTACGGCACGTGAAGTGCTGGAGGTGGCGGCCAAGGGGGACGACGCGCCGACCGAGGATCTGATGACCCAGCGCCTGCAGACCCACGAGAAGTACGCCTGGATGCTGCGTTCCCTGCTGCAGTAAGAGTTGGGGCTGGTTCGGCAGGGCTGCGCCCTGCACCCGCAGAGGCCGAAGCAACAGCAACTACCAGAGCAAGAGCAAGAGCTGGTTTCCTGTGGGTTGGCGGGGTGGGTCCGGTGGCAGGGGACGCCGTAAACCCGTCCTTGGGGGCTTGGCCGCGGCATCCATGCCGCGGACACCCCTGCCACCGGACCCACCCCGCCTTCGACAGATTTCCGCGATCTGCCGGCAAAGCCATTGGGGTCAGATCCGTTTTCCGCAGGAAAACGGATCTGACCCCATTTTGATTGTCGATATCTGACAGATTTCATCCACGCATGGCGTGGATCTACCCGCCACCGGGCCAAGTCTGGGGGAGAGCCCCCTGAGTCAGGGGGCGGACGCGAAGCGGCGGGGGTCTGGGAGCTGGTAAGTGGGGCCCGCGTTTCGCGCAGCGAAGCGTGGGAGCGGCAGCGCGCATGCGATGGCGCGTTCCCAGGGCGCAGCCCTGCCGACTCCCCCGCCGGGGTAAACTAGCCGGATGGCTTCCCGTCCCGCGCACGACCTGCTCCAACGCGTCTTTGGTTACGACGATTTCCGTGGTCCGCAGCAGGACATCGTGGAGCATGTCGCTGCCGGTCACGATGCCCTGGTGCTGATGCCCACCGGCGGTGGCAAGTCGCTGTGCTACCAGGTGCCGGCCCTGCTGCGTGACGGATGTGGCATCGTCATCTCGCCACTGATCGCGCTGATGCAGGACCAGGTCGAAGCCCTGCGCCAGCTCGGCGTTCGTGCCGAGTACCTGAATTCCACCCTGGATGCCGAGACCGCCGGCCGCGTCGAACGCGAGCTGCTGGCCGGCGAGCTGGACATGCTCTATGTCGCCCCCGAGCGGCTGCTGACCGGCCGCTTCCTGTCGCTGCTGTCACGCAGCCAGATTGCCCTGTTCGCCATCGACGAAGCCCACTGCGTGTCGCAGTGGGGCCACGACTTCCGCCCGGAATACCGCCAGCTGACCGTGCTGCACGAGCGCTGGCCGCAGATTCCGCGGATCGCGCTCACCGCCACCGCCGACCCGCCGACCCAGCGCGAGATCGCCGAACGCCTCGATCTGCAGGAAGCCCGCCACTTCGTCAGCTCGTTCGACCGCCCCAACATCCGCTACACCGTGGTGCAGAAGGACAACGCCCGCAAGCAGCTGATCGATTTCCTGCGCGGCCACCGTGGCGAGGCCGGCATCGTCTATTGCATGTCGCGGCGCAAGGTCGAGGAGACCGCTGAATTCCTGTGCGGCCAGGGCTTCAACGCCCTGCCCTACCACGCCGGCCTGCCGCCGGAGGTGCGCGCTAACAACCAGCGCCGCTTCCTGCGCGAGGACGGCATCGTCATGTGCGCCACCATCGCCTTCGGCATGGGCATCGACAAGCCGGACGTGCGCTTCGTGGCGCATACCGACCTGCCCAAGTCGATGGAAGGCTACTACCAGGAAACCGGCCGCGCTGGTCGTGATGGCGAAGCTGCCGAAGCCTGGCTGTGCTACGGCCTGGGCGACGTGGTACTGCTCAAGCAGATGATCGAACAATCCGAGGCGGGCGAAGAACGCAAGCAGCTGGAACGGGGCAAGCTCGACCACCTGCTGGGCTACTGCGAATCCATGCAATGCCGCCGCCAGGTGCTGCTGGCCGGTTTCGGCGAGACCTATCCCCAGCCCTGCGGCAACTGCGACAACTGCCTGACACCGCCGGCCTCATGGGACGCGACTATCCCAGCGCAGAAGGCGCTGAGCTGTGTCTACCGCAGCGGCCAGCGCTTCGGCGTCGGCCACCTGATCGACATCCTGCGGGGCAGCGAGAACGAGAAGGTCAAACAGCAGGGCCACGACAAGCTCAGTACCTATGCGATCGGCCGCGACCTGGATGCGCGCACCTGGCGCAGCGTGTTCCGCCAGCTGGTGGCCGCCAGCCTGCTGGAAGTGGACAGCGAGGGCCACGGTGGCCTGCGCCTGACCGATGCCAGCCGCGACGTGCTGACCGGTCGCCGCCAGATCAGCATGCGCCGCGACCCGGCCAGCAGCGCCAGCGGGCGCGAGCGCAGCGCGCAGCGCACCGGCCTGTCTGTGCTGCCGCAGGATCTGGCGCTGTTCAACGCGCTGCGCGGTCTGCGCGCCGAACTGGCCCGCGAACAGAACGTGCCGGCCTTCGTGATCTTCCACGACAGCACCCTGCGCAACATCGCCGCGCAGCGCCCGACCAGCCTGGATGAACTGGCACGGGTCGGCGGCATCGGCGGCACCAAGCTGAGCCGCTACGGCCCGCGCCTGGTCGAGATCGTGCGCGAAGAGGGGTAGCGCCGGGCGCCTGGCCAGGCGCCTCCCCGTCGCCAACCGTGCGCTCGTCCCCCTGTAGAGCCGAGCCCACGCTCGGCTGCTTCTGCGTGAACGGCAGCCGAGCGTGGGCTCGGCTCTACACTGGTGCAGGTCCAACCTTGAACCGCCCATTCAGCCGGAAGTGCATCCACAGCCGCTTGCGGCTAGATTAGCGCCATGTCCCTCGCCTCGACCCTGCTCCGTGTCGTGCTCATGCTCAGCCTGTTGCTCAACGGGCTGAACGCGGCCATGGCCAGTGGTCACGAGGAAATGGGCCGGATGGCCCACGCGGTAGCCGCCCTTGATGGCGGCGATGCCGACTGCCACCACCACGCCGCCATGCAGGCCGACGAGGCCCCGCAGGTCAAGGCCCCCGCCCACGACGCCCACTGCCAGATCAAGGACTGCGTGCGCAGTTGCGCCCAGCACCCGCTGCTGGTGGTGCAGCCGTTGCCGTACCTGGCGGGCCCGGCACTGTCGCTGCCGCCGCAGCCGATGCCGGCCACTGGCCGGCCGGCGCCGCCGCTGCCGCCCATCTCACGCCCTCCCATCGGCTGATTCCACACGCATCGTGCGCCCTGCGCACCGTAGCCGGCCAGCTGCCGGCGTCTTTACGTGTCTGGAGTCACCACCATGAATACCCGCATTCCCCCCGGCCCGGGCGCTGTGCCCATGCCGTCGCGCCGCCTGTTCGTGCAGGGCCTGGCCGCCGGTGGCGTGGTTGCCGGCATCGCCGCTGTCGGCGTGCCGCAGCGTACGCTCGCCTCCGCCACGGCCGCCCCGCGCCTGGCCGGCGCCCCGGCCGTGCTCAGCGATACCCGCATCGAACTGGCCATCGGCGAATCGCTGGCCAACTTCACCGGCCGCACCCGCCCGGCGATCACCGTCAACGGCTCGCTGCCGGCGCCGATCCTGCGCTGGCGCGAAGGCCAGACCGTGGACCTGTTCGTGCGCAACACGCTGGAGCGCCACCCGACCTCGATCCACTGGCACGGCATCCTGCTGCCGGCCAACATGGACGGCGTGCCCGGCCTGAGCTTCAACGGCATCGGCCCCGGCGAGACCTACCACTACCACTTCCAGCTGAAGCAGTCGGGCACCTACTGGTACCACAGCCATTCGATGTTCCAGGAGCAGGCCGGCCTGTACGGTGCACTGATCATCGATCCGGCCGAGCCAGCGCCGTACCACCACGACCGCGAGCACGTGATCCTGCTGTCCGACTGGACCGACATGGACCCGGGTGCGTTGTTCCGCCGCATGAAGAAGCTTGCCGAGCACGACAACTACTACAAGCGCACCCTGCCCGACTTCCTGCGCGATGCGAAGCGTGACGGCTGGTCGGCTGCGCTGTCGGACCGTGGCATGTGGGGCCGGATGCGGATGACGCCCACCGACATCTCCGACATCAACGCGCATACCTACACCTACCTGATGAACGGTACGGCGCCAGCCGGCAACTGGACCGGGCTGTTCCGCAGCGGGGAAAAGGTACTGCTGCGCTTCATCAATGGCGCCTCGATGACCTACTTCGATGTGCGCATTCCCGGCCTGAAGATGACCGTGGTCGCCGCCGATGGCCAGTACATCCATCCGGTCAGCATCGATGAGTTCCGCATCGCTCCCGCCGAAACCTACGATGTGCTGGTCGAGCCCACCGGCCAGGACGCGTTTACCATCTTCTGCCAGGACATGGGCCGCACCGGCTTCGCTGCCGGCACGCTGGCGGTACGCCATGGCCTGCAGGCGCCGATCCCTGCACGCGACCCGCGCCCGTTGCTGACCATGAGCGACATGGGGCATGACATGGGCGGTGGCGGTCATGGCGGGCACGACATGACCGCGATGAAGGGCATGGAAGGCGGCTGTGGCGCCAGCATGGGCCACGGTGCGCATGGCGGCGGTGATGCCGCCAGCAAGGCGCCAAAGCACCCGCCCAGCGAGCGCAACAACCCGCTGGTGGACATGCAGAGTTCGGCTACCGAACCGAAGCTGGACGACCCCGGCATCGGCCTGCGCGACAACGGCCGCAAGGTCCTGACCTACGGCGCCATGCGCAGCCTGTTCGAAGACCCCGATGGTCGCGAGCCCAGTCGTGAAGTCGAGCTGCACCTGACCGGCCACATGGAGAAATTCTCCTGGTCGTTCGACGGCATCCCGTTTGCCAGCGCCGAGCCGCTGCGGCTGAACTACGGCGAACGCATGCGCATCGTGCTGGTCAACGACACCATGATGCAGCACCCGATCCATCTGCACGGCGTGTGGAGCGATCTGGAAAACGCACAAGGCGAATTCCAGGTGCGCAAGCACACCATCGACATGCCACCCGGTACACGCCGCAGCTACCGCGTGCGCGCCGACGCGCTCGGCCGCTGGGCCTATCACTGCCATCTGCTGTACCACATGGAAGCGGGCATGATGCGCGAAGTGAGGATCGAAGAATGAGCCGCTCACTGCTTTCCCCCAGCCTGCTGGCCCTGGGCCTGGCCGCCGCGTTGCCGGTGTTCGCGCAGTCGCACGCCGGCCATGACATGGGCGCGATGAACGTGCCTGCGAAGAGCGCGAAGACCCCGGCCGAAACGGTCGATCATTCAAAGATGGATCATTCGGAGATGGACATGGGTGCGGCGGATCACGCCGGCATGGACCACTCCACGATGGACCACTCGAAGATGGACCATGGCGCGATGCAGCCAGCGGCGATGGACCATTCGCAGATGGACCACGGGGCGATGGGCCACGGCACGCCTGCACCCACCGAACCGCGCGAACCGATCCCGGTTCCGACTGATGCCGACCGCGCCGCCGCCTTCCCGCCGATCGCGCATGGCGCGATGGAACACGCGCCGGAGATCAACAGCCTGCTGCTGATCGACCGGCTTGAGCATTGGGATGGCAAGAGCAGCAACGGCCAGGCCTGGGAAGCCACCGGCTGGATCGGCGGCAACATCAACCGCCTGTGGCTGCGCACCGATGGCGAACGCAGCCGCGGCCGCACCGAATCGTCGTCACTGGAAGCACTGTATGGTCGCAGCGTGTCGCCGTGGTGGGACGTGCTGGTCGGCGTGCGCCAGGACTTCCGCCCGTCCGACTCGCGCACATGGGCGGCCATCGGCATCCAGGGTCTGGCGCCGTACAAGTTCGAAAGCTCGGCCACGCTGTACATGGGCTCCGGCGGCCAGGTGCTGGCCAAGGCCGAGGTCGAGTACGACGTGCTGTTGACCAACCGCCTGATCCTGCAGCCGCTGCTGGAAGCCACCGTTGCGGCCAAGGATGAACCGGAGTACGGCATTGGTCGCGGACTGAACAAGGTCGAAGCCGGGCTGCGCCTGCGCTATGAGTTCAGCCGTCGCTTCGCGCCGTACATCGGCATCAGCCACGAACGTACGTTTGGCGACACCGCCGACTATGCCGGTGACCACGCGCGCGACACGCGTTGGGTGGCGGGCGTGCGCATGTGGTTCTGAGCAGCGGTTCGTGAGCAATGGCCAGCCCCGGCAGCCGCCGGGGCCGGCTACACTGCGCCACGTTCCAATGCAGGCACCGCCATGTCGTTGCAGATCCGCCGCGCCACCCTTGCCGATGTCGATGCGCTGTCGGCGATCGCCATCGCCACGTACAACGAAACCTGGGGCGATTCCTATCCGCCGCAGGAGCTGCACGATTTCCTGCAGGCGCACTACAGCAGCGAACCGCAGCGCATCGAACTGTCCGACCCACGCAGTGCCATCTGGCTGTTGCTGGACGGTGACGCCGTGGTCGGCTATCTGGCCGCCGGTGCCAACACCTTGCCGCACACGGATGCACGCGAGGGTGACATCGAGCTGAAGCGGTTCTACATTCTGGCTGCACACCAGAACGGCGGCCATGGTGCACGCATGATGGACGCGTTCATGGCCTGGCTGGACCAGCCGCAGCGCCGCACCCTGTGGGTGGGCGTATGGGAAGAAAACTTCGGCGCGCAGCGCTTCTACGCGCGCTATGGCTGCAGCAAAGTGGGCGAGTACGACTTCATCGTCGGCGATACCCACGACCGCGAGTTTATCCTTCGGCGGCCGTGATCACGTCTTTGTAGAGTCGAGCCATGCTCGGCTATTGGCGGCAACAGCCAGTCGAGCATGGCTCGACTCTACAGAGAGCGAAGCGCCTAGAAGTCGAACAACTCGGAGAGGAAGCTCTCCTTCTTCTTTTTCTTGTAGCCGTGGCCACGGTTGTCCTCGTAGCGCTGGCCGAGGTGGCGGGTATCACGGTGCATCACCGGTGGCGGCGCGGACGCCGGCTGAGCCTGCACGGGCGCTGGCGGAGGTACCGCAGCACCGGCGCCCGCACGTTCGATGATCTTGTCCAGCTCGCCACGATCCAGCCACACACCTCGGCAGCCAGGACAATAGTCGATCTCGATGCCATGGCGTTCGGCCATCTGCAGGGTCTGGGTCTTGCACACGGGGCACAGCATCGGCATTGCTCCTGTCGGTCTGGTAACGACTGTACCTGCCCTGTGATGACTGTGCGGCAACACATGACCGATAGCACAGGGACTTCCGGCGCGTGCCAGCGTCCCTCGCCATCTTCCACACTGCAAGCTGGTTCCGCAGGGAGTGCGTCCATGACCGTCCTGTCCCGCCTGCCCAGCGCCGCGCGCCTGCTGCTGGTGCTGTTCGGCGTTGGCGTTGGCCTGAATCTGCGCGACATCGCAGCCGCCGCAGCCACGCCGATTCCCGCCTTGCCCATTGCTTACGGCGGCAGCCTGCTCGACAACGCGCTGGCCGTGCTCGTGGCACTTCTGCTGGCCGCGCTGCTGCGGCCACGCGGGATGGGCCTGATGGCCAGCCTGGGGCTGCGCGGCAACGGCTGGAGCGGCCCGATGTGGGTACTGCTGGCCAGCCTGCCCTGCTGGCTGGGCCTGGCGCTGCTCGGTACACCGAACAAGGCACTGACCGTACTGGATGCCACCATGCTGGCGGTGCTGTTCCCGCTGGCCGAGGAAGTACTCTTCCGCGGCCTGGGCTTCGTGCTGCTGGTGAAGATCGTGCGCGGCCCCTGGCCATGGCTTGCATTGCCGCAGGCGCTGCTGTTCGGCATGGTGCACTGGCTCGGCTTCGGCGGGTTGGACGGTGGCGGCATCGCGCTGTTCGTCGGCGCAGTGATCGCCCTCGGTGGCTTCATCTTCGCTTTGCTCGACCACCTCGACGGCGACACGCTGTGGTGCGGCCTGGCCCTGCACGTTTCGATGAACCTGGCCTGGAATGTGTTCAGCCTCGACGACGCCGTCGCTTTGGGCTGGCAGGCCACCGGTCTGCGCATCGGCACCGCCCTGCTCGCGGTCGCGGTGCTGGCCTGGCACGTGCGGCTCCGGCGCCAGAGAAGCCTGTAACGCCCGCTTAGCCTGCCGTGCACGTCGGGATCACTACTGGCTTGCGCATACTTGCGCGCCATTTCACCGTTGCTGTCCGGAGTTGTCGCGTCATGTTGCTGTCCAAGCGCCACGTCGAACCCCGCGTCCTGCTCATCGAGGACGCCGAGGAAACCCGCGAACTGAGTCGGCTGGCGCTGGAAAGCCAGGCCTGCCACGTGGCGGGCGTGAGCTCTGCCGAAGCGGCATTGGGCCTACTGGCCGCCGGTGAGCGTTTCGATCTGCTGTTCACCGACGTCAATCTGGGTGCAATCAGTGGCATCGAAGCCGCCAACCGGGTCCGCGGCCTGTATCCCCAGCTGCCGATCCTGGTGACGTCGGGCATGGACCAGCACCAGGTGCTGCCGCAGCTGCGCGACGGCATCCATTTCCTGCCCAAGCCGTACAACATGAGCGAGCTGCTCGACGCCATCCGGCTGTGCTTCCGGCATGCCGATGTGGGCGTATTGACCGGGCCGGATGCACAGGCGGCCTGAGGCGTTCATCCATGCATGGCGTGCATCTACTGCAATGGCCCTGTAGATCCACGCCATGCGTGGATGGCGCCCATCATCAACCGCTGCTGTACGGCCCGCTACCCGGAAACACCTTCAGCAGCGCACGGGTGATCGTGTCCGGGTAGACGGTGAAGTGATCCTCGTCATCGATCACCATGTTCTCCACCTTCAACGATCGCCCGCTGCTGCGTAGCTGCTCGGCGAATTCTGCGTTGTGGCGCAGCATGTCGTTGCGGGTGAAATAACGCGGTTCGGGCTTGACCGTTTCAAAGCTGCCCACCGACAGCACCACCGTGGTCGGCTGCGCCGGCGCCTTGGCCTCGGCCTGCATGCGCGGCGCCCGATGGTCGTCGAACCACAGTGATGGGCTGGAGAGGATGTAGGTGCGGAACATATCCGGGCGCGTGGTCAGCACGTAGGCGCCGAACAGGCCACCATAGGAATGACCGGCATAGGCACGCCGCGCCGGATCGGTGCGGTAGCGCGCATCGATCATCGGCAGCACCTGCTCAGCGAGGAAATCGCGGTAGTGCGCCGCGCCGCCGTAGCTGACGTCGTCGCTGTAGTCACGCGGATCGGTCCGCGCCGGATCGCTGGGCGTGTAATCGCGCGAGCGGCTCTGCTTGGACGTCAGGCCTTCCTGCGGCGGCAGCCCGACCAGGATGAAATCCTCCAGGTTCACGCCCTTCTGCCCCACCATGTTGCGCACGCTGCGCACCAGCGGGAAGCTGTACAGCGCATCGGTCACGTACAGCACCGGATAGCGCTTCTCCGGATGCGCCGCGTAGTCAGCCGGCAGTGCTACCCAGACCGGATAATCGCGGCCGATCGGATCGTGCACGCGCAGCGCTTCGGTATCCGGCAGCACCACGCCCGACACTGCGGCGGCCGGGCTCTCCTTCGCTTCATTCTGCGTTGCCGGTGGCGCCACCGACATCGCACAGCCATTCACGGCCAGGCAGGCCGCCACACTCCATCCACGCACACGCTGCATCCACACGCTCCCATTGTGGGCGGCGCACCGGATGGCGCCGCTGCCGCATCCTTGCATGGTGCGCAATCCACTGCCAGTGCGGTCAGGGCGAGGCCGGCGGCGCCGGGAACAGTGTGCGCAGCGCCTGCAATGCGGCCGGATGATAGATCGTAGCGTGGGTTTCTTCCGGCAACGGCAGGTACTTCACCAGCGGCGACGGCGAAGCCTGCTGCAGCAACTCGGCCAGTCGTGCAGTGGATGCGGCCAGCTCCGGCTGCCCACTGCTGGCCAGGAATACGCGCGGCTGCGCACGCGTCACCGCCGGCAGCTGTTTGGCTGCGCCGGCCAGCATTGCGCCACGGTTCCACCACAGGCTGGGGTCCAGCGCGATGTAGCTGTTGAACAACGTTGGCTCCTGCAGCAGCGTCTCGGCCACGAACAGGCCGGCCAGCGATTCACCGATCAGCGCGCGCTCGTCGGTGGTCGGGTAGCGCTGGCGCACCTGCGGCATCAGCTCTTCGCGCAGGAACGCGCGGTAGGCCGCCGAACCACCAATGCGCGGCGCGATCTTCCGGTCCTGCGGGTCGTTGCTGGGGCCGGTCATGTCGCGGCGGCGCTCGGTGTTCTCGATGCCAACCAGCAGGAACGGACGCATGCTGCCGTTGCCGCTCAGCACCTGCACCAGCCCGGCCACATGCAGGAAGTCCTCACCGATGCCGCCATCGGCCATGTACAGCACCGGCAGCGGCGCCTTCGGATCCAGGCCCCACGGCTGCGGGCGGTAAACATTGATGCGGCGGGTTTCGCCCAGCGCCTTCGACCCGATGGTGAAGGTCTCGCCGATGGCCAAAGGCGAGGCGGCAGCGGGCGGCGCGGTTTCTGCAGCCATCAGCGGCGCGGCGGAGACAGCGGACAACAACAGCGACAGCACGATCAGACGCATGGGGCGGTCCATATTGGGAAAGCGCTGAGCATAGACCGCCGGAGGCACTGTCGTTCGCGGCACTTTGCCGATCGACCGGAACTGGAGCACCATGGAGTCGGTGATGGTCATGCAACGCGCACCATGGTTCACGGACTGGTCACCGCCACGCTCATATCCACAAGGAGGTTCCCATGTTGAGTGTATTGATCGCCACCGCCCTTGCCGCCGCCTCACCTCAGGCCAGCAGCACTCCGCCAGCATCCGCAGCATATGCGGACTGCCTGCTCGCCCACCTCCAACCGGGATTGTCCGACCACGCGATCCCGCTGCTGCAGCAGGCCTGCGTCGCGAAGCATCCGGAGAGCCACGTCGCATATTCAGAACTGGAACGCCGGATCAGCGCGCAGCGCCTGGCTGACTTTGACGCGGCTCAAGCGGAAGCCGTGCGTTCCGCGAATGCGGCAGCGACGGCTGCACAAGAAGCTGCCGACGCGGCGGCCGCGAAAGCCAAGGGAATGCGGACGAAGTAGAGGCCCTTGACCAGGCAACAAAGACGGCACCGCATTGCGATGCCTTTCTGAATGACCTGGGTCATGGGATGCAATGGTGGGCCGCGAAGGATTCGAACCTTCGACCAAAAGGTTAAGCGTAACTGGGTAATTTCATTACTTTCAATTGGTTACGCCGCCACTCGTTCCACTTCAATCTTTAAAGCGGGCGCTTGTAAGCCTTGAGCCACAACGGGCGCAGGAATTTTGCGGAACGGATTTCCTCCCCCTCCAGTTGCCTCAACAAGGCCTACCCCATCCCCCCGAATGACGGATCCTGGTCGGCCTTGGCCAGCCGGTTGCCCCGGACCCTCTCCTGCCATTCCAGAATCTTGGCGATGTCCCGACGCCCCCCCGCCGTGACCGATGACCCAATGCCGGAAGTGGCTGAGGCGGGCCACGATCGCACCGTCATCAACCTCAAGAGCGAATGGTTGGACACTTGGCTCAACCCCGACCCTGAACATATGGATGAGCTGCAAATGGCGATGGACGATCCCCAGCGCCCCTACTACTAACACGCGCTTGAAAAGGCGGCGCAAGAACGCAATGGGCCCTGCAATGCAGGGCCATTTGCAACCTAACATCGGTGTTGACCAGCGCGGCTACTACCCACCGCACGGAAGAGTCCTTTCAGCGCGCTGCAACAAGTGCCTCAGCTTTACGAGAGGGCGACGTCCGCCCTTTATATGCTCTTTCTTTCGGGCGGCTCAGATATCCCAATTCGCGACGGGGTGCCAGCCGCCCTCCACGTAGCAATGCATGTGCGGGCCGCGCTGACCGAATTCGTGGGCATAGAAGAAGCAATGAATAACGCAGGACACGCCTATAGGATTACGAGCAGCGCAAGTCCACTTCTTCATTTCATGCGGATGCTTCGCAACTATCAAATCCACATTGGTAGCCAGCCAATGGCAAGAAAGACCGTGGATATAATCTTCGGCGGCAAGGATGCCGTCATCGAAGTCGCCACTATCGACAACCTGTACGCCGACGACTTCATGCAGCTGGACACTATGAGGAAGTACAACTCATACAGCCGGAATGAAGTGGAGCAAATGATTGACTTGTTTCGCGAGCAGCAGGAGCGGCTGGGTGTGTACGAAATTCTTAGGCAAGGGACCAATCGCCTAATCTATGAAGTGCTTCAGCACATCTAAAGACGCGTATACGAACACCCCCACAGTACAGACATCAGGGTGCACAATCATTCCACTGAAGCTTGTGAGTTACGTCTCAGTGCCCGAGGGGAGACAGTGCTAGGCTCGCGCATCGATGCATGTCAACGCCTCGATGATTTGTTACAGACTCTGGAGATGTCGCATGAAACGGAAGATTCTAGGATGCTCCGCAGCACTTCTTGTATCCACCTGTGCTTTGGCGCAGGTGCCTGACGCTGACACGCAGGAAGGCAAGGAGATGCAGATTCAGGTTCACAGCTATATGAGTGAACACCCCTCAGTCTCGATAGACGAAGCAATCACGCGCCTAGCGGTTCAAGGTGAGGTGATGTCGGATATTGAAGCGTTGCGTATCGAGTTCGCAGATCGTCTGACGGAACTGTCGATCAAAGACGCGCCAGATCAACACATCCTGGTGCAACTCAAGGGGCCAGATCCAGTCGCGGATCGAACGATCAACACCGAGAGCGCGACGACCCGCGTGGTGTTCGAGGTTGGTCACAAGTACACCCAGGACGAGTTTTACGTGCTCCTTGCTAAGCACAGACCTCTTTTTCACAGCGCCATACCAGGCATCACGGGGACGACTGGGTTTCCAGGCGAAGAACGGGTGCTGATTGACATAAACGGCGACAGCCGCCAAGCAGAAGAGTTGAAGGATACAATCAAGAAGCTTGAAAGAGTCACCGGTCTCAAGATTGACGTCCGCCCCAACATGCCGAAGTCAGTCAACGCGGAGTATGTTGTTGGCGGCGCCCCCTCCAATCCAACAATAGCTACTGCACCTCAGGATTTAACGTTGCGATCCTCGCGCCGGACATAGCGCAGCGCGCTGGCACTCATCCCAATGATCGCCAGGGCACGGCGCTCGCTTGCCCCGCGCTGCACCCACTGCCGCACCAGCGCACGCCGCACCGGCGGGTCCGCTACTTTTCTCGCAGCGCGTCCTTGATCAGATCGTTCTCGAACAGCTGCTCGGCCAGCAACTTCTGCAGCCGGACGTTCTCGGCTTCCAGGTCCTTCAACCGCTTGGCGTCGGGCACGCTCATGCCACCGAACTTGCTGCGCCACAGTTGGTACGAGGCCTCGCTGAAGCCATGTCGACGGCACAGGTCCTTCACCGCCATGCCGGCCTCTGCCTCGCGTGGGAAGCCGATGATCTGTTCTTCGGAAAAGCGTTCTTCATGTCCAATCTCCGGCTTGTCGGGGATTGAACTCCAAATCGCCGTGCTACTCAAAACCTGAGGGACGTCGGGGGCACAAGAGCGCCGCCATGCGCGATAGATACGATCATCGCTTGCCTGTCGTGAAACCTGCATCTCTCCCGAAGTGTTCGGTAGGGTTTTCAGGAGCAAAAGAAAAAGGCGCCCCACAGGACGCCTAAGTCATTGATGCAATTGGTGGGCCGTGAAGGATTCGAACCTTCGACCAAAAGATTAAAAGTCTTCTGCTCTACCGACTGAGCTAACGGCCCATTGCACTGCCCCAGCCTTTCGGCGGGGTGGGCATTCTACCCTACTTTGCCGGGCCGGGTGAAACCCTGCTGCGTCGAGGTTGCCGGCCAGCGGCCAGCACTACCCGATCTGGCGAGCCCGCTTAAACCTTCCGGACCGTCGTCGCATCCCATCTGTGATCCTTCCCCGGAGCCACGGATGCGCCTGCCCCTCTACCTCGTTGCCGCCCTGCTGCTGCCCTGTACGGCACTGGCCACCCCATCCCAGGTCGTCACCGACGACATCGGCCGCTTCTGGGCCACCTATGACGCGGTGCGCGCCGAGCCCGACGTTGAACGCCAGGTCGCACTCGTGCAGGAGCGCTACATTGATCCAGGCAGCCCCGGCCTGCATGCGCTGACGCAGGTCCGCAACTATACCGCCCGCGAATACGCCGAGGCCATGCGTGCGTGGCCGCGCTTCTGGACGTCGGTTCGGCCGTTGACCGCCAACGCGCAGCAGGCCAGCGCCACCCTGGAACGGGATCTTTCCAGATTCCGGGCGCTCTACCCGGCTTTGCGCCCGGCCACCATCACCTACGCAGTCGGTGTGCTGCGCACCGGCGGCACCGCGCTCGGTGACAAGGTGCTGATCGGTGCCGAGATGGCGCTGGGCGATGAGCGCGTGGACGTGAGCGAGTTGCCGGCGAAAATGCGCGATCGCCTGCGGATCTTCTACGACAGCCGTCCGGGGGCGAACAATGCGCAGAACAACCTGCACGAGTACGTGCATACCCAGCAGCGCGAGACTACCGGCAGCCTGGCGCAGTACGCGGTGCGCGAAGGCGTGGCGGAGTATGTGGCCGAACGGCTGAGTGGGCGCCGGCCGGCGTTGCCACTGTACAGCTACGGGCCCGCGCACGAGGAGGAGATCCGCGCGCGTTTTGTCGCTGAAATGGACGGCGATGACCTGGACAACTGGCTGTACAACAACGGCCGCAATCCATTCGGGGTGAGTGATGTGGGGTACTACGCCGGGTATCGCATCGCGCAGGAGTACATGCGCCAGCAGGCCGACGAGAAGGCCGGTATCGCGCGGATGATCGAGTTGGACTATGCCGATCCGAAGGCGGTGCGGGCGTTCATCGAGGCATCGGGGTGGTTGCCTGATGAGGCTGCCGGCCAGCGGCCGGCACTACCAGACTCCATCCGCCGGTAGCGCCGGGACAGAGAGTGCGAACCAACGGTTCGCACCCACCATTGGGGCATCAGCCCCATCACCTCAAGCGTACAGCGTGGGGTCCGGCACGCCGGCTTCGGTGAAGCCCTGCGCGCGCAGGCGGCACGCATCGCAGTGGCCGCAGGCGGCGCCGTTGGCGTCGGCGTTGTAGCAGGACACGGTCAGGCCGAAGTCCACGCCCAAGCGCACGCCTTCGCTGACGATCTGGCCCTTGCTGAGGAACTGCAGCGGCGCGTGTACCTTGATGCCCGCACCTTCCACGCCCGACTTGGTGGCCAGGTTGGCCAGCGCCTGGAACGCGGCCACGAACTCGGGGCGGCAGTCCGGATAGCCGGAATAATCCACCGCGTTGACGCCGCAGAAGATGTCGTTGGCGCCGAGCACTTCGGCCCAGCCCAGGGCCAGCGACAGCATGATGGTGTTGCGCGCCGGTACGTAGGTGACCGGAATGCCGGCACCGCCGGCCTCGGGCACGTCGATGTCATCGGTGAGCGCCGAGCCACCGATGCTGCGCAGGTCCACGTCCACGGTCTTGTGCGCGACCACGCCTTGGGCCTTGGCCACGCGGGCGGCGGCGTCCAGTTCGGAGGTGTGGCGCTGGCCGTAGCGCACGCTCAGGGCATGCACGGCGAAGCCCTGTTCCTGGGCCATGGCGATGACGGCGGCTGAATCCATGCCGCCGGAGAGAAGCACGACTGCCTTCTTCATGGGTAAAACATCCGGTTGGGAGGGGAAAGCCAGCACGCTGTCCCGCGCCGGAGTTACATCAGGGAACGTTGCCTGGGCTCATCGGCCCGGCTCGTCGTTCCACAGGATTTTATGCAACTGCATCTGGAAGCGCACCGGCAGGCGGTCTTCGACGATCCAGTCGGCCAGCTGGCGCGCGGTGATCTCGCCCTTGCTGGGCGAGAAGAACACGGTGCAGCGCTTCACCAGCTCGTGCTCGGCGACCAGGGCCTTGGCCCAGTCGTAGTCCTCGCGGCTGCAGATGACGAACTTGATCTGGTCGCGTGCGGTCAGCAGCGGCAGGTTCTCCCAGCGGTTGCGCGCCACTTCGGCCGACCCCGGGGTCTTGATGTCGACCACGCGCGATACACGCGGGTCCACCGCGCTGACGTCCAGCGCGCCGGAGGTTTCCAGCGAGACGTCCATGCCGGCGTCGCACAGCTTCTGCAGCAGCACCAGGCAGCGTTTCTGCGCCAGCGGCTCGCCGCCGGTCACGCAGACGTGGCGCACGCCCTGGGCCAGCACCTCGGCCACGATGTCGTCGATGTCCCACCAGGTGCCGCCATGGAAGGCATAGGCCGTATCGCAGTACTGGCAGCGCAGCGGGCAGCCGGTCAGGCGCACGAACACGGTCGGCCAGCCGGCGGTATCGGCTTCGCCCTGCAGCGAGGTGAAGATCTCGGTGATCTTCAGGCGTGGCAGGGGCGACTGCACAATCTCGCTGGGCGTGGCGGCGGCGCTGGACGGGGTAACGGCGGTCATGGCGGGCACTTCTTGGTGGGACACGTGGCGGGTGGGCTACCGTGGCCGGTAACGAAAGCAGCCGAGCGTGGGCTCGGCTCTACAACAGCAACCAAACGGGCATATCCCTGCCGGTGACGCGAGCCGTCGGGCATGGCCCGGCGCTACCGGATCCGGGCGGGTTTGCCGGTCCGGAAACGAAAGCAGCCGAGCATGGGCTCGGCTCTACAGGGCACACATTGTACGCCCGGTCAGCGGATCAGCGGATCTGCTTGCCCAGGCGGATGGACTGCAGACGGTCCTGCGCGGTGCGCGCGGCGTCCGAGCCGGGGTACTGCGCCACGACGGTCTCCAGCGTCTGCTGGGCCTGGTCTACCTTGCCCTCGCCGTACTGCGAGAGGCCGATCTTGAGCAGGCCGCCCGCGGCTTTGTCGTGAGTCGGATAGCGCGAGAGCAGCTCTCGGAACTGGGCCTCGGCCATCGGGAAATTGCGGGTGGCGTAGTAGCTCTCGCCCAGCCAGTACAGCGCGTTCGGCGCGTAGACGCCGTTCGGGTACAACTCCAGGAAGCTCAGGAACAGCTGCGCCGAATCGTCGTACCTGCCGGCCTTCAACGCATCGAAGGCAACGTTGTAGGAGGTGCGCTCGTCGCCGGTGGCGGCAAGGCTGCCAGCATCACCATGGACGGAAGGCGGCCGCTCGGAAGTGGCCGCCGCTGCGGGTTTTGCCGGGGCCGGTGCGGCCTTGGGCGCGCTCGCCGGAACGGGCGGCAGGGCCGGGGCGGCGTTGCCCCCTTCCAACCGGTTCAGGCGGCTGTCCAGATCCAGGTACTGGTCCTGGGCGGACTGCTTGAGCTGGGCGTTGTCGTGCTGCAACTGCTCGATCGAGGCCTGCAGGCTGGTGACCTGCTGCCGCAGCTGATTGATCTGGTTCAACAGGTCCTGGTTGGCACTGTTGTTGTACATCTGCTGCTCGAGCGCGCCGACACGGTCAGCCAGGCTCTGTCGCTGCGCGTGCGCCGGTGCGGCAGCCACGAGGGCTGCCGCAACGACCAGCATCAGTTTGATGCCAATGCGCATGGATTACTGCGCGGTGTAGACGATTTCGACGCGACGGTTCTGCGACCAGCAGGACTCGTTCGACTCGGTGCAGACCGGACGCTCTTCACCGTAGGACACGACGGTCAGCTGCGAAGCCGAACCACCGTTGGCCTGCAGGGCCGAGCTGACGCCGTTGCCACGACGCTCACCCAGGGCCTGGTTGTACGCGCGCGAACCGCGCTCGTCGGTGTGGCCCTGCAGGGTGATGCGCGAGGACGGACGGTCACGCAGGTACTTGGCGTGGCACGCCATGATGGCCTGGAATTCCGGCTTCACGTCTTCCTTGTCCAGGTCGAAGTAGACCACGCGCTGGCGCAGGCAAGCGTCGGTGTCCAGGTCGCCCGGGCCGTACAGGCCGGAGGTCGACGGACCGGTCGGGGTGGTGGTCGAGGTGCCGGTGTCGACCGGGGCTGCCGGCTCTTCCTTCACCTTCTTCGAGCAACCGGCCAGGACGGCCACAGACAGCAGGGAAACAAGCAGAACGCGGGTGGACTTGTTCATGGCGATACCTTTGTGGCTCCTAAGCCGATGAGGGGTTCAAGACAACGAAAATATTAACACTCTTTTAGCGCTGGGTACGGTATGGGGACCATGCCGGTTCGCGCACATCACCGTCAGCCAGGACCAGGCGCTGGCGAACCCGCGCATCGGCCGAAACGGCATACAACACACCACGGCCACCTTCGCGGGCGGCGTACAGCACCATGCTTGCGTTGGGCGCAAAGCTCGGCGATTCATCCAGCGAACCCGGGGACAGCGTGCTCCAGCGGGGCGACCCCAGCGAGCTGTCCATCATCGCGATCTTGTAGCTGTTGCCAGAACCCTGGGCGACGACGATCTTCTTGCCGTCGTAGGACACCGACGGCTTGGCATTGTAGTTGCCCTGGAAGGTCACGCGCTCGGCGCTGCCGCCGCCGGCACCGACCTTGTAGACCTGCGGACGGCCGCCGCGATCGGAGGTGAAGTACACCGCGCTGCCGTCCGGTGCCCAGGTCGGCTCGGTATCGATGGCGAAGTGGTTGGTCAGCTGGGTCAGCTGCTTGCTCCCCAGGTCCATCACGTAGATTTCCGGGTTACCTGAGCGCGACAGGGTCAGGGCCAGCTTGCGGCCGTCCGGCGAGAACGCCGGGGCGCTGTTGATGCCGCGGAAGCTGGTGACCAGCTCGCGCGCACCGGTACCGATGTTCTGGATGTAGATGGCCGAATTGCCACGCTCGAAGCTGACGTAGGCCAGCTTGCTGCCATCCGGGCTCCACGACGGCGACAGCAGCGGCTCGGCCGAGCGCACGATGGTCTGCGGGTTGAAGCCATCGGAATCGGCCACCATCAGCGCGTAGCGCATGGCGTCGCCCTTGCCACTGGCGGTCACGTAGGCGATGCGGGTCCAGAAGGCGCCGCGCACACCGGTGATCTTCTCGTAGATGGCGTCGGCCATCTGGTGGGCAACGTCGCGCATGGCGTTGCCACGGGCGGTCATCGCCAGGCCCAGCAGGCGCTCGCCCTTGGGCACGTCGAACAGTTCGTACTCGACGCGGTAGGCACCGGCACCGGCATCAAGCACGCGGCCGACCACGATGTAGTTCTGCTTCAGCGCGCGCCAGGTCGCGAACTGGATATCCCCTCCCCGCACGGGCTTCTCGACGATCTGCGCTTCCGGCAGCGTGCGGAACTGCCCCGAACGCTCCAGATCGGCACGGACCACGCCGGCGACGTCGGTCTGCGGAGCGGCCGACGAACCCTGGTAGGGCATCGGCACGATGGTGATCGGCAGCGCGGAGGCATTGCCGCCGATGATGTCGATATCCAGCCCCTTCTGCTGCGCGACGGCAGCAAAGGGCAGCAACAGGGCCGCAAACACGGCAAGCCAGCGAGGCATCTTTTTCATGGAGCGCTCAATAGGGGGAAACCGGAACGAGGGATAGCAAAGCAGGAGTGAACCGCTTCGCAATCATGAACCAAGGGTACGTGAATTCCGGGTCAGTTCCAGCCCGTCCTCTCACGCACCGTTAACGTCGTGGCTAACATCGCACCTGCCTGCCCCGGTCACTCCGCCCAGCGGGGCGGTGTTCGACAGAAGCCTAAAGCCTGCCCGGCCGAAACCGAGCACACCAGAGGCAAGCGCGACATCCATGGGCAGGAGTGGCCCGAGCCCCCCCCTGCCCTGCCCGCCTCAGCGATCCTGGGCAGTAAAAGTGAAGTTGAGCGTGCGTGCGAACACCGACTCGAAGCCACGGTACGGCAGGGGCTGCGCGTTGAGCACGGCGGCCTCGATCGAACGCTTGCCGGCCTCGTCGTACGGGCAGTTCGGGCTGACCTTGGCCTGCATCACCGTGCCACCCGGAATCTGGGTGATGGTGATCTGGCAGCGCTGGCCCAGCGGCACCGTGTCCGGCCGCACCCACTGCGACAGCACCTTGGCCTGGATCGCCGCGGCGTACTTGGCCGAAAGATCATCGCTGTTGCCACCACCACCGGCAGCCGGCTGGGACGCACCGCTGGAACCGGCTGCGGCACTGCCGGCGGCATTGCGCGCAGCAGCCACCTGGCGCAGCTTCTGCTCGGCCAGCTTGGCTTCCTTCTCGGCCTGCTCACGACGGGCACGGATCTCGGCGATCTTCTTCTGCTTCTCGGCCTCGGCCTTGTCCGCGGCCTGACGCGCCTGATCGGCCAGCTTCTTCTTCGCGTCTTCTTCCTGCTGCTTGGCCAGGCGCAGCTTCTGCTCGGCCTCTTCCTGGCGCTTGCGTTCGGTCAGGTCGATCTGCTCCTGGCGGCGCTTGGCTTCCTGTTCCTGCTTGGCCTTCTCCTGCGAGATGGCCAGTGCGCTCACCGCTTCCTGGTCCTTGGTGTCCGGCTGCGCGACGCGCTCCTGCGCCTGTTGCTGCTGGGGCGTGGGCGCGTCCTGCGGGCGCGGCTCGGGAATCGGCTGCGGCGGCGGAATGGTGTCTTCCGGCACCGGGATCGGCTCGGCCACCGGCGGCGGCAGGTCTTCCAGCTTTTCCGACTGGCGCAGGGCCTGGCGCGCGGCGGACGCCTCAGACGCGGACAGCGCCAGGCTGGCCTCCACCGACGGATCACCGGCGGCGGCATCGGTGTTGCGCTCGGGTGACCAGAACCAGGCCACGATGAAGACCAGCGCGACCAGCAGGTGCACCAGCAGTGCCAGTGCCAGGGGCAGGCCCCAGCCGGGTTCGCGCTGATGCGAAGGTGGCAGGGCGTCAGCGTGCATCGGTGGCCAGGCCTACCTTGTCTACCTTGGCGCGCTTGATCACATCCATCGCGGCGATGACCTTCTCATAGGCCACGGCACGGTCGGCGGCGACGATCACGCGCACGCCCTTGTCCTGGGCGGCAATGCCGGCCAGGCGGCCTTCCAGTTCTTCGGCCGACACGGCGGCCGGTTCCTTGGCGTCGGGCAGCTTCAGGCTGAGCTGGCCGTCCTGGCGCACCGAGACGATCACCGGGTCCTGCTTGCTTTCCAGCGCCTTGGCGTTGGATTGCGGCAGGTCGACGTCGAAGCTCAGGGTGAGCAGCGGCGCGGTGACCATGAAGATGATCAGCAGCACCAGCATGACGTCGATGTAGGGGACGACGTTGATTTCCGATTTCAGCTTGCGGCGCTTTCGGCGGACGATGGCAGCGGACATGGCTTGGACTCCCGGGTCAGGCGCTTACTCGTCGCCAGCGCTCTGGCGCTGCAGGATGGAGCTGAACTCTTCGGCGAAGGTCTCGAACCGCACCGACATGCGCTCCACGCGGGTGGTGAAGCGGTTGTAGGCCCACACCGCCGGGATCGCCACGAACAGGCCGATGGCGGTGGCGAACAGCGCTTCGGAGATGCCCGGCGCGACGGCGGCGATACCGGCCTGCGCACCGCTGCTGATCATGTCGTGCATGGTCACCATGATGCCGAACACGGTACCGACCAGGCCCACGTACGGGGCAGTCGAACCGATGTTGGCCAGCAGTTCCAGGTTGCGCTCAAGCTGGTCCACTTCGCGGGTGTAGGTGGTACGCATGGCACGCTGCGCGCCTTCCAGCTGCGCACGGCCGTCCAGGCGGCGCTTGTCGCGCAGGCGGGTGTACTCGCGGAAACCGGCTTCGAAGATGGCTTCCAGGCCGGTCACGCTGCGGCTGCGGTCGGTGGCGGCGCTGTACAGCTTGCCCAGGTCGGCGCCGGACCAGAAGCGGTTCTCGAACTCGTCGGCTTCGCGGGTGGCCTGCTTGAACACGCGGGCCTTGCGGAAAATGATCACCCAGCTGACGAACGAGCCGACCAGCAGCAGCAGCACGATGATCTTCACCGGCAGGCTGGCCTTGGCCATCAGTTCGAGGTAGTTGATGCCGCCGCCGGTGGTGGCCTGGGCAAGGGTCTGTGTCGCGGCGTTGCTGACGTCGGCCGGCAGTGCCTCGGTGACCGTGGCCTGCAGGGCCAGGAGCGTTGCGATCATCCGTTGTTCCTCAGTGTTCGGATTCGGGGTGGAGGTGGGGTTGCAGCACGGCAAGGACGGCCTCGTCCATGCCACGCGGGCGGAAACTCGCCGCGTCCAGTGCGGCGATGCGGACCTGGGCCGACAGCAGCAACTCGCCGTCGCGCAGGATCTGCTGGTCGAAGACCATGCTGGCCTTCTTCAGCTGGACCAGACGGGCGCTCACCTGCAGGGTGTCATCCAGCCGTGCCGGCCTGATGAAATCCATCTGCATCGAGCGCACCGCGAAGACCATCCCATGCTCGGCGCGCATGCGCTCCTGGCCGTAGCCGAGCGCACGCATCCATTCGGTCCGGGCCCGTTCCATGAAGGCCACGTAGCGGGCGTGGTAGACCACGCCGCCTGCGTCGGTATCTTCCCAGTAAATGCGTGTCGGCCAACTGAATAGTGGCTCAACCAACATCGGGAACCTCCGCGAACAGGTCCTGCGGCGGGTTCTTCGGCTTCAGGCCCATGTGCCGGTAAGCCTTGTGGGTGGCCATGCGGCCACGCGCGGTACGCACCAGGAAGCCCTGCTGGATCAGGTAGGGCTCGACCACGTCTTCCAGCGTGCCACGCTCCTCGGACAGGGCCGCGGCCAGCGATTCGATGCCGACCGGGCCGCCATCGAAGTAGTCGACCAGGGTCCTGAGCAGGCGCCGGTCGAGCTCATCAAAGCCCTCCGGGTCGACCTTCAGCATCTGCATCGCAGCCTGTGCCACGGCCTCGTCGATGTGGCCGCCCGCCTTTACCTGCGCGTAGTCGCGCACGCGGCGCAGCAGGCGGTTGGCGATACGCGGGGTGCCACGCGCGCGGCGCGCGATCTCCCCTGCCCCATCGGCGGTGCAGTCGATGGCCAGGATCGCCGCCGAACGGCGCACGATGCGGGTCAGCTCTTCGACGCTGTAGAACTCCAGCCGCTGGACGATGCCGAAGCGGTCACGCAGCGGTGCGGTCAACAGGCCGGCACGGGTGGTGGCACCGATCAGGGTGAACGGCGGCAGGTCGATCTTGATCGAGCGGGCAGCGGGGCCCTCGCCGATCATGATGTCGATCTGGAAATCTTCCATCGCCGGGTACAGCACTTCCTCCACCACCGGCGACAGGCGATGGATCTCGTCGATGAAAAGCACGTCGTGCGGCTGCAGGTTGGTCAGCAGCGCAGCCAGGTCGCCAGCCTTCTCGATCACCGGGCCGGAGGTCACGCGCAGGGCCACGCCCAGTTCGTTGGCGATGACGTGGCTGAGCGTGGTCTTTCCCAGGCCGGGCGGCCCGAAGATCAGCACGTGGTCGAGCGCGTCGCCGCGGCCCTTGGCCGCTTCGATGTAGATCTCCATCTGCTCGCGCACCGGGGCCTGGCCGAGATAGTCGGCCAGGCGCTTGGGGCGGATGCTGGCGTCGGCGGCGTCATCCTCGCGGGTGGCGCCGGCGCCGATGATGCGGTCGTCGGTCATGTGCTGATTATGCGGCAAAAGTGCGGGGTTCGGCCGGGCTGCGCCCGGCGCCCGCAGAGGCAACGGCAACATCCAGAGCAACAGCCGAAGCGGGCTTCCTGGGGAATGGCGGGGTGGGTCCGGTTGCGGGGGACGCCGCAAATACGTCCATGTAGGCTCGGTCGCGCCATCCATGGCGCACACGCCCCCGCAACCGGACCCACCACCCCGCCTTCGACAGTTTCCTGCGGTCTGTCGGAACGGCGTTCTGCTTTGGTGGGGGCCGACCGTTGGTCGGCACGGTAGATCCACGCCATGCGTGGACGGATCTCTGGAGGAATCGACGGTGGAGATTAAATCTCCACCTGCGCGCCGAGTTCCACCAGCCGGTTACCCGGAATCCGGAAGAAGCCGGTCGCCGGCGCGGCATTCCGGTGCATCAGCGCGAACAGCTTGTCGCGCCAGATCGGCATGCCGCGGTTGGCGGTGGCGACGATGGTTTCGCGGCTGGCGAAGAAGGTGGTGTCCATCGGGTCGAAGTAGATGCCACCGTGGTCGCACGAGCGCATCAGCGCCAGTGGGACGTCCGGGGTCTCCATGAAGCCGAAGCGCACATAGACCCGGTAGAACTCGTCGCCCACCGATTCGATCTTCAGCCGCTGCCCTTCCATCGCATACGGGATCGGCAGGGTTTCCACATGCAGGAACACGTTGCGTTCGTGCAGCACTTTGTTGTGCTTGAGGTTGTGCATCAGTGCGTGCGGGGCCACGGTCGGATCCGCAGTGAGGAACACGGCGGTGCCCGGCACGCGTACCGGCGGCGCCAGCATCAGGCCCGGCAGGAAGGTATCCAGGCGGATGCCGTCCTTGCGGATCTCATCGCGCAGCAGCTCGCGGCCCCGGCGCCAGGTACGCATCATGGTGAACAGGAAGATGCCCAGCACTACCGGGAACCAGGCGCCCTGCAGCAGCTTGGCGCCGTTGGCGATGACAAAGCCGAGGTCGATGATGAAGAACACCACGCACAGGGGCAGCAGCCAGGCGCGTGCCTTCGGCCACAACGAGCGGGCCACCAGAGCCAGCAGCAGGGTATCGATCAGCATGGTGGCCGACACCGAGATGCCGTAGGCCACCGCCAGGTTGGACGAGCTGCGGAAGGCCAGCACCAGGCCGATCACCATCACCGCGATGCCCCAGTTGATGCCCGGGATGTAGATCTGGCCGATGGTGTCATGCGAGGTGTGCTTGATGCGCATGCGCGGGATGTAGCCCAGCTGCATGGCCTGGCGCGAAACCGAGAACGCGCCGGTGATGACCGACTGGGAGGCGATCACCGCTGCCATCGTGGCCAGGATGATCATCGGGTACAGCGCCCACGACGGCACTGCCTCAAAGAACGGGTTCTTCAGCGCCTCGGGATGGTTGAGCACCAGTGCGCCCTGCCCCAGGTAGTTCAGCACCAGGCACGGCAGCACGAAGAAGTACCAGGCATGGCGGATCGGCTTGGCACCGAAGTGGCCCATGTCGGCGTACAGCGCTTCGCCGCCGGTCACCGCCAGTACCACCGCACCGAGGATGAAGATGCCGTGCCAGCTGTGCTCCATGAAGAAGCGGATCGCCCACCACGGGTTGAAGGCTTTCAGCACTTCCGGCGCATCCACGATGTTGTAGATGCCGATCGCCGCCAGCGAAATGAACCAGACCGACGTGATCGGGCCGAACGCCTTGCCGATCTTCTCGGTGCCGAAGCGCTGCGCCGCGAACACCATCAGCAGCACCACCACCGTGATCGGCACGATGAAGGCATGCAGGCCGGGCGCGGCCACCTCCAGGCCTTCGACCGCGCCAAGCACCGAGATCGCCGGGGTGATCACGCCGTCGCCGAAGAACAGCGAGGCGCCGAAGATGCCAAGGATGCCCACCACGTAGGCCGAGCGCGACCCGTTGCGCAGCGTGCGCTGGGTCAGCGCCATCAGCGCCATGATGCCGCCCTCGCCGTCATTGTCGGCGCGCATGATGATGGTCACGTACTTCAGCGTGACCACGATGTTCAGTGCCCAGAACGCCAGCGAGAGCACGCCCAGTACCGTGTCGTGGTCGCTGTTGAGCCCGTAGTGCGGCGAGAACGCCTCCTTCAGGGTGTACAGCGGGCTGGTACCGATATCACCGAAGACCACGCCGATCGCACCGATGATCAGCGCCAGGCCTCCGGCGGGAGGAGCGTGACCGTGGCCGCCGGGGGCAGCTGCGTGCGGGGTTTGACTGCTGGACATGGGACTCCTGGCGAGGCTCAGGCGGTTCGTTGAGAGAAAGGAAGCCGACTCAGCGCAGCGCGGACTGCAGCGCCTTGCGGATCACGGTGGCCACTTCATCGCCTTCAGTGAAGGCGTCGCGGGCCATGCGGGCCGCTTCAGCAGGCTTGTAGCCCAGCTGCTGCAGCGCCACGGTGGCATCGGAAAGCGGGTCGGCCGCGGCCGGGCCGCTGCCGGTGGGCAGCGCGCCGCCGGCACCGAACTGGGCGGCGCGGTCGCGCAGTTCCAGCACCATGCGCTCGGCGGTCTTCTTGCCGATGCCCGGAATGCGGGTCAGCGCGGTGATGTCACCGGCCTGGACCATGCGCGCGAATTCCTCGACGGTGACCCCGGACAGCACGGCCAGCGCGATCTTCGCGCCGATGCCACTGACCTTCTGCACGTCGCGGAACAGCCGCCGTTCGCCCTCGCGCAGGAAGCCGTACAGCGAGACGCTGTCTTCCTTCTGCGCGTAATGGGTGTACAGGGTGACCTCGCGGCCGAGTTCGGGCAGGTCATAGAAGGTGCTCATCGGCGCCTCCAGCTCGTAGCCCACTCCGTTCACGTCCACCACCAGCCACGGCGGCGCCTTGTAGGCGACGATGCCGCGCAGTCGACCGATCATTGCGTGCAGCTCCTCATTTGCGGCCCCACGCCTGGCGGGCACTGAGCCCCAGGCGGTTGGCCGTTGCCCTTACGTGGGCATGGGTGATCGCCACCGCCAACGCGTCGGCCGCGTCGGCCTGCAGCTTGGTTTTCAGGTTGAGCATGAGCCCGACCATGTGTTGAACCTGTTGCTTTTCGGCACCACCACGACCGACCACCGCCAGCTTGATCTCGCTGGCGGCATATTCATGCACCGGCAGGTCACGCAGCACAACGGCGGAAATCGCCGCGCCCCGGGCCTGGCCCAGCTTCAGCGCCGAATCGGGGTTGCGGGCCATGAACACGCGTTCGATGGCCACTTCCTGCGGCTGGAACTCGCGGCACAGGTCGGCCAGGCCGAGCACCAGCAGCTTCATGCGCTGCGGGAAATCGTCCGCGCCCAGCAGCACCAGCGGCTGGTGGTGCACGTAGGTGACGCGCCCGGCGGCGTCGACATCGATGATGCCGACCCCGGTCCGCTGTGAACCGGGGTCGATGCCGAGGATGCGGGTCATGCTGCACTCCTGGCAGGGTGGAACGGGGTGCGCTGGCAGGCGTATGGGCTCATGACTGTCCGCGGTGACCGTTCAACGGCCCGCGCCCAGGCCGTCGAGGACGGCTCAGGCGTAGGCGTCGGCGCCCAGTTCGGCGTTGGAGTACACGTCCTGCACGTCGTCCAGATCTTCCAGCATGTCCAGCAGCTTCTTGACCTGCAGGGCGACCTCGCCCTCGACCTTGATGTCGTTGTCCGCGCGGAACGTGATTTCCGCGTGATCGGCGACATGGCCGGCGGCGGTCATCGCGTCCTTGACCGCGTTGAAGGCGTCAGGGCTGGTGACCACGTCGATCGAGCCGTCGTCCGGATAGACCACGATGTCATCGGCGCCGGCCTCGATGGCGGCTTCGGTGATGGCCTCCTCGTCGGCGCCCGGGGCGAAGCTGAGCACGCCCAGGCGCTTGAACATGAAGGCCACCGAGCCTTCGGTGCCCATATTGCCGCCGCACTTGCTGAACGCATGGCGGACATCGGCCACGGTGCGCACGCGGTTGTCGGTCAGGCAGTCGACGATCACGGCCACGCCACCGGGGGCGTAGCCCTCGTAGCGGACTTCCTCGTAATCGACGCCTTCCAGTTCACCGGTGGCCTTCTTGATGGCGCGCTCGATCACGTCCTTGGACATGTTCACGGCCAGGCCCTTGTCCACCGCCACGCGCAGGCGCGGGTTGTTGTTGGGGTCGCCTCCACCGCCGCGCGCGGCGACGCCGATCTCGCGGATGATCTTGGTGAAAATCTTGCCGCGCTTCGCGTCGGACGCGTTCTTGCGGGCTTCGATGGAGGGGCCTCTACCCATGGGTGCTACCGTCTGGCTGCTTCAGGATCAAGGCGCGGATTCTACCTGATCGGGCGCTGCAACCGTGTCTAGGCCCGATGGATGCCGCTGCGCTCGCCGGGCATGGCCCGGCGCTACCGCTGGCGATCTGGTGGTGCTTTTCCCGGTAGCGCCGGGCCATGCCCGGCGAAGAGCGTGCGAACCAACGGTTCGCACCCACCTTGGTGTCGTTCGCACCCACCCTGGTGCCGTTCGCACCCACCCTGGCAGGCCGTTCGCTCCCACCAACTTACGCGGCGGCGGCGTCGCGGCTGTGGTCGAAACGGCCATGACGCAGGAAATGCGCGGTCTGCCGCGCGGCGTCGGGCGATACCACCAGGCCGCTGTGGCTGGTGCGCACCACGCAATGGTCGGCCAGCCCCGGCAGGCGGGTCTCGGCCAGTGCCACGGTGCCGTCGGAGGCATCGTCGATGGCACCCAGCAGGCTGCCCAGCCCATGCGGTACCGAGCCGGCGATCAGGCCAACCTCCGCCCGGCCCTGCCAGTCCGGCAGGCCATCGAGCAGCAGCTCGCTGCTGCGGCCCAGCGCCAGGCCCCAGCCGTGCTCGGACAACGAGCGTGCGGTACCACTGCCGCGCAGCGGCGAACCCAGGCAGACCACGCGCTGCACCGGCAGCTGCGGATTGCGCCGCAGCGCTTCCAGCGCCAGCAGCCCGCCCAGGCTGTGGCCGACCAAACTCAGCGGGCCGGCGTCGGCGAGCCGCTCCAGCAGCTGCGGTACGGCCACGTCCGGGCCACCGAACACCGAGGAATAACCAAACGCGTGCACCTGGAAGCCGCGCGCGCGCAGGCGCCAGGCCAGCGGCCCGACCCAGGCGCGGGCATTCCAGATGCCATGCAGCAGCAATACGGGGGGAGTCATGCAAACAGCCTGGCGGTCAGCGGGGCAGGAACGTACGGTGATTGAACACGCGCGCGCAGCAAGCGGCAGTGAACATCAGGCCGCGCGCGGTGCGCGGCGCAGGATGAATTCGAGATCGTTCGTGTCGCCCACCGGGAACAGGTATTCGCCGGCCTTCTCGAAACCGTAGCGGGCGTAGAAGCGCTGTGCGCCGAAGTTCTCCGACCACACGCCCAACCACAGGGTGCGCGGGCCCTCGTGTTCCAGCCAAGCCAGCGCGGTTTCCAGCAGGCGGCTGCCCCAGCCGCAGCTTTGCTGCGTCTTGATCAGGTACAGGCGCTTGAGTTCGCCGTCACCGGGCTTCACGTCCGGGTGCGGCAGGCCGCAGGGGCCGGCGGCGGCATGGCCGACCGCCTCCCCATCCAGTTCCAGCAGCCACACCGCGTAATCGGGGTGGGTCAGGATCACGCGCTGGCGCTCGACCGCGTAGGCCTCCTCCAGGAAGGCCTGCAGGTCCTGCGGCGGGTACAGATGGCCGAAGGTTTCAGTGAACGTGCGGGCGGCCAGCGCCGACAGGGTCGGCGCGTCGTCCACAGTGGCGCGGCGGATCGAATACATGCAGGAAGTTGACGCCAGGGCGAAGCAGGGGTCAAGCCTTTTCAGGCGACTCCGCTTCTTCTTCCCCGTCCTCTTCCTCGTACTCCTCTTCGTCCTCGTCCTCTTCTTCCTCGCCTTCCTCGTCCTCGTCGTACTCTTCCTCTTCGTCGTCCTCGTAATCCTCGACGCCGAAGTCTTCACCGTCCCAACGGCCTTCGCCGTCGGCGACGAAGGTCAGGGCCATCGCCGCCGGGTTGGTACCGACGCGGACCAGCCAACCACCGAACACCCGTGCACGCTCGGTGACCAGGTTGGCCTCGGAGCCTTCATTGCCCAGCTTTTCCCACTCCAGCGAAAACGCAAACTCGGTCATTGCCTGGATCTCCTGATCAGTTGGTCTTGGGGCGAACCTGGATGTGCACTTCGGCCAGCTGCGCGTCGACGATCGGCGACGGCGCGTCGGTCATCAGATCCTGTGCACCGGTAGTCTTCGGGAACGGGATGACGTCGCGGATCGATTCGGTGCCGGCCATCAGCGCGGCGATGCGGTCGATGCCGAAGGCGATGCCACCGTGCGGCGGCGCGCCGTAGTTCAGCGCGTCGAGCAGGAAGCCGAACTTGGCGCGGGCCTCTTCGGCACCGATGCCGAGCAGCTCGAACACCGCGCTCTGCATGTCCGGACGGTGGATACGGATCGAACCACCGCCGATCTCATTGCCGTTGAGCACCATGTCGTAGCCGCGCGAAACGGCGGTACGGGCGTTGGCGCGCAGGTCGGCGATGTCGTCCACGGCCGGTGCGGTGAAGGGGTGATGCAGGGCGACGTAACGCTGTTCTTCCTCGTCCCATTCGAACATCGGGAAGTCGGTGACCCACAGCGGCGCCCAGCCGTCGGCGACCAGGCCGAAGTCCTTGCCGGCCTTCAGGCGCAGCGCGCCCATGAAGTCGGAGACCTTGTTGTAGCCACCGGCACCGAAGAACACGATGTCGCCGTTGCCGGCGCCAACATGGGCCACCAGCGCAGCGAAGGAGGCCTCGCTGAAGAACTTCTGGATCGGCGAGCTGATTTCGCCGTTGTCGGCGATCTTGATGTAGGCCAGGCCCTTGGCGCCGTACTTGGCGGCGTGCGCGGCGTACTCGTCGATCTGCTTGCGGCTCAGCGCTGCGCCGCCCGGGATCCGCAGCGCGGCGACGCGGCCTTCGGCATCGTTGGCCGGGCCGGTGAACACTGCGAACTCGCTGTCCTTGACCAGTTCAGCCACGTCGACCAGCTCCAGCGCGATGCGCAGGTCCGGCTTGTCCGAACCGTAGCGACGCATCGCCTCAGCCCAGGTCATGCGCGGGAAGCTGGCATCCAGCTGGACGTCGACCACTTCCTTGAAGATGGCGCGGATCATGTCTTCGACGAAGTCCTGCACGTCGCGCTCGCGCACGAAGGCGAATTCCATGTCCAGCTGGGTGAATTCCAGCTGGCGGTCGGCACGCAGGGCTTCGTCGCGGAAGCAGCGCGCGATCTGGTAGTAACGGTCGAAGCCGGCCACCATCAGGATCTGCTTGAACAGCTGCGGGCTCTGCGGCAGGGCATAGAACTCGCCCGGGTGCATGCGCGCCGGCACCAGGAAGTCGCGCGCGCCTTCCGGGGTGGCCTTGGTCAGGATCGGGGTCTCGATGTCCTGGAAGCCCTTCTCGTCCAGGTGGCGGCGCAGGGCCTGCACCAGCTTGATGCGGGTGCGCTGCATGCGCTGCATTTCCGGACGGCGCAGGTCCAGGTAGCGGTACTTCAGGCGGGTTTCCTCGCCCGGGTTCTCGTGGGCGTGGAACGGCAGCGGCGCGGCCTTGTTCAGCACGGTGATGGCAGTGGCGATCACTTCCACCTTGCCGGTGCGCATCTTGTCGTTCACCGCGTGGCGTGCACGCACCACGCCTTCCACCTGCAGCACATCCTCATAGCCCAGCGACGCGGCCACGGCGAACACGTCGGCGTTGTCGACTTCCACGGTCACCTGCACGATGCCTTCATGATCGCGGAGATCGATGAAGCAGACGCCGCCCTGGTTACGGGCCACGTCGGTCCAGCCGGCGAGGGTGACAGTCTGGCCAATCAGGGTCTCATCGACCAGGCCGCAGAAGTGGGTACGCATGGGGGGAAGCTCCGCTGGAGAACGCCGGCACCGGATGGGGGCCGGAAAGCCTCGTATTCTGCGGCCGAGGCCCCGGCCGGGGCAAATCCGGCCAGTCACACCGGCTTGATCGCCGCCCTCCCTATAGTCGGGCACCTACCACCGTATGGGATGCCGCCATGAAACCGCTGTCCCTGGCCAGCCTGGCCGTAACCCTCAGCCTGGGTGCGCTGGGCACCCTGGCCCTGCCCACCCCTTCCGCGCATGCGCAGAGCGGCGTGGTCCGCTGCGAAAGCCAGAACAACCGCGAACGGGTCTGCAACACCGGTTGGCGCAATGCGCAGCTGGTCCGCCAGCTGTCCGGCAGCGCCTGCGACGAAGGCCGCACCTGGGGCAGCCGTAACGGCAGCATCTGGGTCAGCAACGGCTGCCGCGCGGAGTTCGTCGAGGCCCGTGGCGGCTGGGGCGGCGGCAACGGGGGCGGCTGGGGCGGCAACAACGGCCGGCCCGGCGAGACCATCCGCTGCGAGAGTCAGAACAACCGCGAGCGCAGCTGCCCGGTCGGCTGGCGCAATGCCCGCCTGGTCCGCCAGCTGTCCGGCAGCCCTTGCGACGAGGGCCGTACCTGGGGCGTGCGCAATGGCGCGGTGTGGGTCAGCAATGGCTGCCGCGCCGAATTCGCCGAGGCGCGCGGCTGGGGCGGTGGCGGTGGCGGCTGGGGCGGTGGCAACAGCAACTATTCCGTCACCTGCAGCAGCAACAACAACCGCTCGCAGACCTGCGACTGGGATGAGCGCCAGGGCCGGCCGGTGCTGCAGCAGCAGTTGTCGGGCAGCGCCTGCCAGGAAGGCCGCAGCTGGGGTTACTCGCGTGGCCAGGTGTGGGTGAGCAACGGCTGCCGGGCACGCTTCGGCACGCGGTGAGGGATAGCGCCGGGCCATGCCCGGCGAGCGCAGTGGCGCGGTCAACTGCAGAAAACCCGCCGGGCACGGCCCGGCGCTATCGGGCTGGCTGCGCGGCCTCATCACCCCAAGGCGGCGGTGGCAGGTCGACCGGCCTGCTCAGATCGAACTGCACGCGGAAGCGGCGGCCGTCCGGGCGTGTCAGCTCGTAGACGAACGTCTGGTCGGGATCGATCTCCATCGCCCACGTGTTGTGGGTCGACGCCAGCATGTCGGCGCGGCGGAACATCGCCACCGAATCGGCATCGGCCGGGAACTGCTGGCGCTCGGCCGTGCCCGGTGGCGTGCTGTCGCCACCGTAGAGGGTGATCGCGTCGGGGCTGCCATCTTCGTGGCGGTGGTCGTGCTTCAGCCGCAGCCCGTTCGGCGTGCGGGTCAGCACCCAGGTCCGCGAGTGGTCATCACCCACGTGGAACGGGATGCGCAGCTCATGCGCCGGGTCGGCGCAGCCACGCACATGCATGACCAGGCGCTGCCCGGCGAACGGATCCTTGCCGGTCGGTGCCGGCGAGTCCTCCACCACCTTGCCGGCGTAGGCCTGGCCGCAATGTGCAGCGATGGCGGCCATGAAGGCGTCGGCCGGTGCGGTCGCCAGATCATGGGCGACCGTATCGGAGCGCTGCGTGCACGCAGCGAGGCTGAGCAGGAGGGCGGCGGTAGTGGCAACGGCAATCGATCTCATGCCCCAACCCTAACGGCCATGGACGATGGGCGCAAACCGCGCGCCAGTCCCGCTCAGCGCTCGGCAGACGGTGCTGTCGGCAGTGCTTCGGTCGCCGCCACCGGTGCGGCCTCGCCCTGACCGGCCGGCTCCTGCTCCACCGGATCAACGTCAAACGGGGTACGGAACACCAGCGAAGGCAGCAGCGTAGTCAGCGCCGCGTACAGCAACAGCGCACCGAACAGCACCGCCGGGATCTGGAAGCGCTCGCGCATGATCGCCGCCAGCACCAGGGTGAAGATCAGCGTCGGTGCCAGCGCCAGCGAGACCCGCAGGCTGCTGCGGAAGCTCTCGCCGAACATCACCCGGCGCTGCAGCCAGACCACGCCGATGCGCAGCGGCAGCACCACCAGGGTGATCACGATGCCCAGCCCCAGCGCCTCGAAGCTGAGCGCTTCGCTGGGAACTTTGGTGCCGGCGTTGAAGAAGTAGAACGGCACGAAGAACGACGCGAACAGGCGCAGCGCGTGCAGGTTCTCGTGCGAGGCCAGCAGCGGCATGCGCTGGTGTAGCAGGCGCGCGACCAGGCCGGCGATGAACGCGCCAACCAGGTAGTACACGCCCAGCAGGTAGGTGATGTAGGCCGCCACCATGCCGACCATCACCAGCAGCGAGAATTCCGAGCCGGGCGCATGCGGTGCCACCCAGCGACCCAGCGCGATGAACAGCAACGGCAGGCCGACCATCATCGCCAGCAGCGCCAGGCTGGACAGCGCCATATGCCCCGGATCGCCGGCCTGCAGCACGATGAACAACGCCGCCAGCGCCAGCAGTTCGCCGGCGATGGCCTTGCTGGTCACCCAGAACCGCTCGTCCTCGCTCAGGCCCAGCCGCGACAGCGAATCCATGATGAAGCCCGTGGACGGCGTCAGCAGCGCCAACGCCAACAGGCCAGCGGCCTGCCACGGCAGCCCCGCATAGCGCCAAGCCAGCCAGCCCACCCCGAACAGCGTGCCGGTACGGATGACCAGATGTGCCAGCAGCGGCCACATGCCCCGGCGCAGCGCCTGCAGATCCACTTCCAGGCCGGCGAACAGGAACAGCGAGGAAATGCCCAGGGTGGCCAGCAGTCCGATCACCGCATCATGTGCCTGATCCCCCAGCCAGAGCATGCCGATGATGCCGAACAGCAGGCAGGTCAGTGGTGCGGGCAGGCTGAAGCGCTGCAGCGCGCGCGGGATTACCAGCAGCGCGAAGATCAGCAGCAGGTAGATCAACTCATGGCTCATCGGGGTCTTCCGTGGGGTTCGAACGCGCGCAGGATGCGCGCGCCGAACCGATCCGGCAACCCACGTTTGAATGACCCCGGTTACCTCATCCGATCAACCGGTCGGCAATCCGCCCCACCTGTGCCAGCACGCTAGCGCGTTGCTCGTAGCTGATCGCGCCCGCCTGCAGATAAGCCGTCAACACCCACGGGGCGCCTCCGGCTACGGGCCACAGCACGGCGATGTCGTTGCGCGCGTCTTCACCATTGCTGCCGGTCTTGTCACCCACGCGCCAACGCTTGCCCAGGCCCGCGCGCAGGCAGGCGTCGCCGGTTTCGTTGTCGATCAGCCAGTCGGCCAGCTGCTGCCGCGAAGCCGGTTGCAGTACCTCGCCCAACACCACGCGCTGCAGGGTCGCGGCCATCGCCGCCGGCGTGGTGGTGTCGCGCGGGTCGCCCTTGGCAAAGCTGTTCAGCTCCGGCTCCAGGCGGTCACTGCGGCTCACCGTATCGCCACTGGCGCGCAGGAACGCGGTCACTGCGGGCGGGCCACCGACCACGCCGAACAGTAGGTTGGCGGCGGTGTTGTCGCTGGTGATGATCGTGGCACGGCACAGATCGCGCACCGTCATGTCCTTGCCTGCATGGCGGCGGGTAACCGGTGCGTGCGAGAGCAGATCGGCCTCGCGCACCGGCACGCGGGTGTCCAGCAATGCCGGCGTGCGCTCGGCCTGGCTGAGCACGGTAGCCGCCAGCATGCTCTTGAAGGTGCTGCACATCGGGAAGCGCTCGTCCTGGCGATGACCGATGCGGCGACCGCTGGCAGTGTCCAGCAGGGTCACGCCGAGGCGTCCGGCGCAGGCCTTTTCCAGCGCGGCGAAGTCAGTGGCGGCGGTAATGGCGGCATCGGTGGGTGCGTTGGCGGTGGTCTTGCCCGCAGCACGTGCCAGCAACGGCAGCGCAAACGAGGAAGCAACGGCGGCACCACTGAACTGCAGGAATCGGCGACGGGCAAGCATGCGGGTTCTCCTGGGGGACCGCTCGATTATTGAAGCCGCTATCGGGGGCGACCAGCGCAAAAATTCAACAGGAGGCATGAAGTGAATTAATGCCTGACGTATTCAACCCCTTAATTTTCCGAAATCCATGGTTGAAGCGTTAGGATCAGCCATCACTCCAGCTCACGACTGCGCGATGTTGCACCCTACCCTGCCCCTGAACGCGCTGCGCGCCTTCGAGGCCGCCGCCCGCCACCAGAACTTCACCCGTGCCGCGCTGGAGCTGTGTGTCAGCCAGGCCGCGCTGAGCCACCAGATTCGCGGGCTTGAGGACCGGCTCGGCATCCGCCTGTTCCATCGCCTGCCGCGCGGCGTGGCGCTCACCGAAGAAGGCGCGGCGCTGTATCCGGTGCTCAACGAATCGTTTGAACGCATCTCGGCCAGCATCGCGCGTTACACCGGCGGACCTGCGCGTGAAGTGCTGACCCTGGGCGTGGTCGGCACCTTCGCCACCGGCTGGCTGCTGCCACGGCTGGCCGCGTTCGAGGCAGCGCACCCGGACATCGAGCTGCGCCTGCAGACCCACAACAACCGCATCGACCTGGCCGGTGAAGGCCTGGACCTGGCCATCCGGTTTGGTGATGGCGACTGGCAGGGCCAGGCCTGCACGGCGATCCTCGACGCGCCGTTCGCGCCGCTGTGCGCGCCGGCACTGGCGCGGCGCCTGAAACAGCCGCGCGACCTGGGCACGCTGCCGCTGCTGCGCTCCTATCGCAGCGACGAATGGCCGCGCTGGTTGCAGGCGGCAGGCGTCAGTGGCGTGGAAGCCCGCGGGCCGGTGTTTGATTCGTCATTGACCGTGGCGATGGCCGCGGTCGGCGGCGCCGGCGTGGCGCTGCTGCCGCTGCGCATGTTCGAGCAGGAGCTGGCCGAAGGCCGCCTGCTGCAGCCGTTTGGCACCACACTGGAGCTGGGACGCTACTGGCTGACGCGGCTGCGCTCGCGTGCAGAGCGCGAGCCGGCAAAGCGGTTCCGCGAGTGGCTGCAGGCGCAGGGATGAAACGCAGGGAACGTGGGTAGCGCCGGGCCATGCCCGGCGCTACCGATGGCATCAGGACTCGAGCAGTTCCATCCAGGCGGCTTCGGCCTTTTCCAGCTGCGCCGCGGCGGTTTCGCGGTCACGGCCAAGTACCGCCATGCGCGTGGCATCGGCGTAGTTGGCCGGGTCGGCCAGCTGCCGGTCCAGCTCGGCCAGTGCACCTTCCAGCTCGGCCACCTTGGCCTCGGCCGCGGCCAGCTTGTGCGGGTTCACCGGCTTCTTCTGCACCACCTGCGCCACCGGGGCGGTCTTGACCACCACCGGCTCTTCCACCTGTTCCATACGTGCCTTGGTGCCCTGCGCCTGCGGGCGGGTCCGCAGCCACGCGGCGTAGGCATCCAGGTCGCCATCGAACGGCTCGACCACGCCATCGGCCACGCGCCAGTAGGTATCGCAGACCAGGCCGATCAGATGGCGGTCGTGCGAGACCATCACGATCGCGCCTTCGAAGGTGGCCAATGCTTCGGCCAGCGCTTCGCGCATTTCCAGATCAAGGTGGTTGGTCGGTTCGTCCAGCAGCAGCACGTTCGGCTGCTGCCAGGCGATCAGCGCCAGCGCCAGGCGTGCGCGCTCGCCACCGGAGAAGCCGTCGACCGGCTCGAACGCACGGTCGCCGGGGAAATTCCACTTGCCAAGGAAATCGCGGAACGACTGGTTCGGCGCATCCGGGGCAATCTCGCGGAAGTGCTCCATCGGCGACTGGCCTTCGTGCAGCGACTCCACCGTGTGCTGGGCGAAGTAGCCGATCTTCAGGTCCGGGTGCGCCATGCGCTCGCCGACGATCGGCGCCAGTTCACCCACCAGGGTCTTCACCAGGGTGGTCTTGCCGGCGCCGTTGGGGCCGAGCAGGCCGATGCGCTGGCCCGCTTCCAGGCCGAAGCCGACGTTGTGCAGGATCACCGCGTCCTTGCCGTAGCCGGCCTCAACGTGGTTCAGGCGGATCAGCGAGAACGGCAGCTTGGCCGGCGGCGCGAACTCGATACGGAACTCACGCTCGGCGCGCACCGCTTCGGTGCCGGCCAGCTTGGCCAGGCGCTTCATGCGGCTCTGCGCCTGCGCGGCCTTGCTGGCCTGCGCCTTGAAGCGGTCGATGAAGCTCTGCAGGTGGGCACGCTCGGCCTGCTCCTTCTCGTGCGCGATCTGCTGCTGGCGCAGCTGTTCGGCGCGCTGGCGCTCGAAATCGGTGTAGCCGCCCGGGTAGAGCTTGGCGCCGCCACCGTGCAGGTGCAGAGTGTGGGTGGCCACGTTGTCGAGGAACTCGCGGTCATGCGAGATCAGCAGCAGGGTGCCCGGGTACTTCAGCAGCCACTGTTCCAGCCAGTACACCGCGTCCAGATCCAGGTGGTTGGTCGGTTCGTCCAGCAGCAGCAGGTCGCTGGGCATCATCAGCGCGCGGGCCAGGTTCAGGCGCACGCGCCAGCCGCCGGAGAACGAGGAGACCGCGCGGTGGTGGGTCTCGGCCGGGAAACCAAGGCCGTGGAGCAGCTTGCCGGCGCGCGCTTCGGCGTCGTAGGCCCCCATCTCGGCCATCTTGGTGTGTGCGTTGGCCACCGCCTCCCAGTCTTCGCGCGCGGTCGCCTCGGCCTCTTCGGCCAGCACCGCGGCCACCTCGGTGTCGCCGCCCAGCACGAAGCTCAGCGCCGGGTCCGGCAGCGACGGGGTTTCCTGGGCCACGCTGGCGATACGGACCTTGCCGGGCAGGTCGACGTCACCCTTGTCGGCCTCCAGCTCGCCCTTCACCGCCGCGAACAGGCTGGACTTGCCAGCACCGTTGCGGCCGACCACGCCCACCCGGTAACCGGCGTGCAGGGTCAGGTCGACATTGGACAACAGCAGCCGCTCGCCGCGGCGCAAGGCGAAATTACGAAGGGAGATCATCGGGGGAGGGGTCCATATAACCGGATGGAATGTGCTGGTGAGCACTGTTCCTGCGACGTAATTCTAGCGTTAACGAATACTTGACGCGCCCCGGGATGCGCAGTGGCCGACGTTCCTCTCTCCCACGTCCTCGTCGCGCGCGTCCCGGGTCTCCTCCCCGCCGGTGCCGGTCCTGGCTAAATGGTTGCTGCTGCAACGTTTTTTTCGATGACCGGCATTTGACAGGCACTGAATATCCCGTTAATTGCTGTATTGCGCACCGCAACAACCGCCGTCCGCCTCACCCCCGTGATGTCGAGTCCGGTGCCGCCCCCGCCAACCGGAGCCCCATCCCGATGACCCGCAAGACCAGCCTGATCGCCGCCGCCGTCGCTGTCGCACTCGGTGGCTCTCCGTTCCTTGCCGCTGCCCAGCAGGCCGGCACCGCCGCCAATACCCTGGACACGGTGATCGTCACCGGCACCCGCGTGGCCGACCGCACGGTCGCCGAATCGCAGTCGCCGATCGACATCATCACCCCTGAAGTGCTGCAGTCCACCGGCACCAGTGAGCTGGCCACCGCACTGTCGCGCGCCCTGCCCTCGCTGAACTTCCCGCGCCCGGCCTTGACCGACGGCACCAGTGGCGTGCGCCCGGCGCAGCTGCGCGGCCTGTCGCCGGACCAGGTGCTGGTGCTGGTCAACGGCAAGCGCCGCCACACCTCGGCGATGATCAACGTCAACGGCAGCATCGGCCGTGGCTCGTCGGCGGTGGACATCAATGCGATCCCGATCGCCGCCATCGAGCGCGTGGAAGTGCTGCGCGACGGTGCGTCGGCACAGTACGGCTCGGACGCCATTGCAGGCGTCATCAACATCGTGCTCAAGGGCAGCGGCCGTGGCGGCAGCCTGGCCGTGGACTACGGCCAGTACTCGGCCGGTGACGGCAACAAGTACCAGCTCTCCGGCGATACCGGCGTCGAGTTCGGCAACGGCCGTGGTCGCGTGCACGTGGCTGGCCAGATCAGCCAGCAGGACGAGAGCAACCGCGCCGGCCCGTACCGCGGCACCACGCCGAACACCGGCAACTTCCCCAGCATCGGCCAGAAGACCTTCATCGTCGGCGACCCGCGCGTGGATGCCACCGCCGCCTCGGCCAACGCCAGCTTCGACTTCAGCGACCACGTGACCGGCTACGCCAGCGCGCTGCTCAGCAACCGCGACATCACCTCGTTTGCGTTCTACCGTTCGCGCAACCACAGCGGGCAGAGCGCGCTGCTGGCGCAGACCTACCCGGACGGCTACGTGCCGGAGATCAACCAGTACTCCAAGGACCGCTCGCTGGTGGCCGGGGTCAAGGGCAACACCGATAACGGCTGGACCTGGGACCTGAGCCTGAACCACGGCGAGAACACCCTCGACTTCCACACCCGCAACAGCATCAACTACAGCCTCGGCGCCACCAGCCCGCGCTCGTTCTACGACGGCACGCTGAAGTACCAGCAGGACATCTTCAATGCCGACCTGACCAAGTCACTGGACTGGGGCCTGGCCTACCCGGTCACGCTGTCCTTCGGTGGTGAGTACCGCAAGGAAAAGTGGGACCAGAACCCGGGCGAGCTGAACTCGTACACCGGCAGCGGCGCGCAGGGCTTCGCGGGCTTCACCCCGACCAATGAAGTGCATGCCGACCGCCACAACTACGCGGTCTATGCTGGCCTGGAAGCGGACCTGACCGAGAAGTTCTCGGCCGGCATCACCGGCCGCTACGAGGACTACTCGGACTTCGGCGACCGCTTCTCCGGCAAGCTGTCGGCGCGCTATGCATTCACCGACAAGGTCGCGCTGCGTGCCACCGCCTCCAGCGGTTTCCGCGCGCCCTCGCTGGCGCAGCAGGGCTACCAGGCGGTGACCAGCCAGTTCCTCAATGGCGTGTTCGTCGAGCGTGGCACCTTCCCGACCACCAGCCCGGCCGCGCAGGCGCTGGGCGCCTCGCCGTTGAAGGCCGAAACCTCCACCTCCTACAGCCTGGGCCTGGTGCTGCAGCCGGTCGACCGCCTGTACATCACCGTCGACGCGTACCAGATCGACATTGATGACCGCATCGCGCTGTCGTCCAGCATCACCACCAACGCCGCCACCAGCGCACTGCTGGGCACCCTGGGCCTGCCGCAGGTGACCGCGTTCTCGTACTTCACCAACGGCCTGGATACGCGCACCCGCGGCGTCGACTTCGTGTCCAGCTATACGGTGCCGTTCAGCGCCAGCAGCCTGGAGCTGACCGCCGCCTACAGCTACAACGACACCGAAGTGCGCCGCGTGGGCGGCACCCCGGCGGTGTTCGGCACGCTGGGCCTGACCCAGTCGCTGATCGGCCGTGATGAGATCGGCCGCATCGAGGACAGCTACCCGCGCGACAAGGCGATCCTGAGTGGCACCTGGCGTTCGGATCACTGGGAACTGGGCCTGGCCGCCACCCGCTACGGCAAGTTCACCGTGCGCAACTCGGCCACCGCGCTGCGCGACCAGACCTACGGCGATGCCTGGGTGGTGGATGCCTCGGCCAGCTACAAGCCGAGCAGCAACTGGACCCTGACCGTGGGCGCCGACAACCTGCTGGACAAGTACCCGGACCGCACCGAAGACCTGCAGAACTCCACCTTCGGCATGCTGCCGTACAGCAACTACTCGCCGTTCGGCTTCAACGGCGCGTATGTGTACGGGCGGATCAAGTACACTTGGTAAGGGGTACTGCCGGCCGCTGGCCGGCATACCCTGTGGGGTCAGAGCCCTTTTCCTGCTGGAAAAAGGCTCTGACCCCATTTTCCTGCAGGGTTTGCTGCATCTGGCCCATTAGGTGAAAATCGGGACATCCCCCCGATTTCCTGCGAGTGCCGATGCACCATGACACCGACCTGATCAACATCGTTGCCGTTGGCCTGGGGCTCGCCTTCATCTTCGGCGCGCTGGCCAACAAGCTCCGCTTGTCTCCCCTGGTCGGTTACCTGGTTGCTGGCATCTGCGTAGGCCCGTTCACCCCCGGCTTCGTCGCCGACCAGGCGCTGGCCAACCAGCTGGCCGAACTGGGCGTGATGCTGCTGATGTTCGGCGTCGGCCTGCACTTCTCGCTGAAGGACCTGATGGCGGTCAAGGCGATCGCCATCCCCGGCGCCATCGGCCAGATCGCCGTGGCCACCCTGCTCGGCTGGGGCGTGGCCTCGCTGATGGGCTGGCCCGCCATCCATGGCGTCATCTTCGGTTTCTCGCTGGCCACCGCCAGTACCGTGGTGCTGCTGCGGGCGATGGAGGAACGCCGTCTGCTGGAGACGATGCGCGGCAAGATCGCGGTCGGCTGGCTGATCGTGGAAGACCTGGCCTGCGTGCTGGCACTGGTGATGATGCCGGTGATGGCCGGCGTGTTCGGCCCCGACGCGGCCAAGGAGTCGCACTCGCTCGGCAGCGTGCTGGCCGACATCGGCTGGACCTTCGTGCAGCTGGGCCTGTTCGTGGCGGTGATGCTGGTGGTCGGGCGCCGGGTCATCCCGTGGATCCTGGAGCGCATCGCCGGTACTGGTTCGCGTGAGCTGTTCACTCTGTCGGTGCTGGCAATCGCGCTGGGCGTGGCGTTCGGTTCGGCGATGTTGTTCGGTGTCTCGTTCGCGCTGGGCGCGTTCTTCGCCGGCATGCTGCTCAACGAATCGGAGCTGAGCCACAAGGCCGCGCATGATTCGTTGCCGCTGCGCGATGCGTTCGCGGTGCTGTTCTTCGTGTCGGTCGGCATGCTGTTTGACCCCAACATCCTCGTCCAGCATCCGTGGCAGGTGCTGGCCACCGTCGCCATCATCATGTTCGGCAAGTCGGCGGCGGCATTTTTCATCGTGCGTGCGTTCGGCCACCCGACCAGCACCGCGTTGACCATCTCGGCCAGCCTGGCACAGATCGGCGAGTTCGCCTTCATCATCGCCGGCCTGGGCGTGGGGCTGCAGATCCTGCCGAAGGAAGGCCAGTCGCTGGTGCTGGCCGGTGCGCTGGTGTCGATCATGCTCAACCCACTGGTGTTCGGCCTGCTCGACCGTTGGCAGGCCAAGCAGGAGCAGTCCCCGCAGGCACCCGAGCCGCCTGAAGCCATCGGCCCGTCACGGGACCTGCATGACCACGCCATCGTGATCGGCTATGGCCGGGTCGGCAGCGAACTGGCGCAGGTGCTGAGCGACCGTGGCGTGCCGGTGCTGGTGATCGATGACAACAAGGAACACGTCGAGGCGGCGCACGCCAAGGGCCTGGCGGCGATCCGCGGCAGTGCGGCGGCCGACCGGGTGCTGGCCGAGGCCCATCCTGAGCGGGCGAAGATTGCGGTGCTGGCGATTCCGCAGCCGCTGGAAGCCGGTGAGGCGCTGGCCAAGCTGCGTGCGATCAACCCGGACCTGACCCTGCTGGCGCGCGCGCACAGCGATGCGGAAGTGAAGCATCTGCTGGAACACGGTGCCGATGGCACGGTGATGGCCGAACGTGAGCTGGCGTACTCGCTGGCGGAGATGATCATGTCCACACCGCCGTACCGGAATCTGGGGCAGCACAGCATTCCGGTGGTGTGAGGGGTGTGGGTGCGGCAGGGCTTGCAGCCCTGCACCTGCCAAGGCAACAGCAAAGGCAAAGGCAAAAGCTGACTATCCGTGGGATGGCGGGGTGGGTCCGGTTGCAGGGGACGCCGTGAATCCGTCCATGGAGGCTCGGTCGCGCCATCCATGGCGCTCACGCCCCTGCAACCGGACCCACCCCGCCTTCGACAGATTCCTGCGATCTGTCGGAACGGCGTTCTGCTCTGGTAGGTGCCGCCCTGGGTCGACACGTCGGCGCATGGGTCAGATCCGTTTTCCACAGGAAAACGGATCTGACCCCGGAAACAAAAAAGATCCCCGGTCGACCCGCATCGACCGGGGATCTGGATCGCCACGTTGCCACGCCTTGGAGAGGCAGTTCCACCGTAGCGCATCGCGCCACCGGTGGTGATCGCCTGTGGCGATATGCACCAAGCGCGCGGCTATCAGGCTGCGGCCAGGGCCTGCTCCAGGTCGGCACGCAGGTCGCCGATGTGTTCGATGCCGATCGACAGCCGCACGGTGTCTTCACTGACGCCGGCCTTGGCCAGTTCCGCCGCATCCAACTGGCGGTGGGTGGTCGAGGCCGGATGGGTGGCCAGCGACTTCGCGTCGCCCAGGTTGACCAGGCGGGTGAACAGCTTCAGCGCATCGAGGAAGCGCGCGCCAGCCTCGCGCCCGCCCGGCAGGCCGAAGGTCAGTACGCCCGAGCCATGCCCGCCCAGGTAGCGCTGCGCGGCGGCATGCTCGGGGTCGTCTGCCAGTCCCGCGTAACGCACCCAGGCGACCTTGTCGTGCGCCTTCAGGAACTGCGCGACGGCCAGTGCATTGGTGTTGATGCGTTCCATGCGCAGGGCCAGGGTCTCGATGCCCTGCAGGATCAGGAACGCATTGAACGGCGACAACGCGGCACCGGTATTGCGCAGCGGGACCACCCGCGCGCGGCCGATGTAGGCCGCTGGCCCCAGGGCTTCGGTATAGACCACGCCATGGTAGCTGGGGTCGGGCTGGTTGAGCCGCGCGAAGCGTTGGGGCTGTGCGGTCCAGTCGAAGCGGCCCGAATCGATGATCGCGCCGCCCAGGCTGGTGCCGTGGCCGCCCAGGTACTTGGTCAGCGAGTGCACCACGATGTCGGCGCCGTGCTCGAACGGGCGCAGCAGGAAGGGCGTGGCCACCGTATTGTCGACGATCAGCGGCACCCCGGCGGCATGCGCGACCTCGGCGATGGCGGCGATGTCGGTGACGTTGCCACGCGGGTTGCCGATCGATTCGACGAACACCGCCTTGGTGCGCTCGTCGATCAGCGCGGCGAACGCAGAAGGATCAGCCGGATCAGCAAAGCGCGCCTGGATGCCGTACTGCGGCAGCGTGTGCGCCAGCAGGTTGAGGCTGCCGCCATACAGCGCGCTGGAGGCGACGATGTTGTCTCCGGCCTCTGCAATGGTCTGGATGGCATAGGTGATCGCGGCCTGCCCCGAGGCCAGCGCCAGCGCACCGATGCCGCCTTCCAGCGCAGCCAGGCGCTGCTCCAGTACGTCGGTGGTGGGATTCATGATGCGCGTGTAGATGTTGCCCGGCACCTTCAGGTCGAACAAGTCGGCCCCGTGCTGGGTGTCATCGAAGGCGTACGCCACCGTCTGGTAGATCGGCACCGCCACCGCGCGGGTGGTCGGATCGGGCCGATAGCCACCATGCACGGCCAGGGTTTCCAGTTGCCACTGCGGGTCGCTCATTGCACCAGGATCCATCCGGGGAAACCGCCACCATAGGCCAGCCGGGGCGTGGCACTGAGAGCCGCTGGCGATGACGTCCGTACCGCCGGTTATCAGGTTGGCCGCGATTCAGGCAGCCGTCATGGGCCGTTGCTAGGCTTCGCCGCCGGGCGCTCCTGCCCGGGCACGGAGGCCCCACGCGCATGCAGCCATCCCCCTGGACACCCACCGCCAACGGCACGCCGACGCCGGTCCTGCTGGTGGAGGATGATCGTCGCCTGGCCGAACTGGTCAGCGACTACCTGAACGAGCATGGCTTTGCCGTGCAGCACGTCGCCCGTGGCGACCTGGCCGGCGCGGCCTGCCGCCAGCATGCGCCCGAGCTGGTGGTACTGGACCTGATGCTGCCCGGCCTCGGCGGCATCGACGTGTGCCGGCAGATCCGCAGCTTCTCCGACGTGCCGATCCTGATGCTGACCGCGTGCGAGGACGACATCGAGCAGGTGCTGGGCCTGGAATCCGGCGCCGACGACTATGTGCACAAGCCGATCGAACCGCGCCTGCTGCTGGCGCGCCTGCGCGCGCTGCTGCGCCGCCGCCACGGCAGCAGCAACACTGGCACGCCCTGCCGGCTGATGCATGGTGAACTGCTGATCGACCGCATGCAGCGCGAGGTGCATCTGCATGGCCAGCCGGTCGAGCTGGGCACCACGGAATTCGAGATCCTGTGGCTGCTGGCCAGCCAGCCGGGGCAGATCCTGTCGCGCGACCATATCCTGCAGGCGGCGCGCGGCATCGGCTTTGACGGCCTGGACCGCAGTGTCGATGTCAGCATCGGCAAGCTGCGCCGCAAGCTCGGCGATGATGCGCGCGAACCGCGGCGGATCAAGACCGTGTGGGGCCGTGGCTACCAGTTCAATCCGTCGGCCTGGACGGCATGAAGCGGCTGTTCCTGTGGTTGTGGTTTATCACGGGTGCCTGCTTCCTGGTGTCGGTGTTCTTCCTCAACCACATCCTGGACGGCATCTACACGCCCGTGCAGGATCGCGTCTTCGTCCAGCAGGTGCGTGGTCAGGTGTACGCCCTGCGCAGTGGCCTGGCCGGCCTGGATGCCGACCAGCAGCGTGAGCGCCTGCAGCAGTGGCAGCCACACTACGGCATCGCCCTGACCCTGCTCGACAAACCTCCAGCACTCGACGCGCAGGAACAGGTGGCCGTGAAGGCCGATGGTTTCATCGTGCGCGATCAATACCAGCAGGTCCTGCTGCCCATCGAGGGCAGCGATGGCCGCTGGCTGCACCTGCGCCTGCCTGGCGCGGTGCAGATGACGACGTACATGACCATCGCCGCCTACCTCAGCATCCTGCTGCTGGTGGGCGCCAGCCTGTACGCGTGGGTGCGCCTGCTCTGGCGCGACCTGGAAGCGCTGCGCCTGCACGCCGACCGCATCGGCGCTGGCGATCTGCAGGCACGTGCGCAGGTCTCGCCACGCTCGCAGATCCGGGTCATCGTCGACCACTCCAACCGCATGGCGGCACGCGTGGCCGAACTGGTGCAGCGCCAGCGCGACCTGACCCATGCGATCTCGCATGAGCTGCGCACGCCGATCGCGCGCGTGGCCTTCGGCCTGGACCTGATGCAGGACAGCGACGATCACGAACGCCGTGCACGGCTGGCACAGGGGCTGCACGGCGATCTGGCCGAGCTCAACCGGCTGGTCAGCGAACTGCTGGCGTATGAGCGCCTGGAGCACCCCAGCGAAGGCGAACCGATGCAGCGTATCGAAGCCAATGACTGGCTGCAGGCCTGCCTGGCCGATGCGCGCCGTGATGCCGAACGTGCCGGGGTGGTACTGCGCGTGCAGCCCAGTGCGTTGCCACGGGTGGATGCCGAACCACGCCTGCTGCAGCTGGCACTCAGCAATCTGGTCGGCAATGCGCTGCGCCATGCGCGCTCGCAGGTGGAAGTCTCGCTGGTCGGTGTCAGCGGCCGCGCCTGCCTGCGCGTGGATGATGACGGTCCCGGCATTGCCGAAGCCGATCGCGAGAAGGTGATGCGCCCGTTCACCCGCCTGGATGACAGCCGCAGCCGCGATACCGGGGGCTTCGGCCTGGGCCTGGCCATCGTCAGCCGCATTGCCGTCCGCCACGGCGGCGAGCTTCGCATCAGCCGCGCCACATTGGGCGGCGCGCGCCTGGAGATGCACTGGCCGCTGGCTGCCAGCTGAACGCCCTTGGGTGCAATTACAGTTGATTACAACTCCCGCACAACTGCGGACGGATCGGTCGCCGGCGTATCGCCACGCTAGCGACCCTGCAGCACTCGCCGGATGCGCGCGCTGCCTTCCTCCCATTGTCGAGAGTTTCCATGTCCCAGCTTCGCCGTTCCCCCGCCCTGCTCTGCCTGGCCCTGTTGCCGCTGTTCGCCGCACCGATCGCCCACGCCAGGGATGACCACTGGACCTTCGAGCTCGCTGCCGGCGGTGGCGTGGCGCCGCGCTACAGCGGCAGCGAGGAGTATCGTGCGACGCCGTCGTTGTCCTTTGATGTCACCTCGCCGGGTGGATGGTTTCTGGGCACCAGTGGCATTGGCTGGGGCACCTCCATCGGCGAGCACACCCGCGTGCGCGCGTATGTCGGCGCCAGCGGCATCCGCAAGGAAAAGGACTCGCTGCTCGGCGGTTCCGACTTCCTGCGCGGCATGGGTGATATCGATACCCGTCCCCTGGTCGGCGTCTCGGCTGGTTATACGCTGGGCGAAGCCGTGCTGAGCGGCTCCTGGCAGTTCACCCGCAAAGACGAGGACAAGGCAGAGAACGGCCTGGCCACCCAGCAGGTGCACTTGAACCTGAGCATGCCGCTGTTCGACCTGGCCGGCGGCGTGGTCAGCGGCAGCGTGTCCACCGACTACGGCAACCGCGGTTACATGCAGACCTGGTACGGCGTCAGCCCGGAACAGGCGGCGCGTACCGGCTTTGCCGAGCACAAGCCAAAGGCCGGCCTGGTCAGTGCCGGTGTCGGCCTGAAGTGGAGCCACCGCGTGGGCCGCAACGGCAACTGGTACATCTCGGCCGAAGGCACGCGCCTGCTCGGTGATGCCGCCGACAGCCCGATCGTGCAGAAGGCGAACCAGTTCGGCGTGATGAGCGGCTATACGCACCGCTTCTGATGCATGAAGGGCGCCGCTGGGCGCCCTCTTCTGCTGCGATCAGCGGCAGGCCGGGGCGTCGCCGCTGCCGCACAAGCCAACCTCGCGCAGCCAGCCGATCCACTGCACGACGTCGTCCTTCTCCGGTTCGGCGCGGAACGACTTCTGCACGGTGTGGAAGCCCTGCCTGCCCTGCATGCCCTTGATCCAGGTGAACTCCGGTTTGCCGGTGCCGGGGTTCAGCGGGCAACTGAGCATCAGCAGCGCGAATGGCCGTCCGCCCTCCTCGCCTTCGCGGATCCAGTGGCTCTGCGCAGCCGGGCAGGCCATGCGCCACCCCGCCTCGATGATGCCGAGGAACTCGCGCGGACTCACATGGCCACTGTTCGGCGCATCGTTGACGGTGACCATGTCGGTCCAGTCCTGCACCGTCTGGCCCTGCGGCACGTACTCGGTGATGCGATTGCCTTGTGCGTCGGTGCTCTGGTGGGCCTGCTGGTAACCCTTCATCGGCGGCAGCTGGACCTGTTCGACGGCTGCGGCGTGTCCAGCAACTGCAGCGAGCGCCAGCGCCACGCAGAGTGAAACCCTGCGGGTAACGTCCATGCGGTTCTCCTCGTCCTTGCGAAAGTAAAACGGGATCATTGTGCCTTGCTGAGGCTTTGGTGGCGCGCCAGCCATGGCAGGCGCGCCACCGGTTCAGGCCTTGGCGAACACCAGGCGGCCGCCGTCGTTTCCGACTTCGATGGTGTCGCCGTTGACGAAAGCACCCGACAGGATCTGCTGTGCCAGCGGATTCTCCAGCTGCGACTGGATTGCACGCTTCAACGGGCGCGCGCCATACACCGGATCGAACCCGACGTTGCCGAGCAGGTCGAACGCCGCATCGGAGACCGCCAGCTTCAACCCACGCTCGGCCAGCCGCTTCTCCAGCCCTCGCATCTGGATGCGCGCGATCTGCTTGATCTGCTGCTTGTCCAGCGGGTGGAACACCACGATGTCGTCCAGGCGGTTGATGAACTCCGGCCGGAAGTGCGCCTGTACCACGCCCATCACCGCCGCCTTCATCTGCGTGTAGGCCTCCGGACTGTCGTCGGCGCTCATGTCCTGGATCTGGTGCGAGCCCAGGTTCGAGGTCATCACGATGACGGTGTTGCGGAAGTCCACGGTGCGGCCCTGGCCGTCGGTCAGGCGGCCATCGTCCAGCACCTGCAGCAGGATGTTGAACACATCCGGATGCGCCTTCTCCACTTCGTCCAGCAGGATCAGCGAGTACGGACGGCGACGCACGGCCTCGGTCAGGTAGCCACCTTCCTCGTAGCCGACATAGCCCGGAGGCGCGCCGATCAGGCGCGCGACGCTGTGCTTCTCCATGAACTCGCTCATATCGATGCGGATCATCGCGTCGGCACTGTCGAACAGGAATTCGGCCAGCGACTTGCACAGCTCGGTCTTGCCGACGCCGGTGGGGCCGAGGAACAGGAACGAGCCGGCCGGACGGTTCGGATCGGACAGGCCTGCACGCGAGCGGCGCACGGCATCGGAGACGACCTTGATCGCTTCCTCCTGGCCGACCACGCGGTTGTGCAGCACCTCTTCCATGCGCAGCAGCTTGTCGCGCTCGCCTTCGAGCATCTTGTTGACCGGGATGCCGGTCCAGCGCGAAACGACCTCGGCGATCTCCTCGTCGGTCACGCGGTCCTGTACCAGCTTGAAGTCCTTGTGCTCGGCTTCCTGGGCCGCGGCCAGCTGCTTTTCCAGCTGCGGCAACAGGCCGTACTGGATCTCGCTCATCTTGGCGAAATCCTGGCGGCGCTGCGCGGCCTCCAGCTCCAGCTTGGCCTGCTCGACCTGTTCCTTGATCTTGGTTGCGCCCTGCAGCGCGGCCTTCTCCGACTTCCAGATTTCATTGAGATCGGAGAACTCGCGCTCCAGCGCATCGATGTCCTTCTCCAGATCGGCCAAGCGCTGCCGCGAGGCTTCGTCCTTCTCCTTTTTCAGCATCTCGCGCTGGATCTTCAGCTGGATCACCCGGCGTTCCAGGCGATCCAGCTCCTCCGGCTTGGAATCGATCTCCATGCGCAGGCGTGAGGCGGCTTCGTCCATCAGGTCGATGGCCTTGTCCGGCAGCTGGCGGTCGGTGATGTAGCGGTTGGACAGCGTGGCTGCAGCCACGATGGCCGGGTCGGTGATTTCCACACCGTGGTGCACGGCGTACTTTTCCTTCAGCCCGCGCAGGATCGCGATGGTGTCCTCCACCGTGGGTTCGCCGACGAACACCTTCTGGAAGCGGCGCTCCAGCGCGGCGTCCTTCTCGATGTATTTGCGGTACTCATCCAGCGTGGTCGCGCCGATGCAGTGCAGCTCGCCACGCGCCAGGGCCGGCTTGAGCATGTTGCCGGCATCCATCGCGCCATCGGCCTTGCCGGCACCGACCATGGTGTGCAGTTCGTCAATGAACAGGATGATCTGTCCTTCGTTCTTGGCCAGGTCGTTGAGCACGCCCTTCAGGCGCTCCTCGAATTCACCGCGGAACTTGGCGCCGGCGATCAGCGCGCCCATGTCCAGCGACAGCACGCGCTTGCCGCGCAGGCCTTCGGGCACTTCGTCATTGATGATGCGCTGGGCGAGCCCTTCCACGATTGCGGTCTTGCCCACGCCGGGTTCGCCGATCAGCACCGGGTTGTTCTTGGTCCGGCGCTGCAGCACCTGGATCGTGCGGCGGATTTCCTCGTCACGGCCGATCACCGGATCGAGCTTGCCGCTCTCGGCACGCGCGGTCAGGTCGATGGTGTACTTCTCCAGCGCTTGCCGCTGTTCCTCGGCATTCTCCGACTGCACGTTCTCGCCGCCACGCAGCTTGTCGATCGCAGCCTGCAGGCGGGTCTTGTCGGCACCGGCGGCGCGCAGCGCCATGCCCAGCGTGCCGCCGTCTTCCAGCGCCGCGAGCACGAACCACTCGCTGGCAATGAAGGCATCGCCGTGCTGCTGGGCCAGCTTGTCGGTCTGGTTCAGCAGGCGCCCCAGGTCATTGCCCATCGAGACGTTGCCGGCCTGGCCGGACACCTTCGGCAGTGCATCCAGCGCCTCGGTCAGGCGCTCGCGCAGCACCGGCACGTTCACCCCGGCCTGGGCCAGCAGCGGGCGCGTGCTGCCGCCCTGCTGGTCCAGCAGCGCGCTGAACAGGTGAACCGGTTCGATGATGCTGTTGTCGCGGCCCACGGCCAGCGACTGTGCGTCTGCCAGCGCCTGCTGGAAACGCGAGGTGAGCTTGTCCATCCGCATTGCGAATCCTCATCGGTCATCAGGGCCGGCCCGCGCCGGCGATGCTGGGAAGATGCGGTTGCCCCACCCCGTTTCAAGGGTGGCTGCGACTGCACCCCGGGGCCGGTCAGCCTGCGGCCAGCATGCCGGAACGGGTGTGGTCGGCGCGTTGATCCCGATCAGTTCCGCGCGGTGCGCGGACTCAGCCGGTGATCGCGCTGCGGATCGCCCGCAGCTGCTGCTTGATCGCCCGCGCCTGTGCAGGATCCATGCGTAGCAGGGCCTTCTGCCCGATCGAGCGCGACTGCAGGGTGGAATCGACGAAGTGGTAGCGACCGCGCTCATCACGCTGCACCAATGGCGCCTGCGCCAGTTCCGGGGTCTCCAGCAGATGGTCGATCACCGCCACCAGACGGTCGTTGAAGTAGCCCTCGGGCCGGCCCAGGTCGACGTAGGCCTGCTGGATCAACGGATAGAAGCGCTTGTACGCCGTAGCCGTTGCCGCTGGATCCAGCGCAGTGAAGGCCTGCACATAGGGCGCGTAACGCGCCGAGTTGCTTGCCGCGATGCGTTCCCCGCCCTCGCCATGCTCGACCTGCAGGTTGCCCGGCAGCGGCCGTGCGGCCAGCACCGTCGGCGGCACGCTTGGTTTGTCCAGGTTGTCGACCTGGGTGACCAGGCGCTGGATCAGGTGATCGCGCAGCAGCAGGGTCATCGGGCCCTCGCCCTGGAACAGCTGGCTCAATGCGCCCCAGGCAGCCGCATCACTGTCGGCCAACTTGGGCAGCGCCGGGTCAGCGGCGGCCTCGGTGTCCAGCGGATGCCTGATCGGCGGCGGTGCTGGCGCGGGGTCCGCGGCCGCCTGCGGTTGCGGCGGTGCGCTGGTGCTGGCGGGGGTTGAGTGCACCGGCACCGAAACACCCTCTGCCAGGAGCCTCAGCTGATCGCGGAACAACCAACCGCCCGCGCCGCCGATCACCACCATACCCAGCACCCACGGCCATACCGCCTTTCCACTCTGCATGATGCAGCACCTCGTTTCACACGCATGGAGAAGGTGTGACCCCACCGATTGCAGCCGGTTCCCCGCCTGTTCCGCTGCCGTTCGGGTTGAGACCTGCAGCAGAGCCGCGCTCACGCCTGCTTTGCATGCTCCGCGCGACGCTGTGGGTCTTTTCCTGTGGAGGCACCGCCATGCAGTACGCGCTGTACTACTGGACCGGCATCCAGGGCCGTGGCGAGTTCGTGCGGCTGGCGTTGGAAGATGCCGGCGCCGACTACATCGACATGGCACGGGTGCACGGCGATGCGGTGATGCAGCCGTTTCTCGATGGCAGCAGTGAAGGGGCACAGCCCTTCGCGCCGCCGTTCCTGAAGGCCGGCCGCCAGATCATCGCGCAGGTCGCGGCGATCCTGGATTTCCTCGGTCCGACGCTGGACCTGGTGCCACAGGCGGCCTCGCGGCGGATGCAGGCGTTGCAACTGCAGCTGACCATCGCCGACCTGGTGGCCGAGGTGCATGACACTCACCATCCGATCGCCGCATCAAAATACTACGAAGCGCAGAAGACCGAGGCCAAGGCACGTGCCGCGTCGCTGCGCAGCGAGCGCCTGCCGAAGTTCCTGGGCTACTTCGAACGGGTGCTGGCCGCCAACGGTGGCCGCCATGCACTGCGCGAGCATTCGTACGTGGATCTGTCGCTGTTCCAGCTGCTGAGTGGGCTGGACTACATGTTTCCACGCCGCATGCAGGCACTGGCGTCCACCCTGCCCCTGCTGCGCGCGCTGCAGGCGCGGGTGGCGAAGCGGCCGAACATCGCCGCCTATCTGGCCTCGGAACGACGTCTGGCGTTCAACACGAATGGCATCTTCCGCCACTACCCGGAGCTGGACGCCGAACGGTAGTGCCGGCCGCTGGCCGGCAGAGCGCGCTGTAAGCATTCGCCGCCTGCAACACGCCCCTGTAGGGCCGAGCCATGCTCGGCTCAGAGCAGCCGAGCGCAGGCTCGGCTCTACAGAGCACCAGAAGTGGAAGGAGCGGTAGCGCCGGGCCATGCCCGGCGTCACCGGTCAATGATCGGTGCGATCAGCCAGCGGTTGCACCGGCTGCTTCTGCAGCGACAGCAGGCCCAGCAGCACCGCCAGGGCCACGTAGGCGCCGGCAAACTGCAAACTGATGATGCGCGCCAATCCTTCCAGGTCCCACGGCAGGTAGATGCCGCCGCGCGGATCCACCGAGTGGATCAGCCCGAACAGTGTCAGCAACGCAGCCACCAGCAGGAACCCGCAGGCACGGCGCAGGCGGCCATCGACCATCGCCGCCACCGCCGAAATCCACAGCATCGAGGTGATGATGAAGCCGTTGCCGAGAGTGAAGATCACCGCCAGCTCCGGCAGGCCGTGGCCGTCGAGCTTGGTCAGCAGCTGCGGCAGCTGGTCCGGTGCGATCCAGCCCGGCGCCTTGATCGCCAGCAGGTAGGCCACCGAAGGCAGGAAGCCGAATACCATGGCACCGCTATGGTGACGCGGCGTAGCCTGGAACGCCTGGGTGGTGATGTCGATGGCCACGTACACGATGATCGGTGCGAGCACCGCCAGCGGCAACCACTGCACCAGCCCGGAGATGATACCGAGCATGCCGCCGATGCCGACGAACAGGCCGGTCAGCAGCGTATAGCCGCTGCGCGCGCCCATGTGCTTGTAGGCGGGCTGGCCGATGTACGGCGTAGTCTGCGCGACGCCGCCACACACACCGGCCACCAGCGTGGCCACCGCTTCCACCAGCAGGATGTCGCGGGTGCGGTAGTCGTCACCGGCTGCGCGCGCGCTTTCGGATACGTTGATGCCACCAACCACCATGAGCAGGCCGAACGGCAGCAGCAGCGGCAGGTAGGTCATCGCGGTGGGCAGGCCGTCGAGGAAGCCCAGCGTCGGCAGCGGCAGCACCACCTGCGGCGGCACCCACGCCGGCACATGGAAGCCCGGCGCGCCCAGCCCGGCCAGGCCGAGGCCGTAATACAGCACGGTGCCGAACACGAAGGCCAGCAGCACGCCCGGGCCACGCACCGGCAGTTTGCCCTTGGCGATCAGCACGTACAGCAGCAGGCCCAGCGTGGTGAAGCCGACCAGCGGCGAGCGCAGCGTTTCCAGCAGCGGCAGCAGGCCCATCAGCACCAGCGCGATGCCGGCGATGGAACCCAGCAGCGCGGCACGCGGCAGGGCGCGGGTGACCGCTTCACCGAAGAACGACAGCACGAACTTGAGCACGCCCATGATGACCAGCGCGGCCATGCCCAGCTGCCAGGTGGCGATGCCCGCCGCGTGCGGGTCCATGCCCTGCTGCTTGAAAGCGATGAAGGCCGGGCCAAGCACCAGCAGGGCCATGCCGATGCTGGTCGGGGCATCCAGGCCGAGCGGCATGGCGGTGACGTCGTCACGGCCGGTACGCGCGGCGAGCCGGCGTGCCATCAGGGTGTACAGCAGGTTGCCGATCAGCACGCCGAAGGCGGTGCCGGGGAACATGCGGCCGAACACCACGTCGGCGGGGAACTGGAAGATCCCGACCAGGGCCATGGCGATGAAGCCGAGGATGGAGAGGTTGTCGACGACCAGGCCGAAGAAGCCGTTGAAGTCGCCGGCGACGAACCAGCGACGCGGTGCGGCGGAAGCGGGAGCGGACATGGAAGGGGCGGTGGGGGTGGGGACCGCCGATGGTAGGCCCAGCGGCGCCTGGGCGCCAATTCCGTCGTGGAATGATGGGTTCCAGCCAACGGCGGGGCCCCTCGTGGCTGGGTTGGTCGCGGACAGCGGACCTCAGGGGGTGGGCCGGGCGGGTAGGCTGCGCAGGGGTCGCTGCAAGTACGGCCATGTAAGGGCGCTTTGCTTGCGAAGCACTGCTTCGCAAGCGCCCGAACGCACAGCCGCCAGCGGCTGGGCCGGGCCCCGGAGGGGGACTTGCAGCGCCCCCCGCAACCGGACCCACCCCGCCATCCCACGGATACCCAGCTGTTGCTGTTGCTTCGACCTTCGCCTCCGCAGGTGCAGGGCGCAGCCCTGCCTCGCCCCCCCCTACTTCTTCAGGAAGTTGTCCACCAGCAGATGCTTCACGTCGTCAAAGCGGCCGTTCAACACCGCCTTGGCGGCATACAGCGCCGTGCCGGCGACCTGCTTGGCCTCGATCTGCGGCGGCATCACCAGCTCGGCGCGGCTGGTGTGCACGTCCAGCAATGCCGGGCCGCGCTGCGACAGGAAATCCTGCACCGCTTCCTCCAGATCCTCGCTACGGGTGACCGTGCGGCCATGGAAGCCGATCACTTCGGCCAGGCGGCCGAAGTCCGGGTTCTTCAGGTCGGTGTAGTTATCCAGAAGGCCTTCCACCTTCTGCTCCAGCTCGACGAAGTTCAACGAGCCGTTGTTGAACACCACCACCTTGATCGGCAGATTCTCCTGTACCGCGGTCAACAGGTCGCCCAGCAGCATTGCCAGCCCACCATCGCCGGACAGTGAAATCACCTGCCGGCCGGGGAAGGCCTTCTGCAGTCCCAGCGCCTGCGGCATCGCGTTGGCCATCGTGCCGTGCAGCAGGCTGGTCAGCGTGCGGCGGCGGCCGTTCACGCGGATATGGCGCAGCACCCACACCATCGGCGAGCCGCCGTCGGCGGTGAACAGTGCATCCTCGGTAGCGTGCTTCGAGAGCAGCGCGGTCAGGTGCTGCGGGTGGATCAGCTCGCCCTCGCCCGGCTGCTCCTCCTGTTCGCGCTTCTTCAGCGCCTTGTCGCGATGCTCGATGCACTCGTCCAGGAAACTGCCGTCCTCGCGCGGCGGCAGCATCGGCAGCAACGCATCCAGCGTGGGCGCGATATCGCCGACCACGCCGAGGTTCACCGGGTGGCGGCGGCCAAGGTGGCTGCCATCACGGTCGATCTGGATGATCGTGGCCTTGTCGGGGTAGAACTGGCCCCAGGCGAAGTCGGCGCCGAGCAGCAGCAGCGTGTCGCACTCCATCAGCGTGTGGAAGCCAGACTCGATGCCGAAGATTCCGGTCATGCCCATGTTGTACGGGTTGTCCGGCTCGACGAAATCCTTGGCGCGCGAAGTATGCGCAACCGGCGCCTGCAGGCGCCGGGCCAGTTCCAGCAGCTGCGCGTGCGCGCCCTGGCAACCGGCACCGGCATAGATGCCGATACGCTTGCCCTGCCCCAGCAGCTCGGCAATGCGCTGCAGTTCGGCGTCGGACGGGCGCAGCACCGGCTGGGTGTAGTGCACCGAGAACGGCACATCGTGCTTCACCTCAGCCTGGCTGATGTCGGCCGGCAGGATCACTACCGCCACGCCACGCCGGCTGATCGCCGCCTGGCAGGCCAGGGCCACCACGCGTCGCGCCTGCTCCGGGCTGTGCACCTGCTCGCAGAACACCGTGCAGCTGCCATAGACCGCCTTGAAATCCACTTCCTGCGGAAATTCCATGCCCAGCTCACTGGTCACCACCTGGCTGGCGATCAGCACCATCGGCGCACGGTTGCGGTTGCTCTCAAACACGCCGTTGATGAAGTGCAGGCCACCGGGACCACAGGAGCCCGCACAGGCGGTCAACTCGCCGCTCACCAGCGAATCGGCGCCGGCGGCGAACGCTGCCACTTCTTCATGGCGCACGTGCACCCAGGCGATCTCGCTGCCATGCATCGCATCGGTCACATGGTTGAGCGTATCGCCCACGATGCCGTAGCAACGGCGGACACCAGCCTGCTGCAGGGCGTCCACCACGATTTCGGCCACGCGCTTGCTCATCGGATACATCCTCGAACGGGGGAACGTCCGAGGCTAGACCTGATGAAGTGATGCCCCCGTGGGCAAGTTGCCCATTGCCTCGATGTGCAAACTGCGGGTAGACGTCTCGTCAATCGTTGACGTTGATCCAGCCCTCCACCGCGCCGTGATTCGGGCTTCGATAGCGCAGCTTCACCCAGCCGTTCTGTTCATCCTGCAATTCCACGCGATCGCCCTGCACCAAGTAACGCTTGGTGCTGGACGCACCAGGCCGGTCGAACAGGAACAGGCGCGCGGGTACCACGGTGGCCTGCTGGCCGCGCAACGGTCCATCCGGCGGTGCGCCCAGGCCATCGGCGATGGCACTTTCCAACACACGGCCGGCGGGGTCATAGGTGCGCCAGACCGCCAACGGGCCCTGCTCTTCGGTCTGTTCCCAATGCAGCGCGGCGTTCAACGTATCGCCCAGCATCAGCACGCTCTCAGAGCGGTACAGATGGAGCTTCGCGCCTGCAAACCGGTACTGGTCGGTGTACCACATCGGGCCGCTGCGGCAACTGCTGGTGAGGGTGCGGGTGGCAACGTCCACGCTCAGCCCCATCAGGTCACCACAACTGTCCTTGCCGTGGGTATCGGCCTGCAGCGCGCGGAAACCGGCACTGGCCGGATCGAAGCGGTACACCGCCACCGCTTCATTGACCATGCCCACCGAGGCGCGCGCGACCAGTTCCGGGTAGCCATCGAAATCGACGTCCTCCAGACCCCAGCGCGAATTGCCGTCGGCATCCGCCGCGCCCGCCAGCGTCTGGCGCTTGCCCGACGGTGACAGCTGCACCACGATGCTTCCGTCCTGCTGGGGATCGGCATGCGCCTGCACATGAGCGGCCACCTGGAAGCGTAGCGTTTCGCCGTCGTCGCCACGCGCCTGCGTCAACGGTGCCAGCGCGCCCACCAATACCAGGCCCAGCAGGCATTCCCTGTAGTTCATCATCGCTCCCTGCGGCACCGCGGCGGCACCTTCAACTCAGAACGATACCTCGACCGGCTGCCGCGACCACAGCACCGATTGATGCCTGGTCTGCTGCTTCCACGCCAGGCGGATCGCTTCGATATCGGCGCGGCGCTGCGGGGTGTCCTCGTGCAGCACCACCAGCACCTTCGTGCGCAGGCGGTTGGGCGCGGCATCGCCGCGGAACAGCCACTGGCCGTAGGCATCGAACACGGTCAGGCCATCCGGGAAGCGCGGGGTCACTTCCTTGTCCAGGAACGTGCGCCACTGCGCCTCGCTGATGGTGTCGGCCTGCGGGCGGTTGCCGGCACCCTGCTCCTCGCCCACGCCGAAGTACAGCTCACTGCGCACCCAGCCATGGCCGGCGGACGGGCGTGCGGCATCGCCCTTCAGTTCGGCGGTGGTGGCCGTGGCATAGGCACTGGGCGCCTGCGAAGAGAGGCTGGCGCAGCCGCTGGTGGCCAGCAGCACGGCGAAGACGAGGCCAAGGTGTTTCATCGGTACAGCTCCGGGGAAGGGGGACAAGGCGAGCCGGCAGCGTACAGCGCCACCGGCCCGGCGTGCTGATGCCAACCGGGCATCAGCTCATGCCGGACCGGCAGGGGCTTGCATCCGCACCGGTCATCACGCGAAGATAATATATCGCTTCATCCGGATGGATGTAAGTGAAACTATCTCCCCTTCCCCCGTCGTCGTTGTTGCTGGAGCCCCCATGTCCGCCCGCCTGCTCGCGTCGCCGCTCGGCCTCGCCATCACCCTCGCGCTTTCCTCCGCCGCCGTCCCGGCCCTGGCCCAGGACGCCACCAACCTGGATACGGTGATCGTCACCGGCACCCGTGCCGCCGACCGCACCGTGCTCGAATCCACCTCGCCGGTGGATGTGCTCACCGCCGAGGACATCCGCAAGGCGGGCGTGGTCAACGGTGAGCTGGGCAGCGCGCTGCAGGCGCTGCTGCCGTCGTTCAACTTCCCGCGCCAGTCCAACTCCGGTGGCGCCGACCATGTGCGCGCCGCGCAGTTGCGTGGCCTGTCGCCGGACCAGGTGCTGGTGCTGGTCAACGGCAAGCGCCGCCACCACACCGCGCTGGTCAACACCGACAGCAAGATCGGCAAGGGCACCACCCCGGTCGATTTCAATTCGATTCCGGTCAGCGCGATCAAGCGCATTGAAGTGCTGCGCGATGGCGCCGGGGCACTGTACGGCTCGGACGCCGTGGCCGGCGTGATCAACGTGATCCTCGACAACGGCGGTGACGGCGGCGAGATCGAGGCGAGCTACGGTGCCAACCACACCGACCTCAAGCCGATCGGCCGCACTCTCACCGACGGCCAGACCGGCAACCTCAGCGCCAAGGTCGGCACTTCGCTGGGCGAAGACGGCGGCTTCCTGCGCGTCGGTCTGGAATACAAGCACCGCAACGGCACCAACCGCGCCGGCTTCGACCAGATTCCGCCATGGGACCAGACCCCGGGCAACCTGGCGCTGCAGGGCAAGCGCAACTATGTGCTGGGCGATGGCCAGAGCAAGGACATCAACCTGTGGCTGAACACCGAGATCCCGGTGGGCCAGACCTCGACGTTCTACGCGTTCGGCACCTTCAACCAGCGCGATACCGAAGGCGCCAACTACTTCCGCTACCCCGATGGCGATGCCAACTGGAAGCAGGTCTATCCGAACGGCTACCGGCCGATCTCCGAAGGCGAGAACCGCGACGTGCAGGCCGTGGCCGGCGTGCGTGGGCAGTGGGGCGAATGGAGCTACGACGGCAGCGTCGATTACGGCCAGAACGACTTCACCTACCGCCTGCGTGATTCGCTCAACGCGTCGCTGGGCCCGACCAGCCCGACCCGCTTCAAGACCGCCGACTACGAGTACGCGCAGACCGTGGGCAACCTCGACCTGAGCCGCGTGTTCACCCAGAGCGAGAGCATCAGCCACACGCTGGGCCTGGGCGTGGAAGCGCGCCATGAGCGCTACCAGACCCGCCCCGGCGACCCGGCCAGCTATGCGGCGGGCCCGTACACCGACCGCCCGACCGGCTCACAGGCCGGTGGCGGCCTGACCCCACAGGACGCCGCCACCCTGTCGCGCGACGTGGCCAGCGCCTATGCCAGCCTGTCCAGCCAGTTTGGCGAGAAGTTCTCCACCGATCTGGCCGCGCGCTACGAGCACAACGACGACTTCGGCGGCGAGCTGACCGGCAAGCTCGGCCTGCGCTACGAATTCACCCCTGCGTTCGCGTTGCGTGGCGCCATCTCCAACAACTTCCGTGCGCCGTCGCTGGCACAGATCGGCTACGAGTCCACCTCCACCGGCTACAACGCTGGCGGCCAGCTGGTGCAGGGCCGTTTGCTGTCGGTCAACAATCCGATCGCGCGTGGCCTGGGCGCGCAGGACCTGAAGCCGGAAAAATCCCTGAACACGTCGCTGGGCTTCACCAGTCGCATCGGCGAACACTTCGACCTGTCGCTGGACTTCTTCCAGATCGACATCGACGACCGCATCGCACTGTCGGAGAGCATCACCGGTGATGCACTGACCGGCTACGTGGCAGCCAACTACGGTGTCAGCGGCCTGCAGAGCGCCAGCTTCTTCGTCAACGCCGCCGATACCCGCACCCGTGGCGCCGAGCTGGTGAGCAACTGGCGCCAGTCGCTGGGCGATGGCCAGCTGCTGCTGACCGGCACCTATGCGTATACCAAGACCACGCTGAAGAACGTGCTGGCCACGCCGGCCCAGCTGCAGGCACTGGACCCGGATTATGTGCTGTTCGGGATTGAAGAGACCAACACGCTGACCGATGCCACACCGCGTACACGTGGCAGTTTCTCGGCTGCCTGGAGCAACGACCACTGGTCGCTGAGCAGCCGCGTGAACCGCTACGGCAGCGCCACCCGCGTGTTCAACTTCGGTGATGGCTACATCCCGCGCCAGACCTACCAGGCCGAGTGGCAGCTGGACGCGGAAGTCGAATACCGCATCACCCCGCAGTGGAGCGTGGCCATCGGCGGGCAGAACCTGACCGACAACTACCCGGATCGGTCCAACAGCGATATCCACTACTTCGGCAACCTGCCGTATGACGTGCTGTCGCCGATCGGCAGCAATGGCGCGTACTACTACGGCCGCGTCCGCTATACGTTCTGATCGCGTTGGGTGGGTGCGGACCGTTGGTCCGCGCTGTTTGGGCTGGATGCAGGCTGACCTGCCGTGCCGACCAACGGTCGGCACCCACCGAAGCTGATCCGTAGCCTGCCCTCGACCCCACGTACACGCCCACGCTGGCAAGGTGGGCCGCATGGCTGAACCGCTCCCCCTGCGTCCGCCACCGCCATTGCTGGACGACGCCTGTGCGTTGTTCCTCGATGTCGATGGCACCCTGATCGAGTTCGCTGCGCGCCCGGATGCCGTGCAGCTGCTGCCGGATGTGCGTGACGCCATCGGCCGCATCAGCGACCGCCTGGAAGGTGCCGTAGCACTGGTCAGTGGTCGCCCGCTTGAGCAGCTCGATCAACTGTTCGCTCCCCTGCAACTGCCTGCCGCGGGCCTGCATGGCCATGAATTGCGCGGCGAGGACGGTCGTGTGCTGCGCGAGGAGCACGACGACGACACCGCCGAGTGGCTGCACGCGCTGCACCAGCAGGCGATGCGCTTCGCCCATGGCCACCCCGGCGTGCTGGTGGAAGACAAGGGTGTCGGCCTGGCGCTGCACTGGCGCGGCGCGCCGCACGCCGCCAGCGATGTGCGCGCCTTCGCCGACCGCCACGTGCGCGGCCGTTCCAGTTACCGCCTGCAACCCGGCGACCACGTGGTCGAGTTCGTCCCGGTTGGCAGCGACAAGGGCCGTGCGGTGCGGAGGATGATGCAGTACCTGCCCTTCCGTGGCCGCCTGCCCGTCTTCCTCGGTGACGACCTCACCGACGAATTCGGCTTCGACGCTGCCAACGGCCAGCATGGCTGGAGCGTGCTGGTGGGCGAACGCGAACCCAGCGTGGCCGTGTTCGCGCTGCCCGACATACGCAGCGTGCACGCCTGGCTGCGTGAGAATGCCTATTGACCCGGCCCCCCCACGGCCGCAACCGAGATGTACCGCGTGATGACCCAACCCGATCTTGATCTGGGCGTGGTCGGCAACGGCAGCTTCGGCGCCCTGGTCGACAAACGTGCCCGCGTTGTCTGGAGCTGCCTGCCCACCTTCGACGGCGACCCCACCTTCTGTGCCCTGCTCGGCCCCAACCAGCAGACCGGTGGTGACTTCGCCATCGAGCTGGAAGACTTCGCCAGCAGCGAGCAGGAGTACCTGACCAATACGGCGATCCTGCGCACCGTCCTGCGCGACACGCACGGCGGCGAACTGGAGATCCTCGACTTCGCGCCCCGCTGGCGCCAGAACGACCGCTTCTACCGGCCGGTCAGCCTGATCCGCCAGGTGCGCCCGCTGGCCGGTAGCCCACGCATCACCGTGCGCGCCCGCCCGCTGGCCGATTGGGGCGCGCGCGTGCCGGAGTCCACCTGGGGCAGCAACCATGTGCGCTGGATCCTGCCCGAGCACGTGCTGCGGCTGACCACCGATGTGCCGGTCCGCTTCGTGCGCGACGGCCTGCCGTTCGTGCTCAGCCATCCCGTCCACCTGATCCTGGGCGTGGACGAATCGCTCAACCGCTCGATCAGCGGCTACGTGCAGAAAGCCTTCCAGCGCACCCGCGACTACTGGCGCGAATGGGTGCGTTACCTGTCCATTCCCCTGGAATGGCAGGACGCGGTGATCCGCAGCGCGATCACGCTGAAGCTGTGCCAGTACGAAGACAGCGGCGCGATCATCGCGGCGATGACCACCTCCATTCCGGAAGCCCCCGGCAGCGTGCGCAACTGGGACTACCGCTACTGCTGGCTGCGCGATGCGGCGTTCGTGGTGCGCGCGCTGAACCGTCTGGGCGCAACGCGCACGATGGAACAGTTCCTCGGTTACATCTTCAACCTGGCCACCACCGACGGTACGCTGCAACCGCTGTATGGCATTGGTTTCGAGGCCAAGCTGGACGAGGATGAGGTGCCCAGCCTGTCCGGCTACCGCGGCATGGGCCCGGTGCGTCGCGGCAACCTGGCCTGGGTGCAGCGCCAGCACGACGTGTACGGCAGCGTGGTGCTGGCGTCCACGCAGCTGTTCTTTGACCGTCGCCTGCAGGATCCCGGCGACGCGCACACGTTTGCCCGCCTGGAACCCCTGGGCGAACAGGCCTTCGCCCTGCACGACGTCCCCGATGCCGGCCTGTGGGAATTCCGCGGCCGCACCGAAGTGCACACCTACACCAGCGCGATGTGCTGGGCTGCGTGCGACCGCCTGTGCAAGATCGCCGTGCGCTTGAAGCGTGATGACCGCGCACACTACTGGCGCGAGCGCGCCGACACCATCCACGCCCGCATCATGGCCGAATCCTGGAGCGAGGAGCTGGGCCACTTCACCGATACCTTCGGCGGCCATCGCCTGGATGCCTCGCTGCTGCTGCTGGCCGACATCGGCTTCATCGACGCGATGGACGCCCGGTTCATTGCCACCGTCGATGCCATCGGCCGCGACCTCAAGCACGGCAATTCGCTGTACCGCTACGTCGCGCCGGATGACTTCGGAGAACCGGAAACCAGCTTCACCATCTGTACGTTCTGGTACATCGATGCGCTGGCGGCGATCGGGCGCATGGATGAAGCACGCGAGATGTTCGAGCTGCTGCTGAAGCAGCGCAACCACCTGGGCCTGCTGTCGGAGGATCTGGCCTTCGACAGCGGCGAGGCCTGGGGCAATTTCCCGCAGACCTATTCGCACGTCGGCCTGATCACCGCCGCGATGCGCCTGTCGCGGTCCTGGCAGGAGGCATCGTGAGTCGTCTGGTCGTGGTTTCAAACCGTGTGGCCGTGCCCGGCGAGAACCGCGCAGGCGGGCTGGCGGTCGGCCTGCTGGCCGCCCTGAAGGAGCGCGGCGGCCTGTGGTTCGGCTGGAGCGGCAAGACCGTAAAGGAAGGCAGCGGCACGCTGCACCGGCAGAAGGACGGTGACATCGACTACGTCACTATGGACCTGAGCAAGCGCGAGGTCGATGGCTACTACAACGGCTTTGCCAACCGCACGCTGTGGCCACTGCTGCACTTCCGCCTGGATCTGGTCGACTATGACCGCGGTACCCGCGAGACCTACCACAAGGTCAATGCGCTGTTCGCCGACAAGCTCGCGCCATTGCTGCGCGAGGATGACATCGTCTGGATCCATGACTATCACCTGATTCCGCTCGGCGCGCTGCTGCGCGAGCGCGGCATCGGCTGCCGCATTGGCTTCTTCCTGCATATCCCGATGCCGTCGGCCGACCTGCTGCAGGCGATGCCCGATCACCTGCGGTTGTTCTCCGCGCTGTACGCCTACGACCTGGTCGGCTTCCAGACCCAGCGCGATGCCGATCGCTTCCAGACTTACCTGCGCCTGTTCGGCGGCGGGCGCGTGCTCGACAACGGCGAGCTGGAAGCGCCGGGCGGGCGCCGCTTCCGTGCAGCAGCCTTCCCGATCGGCATCGACACCGAGCTGATCGCACGCCAGGCCGGCACAGCCGCCACCAAGACCGCCGTGAAGAATCTTCGCGCCAGCCTGCGCGACCGCCAGCTGGCAATCGGCGTGGATCGCCTGGACTATTCCAAGGGCCTCCCCGAGCGCTTCCTTGGCTTCGAGCGCTACCTGCAGCGCCACCCTGACCAGCGCGGCTCGTTGACCTACCTGCAGATCGCCCCGGTCTCGCGCGGTGATGTCACCGAGTACCGGCAGTTGCGCAGTCAGCTGGAGCAGATCGCTGGCCACATCAACGGCGGCCATGCCGAGCCGGACTGGACGCCGCTGCGGTACGTCAACCAGAACTTCACACATGCTACGCTCACCGGCTTCTACCGGGCGGCGGCGGTCGGCCTGGTCACGCCGCTGCGCGATGGCATGAACCTGGTGGCCAAGGAATACGTGGCGTCGCAGGACCCGGAGGATCCGGGCGTGCTGGTGCTGTCACTGCTGGCTGGCGCCGCCGACGAACTGAAGCAGGCACTGCTGGTGAACCCGCATGATCTGGACGGCGTGGCCGATGCGATCGCCACCGCAGCCACGATGTCGCTGAGCAGGCGCAAGGAGCGCTGGCACGCGATGATGGAGCACCTGCGCACCTACGACATCAACCACTGGCGCCGCAGCTACCTGGACGCGCTGGAGGGTTGAAGCACGCGTTCCTGTAGAGCCGAGATCCTATGTTCGTGGTCAAGCCTGCTGGAAGCAGGCTTGACCCACTTTCAGCATGGCCGGGTCAAAGTCCCGGCCGCTCTTGAAGACGCCCCAAGCGATCCTGGCCAGCTTTCTGGCCAGGATGT